>NZ_ABIC01000129.1 GCF_000172075.1 Shewanella benthica KT99
GCAGTGGTGGCCATAACGTCTATTTGCAAAACCCTATGGCGGTCAAAGAAGCCATAGTCCAGGTACGTCCACACACGCTTTGTGTGGTACCAAGATTTTTAGAGAAGGTGTATAGCGCGGTACAGGATAAAGTCTCTAAGGCACCGAGTAGCCGTCAGAAGTTGTTCGTCTGACATGATGTGGTCATCGTCATCTGAGATGGTCAGGCGTAAGAAGGCATCACTGGCTTGAGCTGCAATGGAAATTGGCCGATAAACTGGTGATTTAGCAAGCTAAA
>NZ_ABIC01000128.1 GCF_000172075.1 Shewanella benthica KT99
CTACAGGGTTGAGCGATACTCGTCGTCCAACCCTGCCATCTTCTTTTTGGCCACTATACTCGCGCGTTTTGTCTGGTCTTGCTTGAACAAGGTCATTGCTATTTTTCTCATCACATTAAAAGCAAGCGGACCTCGGCCTTTACGGATCCGTGATTCATCTTCTCTGAATGTCATCTCTAACACCCAATGCATACTTTCTACTTGCCAGTGATTTCGCACAGAAGATAACGCCTGCTCTGCATTTAAATCTAATGAGCTAATGTACCAACGTGTTTCAGTGGTTTCTTTACCTGTCGTTTTTTCATGTACGTCTGATGTCACTTTGATAATGCTTTTTAAGCCAACCCACTGATATTTATTATTTAACCAACTTTTATTAACCAGCACTTGCTGACAACGTCTTGTTTTAATTCACCCTGTAGACCAGAATGATGACCTTTAAGCGCTAGAATATAATCAGCCTTTTGCTTAACGATTAGCTTTGCTATCTCTTTTTCATCCGCTTTTAATCGGCAGATAACACGGGCAATAGTGTCATGCCGAGGAATACCTGCTTTAAAAGGACGATACTGACGAAGCCAATCAAGCTTTAGATGTCCAAAGTTTTCAATGTCTTCCCATCCTTCAGAGCCTGACATAACCGCACTTATAGCGAGTAAAACAATATCTAATAAGTTATGTTTTTTACAACGCTCAATACGGGGATCCGCAATCGAATCAAAAAGTTTTAAAAAAGTAGCAGTCATTAACATCACCAAAAAAGAGTATTTGGTGATCTGATCGCTACTTGAGCATAAAGTTCAATTTATAATGATCTTGCCGTGGTGGCGAACAGCATGGAGGTAACCGGGAAGAGGTTCCAGCAACAAACACCTTTCGTAGTAGCCATATCGTTGACCGATGATGGCCAGCCATTACACATGAATATGATGTTGTGATGGTTTTAGACCCAAAAATAAAGACTGGGCAGATATGCATCTATCAG
>NZ_ABIC01000127.1 GCF_000172075.1 Shewanella benthica KT99
ATCCATCTGACGATCTCGTTGCCGCTGATCGGGCTTGCTTCCATGCGGTATTCCATGCCCTTAAAGTCCCAGCTTTGCTTCTGTTGCACCTGTTTCCAGGTGAGTGTCACTCTGGGCGGATAGCGGAATTTATCCTGCTTGATGGCTGATTTTAGTTTAGTGGCCTGCTGGCCCACTATTTTCAGTGTCGCTTCGAGCATCACATAGGTCCCTAGCACTCGCTGCTTGTAGGGTTTGAGGCTGTGGTTCTCTATCAAGATAGTCGGCAGGTGTCTGGCATCACCATAGCCATTGGAATAACGAGGGCTGGGATTCCACAGCGACATGCCTTTAGTGATATCTGTGTTATCTATGGCAAAGACTAAGGGGCCGGGAATATGGCCTTGGCGAGTGAGAGCCGACTCGATGGCGGGACGGTAACTCTTCTCTAACCAGGCATAGCTAGCAGGGCTGAGTCCCTGTGGTAGGTTATAGCCGAAGGTCACATCATACTGATAGTCGATGCCATCGGTGACGTGTATATCGATATAGAGATCGGGTTGCCATTCGTTGATGGCTTGTAGCATATGTTGCATCTCTAATGTATCGGCCTTGGCATAATCGCGGTTTAAATTGAGGTTATTAGCTGTTGTACGCCAGCCCATATTTACCGGGCCGCGTTGGTTTACCCGATTGTATTGGCTTGAGCGCTCGTGGCCATCGACACTGAAAATAGGTACAAACAACAAGTTGGCATTATCGAGTAGTGCACCTTTATTACCCAGAACGATATCACGCAGTAACATCATACCCGCGTCTTTACCGTCGATCTCGCCCGAGTGAATCCCCGCCTGAACCAGCACGCTAGGCTTACCGTTCTCGGCTAATACTGCTGGAGTATCGGCACCTTCGCTCGAGGCTATGATCATCCAGATATCCCGTCCTTGTGGGCTCTTACCTAGGCTAACCTTGTTTAATTTGTCTGTTTGGGCTACGAGTTTATCCAACC
>NZ_ABIC01000126.1 GCF_000172075.1 Shewanella benthica KT99
GTGAGCGTTTCATTTTACCGGTAATGTTAAAGGCTGGTTCACCGCTGAAAATAATGCCGCCTTCTATGGTGGTAACGATGCCGATAATAACGATGATGATATGGCTGTGCCTGAACTGGTAAAAGAAGCCGTGACTCTGGCCCTGACTAACATGTCAGCTGCCGAATTAGCCAGCTATGATGTGGAAGATCCATTCGATGTCGATGGCGACGGCAACTTCGATGAACCGGATGGCGATATCGATCATGTGATGCTGTTTCATTCCAGCATAGGTGAAGAAGCCGGCGGTGGCGTGCTCGGCGATGACGCCATCTGGTCACATAGATTCTTTGTTTATACCGGTAATACGCCTGGATACACCATTCCTGGTACGGGTAAGAAGGTGTTTGGTTATACGGTGCAGCCGATTGATGCCGCAGCGGGTGTGGTGGTACACGAGTTTGGCCACGATCTGGGGTTACCCGATGAATATGATACCAGTAATACAGGTGATGGCTCTCCGGTCGGCTCTTGGTCTGTGATGTCCGGCGGTAGCTGGACAGGTAGTATTGCGGGAACTGAGCCAATAGGTTTTAGCCCCTATGCACGCTCTTATCTGCAGGACAGATATAAGGGACGTTGGATCAACGAGCTGGAAGTCTTGCTTAGCAGCATAGGCACATCGGGATTGGATGTGGTCATTAATGAGGCGATAAATCACTCATTGGTGAATCAGATCTCTATTCCACTGCCAGCGGCGACGATTCCTTTCAAGCAGCCTTATGGCGGTAGCTACCAATACTACTCTGGCCAGGGGCATCTGATTAACAATGCCCTGTCATTCGAAATTGACTTGCCAAGCTCGACGCCACTCACCCTGATAATGAAAGCCCATTGGAATATCGAAGAGGACTATGACTATGCTCACGTCATGGTCGATAGTGTGGTGATTGCCGGTAACTATACCAAGCTAGCAACACGATTAATACGGCTCGAGACATCATCAGCGGAA
>NZ_ABIC01000125.1 GCF_000172075.1 Shewanella benthica KT99
CTCGCTTTAGGTTGGTGATGAGGTAACCAATCGCCGATTTATTTCTATCCCAGAAGGCGATTAATCGATGAGTTCCTGGCTTGCTTTTCCACTGAACATCGAGGTCGATTATTTGCTCTCGATGCCATTTAAGTTGCTTTAATTTTTTACCGATTAACCCTTCTATCGCAAGTCCTTGGCTATCAAAAGCCGCTTTTATATCGGGATTAATTTTACCATTGGTTCGCATAATTACATGACCACCGTGTTTGTCTGCTTGATAGCAGTAATCAATATTAAAGTAACCCGCGTCCATGAGCAGCAAGGTGTCCTGTATTTCATAAGCAAAGGGATTATAGTGCCGCTCACTTTCTGAATCGGGAGAAATACCCAGATAATTGTAATGACCAGACATCAAATCCGTGGTCACGTGTCACTCCATGGCTGCCGGGTGAGTCTTGGTGAATCGGCCGGGAAACTCTTTAGTTAAACCAATGTGCAATTTGAGGGAGCTAGCATCATGAGCCTCTATCGACTTAAAGGGGTATTCACTCGGTAATACTCTATGCACTAACTCGAGTAGCCACTCGTTAGCGGCTTGTTCGACAAGAGTCCTAAGCAGTTGAGTTAACTCTGGTTTTTTAGTTTATTATGCAAGGGCTTATAGTTGATCCCGATGTCATGTTGGCTGCATAAATTCTTATGAATATCAGCAAGGTTAATATTGGTTCTGGTTCCCAAAGTATTGAGGATTGCCAGCACCAACTGCATGGGTGAAATGTTGCGCATCCGCTGCATGAAATGACACTGTTTGGCTAATTGAGTGATGTTGCATGAGTTAAGAACACTTGTCAGTTGCTTAGGATCGCGTTAAAATTCATCTTGTGCTCTCTCATTTTTGATTAGTGGTTCGCACTTACTATTTGATCATGAGATGAGTACAACTTCCAACTTTTATTAAATAACATTGGTTAATCATGTAGATATTGAGTTTTGCTTAAGATCCTACGTATGAGTCATAA
>NZ_ABIC01000124.1 GCF_000172075.1 Shewanella benthica KT99
CTTATTACGCTCGTTCAATAAGGAGAAGGGAAAACTCCCGGCTTTGGCATTCACCACTTCCAACTGGCAAGAGTTATTAAAAGGTTACTCGAAACCTTAAGAGTCGATCAACTGTCTCGCCAGCTCAAACTGCAGCTTCAGCGCGCCTCTGTTAGCGGCGATAACCTTAAGCCCAGCCTCGCTGGCAGCGTCATAGGCAGACTCGTCATTGAACTTATTGATCAAACCATCGGCTAGTTCACTATCCGCAGCAATCACCTGCAAAGCCCCGGCGTCTTCGAGCAAGCCGGTTATCTCGGCGAAATCCCAATGCTGTGGGCCGACGAATACCGGTAATCCAAATGCAGCAGGCTCCAATGGGTTATGGCCACCGTTATCGATTAGGGTGCCACCGACAAAAGCCTGATCCGCGGCGCCATAGAAGGTGAGTAGTTCCCCCATGGTATCGCCTAATAACACTTGAGTCTTTGGCTGTACCGACTCATTTAAACTGCGACGAGCTAAGTTAAATCCAGCATCGGCAATCTTACCTGCGGCGGCATTAAACTGCTCTGGATGACGGGGAACCATGATAAGCAAGGCATCGGGATTATCCGCTAAAACCTGACGGTGCGCATTCAAGATGGCATCAAACTCCCCAGGGTGTACACTGCCGGCCACCCAGATAGGGCTATTGCCCCTCTGCCACTCCAGGCGCAATGCCTTTGCTTGCGCTATTTTATCTGCCGATATATTGAGATCGAACTTTAGGCTGCCACAGACGCTGATATTTTCAGGCTTGACGCCTAAATCGATAAAACGTGCCGCCGCCTGCTTAGATTGAGCCGCGATCCGATCTAGGCTCTGTAACATGGGCAAGCTCAGACTGGCTTGTTTTCGATACTTCCCCGCCGATTCTTCGGATAAGCGGGCGTTCGCCAGCATCAACTTCACTCCAGACTTCGATGCCTGATGGAGCAAATTAGGCCAGAGCTCTGTCTCCATTATGATGCAAGATTTAGGC
>NZ_ABIC01000123.1 GCF_000172075.1 Shewanella benthica KT99
CAAAAATTTACTCAATGAACCACTGAGTGACCATAGCGACTTTGGTGTCTACTTTATTACTCTCACGAGCAAGCAAAGTAAATTCAAAGAAGCAAAATATGTAAGCTTCATTAACTTTCGGGTTAGTGAAAAACAGTTTTTTTGTTTTCACTTTTTAAAAAGTGAAGGCAAAAGTTTCATTGAGCCGATGTCATCATCGAAAGAGGATGCATCAAAAGAACTTTAATTGAAGAGTTTGATCATGGCTCAGATTGAACGCTGGCGGCAGGCCTAACACATGCAAGTCGAGCGGAAACAGGAAGGTGCTTGCACCTTTGCTGTCGAGCGGCGGACGGGTGAGTAATGCCTAGGGAACTGCCCAGTCGAGGGGGATAACAGTTGGAAACGACTGCTAATACCGCATACGCCCTACGGGGGAAAGGAGGGGACGCGCTTTTCGAAGTACGCCTTTCGCGATTGGATGTACCTAGGTGGGATTAGCTAGTTGGTAAGGTAATGGCTTACCAAGGCGACGATCCCTAGCTGGTCTGAGAGGATGATCAGCCACACTGGAACTGAGACACGGTCCAGACTCCTACGGGAGGCAGCAGTGGGGAATATTGCACAATGGGCGCAAGCCTGATGCAGCCATGCCGCGTGTGTGAAGAAGGCCTTCGGGTTGTAAAGCACTTTCAGCGAGGAGGAAAGGTTGTAGTTTAATAAACTGTAGCTGTGACGTTACTCGCAGAAGAAGCACCGGCTAACTTCGTGCCAGCAGCCGCGGTAATACGAGGGGTGCAAGCGTTAATCGGAATTACTGGGCGTAAAGCGTACGCAGGCGGTTTGTTAAGCAAGATGTGAAAGCCCCGGGCTCAACCTGGGAATTGCATTTTGAACTGGCAAACTAGAGTCTTGTAGAGGGGGGTAGAATTTCAGGTGTAGCGGTGAAATGCGTAGAGATCTGAAGGAATACCGGTGGCGAAGGCGGCCCCCTGGACAAAGACTGACGCTGAGGTACGAAAGCGTGG
>NZ_ABIC01000122.1 GCF_000172075.1 Shewanella benthica KT99
TTGACCGGCATTCTTCAGCAATAAACAGGAATACCAATTATTAAAAGATAACTTAGTCAGATCGTACAATAAAGCTTTGAAGAAAAATGCGCCTTATTCAATCTTTGCTATAAAAAATGGCCCAAAATCTCACATTGGAAGACATTTGATGACCTCATTTCTTTCAATGAAGGGCCTAACGGAGTTGACTAATGTTGTGGGAAATTGGAGCGATAAGCGTGCTTCTGCCGTGGCCAGGACAACGTATACTCATCAGATAACAGCAATACCTGATCACTACTTCGCACTAGTTTCTCGGTACTATGCATATGATCCAATATCAAAGGAAATGATAGCATTGAAGGATGAGACTAATCCAATTGAGGAGTGGCAGCATATAGAACAGCTAAAGGGTAGTGCTGAAGGAAGCATACGATACCCCGCATGGAATGGGATAATATCACAGGAGGTACTAGACTACCTTTCATCCTACATAAATAGACGCATATAAGTACGCATTTAAGCATAAACACGCACTATGCCGTTCTTCTCATGTATATATATATACAGGCAACACGCAGATATAGGTGCGACGTGAACAGTGAGCTGTATGTGCGCAGCTCGCGTTGCATTTTCGGAAGCGCTCGTTTTCGGAAACGCTTTGAAGTTCCTATTCCGAAGTTCCTATTCTCTAGAAAGTATAGGAACTTCAGAGCGCTTTTGAAAACCAAAAGCGCTCTGAAGACGCACTTTCAAAAAACCAAAAACGCACCGGACTGTAACGAGCTACTAAAATATTGCGAATACCGCTTCCACAAACATTGCTCAAAAGTATCTCTTTGCTATATATCTCTGTGCTATATCCCTATATAACCTACCCATCCACCTTTCGCTCCTTGAACTTGCATCTAAACTCGACCTCTACATCAACAGGCTTCCAATGCTCTTCAAATTTTACTGTCAAGTAGACCCATACGGCTGTAATATGCTGCTCTTCATAATGTAAGCTTATCTTTATCGAATAATTCCTCGGGGA
>NZ_ABIC01000121.1 GCF_000172075.1 Shewanella benthica KT99
GTCTACGGCGGTGCTATCAAGCACCAGCTCTTTAACAATTCAAAACAAGAAATCTGTGTGGACACTCACAGGTGTTGAGTTATTCGAAATCATTTTCTACTAGCTAGTAAATGAGAATAAAAACTTACTCAATGATATGAGTGTTCATAATTGGAATCATTTATGGTTTCAAACAATTTATGTACAAACGTTTTTAAGATTCTTCCGAATCTTTTAAATGGATCAGAATTCATTGAGCCGATGTCATCATCGAAAGAGGATGCATCAAAAGAACTTTAATTGAAGAGTTTGATCATGGCTCAGATTGAACGCTGGCGGCAGGCCTAACACATGCAAGTCGAGCGGAAACAGGAAGGTGCTTGCACCTTTGCTGTCGAGCGGCGGACGGGTGAGTAATGCCTAGGGAACTGCCCAGTCGAGGGGGATAACAGTTGGAAACGACTGCTAATACCGCATACGCCCTACGGGGGAAAGGAGGGGACGCGTTTTTCGAAGTGCGCCTTTCGCGATTGGATGTACCTAGGTGGGATTAGCTAGTTGGTAAGGTAATGGCTTACCAAGGCGACGATCCCTAGCTGGTCTGAGAGGATGATCAGCCACACTGGAACTGAGACACGGTCCAGACTCCTACGGGAGGCAGCAGTGGGGAATATTGCACAATGGGCGCAAGCCTGATGCAGCCATGCCGCGTGTGTGAAGAAGGCCTTCGGGTTGTAAAGCACTTTCAGCGAGGAGGAAAGGTTGTAGTTTAATAAACTATAGCTGTGACGTTACTCGCAGAAGAAGCACCGGCTAACTTCGTGCCAGCAGCCGCGGTAATACGAGGGGTGCAAGCGTTAATCGGAATTACTGGGCGTAAAGCGTACGCAGGCGGTTTGTTAAGCAAGATGTGAAAGCCCCGGGCTCAACCTGGGAATTGCATTTTGAACTGGCAAACTAGAGTCTTGTAGAGGGGGGTAGAATTTCATGGTGTAGCGGTGAAATGCGTAGAGATCTGAAGGAATACCGGTGGCGA
>NZ_ABIC01000120.1 GCF_000172075.1 Shewanella benthica KT99
GTTATTTCCGGGCGTTGTCAGCAGTGCAACACCGTGAGCAAAGGAGCCTTGCCTGAAGAGGCTCCCGATGGTCAGATGGGGCCACGATTGCTCAGTTACGTGGCTGTGCTCAGTGGCTTGTATCACCTGAGCGTACGTAAAATTCAACGTTTACTGCAAGACCAATACGGGACTCATTTCTCTATCGGTCTGATTTCTGAAGCGCAAGGGCGAGTCAGTAGTATGCTGACGCCGACACACCAAGCTCTGCATCAACACATAAAAAAAGCGTCATTAGTGCATGTTGACGAGACGACGCACAATCGTAATGGTGAAGAGCATACCCGCTGGGTCTGGTTGTTATCGAGTGAGGATGCCGTATTCCAACAGGTGAAATATTTTCGTAATAAGGATGCAGCCAAATCGATATTAGGCGAGCATACCCAAGCGATTGTCGTGAGTGACCAATGTCCCAGCTACAACTGGATTGAGCCCGAACGGCATCAATTTTGCCTTGCCCATGTGCAGCGTAATTTACAACAAATGGCCGATTATTCAGGTAAGGGGCTTACCGCGAGTATCGGCAATCGACTGGTATTGCTATTCAAGTCCGTATTTCGCACTCAACATAGATATGAAGCCGGTGACGTTGACGAAATAATGTGGCGTCGGCGAATGCAACGACTAAGGCGCAATATTAAGCGCTGGCTTGAGTGCGGGGAAAATGTGCCCGCTTCACGCTACTCAGGCCGATGCCGGCATATTCTCAAATATGAGCAAGGTTTATGGGTTTTTCTCAATCACCCAGGGACACCTTTGACCAATAACGAAGCCGAGCGTTGTTTGCGTGGCAGCGTGATCATGCGCAAGATCTGCTATGGCACCAGTTCAGATAGGGGTGAGAAGTTTCGATCTCGGATCCTCTCAGTCGTTGAAACGTGCAAGAAGCGCAAGTTATCCCCGATAACAGTGATCAGCACTATCATTGCGGGCGTGGTGGGTAAATGCGACTACCCAGACGTATTTGGACTAACCTCAG
>NZ_ABIC01000119.1 GCF_000172075.1 Shewanella benthica KT99
GCGTTGGCGAGCTAGTAACAAAGCATTTGAGCTAACGATGTCCGATGGGGAACCCACTCACATAAGTGAGTATCACATACTGAATACATAGGTATGTGAGGCAAACCCGGGGAACTGAAACATCTAAGTACCCGGAGGAACAGAAATCAACCGAGATTCCCCTAGTAGCGGCGAGCGAACGGGGATTAGCCCTTAAGTCTATAGGGTGTTAGTGGAATGAGTTGGAAAGCTCAGCGGCACAGGGTGATAGCCCCGTACATGAAAACTAACTATAGATGAAAACGAGTAGGACGGGACACGTGACATCTTGTCTGAACATGGGGGGACCATCCTCCAAGGCTAAATACTCCTGACTGACCGATAGTGAACCAGTACCGTGAGGGAAAGGCGAAAAGAACCCCTGTGAGGGGAGTGAAATAGAACCTGAAACCGTATACGTACAAGCAGTGGGAGCGGTTCCATTCTTCGGAATAAGAGACCGTGACTGCGTACCTTTTGTATAATGGGTCAGCGACTTACATTTTGTAGCGAGGTTAAGCGAATAGCGGAGCCGTAGGGAAACCGAGTGTTAACTGCGCGTTTAGTTGCAAGGTGTAGACCCGAAACCCGGTGATCTATCCATGGGCAGGTTGAAGGTTGAGTAACATCAACTGGAGGACCGAACCGACTTATGTTGAAAAATGAGCGGATGACTTGTGGATGGGGGTGAAAGGCCAATCAAACCGGGAGATATCTGGTTCTCCTCGAAAGCTATTTAGGTAGCGCCTCGAGCGAATACCATTGGGGGTAGAGCACTGTTAAGGCTAGGGGGTCATCCCGACTTACCAACCCTTTGCAAACTCCGAATACCAATGAGTACTACTCGGGAGACACACGGCGGGTGCTAACGTCCGTCGTGGAAAGGGAAACAACCCAGACCATCAGCTAAGTCCCAAGTTATTGCTAAGTGGGAAACGATGTGGGAAGCTAGACAGCTAGGATGTGGCTAGAGCAGCATCATTTAAAGAAGCGTAATAGCTCACTAGT
>NZ_ABIC01000118.1 GCF_000172075.1 Shewanella benthica KT99
GTGCGACTCTCATTGTCATCGCTGAAGTCATCATTAACTGGGGTGACTGTCAGCGTCAGGGTCGAGGTGTCATCGGTACCTGAGCCATCGGTGAGGGTGTAGGTGATCACCGGCACGTTGCCGTTGTAGTTGGCGGCGGGAGTAAAGGTGTATACGCCAGTGCTGCTGAGGCTAAAGGTGCCCACGCCGCTGATGTCAATGTCACTGCCATCGGCAGTATGCACCGTGTTGTCACCGGCGATGGTGAAGGTGGTCACCGTTAATGGGCCATCAACACTGCTGCCATCAATGACATTGCCAGTGATCTGGGCGCTATCTTCGGCAATGGTGCGACTCTCATTGTCATCGCTGAAGTCATCATTAGCTGGGGTGACTGTCAGCGTCAGGGTCGAGGTGTCATCGGTACCTGAGCCATCGGTGAGGGTGTAGGTGATCACCGGCACGTTGCCGTTGTAGTTGGCGGCGGGAGTAAAGGTGTATACGCCAGTGCTGCTGAGGCTAAAGGTGCCCACGCCGCTGATGTCAATGTCACTGCCGTCGGCAGTATGCACCGTGTTGTCACCGGCGATGGTGAAGGTGGTCACCGTTAATGGGCCATCAACACTGCTGCCATCAATGACATTGCCAGTGATCTGGGCGCTATCTTCGGCAATGGTGCGACTCTCATTGTCATCGCTGAAGTCATCATTAACTGGGGTGACTGTCAGCGTCAGGGTCGAGGTGTCATCGGTACCTGAGCCATCGGTGAGGGTGTAGGTGATCACCGGCACGTTGCCGTTGTAGTTGGCGGCGGGAGTAAAGGTGTATACGCCAGTGCTGCTGAGGCTAAAGGTGCCCACGCCGCTGATGTCAATGTCACTGCCGTCGGCAGTATGCACCGTGTTGTCACCGGCGATGGTGAAGGTGGTCACCGTTAATGGGCCATCAACACTGCTGCCATCAATGACATTGCCAGTGATCTGGGCGCTATCTTCGGCAATGGTGCGACTCTCATTGTCATCGCTGAAGTCATTATTAACTGGGGGTGACTGTC
>NZ_ABIC01000117.1 GCF_000172075.1 Shewanella benthica KT99
GAACGATCTCTTTGCCGTGTCAAAATAGCTTCATGAAAAAGAAAAAACAATTCGCAACAGAGCCGCCTACGGTTGCTGAACTCGGTGAAAAAAAAGCAAACTTACTCATTCAAGAACTGTGGGAAAAGTTACGTGAATATGAAGACCGCCTAGCATTGAGCTCTAGAAACTCATCCAAATCACCATCCTCTGACTCCCCTGCGGATAAGGCCGAGCGAAAAAAGCTCAAACGCCTCGTAGTGGAAATAAGGTTGGCGCTCAACCTGGACATACGGGGCATAAAAGACCATTAGCAAAGCTTACAGAGACTGACGAGAGAATTGCTTGTTTGCCAGATAGTTGCTGCGCTGATTGTGGCGGTAAAGTTGTGGCTAACTCGTCGCCAAGTTATCGCCATCAGGTGTTTGAATTACCTAAACCTACACTTGATATCACCGAATACCAGTTATTTCACGGGCGTTGTCAGCAGTGCAACACAGTGAGTAAAGGAGCCTTGCCTGAAGAGGCTCCCGATGGTCAGATGGGGCCACGATTGCTCAGTTACGTGGCTGTGCTCAGTGGCTTGTATCACCTGAGCGTACGTAAAATTCAACGTTTACTGCAAGACCAATACGGGACTCATTTCTCTATCGGTCTGATTTCTGAAGCGCAAGGGCGAGTCAGTAGTATGCTGACGCCGACACACCAAGCTCTGCATCAACACATAAAAAAAGCGTCATTAGTGCATGTTGACGAGACGACGCACAATCGTAATGGTGAAGAGCATACCCGCTGGGTCTGGTTGTTATCGAGTGAGGATGCCGTATTCCAACAGGTGAAATATTTTCGTAATAAGGATGCAGCCAAATCGATATTAGGCGAGCATACCCAAGCGATTGTCGTGAGTGACCAATGTCCCAGCTACAACTGGATTGAGCCCGAACGGCATCAATTTTGCCTTGCCCATGTGCAGCGTAATTTACAACAAATGGCCGATTATTCAGGTAAGGGGCTTACCGCGAGTATCGGCAATCGACTGGTATTGCTATTCAAGTCCGTATTT
>NZ_ABIC01000116.1 GCF_000172075.1 Shewanella benthica KT99
TTATTAGGCGACAATTAACTTGGCCAGTTCGCGACAATTAGCTTGTCCGGTTTTGGTCATCTTTAGGCATACATAATTCTTGAGAGATTTATATGCCTGGAAAACCCATAAACCAACTACAGGTTAACCTATATATGTCTTATCGTAATAAACCTAAACAGACTCAATCATCTGCTGCGGCAAAGGCGGGGTTTTATTCCCGTTCAGCTAGACGAATTGATGCTGGCCAACACAACACCAGCAAATTACCACGTCAATACGCGACCAGAAAAGATCCTCTTAATGGTCTTTTCGAGCAGCATGTTGTGCCGTTGCTTGAAAAAGAACCCTCACTGCAGCCCATTACATTATTCGAAAAACTAGAGGAAATCGCACCGGGGCAATTGGAGCGCTCACAGCTACGCACTTTACAACGCCGAATTAAGACATGGCGCGTCATACACGGGCCTGAGCAAGACGTCATTTTCAGGCAGAAACATACGCCGGGGGCAATGGGCATTTCTGACTACACTTGGGCCAACGAGCTAAATATAACCCTCGCTGGCAACACATTTAAGCACAAGCTTTATCATTACCGTTTGGTGTTCAGTGGCTGGACCTATGTCGAGGTTGTACTCGGTGGTGAAAGTTTTGAGTCACTGTCATCAGGGCTTCAAAATGCTTTTTGGCAGAGTGGTGGCGTGCCACTCACCCACCGTACAGACAGCTTAAGCGCTGCATTTAAAAACCACACCGAAGCTGAAGTTCTGACAGAACGCTACACCAAGTTATGCACACATTACGGGGTAAAAGCCACTCGAAACAACAAAGGTGTCGCCCATGAAAATGGCGCAATTGAGGGCCCTAATGGCCATCTAAAGCGTAAGATAGAGCAACAACTGTTATTACGCGACAGTCGTGATTTCACTGATTTAAAGCAATACCGAGACTTCATCAATGTCATTGTTGCAAAAATTAACCGTCAATGTCATACCGGTTATCTAGAGGAGTGCGCCTACTTGTCCTCCTTACCCGCTCGTCGAATTCATGACTTTAGTGAGCAA
>NZ_ABIC01000115.1 GCF_000172075.1 Shewanella benthica KT99
GTTGCAGGTGTAGACCCGAAACCCGGTGATCTATCCATGGGCAGGTTGAAGGTTGAGTAACATCAACTGGAGGACCGAACCGACTTATGTTGAAAAATGAGCGGATGACTTGTGGATGGGGGTGAAAGGCCAATCAAACCGGGAGATATCTGGTTCTCCTCGAAAGCTATTTAGGTAGCGCCTCGAGCGAATACCATTGGGGGTAGAGCACTGTTAAGGCTAGGGGGTCATCCCGACTTACCAACCCTTTGCAAACTCCGAATACCAATGAGTACTACTCGGGAGACACACGGCGGGTGCTAACGTCCGTCGTGGAAAGGGAAACAACCCAGACCATCAGCTAAGGTCCCAAAGTTATTGCTAAGTGGGAAACGATGTGGGAAGGCTTAGACAGCTAGGATGTTGGCTTAGAAGCAGCCATCATTTAAAGAAAGCGTAATAGCTCACTAGTCGAGTCGGCCTGCGCGGAAGATTTAACGGGGCTAAGCAATACACCGAAGCTATGGGTTTGCTAGTTTACTGGCAAGCGGTAGAGGAGCGTTCTGTAAGCCGTTGAAGGCGAAGGGGTAACCCACGCTGGAGGTATCAGAAGTGCGAATGCTGACATGAGTAACGATAAAGGGAGTGAAAAACTCCCTCGCCGAAAGACCAAGGTTTCCTGTCCAATGTTAATCAGGGCAGGGTAAGTCGACCCCTAAGGTGAGGCCGAAAGGCGTAATCGATGGGAAACAGGTTAATATTCCTGTACTTCTGCTAACTGCGATGGAGAGACGGAGAAGGCTAGGCTAGCGCGGCGTTGGTTGTCCGCGTTTAAGGTTGTAGGTTGTATTCTTAGGCAAATCCGGGGATACGCATTAAATTGCAAGACTGAGGACTGATGACGAGACCCTAAGGGGTTGAAGTAGTTGATGCCATGCTTCCAGGAAAATCTTCTAAGCTTCAGGTTAGTAGGAATCGTACCCCAAACCGACACAGGTGGTTGGGTAGAGAATACCAAGGCGCTTGAGAGACTCGGCTAAGAACTAGGCAAATGGTACCGTACTTC
>NZ_ABIC01000114.1 GCF_000172075.1 Shewanella benthica KT99
CTGTAGCCCTTTAATATGAGGGGTTATACATTCTCAGACATGAGTTTCTGTTAGTTGTACAAAAAGCGTCTGATTATCTCTTTTAGGATGAGCGCGGCAAGCATACTCACTGAAGTAACGGCACCATTTCCTTAGTGTCTTTTTGATCCTGTATTCACGTCCAGATAACAGTGCTTTTAAAATGTCAGGCAGCCAATCGTTTGCACACCGTGCGACTTTTTGCGTAGATATAGTCACTTGGTGTATTAGGCCGCTCGCCCTCGCGATAAAGCGCTTTAATAGTAAGGTAAGCATGCTCGCCCACACGAGACTTTCGGCAATACTTTTATCTCGAGTATTGAAGGTTTTTAAACCGCTGTAGGACTTTAACTCCTTGAAGAATAATTCTATTTGCCAGCGCAACCCATATAATTTACTTACTTTATCAGCGCTGAATTGTGCTCGCTTTAGGTTGGTGATGAGGTAACCAATCGCCGATTTATTTCTATCCCAGAAGGCGATTAACCGATGAGTTCCTGGCTTGCTTTTCCACTGAACATCGAGGTCGATTATTTGCTCTCGATGCCATTTAAGTTGCTTTAATTTTTTACCGATTAACCCTTCTATCGCAAGTCCTTGGCTATCAAAAGCCGCTTTTATATCGGGATTAATTTTACCATTGGTTCGCATAATTACATGACCACCGTGTTTGTCTGCTTGATAGCAGTAATCAATATTAAAGTAACCCGCGTCCATGAGCAGCAAGGTGTCCTGTATTTCATAAGCAAAGGGATTATAGTGCCGCTCACTTTCTGAATCGGGAGAAATACCCAGATAATTGTAATGACCAGACATCAAATCCATGGTCACGTGTCACTCCATGGCTGCCGGGTGAGTCTTGGTGAATCGGCCGGGAAACTCTTTAGTTAAACCAATGTGCAATTTGAGGGAGCTAGCATCATGAGCCTCTATCGACTTAAAGGGGTATTCACTCGGTAATACTCTATGCACTAACTCGAGTAGCCACTCGTTAGCGGCTTGTTCGACAGAGTCTAGCAGTGAGTTACTC
>NZ_ABIC01000113.1 GCF_000172075.1 Shewanella benthica KT99
TTAGTTGCGATACGATTCGTTTTCTACTATTTGTAGAGAATATTGAGTCTGTTAGCGCAGTCGATGTGTTGTTAGGCAAGGCGCGAAAGCGAACGAGGAGGGCGTGTAGTTTACTACATAACCGACAAGTGAGTTTGAGTAACGCTGCATAACAGTATAGTGGCAAGCGGATAAAGACCCATGTGGGTTGTATGGTTAAGTGACTAAGCGTATACGGTGGATGCCTTGGCAGTCAGAGGCGATGAAGGACGTAGTAACTTGCGAAAAGCGTTGGCGAGCTAGTAACAAGCATTTGAGCTAACGATGTCCGAATGGGGAAACCCACTCACATAAGTGAGTATCACATACTGAATACATAGGTATGTGAGGCAAACCCGGGGAACTGAAACATCTAAGTACCCGGAGGAACAGAAATCAACCGAGATTCCCCTAGTAGCGGCGAGCGAACGGGGATTAGCCCTTAAGTCTATAGGGTGTTAGTGGAATGAGTTGGAAAGCTCAGCGGCACAGGGTGATAGCCCCGTACATGAAAACTAACTATAGATGAAAACGAGTAGGACGGGACACGTGACATCTTGTCTGAACATGGGGGGACCATCCTCCAAGGCTAAATACTCCTGACTGACCGATAGTGAACCAGTACCGTGAGGGAAAGGCGAAAAGAACCCCTGTGAGGGGAGTGAAATAGAACCTGAAACCGTATACGTACAAGCAGTGGGAGCGGTTCCATTCTTCGGAATAAGAGACCGTGACTGCGTACCTTTTGTATAATGGGTCAGCGACTTACATTTTGTAGCGAGGTTAAGCGAATAGCGGAGCCGTAGGGAAACCGAGTGTTAACTGCGCGTTTAGTTGCAAGGTGTAGACCCGAAACCCGGTGATCTATCCATGGGCAGGTTGAAGGTTGAGTAACATCAACTGGAGGACCGAACCGACTTATGTTGAAAAATGAGCGGATGACTTGTGGATGGGGGTGAAAGGCCAATCAAACCGGGAGATATCTGGTTCTCCTCGAAAGCTATTTAGGTAGCGCCTCGAGCGAATACCATT
>NZ_ABIC01000112.1 GCF_000172075.1 Shewanella benthica KT99
AGATCATTATAAATTGAACTTTATGCTCAAGTAGCGATCAGATCACCAAATACTCTTTTTTGGTGATGTTAATGACTGCGACCTTTTTAAAACATTTTGATTCGATTGCGGATCCCCGTATTGAGCGTTGTAAAAAACATAACTTATTAGATATTATTTTACTCGCTATAAGTGCGGTTATGTCAGGCTCTGAAGGATGGGAAGACATTGAAAACTTTGGACATCTAAAGCTTGATTGGCTTCGTCAGTATCGTCCTTTTAAAGCAGGTATTCCTCGGCATGACACTATTGCCCGTGTTATCTGCCGATTAAAAGCGGATGAAATAGAGAAAGCTTTTCAAGCTTGGATTTCTTCTCTCCTAGAAGGTACTGGTTGCGATGTCATTGCCATTGACGGCAAAACTGCACTTCATACTGTGAGCGCCTGGAGTTGTCAGCATCATCACGCTCGATGCTATGGGATGTCAAAAAGAGATAGCAAAGCTAATCGTTAAGCAAAAGGCTGATTATATTCTAGCGCTTAAAGGTCATCATTCTGGTCTACAGGGTGAATTAGAAGCTTGGTGGCACAAGTGCCAGCGTGAAGGTTTTACAGCCGATAATTTTGATGAACATACGACCATAGACAGCGGTCACGGGCGAATTGAAACAAGACGTTGTCAGCAAGTGCTGGTTAGTAAAAGTTGGTTAAATAGTAAATATCAGTGGGTTGGCTTAAAAAGCATTATCAAAGTGACATCAGACGTACATGAAAAAACGACAGGTAAAGAGACCACTGAAACACGTTGGTACATTAGCTCATTAGATTTAAATGCAGAGCAGGCGTTATCTTCTGTGCGAAATCACTGGCAAGTAGAAAGTATGCATTGGGTGTTAGAGATGACATTCAGAGAAGATGGATCACGGTTCCGTAAAGGCCGAGGTCCGCTTGTTTTTAATGTGATGAGAAAATAGCAATGACTTTGTTCAAGCAAGACCAGACAAACGCGCGAGTATAGTGGCTAAAAGAGATGGCAGGTTGGACGACGAGTATCGCTCACCCTGTTAGAGTCAGGATTAAAA
>NZ_ABIC01000111.1 GCF_000172075.1 Shewanella benthica KT99
GATAGATCACCGGGTTTCGGGTCTACACCTTGCAACTTCTCTAATTAAAGATACGCGCAGTTAACACTCGGTTTCCCTACGGCTCCGCTATTCGCTTAACCTCGCTACAAAATGTAAGTCGCTGACCCATTATACAAAAGGTACGCAGTCACGGTCTCTTATTCCGAAGAATGGAACCGCTCCCACTGCTTGTACGTATACGGTTTCAGGTTCTATTTCACTCCCCTCACAGGGGTTCTTTTCGCCTTTCCCTCACGGTACTGGTTCACTATCGGTCAGTCAGGAGTATTTAGCCTTGGAGGATGGTCCCCCCATGTTCAGACAAGATGTCACGTGTCCCGTCCTACTCGTTTTCATCTATGGTTAGTTTTCATGTACGGGGCTATCACCCTGTGCCGCTGAGCTTTCCAACTCATTCCACTAACACCCCATAGACTTAAGGGCTAATCCCCGTTCGCTCGCCGCTACTAGGGGAATCTCGGTTGATTTCTGTTCCTCCGGGTACTTAGATGTTTCAGTTCCCCGGGTTTGCCTCATATACCTATGTATTCAGTATATGATACTCACTTATGTGAGTGGGTTTCCCCATTCGGACATCGTTAGCTCAAATGCTTGTTACTAGCTCGCCAACGCTTTTCGCAAGTTACTACGTCCTTCATCGCCTCTGACTGCCAAGGCATCCACCGTATACGCTTAGTCACTTAACCATACAACCCACATGGGTCTTTATTCGCTTGCCACTGTACTGTTATGCAGCGTTACTCAAACTCACTTGTCGGTTATGTAGTAAACTACACGCCCTCCTCGTTCGCTTTCGCGCCTTGCATAACAACACATCGACTGCGCTAACAGACTCAATATTCTCTACAAATAGTAGAAAACGAATCGTATCGCAACTAATGGTGTTTACTTTCGCCAAAAGAATACTCTTGAAGCACTTTCCTAATTAAAGGTCTATGCTCCAGCACTTGATTTAAGTGTTTGAGAACTCAATTATTTATTTTTCGCGCTAATGCTATTAATAACAACTACAAGTAAGTCGCTATCCCTTTCACATTAACACTATCA
>NZ_ABIC01000110.1 GCF_000172075.1 Shewanella benthica KT99
GTTAGTGCAATGGCATAAGCCAGCTTAACTGCGAGACAGACACGTCGAGCAGGTACGAAAGTAGGTCATAGTGATCCGGTGGTTCTGTATGGAAGGGCCATCGCTCAACGGATAAAAGGTACGCCGGGGATAACAGGCTGATACCGCCCAAGAGTTCATATCGACGGCGGTGTTTGGCACCTCGATGTCGGCTCATCACATCCTGGGGCTGAAGTCGGTCCCAAGGGTATGGCTGTTCGCCATTTAAAGTGGTACGCGAGCTGGGTTCAGAACGTCGTGAGACAGTTCGGTCCCTATCTGCCGTGGGCGTTGGATGATTGAAGGAAGCTGCTCCTAGTACGAGAGGACCGGAGTGGACGAACCGCTGGTGTTCGGGTTGTTATGCCAATAGCATTGCCCGGTAGCTACGTTCGGAATCGATAACCGCTGAAAGCATCTAAGCGGGAAGCGAGTCCTAAGATGAGTCATCCCTAGGGATTTAATTCCTCTAAAGAGCCGTTCGAGACTAGGACGTTGATAGGCAGGGTGTGTAAGTGCTGTGAGGCATTGAGCTAACCTGTACTAATGACTCGTGAGGCTTAACCATACAACCCAGATGGGTTTACTCTTGTTAAAAGAGAAGTATGTGGTTAATGAGTGATTACTTTACAAGCACAAAAGAATACCGACTTGATTTAAGTTGAACCAATTATTACTTTTATTTAAAGCTATTTAAAAGACTTTTTAAATAGCCAGCTTTCTAAATTCTTTTACCTTTAGCTTTTTGAAAAGCTGAAAGTAATCGCAAAATTAGTCTGGAAACCATAGCATTGTGGCCCCACCTGAATCCATCTCGAACTCAGAAGTGAAACGCAATTGCGCCGATGGTAGTGTGGGGTCTCCCCATGTGAGAGTAGGTCATTTCCAGGCGCCTATTTAGTTTCCACTTTCTAGAAAGTGAAGACAAAGTTTACTGATAGTGACATATCAGCGACTTAAAAAGAATTTAGCAATATGCGTAAGCACTTTGCTAAAGGAGCGGTAGTTCAGTTGGTTAGAATACCGGCCTGTCACGCCGGGGGTCGCGGGTTCGAGTCCCGTCCGCT
>NZ_ABIC01000109.1 GCF_000172075.1 Shewanella benthica KT99
GCGCATGATTATTGCCAGATTTAACCGCCTATTAGGGATTTCTTTTTCCATTTTTCTTCGGTTAAACCGATAACAGAACTCACTAAGGTATTCGTGAAGGTATTTTCCCGAAACTCCATGAAATGTGCCGAGTAAAAAGGCTTTTAAGTTACCTATTGCAATATGAACCCAAGGCAACCATTCATCGACCAACTCACTCGGTGTAACCCTAGCTTCATGCTGTTGAGTGTTATCTATGATATTCAAAGCGGCTAGTCCGTCAGTATGAACTTCTTGCTGTGCATTTAAGTGCCTAGCAACAAAATCGTTAACGGCTTCATGACAAACACTGTCGACGGCCTGCATAGCGATAAATCCCGCGCGTTTCACTTTGCTTTCAACAGCAATTAACACAGGCGTTTACCCTGCGGCTCCACGTCCGCGTTTACCTTTTCTCTTTCCCCCAACGAAGGCATCATCCATTTCAATGAGACCTGAAAGCCTATATAGACTGTCTCTATGACCCATTGCCGTTCTCAACTTGCTCAATATTAAGCGTGCCGTTCGCCAATTAACCTCTATGAGTTTACTGAGTCTCAATGCTGAAATGCTGCCTTTATCTGAGCCGAGAAAGTAGATGGCCCAAAACCACTTCGCTAAGGGAATACGGCTACCATGGAATACAGTATCTGCGGTGACAGATGTTTGTTTATGACACTGACTACATTCATAGACATCACGAGTAGTGAGCTGATAACTATGCTCACAACTGCACCTAGGACAAATAAAACCAGTAGGCCATCTGATGCACGGCAAGATCATTATAAATTGAACTTTATGCTCAAGTAGCGATCAGATCACCAAATACTCTTTTTTGGTGATGTTAATGACTGCGACCTTTTTAAAACATTTTGATTCGATTGCGGATCCCCGTATTGAGCGTTGTAAAAACATAACTTATTAGATATTATTTTACTCGCTATAAGTGCGGTTATGTCAGCTCTGAAGGATGGGAAGACATTGAAACTTTGGACATCTAAGCTTGATGGCTTCGTCAGTATCGTCTTTAAGCAGTATCCTCGGCATGACACTATTGCCCGTGTATCTG
>NZ_ABIC01000108.1 GCF_000172075.1 Shewanella benthica KT99
AGTGCGGGGAAAATGTGCCCGCTTCACGCTACTCAGGCCGATGCCGACATATCTCAAATATGAGCAAGGTTTATGGGTTTTCTCAATCACCCAGGGACACCTTTGACCAATAACGAAGCCGAGCGTTGTTGCGTGGCAGCGTGATCATGCGCAAGATCTGCTATGGCACCAGTTCAGATAGGGGTGAGAAGTTTCGATCTCGGATCCTCTCAGTCGTTGAAACGTGCAAGAAGCGCAAGTTATCCCCGATAACAGTGATCAGCACTATCATTGCGGGCGTGGTGGGTAAATGCGACTACCCAGACGTATTTGGACTAACCTCAGCTTAGTCAATCCCCCTCTGGTGAATGCTTACGACGAGACGACGCACAATCGTAATGGTGAAGAGCATACCCGCTGGGTCTGGTTGTTATCGAGTGAGGATGCCGTATTCCAACAGGTGAAATATTTTCGTAATAAGGATGCAGCCAAATCGATATTAGGCGAGCATACCCAAGTGATTGTCGTGAGTGACCAATGTCCCAGCTACAACTGGATTGAGCCCGAACGGCATCAATTTTGCCTTGCCCATGTGCAGCGTAATTTACAACAAATGGCCGATTATTCAGGTAAGGGGCTTACCGCGAGTATCGGCAATCGACTGGTATTGCTATTCAAGTCCGTATTTCGCACTCAACATAGATATGAAGCCGGTGACGTTGACGAAATAATGTGGCGTCGGCGAATGCAACGACTAAGGCGCAATATTAAGCGCTGGCTTGAGTGCGGGGAAAATGTGCCCGCTTCACGCTACTCAGGCCGATGCCGGCATATTCTCAAATATGAGCAAGGTTTATGGGTTTTTCTCAATCACCCAGGGACACCTTTGACCAATAACGAAGCCGAGCGTTGTTTGCGTGGCAGCGTGATCATGCGCAAGATCTGCTATGGCACCAGTTCAGATAGGGGTGAGAAGTTTCGATCTCGGATCCTCTCAGTCGTTGAAACGTGCAAGAAGCGCAAGTTATCCCCGATAACAGTGATCAGCACTATCATTGCGGGCGTGGTGGGTAAATGCGACTACCCAGACGTATTTGGACTAACCTCAGCTTAG
>NZ_ABIC01000107.1 GCF_000172075.1 Shewanella benthica KT99
CCATGAAAACTACTCGCTATCGCAGTGTTCGCTCTATCTCCAATGGCATTTTCAGTTTCAGCTGGCATGTCTACCCATATGGAAAACACCCTTGTGGCCGTCTGTAAAGCCGGAGCCAGTAACAGCCTCTATCAATTTAGAGATACCATGAAGAGCTACCACATTAACAAGCAGAGAATTTTCCCACGCTTAGTCTGTAATGGTGAAAGCTTCCATCAATTTGCATTGAGCCATGGAGCTGATAAAACGGCGAGCAAGATCTCCCCCTATATTAAGGGAACGGTAACAATTAAAGAGATAGCTATGACCTATGGTTCGGATGAAATAATGACCGTTAACTATTAAAATTAATATTCTTTATTACTTCTGTCATAAAGAGCCTTTACTGGCTCTTTTTATTACCTATAAGAAATATAGTTAAATGTTAGACGTCAACTAGCTTGGCCCACGGCTAGCGCATTTTAATCCCTGACTCTAACAGGGTTGAGCGATACTCGTCGTCCAACCCTGCCATCTTCTTTTTAGCCACTATACTCGCGCGTTTTGTCTGGTCTTACTTGAACAAGGTCATTGCTATTTTTCTCATCACATTAAAAGCAAGCGGACCTCGGCCTTTACGGAACCGTGATCCATCTTCTCTGAATGTCATCTCTAACACCCAATGCATACTTTCTACTTGCCAGTGATTTCGCACAGAAGATAACGCCTGCTCTGCATTTAAATCTAATGAGCTAATGTACCAACGTGTTTCAGTGGTCTCTTTACCTGTCGTTTTTTCATGTCCGTCTGATGCCACTTTGATAATGCTTTTTAAGCCAACCCTCTGATATTTATTATTTAACCAACTTTTATTAACCAGCACTTGCTGACAACGTCTTGTTTCAATTCGCCCGTGACCGCTGTCTATGGTCGTATGTTCATCAAAATTATCGGCTGTAAAACCTTCACGCTGGCACTTGTGCCACCAAGCTTCTAATTCACCCTGTAGACCAGAATGATGACCTTTAAGCGCTAGAATATAATCAGCCTTTTGCTTAACGATTAGCTTTGCTATCTCTTTTGATATCCCATAGCATCGAGCGTGATGATGCTGACACTCC
>NZ_ABIC01000106.1 GCF_000172075.1 Shewanella benthica KT99
GGAGGGACTCGACCCGCGACCCCGGCGTGACAGGCCGGTATTCTAACCAACTGAACTACCGCTCCTTTAGCAAAGTGCTTACGCATATTGCTAAATTCTTTTTAAGTCGCTGATATGTCACTATCAGTAAACTTTGTCTTCACTTTCTAGAAAGTGGAAACTAAATAGGCGCCTGGAAATGACCTACTCTCACATGGGGAGACCCCACACTACCATCGGCGCAATTGCGTTTCACTTCTGAGTTCGAGATGGATTCAGGTGGGGCCACAATGCTATGGTTTCCAGACTAATTTTGCGATTACTTTCAGCTTTTCAAAAAGCTAAAGGTAAAAGAATTTAGAAAGCTGGCTATTTAAAAAGTCTTTTAAATAGCTTTAAATAAAAGTAATAATTGGTTCAACTTAAATCAAGTCGGTATTCTTTTGTGCTTGTAAAGTAATCACTCATTAACCACATACTTCTCTTTTAACAAGAGTAAACCCATCTGGGTTGTATGGTTAAGCCTCACGAGTCATTAGTACAGGTTAGCTCAATGCCTCACAGCACTTACACACCCTGCCTATCAACGTCCTAGTCTCGAACGGCTCTTTAGAGGAATTAAATCCCTAGGGATGACTCATCTTAGGACTCGCTTCCCGCTTAGATGCTTTCAGCGGTTATCGATTCCGAACGTAGCTACCGGGCAATGCTATTGGCATAACAACCCGAACACCAGCGGTTCGTCCACTCCGGTCCTCTCGTACTAGGAGCAGCTTCCTTCAATCATCCAACGCCCACGGCAGATAGGGACCGAACTGTCTCACGACGTTCTGAACCCAGCTCGCGTACCACTTTAAATGGCGAACAGCCATACCCTTGGGACCGACTTCAGCCCCAGGATGTGATGAGCCGACATCGAGGTGCCAAACACCGCCGTCGATATGAACTCTTGGGCGGTATCAGCCTGTTATCCCCGGCGTACCTTTTATCCGTTGAGCGATGGCCCTTCCATACAGAACCACCGGATCACTATGACCTACTTTCGTACCTGCTCGACGTGTCTGTCTCGCAGTTAAGCTGGCTTATGCCATTGCACTAACCGTACGATGTCCGACCGTACTTAGCCAACCTT
>NZ_ABIC01000105.1 GCF_000172075.1 Shewanella benthica KT99
GAGTTCTATCGACGGCGGTGTTTGGCACCTCGATGTCGGCTCATCACATCCTGGGGCTGAAGTCGGTCCCAAGGGTATGGCTGTTCGCCATTTAAAGTGGTACGCGAGCTGGGTTCAGAACGTCGTGAGACAGTTCGGTCCCTATCTGCCGTGGGCGTTGGATGATTGAAGGAAGCTGCTCCTAGTACGAGAGGACCGGAGTGGACGAACCGCTGGTGTTCGGGTTGTTATGCCAATAGCATTGCCCGGTAGCTACGTTCGGAATCGATAACCGCTGAAAGCATCTAAGCGGGAAGCGAGTCCTAAGATGAGTCATCCCTAGGGATTTAATTCCTCTAAAGAGCCGTTCGAGACTAGGACGTTGATAGGCAGGGTGTGTAAGTGCTGTGAGGCATTGAGCTAACCTGTACTAATGACTCGTGAGGCTTAACCATACAACCCAGATGGGTTTACTCTTGTTAAAAGAGAAGTATGTGGTTAATGAGTGATTACTTTACAAGCACAAAAGAATACCGACTTGATTTAAGTTGAACCAATTATTACTTTTATTTAAAGCTATTTAAAAGACTTTTTAAATAGCCAGCTTTCTAAATTCTTTTACCTTTAGCTTTTTGAAAAGCTGAAAGTAATCGCAAAATTAGTCTGGAAACCATAGCATTGTGGCCCCACCTGAATCCATCTCGAACTCAGAAGTGAAACGCAATTGCGCCGATGGTAGTGTGGGGTCTCCCCATGTGAGAGTAGGTCATTTCCAGGCGCCTATTTAGTTTCCACTTTCTAGAAAGTGAAGACAAAGTTTACTGATAGTGACATATCAGCGACTTAAAAAGAATTTAGCAATATGCGTAAGCACTTTGCTAAAGGAGCGGTAGTTCAGTTGGTTAGAATACCGGCCTGTCACGCCGGGGGTCGCGGGTTCGAGTCCCGTCCGCTCCGCCAACATTACGATAAGCCCTAACAGCAATGTTAGGGCTTTTTCGTGTCTGATTTATGGTACTTATATGTGTCGCGGCCGTCCCGTCCAACAGCATCCATGCTTAAAAGCCCAGTTCGGCATCCAAGCCTCTCGTTCATGAGCTCATCACTGCGTGATATTCACCCGCTAACACAAAGACGAAAGCCTCTAC
>NZ_ABIC01000104.1 GCF_000172075.1 Shewanella benthica KT99
GGGCTAAGTACGGTCGGACATCGTACGGTTAGTGCAATGGCATAAGCCAGCTTAACTGCGAGACAGACACGTCGAGCAGGTACGAAAGTAGGTCATAGTGATCCGGTGGTTCTGTATGGAAGGGCCATCGCTCAACGGATAAAAGGTACGCCGGGGATAACAGGCTGATACCGCCCAAGAGTTCATATCGACGGCGGTGTTTGGCACCTCGATGTCGGCTCATCACATCCTGGGGCTGAAGTCGGTCCCAAGGGTATGGCTGTTCGCCATTTAAAGTGGTACGCGAGCTGGGTTCAGAACGTCGTGAGACAGTTCGGTCCCTATCTGCCGTGGGCGTTGGATGATTGAAGGAAGCTGCTCCTAGTACGAGAGGACCGGAGTGGACGAACCGCTGGTGTTCGGGTTGTTATGCCAATAGCATTGCCCGGTAGCTACGTTCGGAATCGATAACCGCTGAAAGCATCTAAGCGGGAAGCGAGTCCTAAGATGAGTCATCCCTAGGGATTTAATTCCTCTAAAGAGCCGTTCGAGACTAGGACGTTGATAGGCAGGGTGTGTAAGTGCTGTGAGGCATTGAGCTAACCTGTACTAATGACTCGTGAGGCTTAACCATACAACCCAGATGGGTTTACTCTTGTTAAAAGAGAAGTATGTGGTTAATGAGTGATTACTTTACAAGCACAAAAGAATACCGACTTGATTTAAGTTGAACCAATTATTACTTTTATTTAAAGCTGTTTAAAAGACTTTTTAAATAGCCAGCTTTCTAAATTCTTTTACCTTTAGCTTTTTGAAAAGCTGAAAGTAATCGCAAAATTAGTCTGGAAACCATAGCATTGTGGCCCCACCTGAATCCATCTCGAACTCAGAAGTGAAACGCAATTGCGCCGATGGTAGTGTGGGGTCTCCCCATGTGAGAGTAGGTCATTTCCAGGCGCCTAATAAACGATAAAGCCCGTTGCTAACGCAACGGGCTTTTTTCGTTTTAGTCTGGAAAATGACCGAACGAACATGGGGAATATAGATAGCGCATGCGAAGCATGCATCCTTTCATGTGATAGTAGGGTGCAGACCTTGCGCTTATCAAGCGTAGCTTGATGCTGGGTCTGAACGCGGAGGATTTATCCGAAGCCG
>NZ_ABIC01000103.1 GCF_000172075.1 Shewanella benthica KT99
TACAGAACTCACCAGCTATTGTGAACACTTGGGTAAGCGACGACGGCACTTTGCTCACTGCTGTGATTACTTACAAACGAGCTGATAATTAAAGATCTTTACGTTTCATTCAGACCTCCATCTTGGGTTTGACTTTTGTGCTGCCTGAAATTCATAATTTTGAACAAAAAGTGACTATTTACCTCCTGGATAACAAAGCTACGTAAGCGTCCGGCGAACTACGCCTTGCCCAGTTTTTACGCCCTATCACAAACGGTTTTACTGCGCGTTCGGCGCGATTATTGTCAATGTTGAGTCGACCATCTTCTAGGTAACGGCTGAGCTTTGGCCATTGATTGATAGTGTAATGGATGGCTCGACCCAAGGCACTTTGCTTCGACACTTGTTGCACCGATTTATCCAGCCATTGCTTCAATGTCGTCAGTTGGGCGCTTGAATGCGTACGCCTAAAATACAGCCGTTCTTTAACTTTGAATTTACGCCGCGCATGTGCCCAACAACCCACAAGTTTGTCATTGGCCCGTTGGTAAGCTGCATAGCCATCGACCTGTAAATAGCCATTAAACACGGTGTGCTCAGTGGCAAGAAAACCACTCACGCAAGTGCTCGCGCGGCTACCACCTTGATAGTCGTACAGAACGATGCTGTTTACACCTTTATATCTAGGCTCGAGACTCGGCCTATCCGCACCTGAGCAATAGACCCATCACCCGTTCATCGTTAATCACTTTGAGCGTGGTCTCATCGGCGTGCAGTACACCTTGCGTTAATAGGTGTTGGTGCAGTAAATCATATAAGGGTTTAAACAAGGCGGCTGATTTCATCATCCAGTCTGACATCGTTTGACGACTTAATTCGATACCATACTGTTTAAATAAAGTTTCTTGTCGATAAAGCGGTAAGGCGTACTGATATTTACTGGTGATGAGCTGGCTCAATAGGCTTGGCGTGGCAAAACCTTTTGGAGCAGGCACGGGGGCTTGTTTGATGTTAGCTTGCGTCCCTTTAGTGTCGCAATGCTTGCAGCGGTATTTTAACCTAACATGCTCAATGACACTGATTTGTGCGGGAACAAACTTAAGTTTCTCGCTGCTATCTTGCTCCATCAAGGTCAACTGATGACCACAAGCACACTGTTTATCCGCTTCGCTA
>NZ_ABIC01000102.1 GCF_000172075.1 Shewanella benthica KT99
AACAAGCTTACTTGTTGCCTGACTCGACTGCGTCTTAGTTAACTTAAATGTTTAGTAGGACTGGTTTGCCGTGTCAGTGGATGCGCATTATAGAGATGTCAGCCCAGAGCGCAAGCGCTTTTCAGAGAAAAACGACTTTTTAATAAATTATACTTAACCACACGGTACCCACTGGTTACCCCCAGACTTACCCACAAATCAACAAGAAACTGGCCAGAATATCGGCGCTGCCCATGTTATTGGCTATACAGGGTCTTGATGTATGATGACTTCAGCATCAGAAAATGCCTCTCTTATTCTCGCTTCAGTCTTGTCGGCTATGACATGTGCCTCTCTTAGGCTAAGAGAACCATCCAGTTCTAAATGGCATTGAATAAATGTTGTCTTACCTGATTCACGGGTTCTTAAATCATGAATGCCTTTAACTTGTGGGTCTTGTTGGGCCAACTCAATAATCTTTAATCTAGTATCATCATCCAACTCTCTATCCAGTAGAGACTGAATTGAGCGATACCCTAAATCCAAAGCTTGTTGCCCTATGAAGATTGCAATAAGGATTGCAAACAAGCCATCAGCCCACCACCAACCATATTGTGAGAGAACTAGCGCCACTAATACAGCTGCATTCAGGAATAGATCTGATTTATAGTGAAGTGCGTCGGCCTCAACAATAGTGCTAGATGTCGCGGCTAACGCTTTTTTCTGCAGTACAACTAAAGCAAAGGTTAAGATAATAGCGACTATAGATACCACGACACCCAGCATGGCATGATGAACGGGGGTGGGGTTAATTAGCCGGTCCCCACCATGAAAAAGCAGTAAGAAGGCAGAACCCAAAATAAATGCAGACTGGGCTAATGCAGCTAACGGCTCTGCTTTACCATGGCCATATCTATGATCTTGGTCCGCAGGGACTATGGCGTATCGAATTGCTATGAAGTTAACTATGGATGCGAGCGCATCGGCAAATGAATCAGTCAATGACGCTAGCATGCTAGCAGATCCTGAGTACATCCAGGCTGCCATCTTAATAATGATAAGGGTCAAAGCCGTAGCCACTGCGGCTCGGCTAGCTAGCTTGACCCAAAAGTCGTATTGGGAATCTTGATTCATGAGATCATATTTCTACTATATATAGCTATTAACTTTCTTACTTAAGAATAGCAAGCAGGGGAAGCCTATGACCTCAAGTGTATATCAATACAGAATCAAAAACTGATGACTAGT
>NZ_ABIC01000101.1 GCF_000172075.1 Shewanella benthica KT99
CTCTATCGGTCTGATTTCTGAAGCGCAAGGGCGAGTCAGTAGTATGCTGACGCCGACACACCAAGCTCTGCATCAACACATAAAAAAAGCGTCATTAGTGCATGTTGACGAGACGACGCACAATCGTAATGGTGAAGAGCATACCCGCTGGGTCTGGTTGTTATCGAGTGAGGATGCCGTATTCCAACAGGTGAAATATTTTCGTAATAAGGATGCAGCCAAATCGATATTAGGCGAGCATACCCAAGCGATTGTCGTGAGTGACCAATGTCCCAGCTACAACTGGATTGAGCCCGAACGGCATCAATTTTGCCTTGCCCATGTGCAGCGTAATTTACAACAAATGGCCGATTATTCAGGTAAGGGGCTTACCGCGAGTATCGGCAATCGACTGGTATTGCTATTCAAGTCCGTATTTCGCACTCAACATAGATATGAAGCCGGTGACGTTGACGAAATAATGTGGCGTCGGCGAATGCAACGACTAAGGCGCAATATTAAGCGCTGGCTTGAGTGCGGGGAAAATGTGCCCGCTTCACGCTACTCAGGCCGATGCCGGCATATTCTCAAATATGAGCAAGGTTTATGGGTTTTTCTCAATCACCCAGGGACACCTTTGACCAATAACGAAGCCGAGCGTTGTTTGCGTGGCAGCGTGATCATGCGCAAGATCTGCTATGGCACCAGTTCAGATAGGGGTGAGAAGTTTCGATCTCGGATCCTCTCAGTCGTTGAAACGTGCAAGAAGCGCAAGTTATCCCCGATAACAGTGATCAGCACTATCATTGCGGGCGTGGTGGGTAAATGCGACTACCCAGACGTATTTGGACTAACCTCAGCTTAGTCAATCCCCCTCTGGTGAATGCTTACCTTTGGTTTATGAAGAATCAAGGGCGAAGGTCATAACAATGACGCTCTCTGAGCGAGAGCCATGGATGGCGAACTGGCTCTTAGACAGGATGTTGTTGATGAGGACAGTCCTCCTTTCCCTACTCTTTGTTGCTAGCAGGGAATGGAATTCCACGACCTTCTCGGCCGTAAGGCCGCAAAGAATCAGCAAATGAAATTTGATTTCCTAGATGCCAACTCCAAAATGAACAACCTAAGCTTTCACTAGCTTAGCCAGATCTGCTGGACGGTAATATACCGACTTAAGCACCTTGCCTTGACGTACGATTTTACCCGCCATATCTACATCTTTAGCGCACTTAGCGATGATAAAGTCGCCCTTGGTGCTG
>NZ_ABIC01000100.1 GCF_000172075.1 Shewanella benthica KT99
GCTGGTATGACCTACTCGATCCACGAAGTGGACACATGGGGGTGAAATTACGGCGCTTTGAATACGCAGTATTCAGCCCTAATTGAACGCGGAGAAACTTCGTTTCGTAGCGGGAGAGTCCGCTCAGCGGCGGGGCGACATCGGGGGTAGGCATTCATGCCATCCTAAGTGGATAAGTCACCTGATATCTGTACTGATAAGCTCGAGCTAAACAGCCAACACTTTATTAAATCCCAGACGCAAAAAAGCCACCTTATTCAGGTGGCTTTTTCACTTAATGAGCGCCTGGAAATGACCTACTCTCACATGGGGAGACCCCACACTACCATCGGCGCAATTGCGTTTCACTTCTGAGTTCGAGATGGATTCAGGTGGGGCCACAATGCTATGGTTTCCAGACTAATTTTGCGATTACTTTCAGCTTTTCAAAAAGCTAAAGGTAAAAGAATTTAGAAAGCTGGCTATTTAAAAAGTCTTTTAAACAGCTTTAAATAAAAGTAATAATTGGTTCAACTTAAATCAAGTCGGTATTCTTTTGTGCTTGTAAAGTAATCACTCATTAACCACATACTTCTCTCTTAACAAGAGTAAACCCATCTGGGTTGTATGGTTAAGCCTCACGAGTCATTAGTACAGGTTAGCTCAATGCCTCACAGCACTTACACACCCTGCCTATCAACGTCCTAGTCTCGAACGGCTCTTTAGAGGAATTAAATCCCTAGGGATGACTCATCTTAGGACTCGCTTCCCGCTTAGATGCTTTCAGCGGTTATCGATTCCGAACGTAGCTACCGGGCAATGCTATTGGCATAACAACCCGAACACCAGCGGTTCGTCCACTCCGGTCCTCTCGTACTAGGAGCAGCTTCCTTCAATCATCCAACGCCCACGGCAGATAGGGACCGAACTGTCTCACGACGTTCTGAACCCAGCTCGCGTACCACTTTAAATGGCGAACAGCCATACCCTTGGGACCGACTTCAGCCCCAGGATGTGATGAGCCGACATCGAGGTGCCAAACACCGCCGTCGATATGAACTCTTGGGCGGTATCAGCCTGTTATCCCCGGCGTACCTTTTATCCGTTGAGCGATGGCCCTTCCATACAGAACCACCGGATCACTATGACCTACTTTCGTACCTGCTCGACGTGTCTGTCTCGCAGTTAAGCTGGCTTATGCCATTGCACTAACCGTACGATGTCCGACCGTACTTAGCCAACCTTCGTGCTCCTCCGTTA
>NZ_ABIC01000099.1 GCF_000172075.1 Shewanella benthica KT99
AAAATATTCACTTCTACTATGGTGTTGAAGGATAATGAGTTGGTTAGGGGCAATGCTTGGGTAGAGATGGGTACTTCATCTCAATCTTGACTGGCACCATAGTCGCTGGTCTGATCGTTGCCAGTGATTATACCAACACGTTAGCCGCGATAACCGTCGTTTTTTTAGCATCTGTTGGCTATATCTCGAGTCGCTTTATCCCATCGATCCCCCTAAGCTTTAAACCTAAAAAATTAAGGTTCACTCCTTTTTCCGGTTCGATAGCCAGCCTTAATAAAGCCAGGCGAACGCCTTCGATATGGATGGCTGTGCTTGCCATAAGTGGGTTGTGTTTTTGGGGTGAAAGGTATCTTACTCAGTTTCCCAATTTTGCTAAGTTACACTTGCATGCAGGAGCCACAGTGGTTTCCTTGTTGTTATCCTTGTTTTCTATCGGTATAGCGGCGGGATCATTTTTATGTGATCGCCTGTCATTCAAGCAAGTCGAGCTAGGCCTTTTGCCCTTCGGTTTGCTAGGTTTGACCATTTTCGGTATCGACCTCTATTGGGCTGTACCGGACTTAAATCCTGTCGATGTTTATACTGCCAGCAGCTTCATTGGCGAGTCTCAACATTACCGGCTCATGTTTGACCTATTCATGGTTGGGGTCAGTGGTGGTCTATTTATCGTGCCCTTGTATGCATTTATTCAGGCGAGGACCAAGGAGGGGGAGTGTGCTCAGGCCATTGCGGCCAATAACATAATGAATGCACTGTTTATGGTGATGTCAGCAATCTTCGCCATCATCTTCTTGGGCCCTCTGGGTGGGAGTATATTGCACTTGTTCTTGGTGCTCGCCCTAGCAAATGTAGTGGTTGGAGCCCTGCTGTTTATCAGACTAGCTGAGCTGAGATTGAGGCTGGTAACTTATCTCTTGGCTAGGTTCATACATCCACTCTCTGTGGCTCAAGGTGATACTTTACCTAAACGTGGAGGAGCAGTATTAACTGGGTCATCAAGTTCAGCGAAAGATCTGTTTCTGATACAGAGCCTTTCTATACGACCAATATGTTTTATATTGAGACAGCCTCTAGGCACGGGGTTTCTGGCCAAGGTGTTAAGAACATCGGGAAATGTATTGGAAGCGGTATCGGGTAAACAAGGGGAGTTTGATGAGAGGAACTTGGAGTATATCCAGGGCATAGCTAAGGCATTAGCTAATGACGAGCTGGTTTATCTGTGTATAAATGATCATCTGGATGTTAGCGATAAACTAGAGGGATTGCTTGGGTCTGTACCTAGGCTGAGCATCTCATTGCAGCCTTTGCATCCCAGAGAG
>NZ_ABIC01000098.1 GCF_000172075.1 Shewanella benthica KT99
TGTTGACGAGACGACGCACAATCGTAATGGTGAAGAGCATACCCGCTGGGTCTGGTTGTTATCGAGTGAGGATGCCGTATTCCAACAGGTGAAATATTTTCGTAATAAGGATGCAGCCAAATCGATATTAGGCGAGCATACCCAAGCGATTGTCGTGAGTGACCAATGTCCCAGCTACAACTGGATTGAGCCCGAACGGCATCAATTTTGCCTTGCCCATGTGCAGCGTAATTTACAACAAATGGCCGATTATTCAGGTAAGGGGCTTACCGCGAGTATCGGCAATCGACTGGTATTGCTATTCAAGTCCGTATTTCGCACTCAACATAGATATGAAGCCGGTGACGTTGACGAAATAATGTGGCGTCGGCGAATGCAACGACTAAGGCGCAATATTAAGCGCTGGCTTGAGTGCGGGGAAAATGTGCCCGCTTCACGCTACTCAGGCCGATGCCGGCATATTCTCAAATATGAGCAAGGTTTATGGGTTTTTCTCAATCACCCAGGGACACCTTTGACCAATAACGAAGCCGAGCGTTGTTTGCGTGGCAGCGTGATCATGCGCAAGATCTGCTATGGCACCAGTTCAGATAGGGGTGAGAAGTTTCGATCTCGGATCCTCTCAGTCGTTGAAACGTGCAAGAAGCGCAAGTTATCCCCGATAACAGTGATCAGCACTATCATTGCGGGCGTGGTGGGTAAATGCGACTACCCAGACGTATTTGGACTAACCTCAGCTTAGTCAATCCCCCTCTGGTGAATGCTTACGACCAACCTATCAGCTCTACGAGGATCACCCAAACACACATGTTTAAAGTGAGATTCAGCCCATTTTTCTGCATCTAAAATTGACATAACGACATTCTTTAACTTGTTGATTTTCAAGATCAGATCGTGCCAAATTAATAAAGTTCAATTTTTTCATTATTTGAGTAGAAGAGTCAGAGGCAGAAGAGCTCAATACTAAAGAAAGAGAGCCTTAGCTAGAATAGTAATTTCTTGATGGAGTGAGGGTATTAATATACTTAATATGTATAAGCAATGTCGATACTATCATCATTAAAGTAAGCAGCAGCGAACCTTCAAAGCCAAATTGTCCTCCAGTAATTAACCTGTTTCCAGTTATTTCTTGACTGATAACACTCTCAACTTTTAAACCACTTACTGCAAAGCCTAAAATTGGGCCCTGAAAGAAATTCCAAGAGAAATGCATACCCAGGGGAAACCATAAATTGCTTTTATGGATAGTGTAAATGCCTAACATAATGCCGGCTAATAATAAATTCACTATAGAAATAAATGTCATGTTGTCATTTGATAAATGAATCAGTAAAAATATTATTGATGACCATATAAGAGCCCAATATTTATTCATCGAAGCCATTAAATTAGTTAATACATAACCACGAATGAGGATTTCTTCATTGAAAGCAATAATAGCAAACAAAGTGATATAGCTAAGCCACTTGATACCACCCAAGTCAACATTGATAATAAAAATAAAATCAAAGGCATATAAAAATAAAAAACCAACAGCAATAAGCCCAGCCCCCCAAACTAAACCTTTTAGTAAATCCATCTTATAACCAGAAAATTCAAGGCCTAATGACAGAATAGACTTTCTATCCACAAATTTTCGAAAGATAGCAATAACAAAAAGCATCACAACAAGTTGTAAAAACATGAATAATGTCATCATGTTTATTCCGATGGAATCAAAAATATCATTAGTTGGTAATTCCAACATCTTTGTGGATATCACACCAAGCACCATCATAGGAATTAAGGCCAATGCAGAGAAAGCCATAGCTAAAATGGTCGCTAATAC
>NZ_ABIC01000097.1 GCF_000172075.1 Shewanella benthica KT99
GCATCTTGGCTTTGGCTGGCGCCGGAAATTCCCAGCCGTTGTGCAACGTGTGAGGCTCGACGACGGTGACATTTATGAGGTTTTGCAATGACTTAAGCTCACGAAAAATGAGTGTCCTGTGTGCCCAAGGGCAGGCAAGGGAGACGTAAAGATGGTACCTGTTCGCTTCAGCCTTGAAGCCCTGTGTATCAGGTGTACCAGGCTGAGTTTGTCCATCGGTAAGGATCCAATTTCTGAAACGTGCATCCTCACGGATAAATTTGCCGCCATTCTCTTTGGTCGAGTACCATAGATCGACCCATTTTCCATCTTGAAGTAAGCCCATTTTATTCCTCTGCACTGTTTCTGTACTGTGAATGTCTGTGATCCAATTTAGCGCCGATTTAAATGGATTAAAAGGCCATAATTTGGCACTTAACGTCCAATTTAATCGAATGTTTTGTTGGTTTACATACCAAGTAGCTTAGCTTGTGGTGATCCTGATATGATATCGGCGATAAAATTTCATTAAAAATAAAGGGAAATAGATGTCAGTAGCAGTATTAGAGCGGATAACCATAGAGCCAAACACCCGCGCAACGGCATGTGTGATCTGGTTACACGGTTTAGGTGATTCTGGAGCCGGCTTTGCCCCTGTAGTACCAGTATTGGGTCTGCCGGATGATCACAGTATTCGTTTTATCTTCCCCCACGCCCCCGAGCAAGCGGTGACGATCAACCAAGGTTATGTGATGCGTAGCTGGTATGACATTAAGAGCATGGATCTGCACAATCGCGCCGATATGCCTGGGGTTCTGGACTCAGAGCAACTGGTTATTGCACTGATACAGGAGCAGATCGATGTCGGCATACCTGCAGATAAAATTGTACTGGCAGGTTTTAGCCAAGGTGGTGTGATGAGCCTGTTTAGCGGACTAAGATATCCACACACGTTAGCCGGCATAATGGCGCTGTCTTGTTACTTACCCACGGCCGATGAATTACCGGCCCAACTAAGTGAAGCCAATAAGCAGACGAGTATACTTCAGCACCATGGTGAGCAAGATGATGTGGTGCCACTATTCGCGGGCAAGATGGCTAATACTCTGTTGAATCAAGCCGATTATCACACCGAATGGAAAACTTATGCCATGGGACACAGTGTGTTACCACATCAACTGCAAGATATAGGCAAATGGCTCGTCAGCAGATTGATCTAGATGAATACTTTGACAGCAATCCAAGTATTAAGCTTGCCGAATATGGCTGCTTATTTGTGTCTGCGGCTCTAGTTTTAGGTACCGTTAAGCTCTCTCTTCCATTGTTAAATTGCCAAAGATTAATTTAACAAGTTGTAGTTACCCTCTGTTTAAAGTGAATGTGTACCATCCGCAGTACAAAAAACATTCACCATTAACGATCTTGAACGTAACATTGATGTAAATGCACATATTTTTTTAAAAAAACATCATTGTTGCGTATTACCACTGTTCTTGTTTTGTTCAGCTGATTACTTTTGCCTTGATTGGCTAACTAGTTGAAAACTATGGTTGATAAGGCTCCGATGGCTATCTGAAAAATAATTTGATAATAACGGTATTAACATTGGTTGTTGTTTGTTCTTATTTTCGAACAGTTGTTAAAGTAAACCACGGTCTTTCAGAGCATTCACGTCACATAAATCCATCAAAGTGACACATTGGTCAAATATTCTTTGCTATGATGTTGCCAGCGAGTCCACAGAGTCTCATATTGTAAAGCATGATGGTAACAAGTAGATATCCAATAAAAAATGGGGTTGATAGTAATGAAAAGTAAGCTAATTAAAGGTTTGGTTGCAACTGCAGTAATGGCGGCATTAGCAGGTTGTGGCAGTGATAATGATGACAAAAAAGAAGTTGTTCTGCCGGCAACATGTG
>NZ_ABIC01000096.1 GCF_000172075.1 Shewanella benthica KT99
CGCTTCTATATCTTGCTATACCTCTTTCTAACCCGTACCTATAAGAATTTAGATGTTGTCTATATTCGCCACCATACTCAGGCAAAAGAGGTCGATGAACATGAGTTCTTCTACTCACAAGAAACCGGTGGCACCATAGTCTCAAGTGCATTGAAACTGATGTACAAAATCCAGCAGGAACGTTATCCGGAGAGTGAATGGAATATCTATGCGGCCCAAGCATCTGACGGCGATAACTGGGCCGACGACTCACCCAGTTGTAAGCAACTACTGGAGAAAAAGATCTTGCCTGTGGTGCGCTACTTTAGCTACATAGAGATCACCAACCGAGCTCATCAGACACTGTGGCGCGAGTATGAGGGCCTACAGAAATCTTTCGATAACATAGCCGTACAGCATATCAAACAGGCCGAAGATATATATCCTGTATTTCGAGAACTCTTCAAGAAGCAAGCTGTATAAGGGGGCGTTATGGATAACCAGCAAAGGCGGACACAGCTCGATGACGGGCCAGACTGGAACTTCGAACTGCTGCAGAAATACTTAACCGAAATTGAGAGGGTCGCCAGCCACTATAGGCTAGACTCATACCCCAACCAAATTGAAGTGATCACCGCAGAACAGATGATGGATGCCTATGCGGGTATCGGCATGCCTTTAGGCTACACCCATTGGTCCTTCGGTAAAAAATTTATTGAGACTGAACAGAGTTATAAACGTGGCCAAATGGGGCTAGCTTACGAAATTGTCATTAATTCTGACCCATGTATCACTTATCTGATGGAAGAAAACACTATCACCATGCAAGCCTTGGTGATGGCTCACGCGAGTTTGGGTCATAATAGTTTCTTCAAAAATAACTACCTTTTTAAAACTTGGACCGATGCCAGTTCTATCATAGATTATCTGGTTTTTGCCAAGAACTATATCAGCCAGTGCGAAGAGCTCCATGGCATAGAGCAAGTTGAGCTGATAGTAGACTCGTGCCACGCTCTGATGAACTATGGGGTCGATAGATATAAGCGGCCGAGCGAGATATCATTTAAAGAGGAACAGCTCAGGCAGAAAGAACGTGAAGAATATCTTCAGAGTCAGGTCAACGACCTGTGGCGCACCGTGCCTAAGGCACATCAAGAGCAGGATGAGAAAACCGAGTTAAAATTTCCAGAAGAACCTCAGGAAAATATACTTTACTTCATCGAAAAACACGCTCCCTTACTGGAGCCCTGGCAAAGAGAGATAGTGCGGATAGTAAGGAAAATGGGGCAATACTTTTACCCTCAGAAACAAACTCAAGTAATGAATGAAGGCTGGGCTACATTTTGGCATTACACGATTTTAAATCACCTCTATGATGATGGTTTACTCACAGACAGTTTTATGATGGAGTTTCTGCAAAACCACACCAATGTTATTGTGCAGCCAAGCTACAACGACCCCCACTACAATGGTATTAATCCTTATGCCTTGGGCTTCAACATGTTTATCGATATCAGACGTATCTGTGAAAACCCCACCGATGAAGACAAAGAGTGGTTTCCTGATATAGCCGGCAGTGATTGGTTAGAGACTTTACATTTTGCCATGCAGAATTTTAAAGATGAGAGCTTCATTAGCCAATACTTGTCACCTAACATCATCAGGAAATTTAAACTGTTCAGTATTTTGGATGATGATAAGAAAAACTACCTTTCTGTCTCAGCGATTCATGATGAGCAGGGGTATCAAGATATACGTCAAATGTTATCTCAACAGTACAATCTCTCCAACCTTGAGCCGAACATCCAGATCCACCAGGTTGAAGTCAGCGGCGATCGCTCACTTACCCTACAATATATTCCCACGAATCGAATACCTTTAGCTAAAAGTTGCCACCAAGTGGTAAAACATTTACATAGGCTCTGGGGGTTTGATATCAGATTGGAAGAGGTTAACGATCAAGGAATCGCCACGATTATCGCTGCTTGCCCCGATAAAGAAAAGGAGTCAGATTAACCCATAGAGCGATAAAAATTAAGCACAAAAAAAGCGCCAACAGGCGCTTTTAACATTCACATATAAAGATTATGCGAATTAAAATCGACA
>NZ_ABIC01000095.1 GCF_000172075.1 Shewanella benthica KT99
GTGTTATGTGAAGGGATAGCGACTTACTTGTAAGTTGTTATTAATAGCATTAGCGCGAAAAATAAATAATTGAGTTCTCAAACACTTAAATCAAGTGCTGGAGCATAGACCTTTAATTAGGAAAGTGCTTCAAGAGTATTCTTTTGGCGAAAGTAAACACCATTAGTTGCGATACGATTCGTTTTCTACTATTTGTAGAGAATATTGAGTCTGTTAGCGCAGTCGATGTGTTGTTATGCAAGGCGCGAAAGCGAACGAGGAGGGCGTGTAGTTTACTACATAACCGACAAGTGAGTTTGAGTAACGCTGCATAACAGTACAGTGGCAAGCGAATAAAGACCTATGTGGGTTGTATGGTTAAGTGACTAAGCGTATACGGTGGATGCCTTGGCAGTCAGAGGCGATGAAGGACGTAGTAACTTGCGAAAAGCGTTGGCGAGCTAGTAACAAGCATTTGAGCTAACGATGTCCGAATGGGGAAACCCACTCACATAAGTGAGTATCATATACTGAATACATAGGTATATGAGGCAAACCCGGGGAACTGAAACATCTAAGTACCCGGAGGAACAGAAATCAACCGAGATTCCCCTAGTAGCGGCGAGCGAACGGGGATTAGCCCTTAAGTCTATGGGGTGTTAGTGGAATGAGTTGGAAAGCTCAGCGGCACAGGGTGATAGCCCCGTACATGAAAACTAACCATAGATGAAAACGAGTAGGACGGGACACGTGACATCTTGTCTGAACATGGGGGGACCATCCTCCAAGGCTAAATACTCCTGACTGACCGATAGTGAACCAGTACCGTGAGGGAAAGGCGAAAAGAACCCCTGTGAGGGGAGTGAAATAGAACCTGAAACCGTATACGTACAAGCAGTGGGAGCGGTTCCATTCTTCGGAATAAGAGACCGTGACTGCGTACCTTTTGTATAATGGGTCAGCGACTTACATTTTGTAGCGAGGTTAAGCGAATAGCGGAGCCGTAGGGAAACCGAGTGTTAACTGCGCGTATCTTTAATTAGAGAAGTTGCAAGGTGTAGACCCGAAACCCGGTGATCTATCCATGGGCAGGTTGAAGGTTGAGTAACATCAACTGGAGGACCGAACCGACTTATGTTGAAAAATGAGCGGATGACTTGTGGATGGGGGTGAAAGGCCAATCAAACCGGGAGATATCTGGTTCTCCTCGAAAGCTATTTAGGTAGCGCCTCGAGCGAATACCATTGGGGGTAGAGCACTGTTAAGGCTAGGGGGTCATCCCGACTTACCAACCCTTTGCAAACTCCGAATACCAATGAGTACTACTCGGGAGACACACGGCGGGTGCTAACGTCCGTCGTGGAAAGGGAAACAACCCAGACCATCAGCTAAGGTCCCAAAGTTATTGCTAAGTGGGAAACGATGTGGGAAGGCTTAGACAGCTAGGATGTTGGCTTAGAAGCAGCCATCATTTAAAGAAAGCGTAATAGCTCACTAGTCGAGTCGGCCTGCGCGGAAGATTTAACGGGGCTAAGCAATACACCGAAGCTATGGGTTTGCTAGTTTACTGGCAAGCGGTAGAGGAGCGTTCTGTAAGCCGTTGAAGGCGAAGGGGTAACCCACGCTGGAGGTATCAGAAGTGCGAATGCTGACATGAGTAACGATAAAGGGAGTGAAAAACTCCCTCGCCGAAAGACCAAGGTTTCCTGTCCAATGTTAATCAGGGCAGGGTAAGTCGACCCCTAAGGTGAGGCCGAAAGGCGTAATCGATGGGAAACAGGTTAATATTCCTGTACTTCTGCTAACTGCGATGGAGAGACGGAGAAGGCTAGGCTAGCGCGGCGTTGGTTGTCCGCGTTTAAGGTTGTAGGTTGTATTCTTAGGCAAATCCGGGGATACGCATTAAATTGCAAGACTGAGGACTGATGACGAGACCCTAAGGGGTTGAAGTAGTTGATGCCATGCTTCCAGGAAAATCTTCTAAGCTTCAGGTTAGTAGGAATCGTACCCCAAACCGACACAGGTGGTTGGGTAGAGAATACCAAGGCGCTTGAGAGAACTCGGCTGAAGGAACTAGGCAAAATGGTACCGTAACTTCGGGAGAAGGTACGCTCCTAGCGGTGATGAGACTTGCTCTCTAAGCTGCCGGGAGTCGCAGATA
>NZ_ABIC01000094.1 GCF_000172075.1 Shewanella benthica KT99
ACTGAAGTCGACCGTACCTCTGTGGTAAATAGCGTCATGCAGCGTTGACATATCAGAGTGAGCTCCGTCACAGCCTTCCCTTTAAGGTAGACTATCCCCTGTAAATCTTCACCACATTGTAACGACACTGTCACATTGGAACAGTCGCCGGCACTTAACTCATTCAACCGTTTTAATTGCTTACCCGGGATCAGGCCTTCAAAGGAAAGCTGACTCGAGGCCGCACGTATTGGATCGATTGAAACCGGTATCTTTACTGTTTGCATAAGGCGCGCATACTATAGTTTGAAATCCTCAGAGTCAAAGGAAATTTCCAATCTTAATAAAGAAGAAGGAAATCATTGATTCGTTTTAACTCTGAAAACAAAAATTGATGGATTAGAAATTTTACCCAAGCTGTCCCATTTACTCAAGTGTTTCATGCTTAAAATAGCAACGTTCAAACCCATTTTAGTGAAGAAACTTCCAAAGTGCGTGTAACCTGCACAATAACAGGGCTAAACTGCGGGGCATAATTGCTGAAACGAACTTATACTCGAACTTACACAATTTTATAAAAACGCTTCAGTGAAATCATCTTCTGCCCCTCGAGGACATTCATATCATGTCGACACCCATCATCTTAGCGTCAACCTCTCAATACAGAAAACAGATCTTAGCTAAGCTCGACTTGCCCTTCTGCTGTTGTGATCCACGAGTCGATGAAACCCACTTAGTCGATGAGTCGCCTGCAGAGTTGGTAATAAGGTTAGCCGAAGCTAAGGCTAAAGCCGGTGCACTGCAATATCCTCAAGGCCTAGTCATTGGCTCAGATCAAGTCGCGGTCATCGATGGTAAGATAATAGGCAAGCCTTTAGACCACGAGACCGCAGTGAAACAGCTGACGGCTTCATCGGGTAAAGTCATCACCTTTTACACGGGTATTTCACTGCATAATATTACTTCGGGTCATAACGACAGTCTTTGTGAAACCTTCAAAGTGCACTTCAGGCACTTATCTCCACAGCAGATCGAATATTACCTATCGAAAGAGCAGCCATATTACTGTGCAGGTAGTTTCAAATGTGAAGGCCTGGGCATTGCCCTGTTTGAGCGCTTAGAGGGAAAAGATCCCAACACCTTAATTGGGTTGCCCTTGATCACGCTCACCGAGATGCTTGCCAGACAAGGCTATGATGTTCTAGCTCAGAGGTAAGCACTAAAGTATGACTTTATGCACCTAGATTTAATCATTTAGCATTAGTTATCTTCTCTATGGTTAAGAAAAGCATGATAACTGGCCGGAAACTGATGTTGAAGAAGCGCTCGCGCTCGTCACTCAATGTCGCTGGGCCCCATAATAAAGAATCTTGGAACCAGCTTATCTATCTCGGCCAACGTAGGCCACTATGTGGTTGAAGCTGGATTCAAGTAATAAGTGCAACACTCTGTTCAATATGGACTTGTCCTCGATCATATCTCAGGCCGATAAAGATACATGCTTATGTACCTCACTCAGTACGAATGTACCGGCGCATGAATTATTGCCAGATTTAACCGCCTATTAGGGATTTCTTTTTCCATTTTTCTTCGGTTAAACCGATAACAGAACTCACTAAGGTATTCGTGAAGGTATTTTCCCGAAACTCCATGAAATGTGCCGAGTAAAAAGGCTTTTAAGTTACCTATTGCAATATGAACCCAAGGCAACCATTCATCGACCAACTCACTCGGTGTAACCCTAGCTTCATGCTGTTGAGTGTTATCTATGATATTCAAAGCGGCTAGTCCGTCAGTATGAACTTCTTGCTGTGCATTTAAGTGCCTAGCAACAAAATCGTTAACGGCTTCATGACAAACACTGTCGACGGCCTGCATAGCGATAAATCCCGCGCGTTTCACTTTGCTTTCAACAGCAATTAACACAGGCGTTTACCCTGCGGCTCCACGTCCGCGTTTACCTTTTCTCTTTCCCCCAACGAAGGCATCATCCATTTCAATGAGACCTGAAAGCCTATATAGACTGTCTCTATGACCCATTGCCGTTCTCAACTTGCTCAATATTAAGCGTGCCGTTCGCCAATTAACCTCTATGAGTTTACTGAGTCTCAATGCTGAAATGCTGCCTTTATCTGAGCCGAGAAAGTAGATGGCCCAAAACCACTTCGCTAAGGGAATACGGCTACCATGGAATACAGTATCTGCGGTGACAGATGTTTGTTTATGACACTGACTACATTCATAGACATCACGAGTAGTGAGCTGATAACTATGCTCACA
>NZ_ABIC01000093.1 GCF_000172075.1 Shewanella benthica KT99
CATTCACCAGAGGGGGATTGACTAAGCTGAGGTTAGTCCAAATACGTCTGGGTAGTCGCATTTACCCACCACGCCCGCAATGATAGTGCTGATCACTGTTATCGGGGATAACTTGCGCTTCTTGCACGTTTCAACGACTGAGAGGATCCGAGATCGAAACTTCTCACCCCTATCTGAACTGGTGCCATAGCAGATCTTGCGCATGATCACGCTGCCACGCAAACAACGCTCGGCTTCGTTATTGGTCAAAGGTGTCCCTGGGTGATTGAGAAAAACCCATAAACCTTGCTCATATTTGAGAATATGCCGGCATCGGCCTGAGTAGCGTGAAGCGGGCACATTTTCCCCGCACTCAAGCCAGCGCTTAATATTGCGCCTTAGTCGTTGCATTCGCCGACGCCACATTATTTCGTCAACGTCACCGGCTTCATATCTATGTTGAGTGCGAAATACGGACTTGAATAGCAATACCAGTCGATTGCCGATACTCGCGGTAAGCCCCTTACCTGAATAATCGGCCATTTGTTGTAAATTACGCTGCACATGGGCAAGGCAAAATTGATGCCGTTCGGGCTCAATCCAGTTGTAGCTGGGACATTGGTCACTCACGACAATCGCTTGGGTATGCTCGCCTAATATCGATTTGGCTGCATCCTTATTACGAAAATATTTCACCTGTTGGAATACGGCATCCTCACTCGATAACAACCAGACCCAGCGGGTATGCTCTTCACCATTACGATTGTGCGTCGTCTCGTCAACATGCACTAATGACGCTTTTTTTATGTGTTGATGCAGAGCTTGGTGTGTCGGCGTCAGCATACTACTGACTCGCCCTTGCGCTTCAGAAATCAGACCGATAGAGAAATGAGTCCCGTATTGGTCTTGCAGTAAACGTTGAATTTTACGTACGCTCAGGTGATACAAGCCACTGAGCACAGCCACGTAACTGAGCAATCGTGGCCCCATCTGACCATCGGGAGCCTCTTCAGGCAAGGCTCCTTTGCTCACGGTGTTGCACTGCTGACAACGCCCGTGAAATAACTGGTATTCAGTTATATCAAGTGCAGGTTTAGGTAATTCAAATACCTGATGACGATAGCTTGGAGTCGGGTTGGCAATGACCTCGCCACCACAATCAGAACAACATGAATCGGGTAAGCAAGCGACTTGCTCATCGGTTGCGCTGAGTTCCGCTAATGGTCTTTTATGCCCCGTATGTCCAGGTTGAGCGCCAACCTTATTTCCACTACGAGGCGTTTGAGCTTTTTTCGCTCAGCCTTATCCGCAGGGGAGTCAGAGGATGGTGATTTGGATGAGTTTCTAGAGCTCAATGCTAGGCGGTCTTCATATTCACGTAACTTTTCCCACAGTTCTTGAATGAGTAAGTTTGCTTTTTTTCACCGAGTTCAGCAACCGTAGGCGGCTCTGTTGCGAATTGTTTTTTCTTTTTCATGAAGCTATTTTGACACGGCAAAGAGATCGTTCAATAGCGATATGACCAAACCTTATTGATCATCAATTGATCGTGTCAATAAGGGGCTGGTGAACGGTTACGTCTCGTCAACATGCACTAATGACGCTTTTTTTATGTGTTGATGCAGAGCTTGGTGTGTCGGCGTCAGCATACTACTGACTCGCCCTTGCGCTTCAGAAATCAGACCGGTAGAGAAATGAGTCCCGTATTGGTCTTGCAGTAAACGTTGAATTTTACGTACGCTCAGGTGATACAAGCCACTGAGCACAGCCACGTAACTGAGCAATCGTGGCCCCATCTGACCATCGGGAGCCTCTTCAGGCAAGGCTCCTTTACTCACTGTGTTGCACTGCTGACAACGCCCGTGAAATAACTGGTATTCGGTGATGTCAAGTGTAGGTTTAGGTAATTCAAACACCTGATGGCGATAACTTGGCGACGAGTTAGCCACAACTTTACCGCCACAATCAGCGCAGCAACTATCTGGCAAACAAGCAATTCTCTCGTCAGTCTCTGTAAGCTTTGCTAATGGTCTTTTATGCCCCGTATGTCCAGGTTGAGCGCCAACCTTATTTCCACTACGAGGCGTTTGAGCTTTTTTCGCTCGGCCTTATCCGCAGGGGAGTCAGAGGATGGTGATTTGGATGAGTTTCTAGAGCTCAATGCTAGGCGGTCTTCATATTCACGTAACTTTTCCCACAGTTCTTGAATGAGTAAGTTTGCTTTGTTTTCACCGAGTTCAGCAACCGTAGGCGGCTCTGTTGCGAATTGTTTTTTCTTTTTCATGAAGCTATTTTGACACGGCAAAGAGATCGTTCAATAGCGATATGACCAAACCTTATTGATCATCAATTGATCGTGTCAATAAGGGGCTGGTGAACGGTTACCTC
>NZ_ABIC01000092.1 GCF_000172075.1 Shewanella benthica KT99
CGGCACATTTCTCTGGAGGGGTTCCCGAGTGGCCAAAGGGATCAGACTGTAAATCTGACGGCTCAGCCTTCGAAGGTTCGAATCCTTCTCCCTCCACCATTTTCTAGGTAGTTAGGTAACCTGAAGTAGGTTGCGCGGATGTCGTATAATGGTATTACTCCAGCCTTCCAAGCTGATAACGCGGGTTCGATTCCCGCCATCCGCTCCAATTTTCGCTGATGTGCTCACCCTTAAGAGCACGCCCTGATAAAGGGTGAGGTTTTAAGTCACTGCCGTCAGCGCCAGCCTCCTTCAAATATCCTATAAAACTAAATTGATTCGATGACATTTATGCATCGGATTTTTTGTTGTATGTCGGTTTCATCACCAAGATATCTGATTGAGGCAATACCATGGCTAAAGAAAAATTTGAACGTATTAAACCTCACGTAAACGTGGGCACCATCGGTCACGTTGACCATGGTAAGACTACTCTAACTGCTGCTATCTCTGCTGTTTTGGCAAAGACTTACGGTGGTGAAGCTAAAGACTTCTCCCAGATCGATAACGCTCCAGAAGAGCGTGAGCGCGGTATTACAATTAATACCTCTCACATCGAATATGACACTCCTGCGCGTCACTATGCACACGTAGATTGTCCTGGTCACGCCGATTATGTTAAAAACATGATCACTGGTGCTGCACAAATGGATGGCGCAATTCTAGTTGTTGCTGCTACAGACGGCCCTATGCCACAGACTCGTGAGCACATCCTGCTTTCTCGTCAGGTTGGCGTACCTTTCATCATCGTATTCATGAACAAATGTGACATGGTTGATGACGAAGAACTGCTTGAGCTAGTCGAAATGGAAGTGCGTGAACTTCTTTCTGAATATGACTTCCCAGGTGATGATCTGCCAGTTATTCAAGGTTCAGCACTTAAAGCCCTCGAAGGCGAGCCAGAGTGGGAAGCTAAGATCCTTGAGCTTGCAGAAGCTTTGGATACTTATATCCCAGAGCCAGAACGTGACATCGACAAGCCATTCCTTCTTCCTATCGAAGATGTGTTCTCTATCTCAGGCCGTGGTACAGTGGTAACTGGTCGTGTAGAGCGCGGTATCATCAAGATTGGTGAAGAAGTTGAAATCGTTGGTATCAAAGATACTACTAAATCAACTTGTACTGGTGTTGAAATGTTCCGTAAACTGCTTGACGAAGGTCGTGCAGGTGAGAACTGTGGTGTTCTTCTACGTGGTATCAAGCGTGAAGACGTTGAGCGCGGCCAAGTGCTAGCGGCTCCAGGTTCAATCACTCCACACACTACTTTTGAATCAGAAATCTACGTTCTGTCAAAAGAAGAAGGCGGACGTCACACTCCATTCTTCAAGGGCTATCGTCCACAGTTCTTCTTCCGTACTACGGACGTGACTGGTACTATCGAGCTGCCAGAAGGCGTAGAGATGGTTATGCCTGGTGATAACGTGCAGATGGTAGTAACACTAATCGCCCCAATCGCGATGGATGAAGGTTTACGCTTCGCTATCCGTGAAGGTGGTCGTACTGTTGGTGCTGGTGTTGTAGCTAAGATCCTTGCTTAATTGCGACTAATCTTACCAGACACTAAGAAAAGGAAGCTTCGGCTTCCTTTTTTGTTATTTTGAATTTTACTCGGCTCAAGCTTGCTTGTATTCTTGCTTACTAGGCAGAATAAGAATACAATATATGACCGATTTTTGACCCTTTGGGCTTACCATTAAGCGTATTGAGAGTAGCAAGCTCGGAATTAAGTGGTTTGATGGTATTTTATTAAAATACTATCAACCTAATACCACCTTAGGGCGTAGTGAGTAACGGAATTAACCGATGACAACAAATACAGAAAACCAGGGTAATTCTCTGGATATCGTAAAGTGGGCTCTAGTTGCTATCTTGTTGGCAACAGCTATTGTCGGCAATCAGCTGTATAGTGAAGCCAGCGTATTAGTACGTGCAATTAGTGTTGTTGTAGCTTTTGCTATAGCGGGATTTCTTGCATTGCAAACAGAGAAAGGCAAGCAAGCGCTCGCCTTTGCTCGTGAAGCACAAATTGAAGTACGTAAGGTAGTTTGGCCTACGCGTCAAGAAGCGCTAAATACAACATTTATTGTATTAGCCGCGACCGGTGTTATTGCGTTGATCCTTTGGGGTATGGACGCAGTATTGCTGAGAATTGTCAATTTTATTACAGGCGTATAGGCACTTCGAATGACTGAAGAAACTGAAGCTAAAAAAAGATGGTATGTGGTCCAGGCCTTTTCTGGTTATGAAGGGCGTGTACTTAAGACTCTGAATGAATATATTCAGATGTACAAGATGGAACACTTCTTTGGTGAAATTCTCGTTCCAACTGAAGAAGTTGTCGAGATGAGAGCCGGTCAGCGTCGTAAGAGCGAGCGCAAGTTCTTCCCTGGATATGTGCTTGTCCAGATGGAAATGAACGATGAAAGCTGGCACCTGGTGAAGAGCGTCCCTCGTGTGATGGGCTTCATAGGTGGCACTTCGGATCGTCCTGCTCCTATTTCTGATGTCGAAGCCGATAGGATTCTACAGCGTCTGCAGGAAACTACCGAGTCTCCAACGCATCGCGTGATGTTCGAGCCTGGTGAAGTGGTTCGCGTTACCGATGGTCCGTTTGCTGACTTTAACGGTACTGTTGAAGAAGTTGATTATGAAAAGAACCGCGTTAAGG
>NZ_ABIC01000091.1 GCF_000172075.1 Shewanella benthica KT99
ACCATTTTGCCTAGTTCCTTCAGCCGAGTTCTCTCAAGCGCCTTGGTATTCTCTACCCAACCACCTGTGTCGGTTTGGGGTACGATTCCTACTAACCTGAAGCTTAGAAGATTTTCCTGGAAGCATGGCATCAACTACTTCAACCCCTTAGGGTCTCGTCATCAGTCCTCAGTCTTGCAATTTAATGCGTATCCCCGGATTTGCCTAAGAATACAACCTACAACCTTAAACGCGGACAACCAACGCCGCGCTAGCCTAGCCTTCTCCGTCTCTCCATCGCAGTTAGCAGAAGTACAGGAATATTAACCTGTTTCCCATCGATTACGCCTTTCGGCCTCACCTTAGGGGTCGACTTACCCTGCCCTGATTAACATTGGACAGGAAACCTTGGTCTTTCGGCGAGGGAGTTTTTCACTCCCTTTATCGTTACTCATGTCAGCATTCGCACTTCTGATACCTCCAGCGTGGGTTACCCCTTCGCCTTCAACGGCTTACAGAACGCTCCTCTACCGCTTGCCAGTAAACTAGCAAACCCATAGCTTCGGTGTATTGCTTAGCCCCGTTAAATCTTCCGCGCAGGCCGACTCGACTAGTGAGCTATTACGCTTTCTTTAAATGATGGCTGCTTCTAAGCCAACATCCTAGCTGTCTAAGCCTTCCCACATCGTTTCCCACTTAGCAATAACTTTGGGACCTTAGCTGATGGTCTGGGTTGTTTCCCTTTCCACGACGGACGTTAGCACCCGCCGTGTGTCTCCCGAGTAGTACTCATTGGTATTCGGAGTTTGCAAAGGGTTGGTAAGTCGGGATGACCCCCTAGCCTTAACAGTGCTCTACCCCCAATGGTATTCGCTCGAGGCGCTACCTAAATAGCTTTCGAGGAGAACCAGATATCTCCCGGTTTGATTGGCCTTTCACCCCCATCCACAAGTCATCCGCTCATTTTTCAACATAAGTCGGTTCGGTCCTCCAGTTGATGTTACTCAACCTTCAACCTGCCCATGGATAGATCACCGGGTTTCGGGTCTACACCTTGCAACTTCTCTAACTAAAGATACGCGCAGTTAACACTCGGTTTCCCTACGGCTCCGCTATTCGCTTAACCTCGCTACAAAATGTAAGTCGCTGACCCATTATACAAAAGGTACGCAGTCACGGTCTCTTATTCCGAAGAATGGAACCGCTCCCACTGCTTGTACGTATACGGTTTCAGGTTCTATTTCACTCCCCTCACAGGGGTTCTTTTCGCCTTTCCCTCACGGTACTGGTTCACTATCGGTCAGTCAGGAGTATTTAGCCTTGGAGGATGGTCCCCCCATGTTCAGACAAGATGTCACGTGTCCCGTCCTACTCGTTTTCATCTATGGTTAGTTTTCATGTACGGGGCTATCACCCTGTGCCGCTGAGCTTTCCAACTCATTCCACTAACACCCCATAGACTTAAGGGCTAATCCCCGTTCGCTCGCCGCTACTAGGGGAATCTCGGTTGATTTCTGTTCCTCCGGGTACTTAGATGTTTCAGTTCCCCGGGTTTGCCTCATATACCTATGTATTCAGTATATGATACTCACTTATGTGAGTGGGTTTCCCCATTCGGACATCGTTAGCTCAAATGCTTGTTACTAGCTCGCCAACGCTTTTCGCAAGTTACTACGTCCTTCATCGCCTCTGACTGCCAAGGCATCCACCGTATACGCTTAGTCACTTAACCATACAACCCACATAGGTCTAGTTCGCTTGCTATTCAGGTCATTGTCTTTATTGTGGATCTCACTCGGCGGTTATGTAGCAAGCTACACGCCCTTCTCGTTCAATTCACCGCTTCGACATTAACATGACTAGCTGCGCGTTAAACTTTGCTGTTATCCAAAGATTTCTCTTCGAACAACGATAGTTGTATCGCAACTAATGGTGTTTACTTTCGCCAAAAGAATACTCTTGAAGCACTTTCCTAACTAAAGGTCTATGCTCCAGCACTTGATTTAAGTGTTTGAGAACTCAATTATTTATTTTTCGCGCTAATGCTATTAATAACAACTTACAAGTAAGTCGCTATCCCTTTCACATTAACACTATCAGCTTTCCAAATTTTTAAAGAACGGGCTTAAAAAAGCCAAAGATAATTCTTTCATTATCTTTGGCATCTCTATCCATATGCATGGCTTACAATTTCAGCAAAAATGCAAGCAAATGCTGGAGCTACATGACAGTGATCGAACCTAGTTTTTAAACTGCGTTCTAAACAATCAAGTAAAACCAACAAATAAATGGTGGAGCTATGCGGGATCGAACCGCAGACCCCCTGCGTGCAAGGCAGGTGCTCTCCCAGCTGAGCTATAGCCCCATTTACATGCTGTCAAACAAAATATATACGCTTACTTATTGCTAAGTTATTACCAAATCGAGTGTAACAAGGCATGTAGTGAGGACGTTTAGCCTGCTAAACGACGAACTACATAACGTAGTAACACAAAGATTTGGTGGGTCAGAGTGGACTTGAACCACCGACCTCACCCTTATCAGGGGTGCGCTCTAACCAGCTGAGCTACAGACCCATTTATACTTGCAACCTTATTTATCGCTATTGCTTTAAACAAGAGTACGTCGTCTAAACAGACACGTATATTTTTGCTCTTTCTTCTATCAAGTAATCTGTGTGAACACTCAAGCACACGGATGTGCTGTGTGTAAGAAATGCACGGATGCAATTCTACCAA
>NZ_ABIC01000090.1 GCF_000172075.1 Shewanella benthica KT99
AAGCATACGCCTGAGGTTCATACAGTGCCTGACATTAAACTTTTTGCTGGTAACGCAACACCTGCTCTCGCTAAGAAGATCGCCGATCGTCTATATTGCAAACTCGGAGACGCAGCAGTAGGCGTGTTCAGCGACGGAGAAATCAGTGTCCAGATAAACGAAAATGTACGTGGGGCGGATGTCTTTATCATTCAATCTACATGTGCACCGACCAATGATAACTTGATGGAACTTATCGTGATGGTCGACGCATTACGTCGTGCATCGGCCGGACGCATTACCGCTGTGATCCCTTACTTCGGTTACGCTCGTCAAGACCGACGCGTACGTAGCGCTCGAGTCCCTATTACAGCCAAAGTTGTCGCAGACTTCCTATCAAGTGTAGGTGTTGACCGCGTGTTAACTTGTGACCTACATGCCGAACAAATTCAGGGCTTCTTCGATGTTCCTGTCGATAACGTATTTGGTAGCCCTGTATTGCTAGAAGATATGCTATCTAAGAATCTTGATAATCCAGTCGTTGTATCTCCGGATATCGGTGGTGTTGTTCGTGCTCGCGCTATTGCTAAACTGCTTGATGACTCTGATCTCGCGATTATCGATAAGCGTCGTCCACGGGCTAACGTTGCTCAGGTAATGCACATCATTGGTGACGTTCAAGGTCGTGACTGTATCATCGTCGATGATATGATCGATACCGGTGGCACTCTATGCAAGGCAGCGGAAGCCCTGAAAGAGCATGGTGCAAACCGTGTATTTGCTTACGCGACTCACCCAGTATTTTCGGGTAATGCGGCTAAAAATATCGCCGAGTCTGTTATCGATGAAGTTATCGTTACCGACACCATCCCGCTAAACAAAGACATTGAGGCACTGGAAAAGGTCACTCAATTGTCTATGTCTGCAGTTTTGGCCGAAGCTATCCGTCGTGTTAGCAACGAAGAGTCTATCTCTGCGATGTTCAAACACTAGTCAGAATTTTTCGCTGAATGATCGGAGGCACTCTTTAGAGTGCCTTTTTTGTGCCCTAAACTTTGTAGAATATAAAAATTGATCTCCCGGATAAGACTCAATTCCAGTGTATTTATACTTTTTATAGAAAAGGAGATGAGGCTAGAAATTGGTGCTTTCAAATTGGTTATCCAAATCCTAATTAACACTAAGCACGAGAATTCGCACTCAACGGAGCTAACAAGCTGCTGCCAGCGAATCAAGTTACCTAGAGATACCATATCATCAAAATAAAATATAACCCTCATACCAGCCTCTCACAATGGCTCCTTTATTCCAGAGCACACCGCACTGCATCGAGTTTTACCTCTTGATGTTGATGCCAACTTTTCAGAAAAAAAGACAGTAAATTTCAGACACAAAAAAGCCCATCGTAAAGACAGGCTTTTCTGTTTATTTTTTACAATAAATAATATGGTACGGGAAGAGAGACTTGAACTCTCACACCTTACGGCACCAGAACCTAAATCTGGCGTGTCTACCAATTCCACCACTCCCGCACTGCATCAGTTTTACATCCTGATTAAGATGTTTTGAAATTAAGAAATCGCCTATACAATAAATATAACACGAGTCAAATTCACGCTCTAGCTTTTCATCTTGAGTAGATGTAAAAATGGCTGGGGTACCAGGATTCGAACCTGGGGATGCCGAGATCAAAACCCGGTGCCTTACCGCTTGGCGATACCCCAACAAATTTCTAACTCAGTTACAGACTAGTAGCCTATAACCTTTAATAATGGTACGGGAAGAGAGACTTGAACTCTCACACCTTACGGCACCAGAACCTAAATCTGGCGTGTCTACCAATTCCACCACACCCGCACTGCATCAGTTTTACATCCTGATTAAGATGACAGGCTAGAAGATAAATCTGACGTGTCTAATATCAACACCACCACTCCCGCACTGCATCAGTTTTACATCCTGATTAAGATGACAGGCTAGAAGATAAATCTGGCGTGTCTAACCTCAACACCACCACTCCCGCACTGCATCAGTTTTACATCCTGATTAAGATGACAGGCTAGAAGATAAATCTGACGTGTCTAATATCAACACCACCACTCCCGCACTGCATCAGTTTTACATCCTGATTAAGATGACTCGATTTTACATCCTGAGGAAAGATGGTAGCAATAGCGGGACTTGAACCTGCGACCCCAGCATTATGAATGCTGTGCTCTAACCAGCTGAGCTATATTGCCACATAAACCAATCCATACGTTACCAAGGTATAAAAATGGCTGGGGTACCAGGATTCGAACCTGGGGATGCCGAGATCAAAACCCGGTGCCTTACCGCTTGGCGATACCCCAATAATCTTTTAGATTACTGAAACGTGAAAAAATGGCTGGGGTACCAGGATTCGAACCTGGGAATGCCGAGATCAAAACCCGGTGCCTTACCGCTTGGCGATACCCCAATCAAAACACGTTCCGAACAATAATCGACCTATCATTCAATATAAATGGTACGGGAAGAGAGACTTGAACTCTCACACCTTACGGCACCAGAACCTAAATCTGGCGTGTCTACCAATTCCACCACACCCGCACTGCATCAGTTTTACATCCTGATTAAGATGACAGGCTAGAAGATAAATCTGACGTGTCTAATATCAACACCACCACTCCCGCACTGCATCAGTTTTACATCCTGATTAAGATGACAGGCTAGAAGATAAATCTGGCGTGTCTAATATCAACACCACCACTCCCGCACTGCATCAGTTTTACATCCTGATTAAGATGACAGGCTAGAAGATAAATCTGGCGTGTCTAATATCAACACCACCACTCCCGCATGATTCCAATTTTCATCTTGAATAGATGGTAGC
>NZ_ABIC01000089.1 GCF_000172075.1 Shewanella benthica KT99
TATGGTGTTGTTATGGTCGGTGTAAACAACCTAACTGATGAAGATCCTGTGTTGACTTCAGATGGAAAGTTTGAAGATCCAAGTTTATATAACAACTATGGTCGTGAGTACACAGCACGTTATACTCTAAGATTCTAAATAATATAAATTAGTTATTTACTCAGAAAGGCCCATGCGGGCCTTTTTTTATGAGTTGATTTTGTATTATATTGTTGTGATGGATTCTTTAAGAGAGCGAATATGAATAACCATTGGTCAGAATATTGGGAACAGGGGCACCTAACTTCTTTTGGTGATAGTTTTACTGATAACTATACCGGTGTATTAAAAAATGTTTGGAAGCCAATATTTGAAGGCCTACCTAATGATTATAAGTTTCTCGATCTTGCTACCGGTAATGGCGCATTACCTTTACTCGCTTCAGATTATTTGAGAGAAAAGTCTATTCGAGGTGAGGGGGTTGGTGTCGATTTGGCTAAGATAAGTACTGATTTATCGACAGTAAATATCGCTGATAATATCACTATATCTTTAAACTCAGAAGTTGATTGTACCTCTCTGCCTTTCAATGAAAGTGAGTTTGATTTAGTGGTTTCACAATTTGGTATTGAATATGCGGATCTAGAGATTGCGATACCTGAGGCGTTGAGAGTACTAAAAGTTGATGGGAAACTGTCATTTGTGATGCACCATGAACATTCGATGGTGATAACAAGAAATAGAAAAATTCATGTACTAATCAATAATCAGCAAGTCGATGTCTTTTTTGACGCCATCATAAAGCTGATTGAAAAAATGGGGCCGATTAATACCAAGCATGACTTCATCAGAGTGAAGAGTGAGCAAGCATGTAAGAGGCTACGTCAAGAGCTTCAGTTGTCTATTGACGCATTAGTAAAAGCGGATGAAGAAGCTCTGCAAGATAGCGAGTTGCTGACCTATCTTTCTACACTGTTTAACCAGGGGATATTTTGGAGTGTAGATAAAAAGAGAGACTATATAGAGTTCGCAAAGCTGCAAATTCTTACACTGAGAAATAGGCTTGAAGAGTTGATTTTTGCGGCTAAAACGCAACAGAATATAGCGCAAATACTTGTGAGCATTTCAAACCTGGGAGCCTATTTGGATTCAGTGAAGACACTCTACAGTGAAAATGATGAAATTATTGGCTGGCATATTGTTGTGACGAAAATACATAATTCATCAGAATGCAGCTAAATCTCTGGTGATACGCATCACATTTTCACTCTGGAGTGTGATGTGTGACGCGTTCATTGTGGATCTATGATTTAATTGCGTGTTAACATTATTCTTTATCAATTAAATAGATTGATTTTAAAGGAGATTGTTTAATTAGTTTACTGGTGAAATCAGCAGGTATTGCTGCATTGTGAAATTCGTTACCAAGTTGTTAATATTTTATTGTTAATAAAAACCAATGCCTTACAGTGTTTTTTTTGGATTTGAGCTCTGGCTTCTGTCAATCATGCGATATATGACATGTTTGAAAACCTGCCTTTTGTAGCTTCCCCCCCCTCTATTGCTTTTTTCCACTAGTTTTAGCTCGTTTCAATTGTTGACATCGGTCAACAATTTGTGAAATGATGCCAGCGGTGCTACACCTTATTCGGTGTAGGAAAATAAGATAATAATTAACAATCACAAGAGAAAGACATGCTTATAAGCAGGCAATTCTCGCAACTATAAGCGGAATTTCGTGTTGTTAATAAGTAAAACCTTTTTAATTTTACTTCAAATTGGTTGGGAACTATGTCCAAGGTAAGCAATAAAACAAAAATCGCTACAGCGCTCGTAGGCGCATTAGCCTTAGCAGGCTCAAACTTAGTGATTGCAGATCCTCTTTCTGACGTTCAGAAGGCTGACAGCAGAATTCACGCTGAAGCAGCAACATCGCAAAAGAAAGTAGATAAGTACTTTGACCAAGCTCAGGACATGGTGTTCGAGTATGGTTCAGTTGCAGATGAGCGCGAATCACTAAAATCTTATAACAATTACGTTGCAGTTCTGGTCGCAGACCAAGAAGCGACAATGAAATTAATTCAAGAAGACATCAATGGCGTAGATACACTTCGTCAAGGTGTCGTCCCTCTTATGTTTAAAATGGTTGACGCACTGGAGCAATTTGTTGCTCTGGATCTTCCTTTTAACCTAGAAACTCGTGTTAATCGTGTAAATAATCTTAAGTTGCTATTGAACAGTGCTGAAGTGACTCTTGCCGAAAAGTTTCGTCTGATCCTCGATGCATACAGTATCGAGCGTGAATACGGCAGTTTCGTTGCGGTTAAAACAGGTCAGCTCGAGCTCAATGGTAAAGATGTCTTGGTTGATTTCTTCAACTTAGGCCGTGTTGCACTTTATGCACAGAGCTTAGACCAGAGGTCAGCTTGGATGTTTAACGATGAAACTAAGGCATGGGATCAGCTGGATGACAGCTATCTTCGTGAACTGACCAAAGGTATCCGCATCGCACGTAAACAGGGTGCTCCGGATCTATTCTCGTTACCCATTCCTGCTGCGGAGGCTGCACAATAATGAAGAAGTTAATAACTACAGCAATCCTTGCTGCAACCCTGGTTTTATCTTCAGGTATTGCGGGTGCAGCAGATGCGCCTAAAACGATCGACCAGCTGCTTAAGCAGGTTCAAACAGATCGTGCCAATGCTTCGAAGACACACAAGAAGCGTGAGCAAGAGTTCAGAAATGAACGTGGCGATAAGGCCGCATTGCTTAAACGTGAAAAGAATGCTTTAGCTACCGAGCGTCAACGCGGTAAAGATTTAAACCAAGCTTTCCTCGATAACGAGCGTAAAATTGGTCAGTTAGAAGAGATCTTAAAACGGCTCAAGGTGACTTGGGTGAGATGTTCGGGGTTGTTAAAGGTGATGCTGGTGATTTCTCCGGTAAACTGGCTGCATCTAACATCAGTGCTCA
>NZ_ABIC01000088.1 GCF_000172075.1 Shewanella benthica KT99
GAGCTGGGGAGTACGGCCGCAGGTTAAAACTCAAATGAATTGACGGGGGCCCGCACAAGCGGTGGAGCATGTGGTTTAATTCGATGCAACGCGAAGAACCTTACCTACTCTTGACATCCACAGAATTTGCTAGAGATAGCTTAGTGCCTTCGGGAACTGTGAGACAGGTGCTGCATGGCTGTCGTCAGCTCGTGTTGTGAAATGTTGGGTTAAGTCCCGCAACGAGCGCAACCCTTATCCTTATTTGCCAGCACGTAATGGTGGGAACTTTAGGGAGACTGCCGGTGATAAACCGGAGGAAGGTGGGGACGACGTCAAGTCATCATGGCCCTTACGAGTAGGGCTACACACGTGCTACAATGGTCGGTACAGAGGGTTGCAACGCCGCGAGGTCAAGCTAATCCCACAAAGCCGGTCGTAGTCCGGATCGGAGTCTGCAACTCGACTCCGTGAAGTCGGAATCGCTAGTAATCGTGAATCAGAATGTCACGGTGAATACGTTCCCGGGCCTTGTACACACCGCCCGTCACACCATGGGAGTGGGCTGCACCAGAAGTAGATAGCTTAACCCTTCGGGGAGGGCGTTTACCACGGTGTGGTTCATGACTGGGGTGAAGTCGTAACAAGGTAGCCCTAGGGGAACCTGGGGCTGGATCACCTCCTTACCTATACGACTAACTCAATACTTGGTTTGGTAAGAAATTGCATCCGTGCATTTCTTACACACAGCACATCCGTGTGCTTGAGTGTTCACACAGATTACTTGATAGAAGAAAGAGCAAAAATATACGTGTCTGTTTAGACGACGTACTCTTGTTTAAAGCAATAGCGATAAATAAGGTTGCAAGTATAAATGGGTCTGTAGCTCAGCTGGTTAGAGCGCACCCCTGATAAGGGTGAGGTCGGTGGTTCAAGTCCACTCTGACCCACCAAATCTTTATCTACTCCACGTTAAATTAATACTCGTTTAGTACACTAAACGTCGCATTAATTTGCCTAGATTAGATTGCGATTTGGCTTACCAAAATAATTTGGTTATACGTATATTTGTTTTACTGCATGTAAATGGGGCTATAGCTCAGCTGGGAGAGCGCCTGCCTTGCACGCAGGAGGTCTGCGGTTCGATCCCGCATAGCTCCACCATTTACTTGTTGGTTTTGCTTGATTGTTTAGAACACAGTTTAAAACTAGGTTCGATCACTGTCATGTAGCTCCACCATTTGCTTACATTTTTGCTGAAATTGTAGGTCATGCATTGGATAGAGATGCCAAAGATAAATGCAGAATTTATCTTTGGCTTTTTTAAGCCCGTTCTTTAAAAATTTGGAAAGCTGATAGTGTTAATGTGAAAGGGACTATTGTGAAAGATATTTCGTAAGAGATAGCGATTGCAGTGGTTAATAGCATTAGCGCGAAAAATAAATAATTGAGTTCTCAAACACTTAAATCAAGTGCCGACTCTTTCTTAAAGCTTCTTGTAATGAGAGATATTTAACGATTGGGTCAAGAGTATTCTTTTGGCGAAAGTAAACACCATTAGTTGCGATACGATTCGTTTTCTACTATTTGTAGAGAATATTGAGTCTGTTAGCGCAGTCGATGTGTTGTTAGGCAAGGCGCGAAAGCGAACGAGGAGGGCGTGTAGTTTACTACATAACCGACAAGTGAGTTTGAGTAACGCGGCATAACAGTATAGTGGCAAGCGGATAAAGACCCATGTGGGTTGTATGGTTAAGTGACTAAGCGTATACGGTGGATGCCTTGGCAGTCAGAGGCGATGAAGGACGTAGTAACTTGCGAAAAGCGTTGGCGAGCTAGTAACAAGCATTTGAGCTAACGATGTCCGAATGGGGAAACCCACTCACATAAGTGAGTATCACATACTGAATACATAGGTATGTGAGGCAAACCCGGGGAACTGAAACATCTAAGTACCCGGAGGAACAGAAATCAACCGAGATTCCCCTAGTAGCGGCGAGCGAACGGGGATTAGCCCTTAAGTCTATAGGGTGTTAGTGGAATGAGTTGGAAAGCTCAGCGGCACAGGGTGATAGCCCCGTACATGAAAACTAACTATAGATGAAAACGAGTAGGACGGGACACGTGACATCTTGTCTGAACATGGGGGGACCATCCTCCAAGGCTAAATACTCCTGACTGACCGATAGTGAACCAGTACCGTGAGGGAAAGGCGAAAAGAACCCCTGTGAGGGGAGTGAAATAGAACCTGAAACCGTATACGTACAAGCAGTGGGAGCGGTTCCATTCTTCGGAATAAGAGACCGTGACTGCGTACCTTTTGTATAATGGGTCAGCGACTTACATTTTGTAGCGAGGTTAAGCGAATAGCGGAGCCGTAGGGAAACCGAGTGTTAACTGCGCGTTTAGTTGCAAGGTGTAGACCCGAAACCCGGTGATCTATCCATGGGCAGGTTGAAGGTTGAGTAACATCAACTGGAGGACCGAACCGACTTATGTTGAAAAATGAGCGGATGACTTGTGGATGGGGGTGAAAGGCCAATCAAACCGGGAGATATCTGGTTCTCCTCGAAAGCTATTTAGGTAGCGCCTCGAGCGAATACCATTGGGGGTAGAGCACTGTTAAGGCTAGGGGGTCATCCCGACTTACCAACCCTTTGCAAACTCCGAATACCAATGAGTACTACTCGGGAGACACACGGCGGGTGCTAACGTCCGTCGTGGAAAGGGAAACAACCCAGACCATCAGCTAAGGTCCCAAAGTTATTGCTAAGTGGGAAACGATGTGGGAAGGCTTAGACAGCTAGGATGTTGGCTTAGAAGCAGCCATCATTTAAAGAAAGCGTAATAGCTCACTAGTCGAGTCGGCCTGCGCGGAAGATTTAACGGGGCTAAGCAATACACCGAAGCTATGGGTTTGCTAGTTTACTAGCAAGCGGTAGAGGAGCGTTCTGTAAGCCGTTGAAGGCGAAGGGGTAACCCACGCTGGAGGTATCAGAAGTGCGAATGCTGACATGAGTAACGATAAAGGGAGTGAAAAACTCCCTCGCCGAAAGACCAAGGTTTCCTGTCCAATGTTAATCAGGGCAGGGTAAGTCGACCCCTAAGGTGAGGCCGAAAGGCGTAATCGATGGGAAACAGGTTAATATTCCTGTACTTCTGCTAACTGCGATGGAGAGACGGAGAAGGCTAGGCTAGCGCGGCGTTGGTTGTCCGCGTTTAAGGTTGTAGGTTGTATTCTTAGGCAAATCCGGGATACGCATTAAATTGCAAGACTGAGGACTGATGACGAGACCTAAGGGTTGAAGTAGTTGATGCCATGCTTCCAGGAAA
>NZ_ABIC01000087.1 GCF_000172075.1 Shewanella benthica KT99
AGTCGCTATGCCTTTATCCCTGTGCATGTCAGCGAAAGTTGTGGCCAGGGAGATCAAGATATAGTAGTAGGCGAGATTGAACCTTCTCAAGAGGAGCGTCCAAATCCGTTTGCAGTGTTAGAAAAACTGAAGAGCAAGTAACCTAGGAGACAGGTCCAATGGCTGTACAAAAGAACAAAAAATCTCGTTCAAAGCGCGGAATGCGCCGTTCACATGATTCATTGAGCACTCCTCAATTATCAATTGACTCAACGAGTGGTGAATTACACCTACGTCACAACGTGACTGCGGATGGTTTTTACCGTGGTCAGAAGGTTATCAACAAGTAATTTGTTGCTAACTAAATGACTAATCTGACGCTCGCGTTAGATGCGATGGGGGGCGATCATGGTCCCCACATCACAGTGCCTGCATCCCTGCAGGCGCTGCGTTTATCTTCCTTTCTTCGTATTATCCTCGTGGGTAATGAAGCCGAAATCACGCCATATCTTTCCCATGCAGAGCACAGTGTCCGATCGCGAATAGAGATCTTGCATACGACTCAAGTCGTGAGCATGTCAGACAGGCCCGTTCATGCGCTGAGAAATCGCAAACAAAGTTCGATGCGATTAGCCATAGAACTGGTTCGTGATGGCAAGGCTGATGCCTGTTTGAGTGCGGGAAATACCGGCGCCCTGATGGCAATATCTAAGATTTTGTTAAAAACACTACCTGGGATAGACAGACCGGCGCTTGTGAGTTGTCTTCCTGCCGTGAATGAGACCCCAGTCTATCTACTCGATCTTGGCGCCAATGTCTCATGCTGCTCGGAAACCTTGTTTCAATTTGCCGTAATGGGCTCGGTATTATGCGAAGCCGTAGATAAGAATCCTTCACCTAAGGTGGCCTTACTCAATGTTGGTATCGAAGAGATCAAAGGTAATGATCAGGTTCAGCAGGCCGGCCAACTTTTACAGCAGAGCCCTCAGCTCAATTATGTCGGCTTTATCGAAGGTAATGACCTCTTTTCGGGGAAGGTCGATGTCATTGTTTGCGATGGTTTCGTAGGAAATATCACCCTAAAAACTTCAGAAGGTATTGCCAGATTACTGGTAGACCAATTAAAAAAAGGCCTGAAACAAGGCTTCTTTGTTCGATTAATGGCCAAATTTCTCACGCCTCGTATCAATTCTGTGCTGAATCAGATGAACCCCGACCACTACAATGGTGCAAGTTTGATAGGATTGCGCGGAATTGTAGTAAAAAGTCATGGAAGTGCTGATGAATCTGCTTATTTACAAGCGATTAATCTGGCAGTGACCGAGGCTCAACGTCGACTCCCTCAGATGATTGAAGAACGTCTAGAGTCGATTCTTTTAGACATTAATAGCTGATATCTCCTTTATGCATACAAAAATTCTTGGAACTGGTGGTTATCTACCAGAACAGGTGCGTAGCAATGCTGATCTGGAAAAGATGGTTGAAACCACAGATCAGTGGATTGTTGAACGTACAGGTATTTCAGAGCGTAGAATCGCCGCCCCAGACGAGACAGTGTCTACTATGGGCTATCAAGCTGCACTTAAAGCCTTGGAAATGGCTGGGTTAGACGCATCTGAACTCGATATGATCGTGTGTGGTACGACGAGTGCAACTAACGCATTTCCCGCAGCGGCCTGCGAAATCCAGGCTATGTTGGGTGTTCATACTATTCCCGCATTCGATATCGCCGCCGCATGCTCAGGCTTCGTTTATGCGCTTTCTATTGCCGATCAATATGTTAAATCCGGTGCGGCTAAAAATGTTTTAGTCATAGGCGCGGATGTGCTATCACGCCTGTGTGAGCCCAATGACCGCAGTACTGTTATTTTATTTGGTGATGGTGCTGGGGCCGTTGTGATTGGTGCTTCGAACGAGCCGGGTATCATTTCGACCCATATCTATGCCGATGGTCGTCAAGGCGATCTACTTAAATGTGCTTTCCCGCCTCGCCCGGGTGAATCTTCTGCAGCCATGGGATATATGACCATGAAAGGCAATGATGTTTTCAAGGTTGCAGTGAATAAGCTTGCCCATGTGGTGACGGAAACCTTAAGGATTAATCAGCTTGATAAGTCTGAAATTGACTGGTTGGTTCCTCATCAGGCAAACTTCAGGATCATCAAGGCTACGGCGAAGAAGCTCGATATGAGTTTGGATAAAGTGGTATTGACCTTAGCCAAACATGGTAATACGTCAGCAGCCTCCGTCCCTATCGCGTTGGATGAAGCCGTCCGTGATGGTCGAATTAAGCGCGGCCAGCTTATTTTGCTCGAAGCATTTGGCGCTGGCTTTGCATGGGGCAGTGCACTGGTCCGTTTTTAATCTTGTTTAAGCAGGCGGGTAAAGCCTGTGTTAAACATCAAGATGTTTTATGAGTTGTCATAGGTAAATATTATGGAAAATTCTGCTTTCGTTTTCCCTGGTCAAGGCTCTCAGGCCATTGGCATGTTGGCCGAACTTGCTGTTGAGCACAATATCATCGCGCAAACTTTTTCTCAGGCAAGTGATGTACTAGGCTATGATCTGTGGGATCTGGTGCAGCAAGGCCCAGTTGAAACCCTTAATGAAACGGATAAGACCCAGCCTGCACTGTTGACCGCAAGCGTGGCTATTTGGCGAGTTTATCAAGCCAGTGGTAAGACCCTGCCTAAGATCATGGCGGGTCACAGTTTAGGTGAGTATTCGGCCCTGGTATGCGCCGGCGTGATGGATTTTATCGATGCTATCAAGCTGGTCGAACTTCGTGGACAACTCATGCTGCAAGCGGTGCCAGCGGGTACCGGTGCCATGTTTGCCATTATCGGTCTGGATAATGATGCTATCGCTAAGGCGTGTGAAGATGGGGCCGAAGGTGAAGTCGTCACTCCGGTCAATTACAATAGTCCGGGTCAGGTCGTCATCGCCGGCAGCAAGGCCGCAGTTGAACGCGCCGCAGCCTTATGTAAGGAGGCGGGGGCTAAGATGGTGGTTGCACTGCCTGTTAGTGTGCCGTCACATTGTGAATTGATGCGTCCGGCTGCTGAAAAATTGGCTGTCGCGCTTGAGAGCATAGAGTTTAAAACACCACAAATAACCGTTATTAATAATGTGGATGTAGCAAGCCCTGAGTCTGCTGCAGAGATCAAGGATGCCTTGGTCCGTCAGCTCTATTGTCCCGTACTTTGGTCTGAGACGGTGAAAGCCATCTCGGAGCAAGGAGTGACACATTTGTTTGAAATGGGACCCGGCAAAGTATTAACCGGGTTAGCGAAACGAATCGATCGGTCGTTAACAGCGAAAGTGGTCAACGATGTGGCATCCCTTGCAGCATTGACCGAATAGGAGATTGTAATGAGCGTAACAATAGATTTATCTGGAAAAGTCGCCTTGGTGACTGGCGCGAGTCGTGGTATCGGCCGCGCTGTTGCTGAAACGCTGGTATCTGCAGGTGCAACCGTTATCGGTACCGCGACCAGCGAACGTGGTGCTGCGGCAATTCAGCAGTATCTGGGTGACAATGGTTTCGGTTTGGTGCTCGATGTCACGGATAAAGATTCAGTGGCTGATTTATTTTCTGCTATCAAAGATAAAGTTGGTGATGTCAATATTCTGGTCAATAATGCCGGTATTACCCGTGACAACCTGCTGATGCGCATGAAGGAAGAGGAGTGGGGAGACATCATAGACACCAACCTGACTTCGGTATTCAGAATGTCTAAAGCTGTGATGCGATCCATGATGAAGAAACGTAATGGACGTATCATCAATATCGGTTCTGTCGTAGGTTCCATGGGCAATCCAGGTCAAACAAACTATTGCGCTGCGAAAGCCGGGATACTTGGATTTACAAAATCTCTTGCAAAGGAGGTTGCATCTCGTCAAATAACAGTGAATGCTATGCTCCT
>NZ_ABIC01000086.1 GCF_000172075.1 Shewanella benthica KT99
CTCAACGGATAAAAGGTACGCCGGGGATAACAGGCTGATACCGCCCAAGAGTTCATATCGACGGCGGTGTTTGGCACCTCGATGTCGGCTCATCACATCCTGGGGCTGAAGTCGGTCCCAAGGGTATGGCTGTTCGCCATTTAAAGTGGTACGCGAGCTGGGTTCAGAACGTCGTGAGACAGTTCGGTCCCTATCTGCCGTGGGCGTTGGATGATTGAAGGAAGCTGCTCCTAGTACGAGAGGACCGGAGTGGACGAACCGCTGGTGTTCGGGTTGTTATGCCAATAGCATTGCCCGGTAGCTACGTTCGGAATCGATAACCGCTGAAAGCATCTAAGCGGGAAGCGAGTCCTAAGATGAGTCATCCCTAGGGATTTAATTCCTCTAAAGAGCCGTTCGAGACTAGGACGTTGATAGGCAGGGTGTGTAAGTGCTGTGAGGCATTGAGCTAACCTGTACTAATGACTCGTGAGGCTTAACCATACAACCCAGATGGGTTTACTCTTGTTAAGAGAGAAGTATGTGGTTAATGAGTGATTACTTTACAAGCACAAAAGAATACCGACTTGATTTAAGTTGAACCAATTATTACTTTTATTTAAAGCTATTTAAAAGACTTTTTAAATAGCCAGCTTTCTAAATTCTTTTACCTTTAGCTTTTTGAAAAGCTGAAAGTAATCGCAAAATTAGTCTGGAAACCATAGCATTGTGGCCCCACCTGAATCCATCTCGAACTCAGAAGTGAAACGCAATTGCGCCGATGGTAGTGTGGGGTCTCCCCATGTGAGAGTAGGTCATTTCCAGGCGCCTAATATACTGTATAATTTAGCAGTTAAGTTTACATTTTATGTAGCACATAAGACTAAGTTATCGATAGAAGAATAAAATATTGCTGATATGGCTCAGTCGGTAGAGCGCATCCTTGGTAAGGATGAGGTCCCCAGTTCGATTCTGGGTATCAGCACCATTTTCACAGCACATTTTACCGATAGTGCTAAAAAAATTAGCCTGGAAACCATAGCATTGTGGCCCCACCTGATCCCATCTCGAACTCAGAAGTGAAACGCAATTGCGCCGATGGTAGTGTGGGGTCTCCCCATGTGAGAGTAGGTCATTTCCAGGCGCCTATTTAAGTAGAGAAGCCACCTGAATAAGGTGGCCTTTTTGCGTTTGGGTGTTTTTAAATGTGGACATTATTTCCCATATCCAACTTCAATGCAGGCAGGTGTCTTATCCGCTTAAGCGCGTACGTGCAGTGCCAACTCCCGATGTCGGTCGATAAATGCTCCTTCAATATCGACACTTCCGCCATCCCTGGCGGTCGCCGCGCCGCTAAGCTTGGTTAAAAAATTGCTCCATGCATTTTTGACATTCACCACATCCATGTGGCTAGCTCCCCAGCTCAGCGACTGCGTCGTTTCTCGCTACAAAACAGTTGAATGCTGCGCATCCAAAGCACTGTTTTTTCGCCCCCATGTGTCCACTTTGCGGACTACGAGAGGTCACTGATTTGCTCCTGCATAAGTGACACTTCCCTCGTCCATGTGGGTCGTAGGTCATTTCCAAGCGCCTAATACCATTCTAAGTAAAAATATGATCTAATTGTGATCATCATATCTTCTTCATTTGTATTCATGGATAATTTTAAAAATACAGCAACTTAAATGGCATCGAGAGCAAATAATCGACCTCGATGTTCAGTGGAAAAGCAAGCCAGGAACTCATCGATTAATCGCCTTCTGGGATAGAAATAAATCGGCGATTGGTTACCTCATCACCAACCTAAAGCGAGCACAATTCAGCGCTGATAAAGTAAGTGAATTATATGGATTACGCTGGCAAATAGAATTATTCTTCAAGGAGTTAAAGTCATACAGCGGTTTAAAAACCTTCAATACTCGAGATAAAAGCATTGCCGAAAGTCTCGTGTGGGCGAGCATGCTTACCTTACTATTAAAGCGCTTTATCGCGAGGGCGAGCGGCCTAATACACCAAGTGACTATATCTACGCAAAAAGTCGCACGGTGTGCAAACGATTGGCTGCCTGACATTTTAAAAGCACTGTTATCTGGACGTGAATACAGGATCAAAAAGACACTAAGGAAATGGTGCCGTTACTTCAGTGAGTATGCTTGCCGCGCTCATCCTAAAAGAGATAATCAGACGCTTTTTGTACAACTAACAGAAACTCATGTCTGAGAATGTATAACCCCTCATATTTAAAGGGCTACAGCTCCTTAAGGACTAACATATGAGCTCTTGCTCGTAGCCAGACATCCATTCAAATGAAGATGCGCTTACTTGCACTCGCTCATTTTCAAGATGGAAAGTCTCGGACTCAAATTTCTCAATTTTTAAAAGTGAGTAGAACCAGTGTCAACAAGTGGGTACATGTCTATTTAACAGAAGGCCTAGCAGGCTTACAAGAGAAACCACGTACTGGTAGCCCCACATTTATTAGCACTAAACAACGAGCGCAACTGGCTGACTACATAGAAAAAAAAGCAAGTAGCGCTCAAGGTGATAGATTAACCGGGGCACATATTCATCGCTATATTCTGTCAGAATTTGGCAAAACCTACCATCCAGACTCTATCTATTATTTATTGAATCATATGGGGTTTTCCTGGATAACCTTACGCTCTAAGCACCCAAAACAATCAGCAGAGGCCCAAGAAGAGGTATAGGCCAAGCAATAGTGGTTCCATGGATGAGTAAAGAAGCCATGATCCTGCACTTGAGACAGATCTCGGAAGTCACAGAAGCAGACAGACATGCAGTCGTTATTATGGATGGTGCTGGCTGGCATACCGATGGCATTGCAGATGAATTCAATAATGTCAGCCTCATCAAATTACCCCCTTATTCACCTGAGCTTAATTCGATCGAACAAGTGTGGAGCTGGATGCGCCAGCACTGCCTTGCCAATCGAGTTTTCAAAAATTATGAAGACATTGTTGATAGTGTTTGTGAAGCCTGGAATACTTTCACCGAGAGTGCAGAAAGAGTGACAAAAATGTGTTCTAGGGATTGGGCGAATATGACCAGTTAATTTTCCAGATTGGTATTAGAGCCTATGGCGGTCACAGTTTAGGGCAAGCGGAGAAACTTCACCCCCATGTGTCTACTTAGTGGACCGAATAGGTTATTTACCGGCGCATTCCTTATTTAACTGTGAAGCAGTTACCTTGAATAACGACAGTAGGATCATCATCCCCTCATTCATTCGCTTGAGTTGGTTAGCCTAAAACTCTGAGTTGATCACTTTCTTTATCCCTATTGGTATCAGAACTTAGAATATACCTAGAACAGATCTGCAATGGGTCGAGACAATGACAAAGAGCTATAGGATAAATCTGATTACTTTATAGGGCTGGATAGGTATTAATTAACGCTTTCCTGTGAGATTCCGATCGTTAACCTCGTGATGATAAGTGCTTCCTGGCTAGAGAAATTAATAAATAGCTATATTGCAGCGAGGTTAACGGCTTCTGCCTCTATACTTGGTGGCTTAGGTTACTTGTAAGCAAGGGAGGTCTTAGTCAGAAATCATCTGTTTTGTGGATAAGTCTGGGGGTAATTAGTGTGTAGCATGTGTTTAAACTGGGGGTGCAAAAAAGGTCACTTTTTCTAGAAAAAGCGCTTGCGCTCTGGGCTGATATCCCTATAATGCGCATCCACTGACACGGCAAACAGCGTCACTAAGGCAGTAGCCATAGCGATAATGAAACGAGTCAGGGAGTTAAGTGAGTTTGGTTATGATGTTTGCTGGTGGTTATTTAACCGCTTGGAAATCTTCTTAAAAAAGCACTTGACGCCAACAACTGGGAGTGTAGAATACGCATCCCTAGCCAAGGCGGAACGCCTTGGGAAGTAAGTAAAAGCCTGCGACCTAGCGTCTAACGGCGGTGCTACCAAGCACCA
>NZ_ABIC01000085.1 GCF_000172075.1 Shewanella benthica KT99
TTGGCTAGTACGGTCGGACATCGTACGGTTAGTGCAATGGCATAAGCCAGCTTAACTGCGAGACAGACACGTCGAGCAGGTACGAAAGTAGGTCATAGTGATCCGGTGGTTCTGTATGGAAGGGCCATCGCTCAACGGATAAAAGGTACGCCGGGGATAACAGGCTGATACCGCCCAAGAGTTCATATCGACGGCGGTGTTTGGCACCTCGATGTCGGCTCATCACATCCTGGGGCTGAAGTCGGTCCCAAGGGTATGGCTGTTCGCCATTTAAAGTGGTACGCGAGCTGGGTTCAGAACGTCGTGAGACAGTTCGGTCCCTATCTGCCGTGGGCGTTGGATGATTGAAGGAAGCTGCTCCTAGTACGAGAGGACCGGAGTGGACGAACCGCTGGTGTTCGGGTTGTTATGCCAATAGCATTGCCCGGTAGCTACGTTCGGAATCGATAACCGCTGAAAGCATCTAAGCGGGAAGCGAGTCCTAAGATGAGTCATCCCTAGGGATTTAATTCCTCTAAAGAGCCGTTCGAGACTAGGACGTTGATAGGCAGGGTGTGTAAGTGCTGTGAGGCATTGAGCTAACCTGTACTAATGACTCGTGAGGCTTAACCATACAACCCAGATGGGTTTACTCTTGTTAAAAGAGAAGTATGTGGTTAATGAGTGATTACTTTACAAGCACAAAAGAATACCGACTTGATTTAAGTTGAACCAATTATTGCTTTTATTTAAAGCTGTTTAAAAGACTTTTTAAATAGCCAGCTTTCTAAATTCTTTTACCTTTAGCTTTTTGAAAAGCTGAAAGTAATCGCAAAATTAGTCTGGAAACCATAGCATTGTGGCCCCACCTGAATCCATCTCGAACTCAGAAGTGAAACGCAATTGCGCCGATGGTAGTGTGGGGTCTCCCCATGTGAGAGTAGGTCATTTCCAGGCGCCTAATAAACGATAAAGCCCGTTGCTAACGCAACGGGCTTTTTTCGTTTTAGTCTGGAAAATGACCGAACGAACATGGGGAATATAGATAGCGCATGCGAAGCATGCATCCTTTCATGTGATAGTAGGGTGCAGACCTTGCGCTTATCAAGCGTAGCTTGATGCTGGGTCTGAACGCGGAGGATTTATCCGAAGCCGGGCCATTGGAAGGCGCCTCCGCTCTTTGTTCTACGTATATATGCTCCGCGAAAGGGCTATTCCCGATGTCGGTCGATAAATGCTCCTCGGTAACAGCTCCTGCGTTATACCAATCTGGAAAATTAACTGGTCATATTCGCCCAATCCCTAGAACACATTTTTGTCACTCTTTCTGCACTCTCGGTGAAAGTGTTCCAGGCTTCACAAACACTATCAACAATGTCTATTAGGCGACAATTAACTTGTCCGGTTTTGGTCATCTTTAGGCATACATAATTCTTGAGAGATTTATATGCCTGGAAAACCCATAAACCAACTACAGGTTAACCTATATATGTCTTATCGTAATAAACCTAAACAGACTCAATCATCTGCTGCGGCAAAGGCGGGGTTTTCTTCCCGTTCAGCTAGACGAATTGATGCTAGCCAACACAACACCAGCAAATTACCACGTCAATACGCGACCAGAACAGATCCTCTTAATGGTCTTTTCGAGCAGCATGTTGTGCCGTTGCTTGAAAAAGAACCCTCACTGCAGCCCATTACATTATTCGAAAAACTAGAGGAAATCGCACCGGGGCAATTGGAGCGCTCACAGCTACGCACTTTACAACGCCGAATTAAGACATGGCGCGTCATACACGGGCCTGAGCAAGGCGTCATTTTCAGGCAGAAACATACGCCGGGGGCAATGGGCATTTCTGACTACACTTGGGCCAACGAGCTAAATATAACCCTCGCTGGCACACATTTTTGATGACCGTGTAGTGCTTTTCTATGGGCATGAACTCACATTAACCTTAGCGCGAATGCATACTCAAGGCGCAACTCGTGGTCGCTCAATAGATTATCATCATGTTATCCATGCATTGGCTAAGAAACGTAATGCTTTTAAAGCATCGCAAATCAGGGATGCTCTTATCCCTAAAGGCGGTTTTTGGCCCCGATACGATAGTTGTCCCTATCATCGATAGTCAGCAGCATAGCGTCTCAAGTTATGATACCCCTATTATTAAAAGAGTTACGACTGCCAGCGATAGCAAAGGCGTGGCCCGACATTGCCCTGAAAGCGGTGAAGGAGCCGTGGGAACCCGAGCTATTTCTCGCTCAATCATGTGAAATAGAGGCGACACATCGACAGGAAGTACGCCTAAAACGCTTACTCAAAGAAAGCCAGTTACCGATAGGGAAACAGTTGTCTCAATACGGTTTCAGTGAAGTGGTCGGCATTAGCGCAGTTCAAGTTAAACGTAAGGCCAGTGAGTTGAGCTGGTTGAGACAAGGGCATAATATTTTATTATTCGGTGCGAGCGGCCTAGGTAAAACCCACATAGCAGCCGCGCTGGGTTATGCGCTTATTGAGCAATCTGTTCGTGTGAAATTCACGACAGGCACGGCGATGGTGCAGCACTTGCAGAAAGCCCGAGAGGGTTTAGGTCTGGAAGATGCACTTAAAAAACTCGATAAATATGAGCTACTCATTTTGGACGACATCGGTTATGTCAAAAAGAGTGATAGTGAAAGTCAGGTTCTATTTGAGCTCATTGCACATCGTTATGAGCGCAACAGCCTAGTGATCACAACGAACCAGGTGTTTAGTGAGTGGGACAGTATATTTGGAGACAATATGATGACAGTAGCCGTGATTGATCGACTGGTGCATCACGCAGAGATTTATCAACTTGAAGGAGAGAGTTATCGAAGAAAAGAAGCCATAAAAATAAACGGCAAAAGCGGCCAACTTAATTGACGCCTATAGGCCAAGCTAGTTGACGTCTAACAGTCCTAGGTGCAGTTGTGAGCATAGTTATCAGCTCACTACTCGTGATGTTTATGAATGTAGTCAGTGTCATAAACAAACATCTGTCACCGCAGATACTTTATTCCATGGTAGCCGTATTCCCTTAGCGAAGTGGTTTTGGGCCATCTACTTTCTCGGCTCAGATAAAGGCAGCATTTCAGCATTGAGACTCAGTAAACTCATTGAGGTTAATTGGCGAACGGCACGCTTAATATTGAGCAAGTTGAGAACGGCAATGGGTCATAGAGACAGTCTATATAGGCTTTCAGGTCTCATTGAAATTGATGATGCCTTCGTTGGGGGAAAGAGAAAAGGTAAACGCGGACGTGGAGCCGCAGGGAAAACACCTGTGTTAATTGCTGTTGAAAGCAAAGGGAAACGCGCGGGATTTATCGCTATGCAGGCCGTCGACAGTGTTTGTCATGAAGCCGTTAACGATTTTGTTGCTAGGCACTTAAATGCACAGCAAGAAGTTCATACTGACGGACTAGCCGCTTTGAATATCATAGATAACACTCAACAGCATGAAGCTAGGGTTACACCGAGTGAGTTGGTCGATGAATGGTTGCCTTGGGTTCATATTGCAATAGGTAACTTAAAAGCCTTTTTACTCGGCACATTTCATGGAGTTTCGGGAAAATACCCTCAAGAATACCTTAGTGAGTTCTGTTATCGGTTTAACCGAAGAAAAATGGAAAAAGAAATCCCTAATAGGCGGTTAAATCTGGCAATAATTCATGCGCCTGTACATTCGTACTGAGTGAGGTACATAAGCATGAAAACCAATGAAATTACTGCCATTCCTGAGCTGCTGGCGATGCTAGATATAGAAAACAGCATCATCACGCTCGATGCTATGGGATGTCAAAAAGAGATAGCAAAGCTAATCGTTAAGCAAAAGGCTGATTATATTCTAGCGCTTAAAGGTCATCATTCTGGTCTACAGGGTGAATTAGAAGCTTGGTGGCACAAGTGCCAGCGTGAAGGTTTTACAGCCGATAATTTTGATGAACATACGACCATAGACAGCGGTCACGGGTGAATTAAAACAAGACGTGTCAGCAAGTGCTG
>NZ_ABIC01000084.1 GCF_000172075.1 Shewanella benthica KT99
GAGCGGAAACAGGAAGGTGCTTGCACCTTTGCTGTCGAGCGGCGGACGGGTGAGTAATGCCTAGGGAACTGCCCAGTCGAGGGGGATAACAGTTGGAAACGACTGCTAATACCGCATACGCCCTACGGGGGAAAGGAGGGGACGCGTTTTTCGAAGTGCGCCTTTCGCGATTGGATGTACCTAGGTGGGATTAGCTAGTTGGTAAGGTAATGGCTTACCAAGGCGACGATCCCTAGCTGGTCTGAGAGGATGATCAGCCACACTGGAACTGAGACACGGTCCAGACTCCTACGGGAGGCAGCAGTGGGGAATATTGCACAATGGGCGCAAGCCTGATGCAGCCATGCCGCGTGTGTGAAGAAGGCCTTCGGGTTGTAAAGCACTTTCAGCGAGGAGGAAAGGTTGTAGTTTAATAAACTACAGCTATGACGTTACTCGCATAAGAAGCACCGGCTAACTTCGTGCCAGCAGCCGCGGTAATACGAGGGGTGCAAGCGTTAATCGGAATTACTGGGCGTAAAGCGTACGCAGGCGGTTTGTTAAGCAAGATGTGAAAGCCCCGGGCTCAACCTGGGAATTGCATTTTGAACTGGCAAACTAGAGTCTTGTAGAGGGGGGTAGAATTTCAGGTGTAGCGGTGAAATGCGTAGAGATCTGAAGGAATACCGGTGGCGAAGGCGGCCCCCTGGACAAAGACTGACGCTGAGGTACGAAAGCGTGGGGAGCAAACAGGATTAGATACCCTGGTAGTCCACGCCGTAAACGATGTCTACTCGGAATTTGGTGTCTTGAACACTGGGTTCCCAAGCTAACGCATTAAGTAGACCGCCTGGGGAGTACGGCCGCAAGGTTAAAACTCAAATGAATTGACGGGGGCCCGCACAAGCGGTGGAGCATGTGGTTTAATTCGATGCAACGCGAAGAACCTTACCTACTCTTGACATCCACAGAATTTGCTAGAGATAGCTTAGTGCCTTCGGGAACTGTGAGACAGGTGCTGCATGGCTGTCGTCAGCTCGTGTTGTGAAATGTTGGGTTAAGTCCCGCAACGAGCGCAACCCTTATCCTTATTTGCCAGCACGTAATGGTGGGAACTTTAGGGAGACTGCCGGTGATAAACCGGAGGAAGGTGGGGACGACGTCAAGTCATCATGGCCCTTACGAGTAGGGCTACACACGTGCTACAATGGTCGGTACAGAGGGTTGCAACGCCGCGAGGTCAAGCTAATCCCACAAAGCCGGTCGTAGTCCGGATCGGAGTCTGCAACTCGACTCCGTGAAGTCGGAATCGCTAGTAATCGTGAATCAGAATGTCACGGTGAATACGTTCCCGGGCCTTGTACACACCGCCCGTCACACCATGGGAGTGGGCTGCACCAGAAGTAGATAGCTTAACCCTTCGGGGAGGGCGTTTACCACGGTGTGGTTCATGACTGGGGTGAAGTCGTAACAAGGTAGCCCTAGGGGAACCTGGGGCTGGATCACCTCCTTACCTATACGACTAACTCAATACTTGGTTTGGTAAGAAATTGCATCCGTGCATTTCTTACACACAGCACATCCGTGTGCTTGAGTGTTCACACAGATTACTTGATAGAAGAAAGAGCAAAAATATACGTGTCTGTTTAGACGACGTACTCTTGTTTAAAGCAATAGCGATAAATAAGGTTGCAAGTATAAATGGGTCTGTAGCTCAGCTGGTTAGAGCGCACCCCTGATAAGGGTGAGGTCGGTGGTTCAAGTCCACTCTGACCCACCAAATCTTTGTGTTACTACGTTATGTAGTTCGTCGTTTAGCAGGCTAAACGTCCTCACTACATGCCTTGTTACACTCGATTTGGTAATAACTTAGCAATAAGTAAGCGTATATATTTTGTTTGACAGCATGTAAATGGGGCTATAGCTCAGCTGGGAGAGCACCTGCCTTGCACGCAGGGGGTCTGCGGTTCGATCCCGCATAGCTCCACCATTTATTTGTTGGTTTTGCTTGATTGTTTAGAACGCAGTTTAAAAACTAGGTTCGATCACTGTCATGTAGCTCCAGCATTTGCTTGCATTTTTGCTGAAATTGTAAGCCATGCATATGGATAGAGATGCCAAAGATAATGAAAGAATTATCTTTGGCTTTTTTAAGCCCGTTCTTTAAAAATTTGGAAAGCTGATAGTGTTAATGTGAAAGGGATAGCGACTTACTTGTAAGTTGTTATTAATAGCATTAGCGCGAAAAATAAATAATTGAGTTCTCAAACACTTAAATCAAGTGCTGGAGCATAGACCTTTAGTTAGGAAAGTGCTTCAAGAGTATTCTTTTGGCGAAAGTAAACACCATTAGTTGCGATACGATTCGTTTTCTACTATTTGTAGAGAATATTGAGTCTGTTAGCGCAGTCGATGTGTTGTTAGGCAAGGCGCGAAAGCGAACGAGGAGGGCGTGTAGTTTACTACATAACCGACAAGTGAGTTTGAGTAACGCTGCATAACAGTACAGTGGCAAGCGAATAAAGACCTATGTGGGTTGTATGGTTAAGTGACTAAGCGTATACGGTGGATGCCTTGGCAGTCAGAGGCGATGAAGGACGTAGTAACTTGCGAAAAGCGTTGGCGAGCTAGTAACAAGCATTTGAGCTAACGATGTCCGAATGGGGAAACCCACTCACATAAGTGAGTATCATATACTGAATACATAGGTATATGAGGCAAACCCGGGGAACTGAAACATCTAAGTACCCGGAGGAACAGAAATCAACCGAGATTCCCCTAGTAGCGGCGAGCGAACGGGGATTAGCCCTTAAGTCTATGGGGTGTTAGTGGAATGAGTTGGAAAGCTCAGCGGCACAGGGTGATAGCCCCGTACATGAAAACTAACCATAGATGAAAACGAGTAGGACGGGACACGTGACATCTTGTCTGAACATGGGGGGACCATCCTCCAAGGCTAAATACTCCTGACTGACCGATAGTGAACCAGTACCGTGAGGGAAAGGCGAAAAGAACCCCTGTGAGGGGAGTGAAATAGAACCTGAAACCGTATACGTACAAGCAGTGGGAGCGGTTCCATTCTTCGGAATAAGAGACCGTGACTGCGTACCTTTTGTATAATGGGTCAGCGACTTACATTTTGTAGCGAGGTTAAGCGAATAGCGGAGCCGTAGGGAAACCGAGTGTTAACTGCGCGTATCTTTAATTAGAGAAGTTGCAAGGTGTAGACCCGAAACCCGGTGATCTATCCATGGGCAGGTTGAAGGTTGAGTAACATCAACTGGAGGACCGAACCGACTTATGTTGAAAAATGAGCGGATGACTTGTGGATGGGGGTGAAAGGCCAATCAAACCGGGAGATATCTGGTTCTCCTCGAAAGCTATTTAGGTAGCGCCTCGAGCGAATACCATTGGGGGTAGAGCACTGTTAAGGCTAGGGGGTCATCCCGACTTACCAACCCTTTGCAAACTCCGAATACCAATGAGTACTACTCGGGAGACACACGGCGGGTGCTAACGTCCGTCGTGGAAAGGGAAACAACCCAGACCATCAGCTAAGGTCCCAAAGTTATTGCTAAGTGGGAAACGATGTGGGAAGGCTTAGACAGCTAGGATGTTGGCTTAGAAGCAGCCATCATTTAAAGAAAGCGTAATAGCTCACTAGTCGAGTCGGCCTGCGCGGAAGATTTAACGGGGCTAAGCAATACACCGAAGCTATGGGTTTGCTAGTTTACTGGCAAGCGGTAGAGGAGCGTTCTGTAAGCCGTTGAAGGCGAAGGGGTAACCCACGCTGGAGGTATCAGAAGTGCGAATGCTGACATGAGTAACGATAAAGGGAGTGAAAAACTCCCTCGCCGAAAGACCAAGGTTTCCTGTCCAATGTTAATCAGGGCAGGGTAAGTCGACCCCTAAGGTGAGGCCGAAAGGCGTAATCGATGGGAAACAGGTTAATATTCCTGTACTTCTGCTAACTGCGATGGAGAGACGGAGAAGGCTAGGCTAGCGCGGCGTTGGTTGTCCGCGTTTAAGGTTGTAGGTTGTATTCTTAGGCAAATCCGGGGATACGCATTAAATTGCAAGACTGAGGACTGATGACGAGACCCTAAGGGGTTGAAGTAGTTGATGCCATGCTTCCAGGAAAATCTTCTAAGCTTCAGGTTAGTAGGAATCGTACCCCAAACCGACACAGGTGGTTGGGTAGAGAATACCAAGGCGCTTGAGAGAACTCGGCTGAAGGAACTAGGCAAAATGGTACCGTAACTTCGGGAGAAGGTACGCTCCTA
>NZ_ABIC01000083.1 GCF_000172075.1 Shewanella benthica KT99
TCGTCCAGACGGTTCTGTCATTCGCTTCGATCGGAACGCAGCGGTTTTGCTTAATGCAAACAATGCACCGATTGGTACTCGTATCTTTGGCCCAGTGACGCGTGAATTGCGTAACGAACAATTTATGAAAATTGTTTCTCTGGCACCAGAAGTACTGTAAAGGAGCTTCAAATGGCAGCTAAAATCCGTCGTGAAGACGAAGTAATAGTACTAGCAGGTAAAGATAAAGGGAAACGTGCAAAAGTTTCTCAGGTTCTTACTACTGGTAAATTAATTGTTGAAGGCATCAATCTTGTCAAGAAGCACCAGAAGCCTAACCCACAACTGGGTGTGACTGGTGGTATTGTTGAGAAAGAAGCACCGATACAAGCATCAAACGTAGCGCTTTTTAACTCTGCCACAGGCAAAGCTGATCGCGTTGGTTTCCGATTTGAAGACGGCAAAAAAGTCCGTTTCTTTAAGTCGAACAGTGAACTCATTAAGTAATTGGAGTAAACGATGGCGAAACTGCATGATAAATATCAAGAGACTGTGAGTCCTGAACTTGTTAAAAAGTTCGGTTACACCAGTGTCATGCAAGTCCCTCGGATTGAGAAAATCACCCTAAACATGGGTGTTGGCGAAGCTGTAGCAGATAAGAAAGTTATGGAGCATGCGCTTCGTGACATGACTGCTATCGCTGGCCAAAAGCCAGTAGTAACTGTCGCTCGTAAGTCAGTGGCTGGTTTTAAAATCCGTGATGGCTACCCGATAGGCTGTAAGGTTACACTGCGCGGTGAGCGTATGTGGGAATTTTTAGAGCGTTTAATTGAAATCGCAATCCCGCGTATCCGTGATTTCCGTGGCATGAACACTAAGTCGTTCGATGGCCGTGGTAACTATGCGATGGGTGTGCGTGAGCAAATTATCTTCCCGGAAATCGATTACGATAAAATCGATAAAATTCGCGGTATGGATATTGTGATCACTACTTCTGCGAAGAATGATGAAGAAGGCCAAGCTTTGCTTGAAGGCTTTAACTTCCCATTCAAGAAATAAGGGTAGCGAAATGGCAAAAAGTTCAATGAAAGCACGTGAAGTAAAACGTGCCAAGCTCGTGGCTAAGTTCGCTGAAAAGCGTCAAGTGCTTAAGGCTACCATTAGCAGCCCGACTACATCTGATGAAGATCGTTGGGATGCCGTTCTTAAGTTGCAAGGTCTACCACGTGACTCTAGCCCTGCGCGTCAGCGTAATCGCTGTAGTCAAACTGGTCGCCCACATGGTTTTTTACGTAAATTCGGCCTTAGCCGTATCAAATTACGTGAAGCGACTATGCGCGGTGAAGTTCCTGGTCTACGCAAGGCCAGCTGGTAAGCACTTGTCACGGAGTAAGCTAATATGAGCATGCAAGATCCTATAGCGGATATGTTAACACGTATTCGTAATGGCCAAGCTGCTAACAAAGTATCAGTATCTATGCCTTCTAATAAGTTGAAAGTTGCTATTGCACAGACGCTTAAAGAAGAAGGTTATATCACTGACTACGCCGTAGCAGATGAAGCTAAACCGACTCTAGAAATCACTCTTAAGTATTTCCAAGGTCAACCAGTCGTTGAGACTATCCAGCGCGTCAGCCGTCCTGGTCTTCGTATTTACAAAGGTAAAGACGAACTTCCAAGAGTGATGGGCGGACTGGGTGTCGCAATCGTGTCCACTTCTAAAGGTTTGATGACTGATCGTACCGCCCGCCAAAATGGCTTGGGTGGGGAAGTTATCTGCTACGTAGCATAAGGAGCTAGCAATGTCTCGTGTCGCAAAAGCACCAGTCGCTATCCCTGCCGGCGTAGAAGTGACTTTAAACGAACAAACTATCACCGTAAAAGGGTCTAAAGGTAGTTTGACTCGAGTAATAAACACAGATGTTTCTGTTGTTGTTGAAAACAACGAAATCAAGTGTAGTTCTGTTGCAGGCGTTAAAAATAACGCTCAATCAGGTACAGCTCGAGCATTAATCAATAATATGGTAGTTGGTGTAACAGCTGGTTTTGAGAAAAGACTAACTCTAGTTGGTGTTGGTTACCGAGCTAAGCTCGTCGGTAAAGACATCGATTTGACTCTAGGCTTTTCACACCCTGTTTTACACAAACTCCCTGACGGCGTAACAGCAGCCTGTCCTTCTCAAACTGAAATCGTACTTACTGGTACAGATAAGCAGTTAGTGGGTCAAGTAGCAGCTGAGATTCGCGGATATCGTCCACCAGAGCCTTATAAGGGCAAGGGTGTACGTTATACCGATGAGCAAGTACGTCGTAAAGAGGCTAAGAAGAAGTAGGTAACGCGATATGGATAAGAAAACATCTCGCTTACGCCGCGCACTACGCGCCCGTAAGAAGATCCAAGAGCTGGGCGTTAACCGTCTGGTTGTACATCGTACACCACGTCATACCTATGCTCAGGTAATCAGTCCTGATTCACAGGTTTTGGCGTCAGCTTCTACTGCTGAGAAAGCAGTATCAGAGCAGCTAAAGTACACAGGCAACGTAGATGCAGCTAAAGTAGTGGGTAAAATCCTTGCTGAGCGTGCTATCGAAAAAGGCGTGACTGTAGTTGCATTCGATCGTTCCGGTTTCAAGTATCACGGACGTGTAGCTGCATTAGCAGACGCCGCTCGTGAAGCTGGCCTCAAGTTCTAAGGAATGATGAAAAATGGCTAAATTTGAAGCTCAGCAAAAAGACGATCTGCAAGAGAAATTAGTTGCAGTAAATCGTGTTTCTAAAGTAGTTAAAGGCGGACGTATCTTTAGCTTCACTGCACTAACTGTAGTCGGTGATGGTAATGGTAAGGTCGGTTTTGGTTATGGTAAAGCGCGTGAAGTGCCTGCTGCAATTCAGAAAGCGATGGAAAAGGCTCGTCGTAACATCGTTTCTGTTGAATTGATCAATGGTACTCTGCACCACCCTGTAAAGGGTCGTCATACTGGTTCGCGTGTTTACATGCAACCAGCCTCTGACGGTACCGGTATTATTGCCGGTGGCGCAATGCGTGCCGTATTGGAAGTGGCAGGCGTGCGTAACGTTCTGTCGAAAACATACGGTTCAACTAACCCGATTAACGTTGTTCGTGCAACTGTAAATGCGTTGGTGCTGATGAAGTCACCAGCACAAATTGCAGCTAAGCGCGGCCTCAATGTTAATGAAATTCGAGGTTAATGCACCATGGCTAAGAAAACATTAAAAGTTACTCAGACTAAGAGTTCAATTGGACGTTTGCCTAAGCATCGTGCAACTTTGACTGGTCTAGGTTTACGCCGTATTAACCACACTGTTGAACTTGAAGATACTCCTTCCGTTCGCGGTATGGTTAACAAGGTTTACTATATGGTTTCGGTGGAGGAAGTATAAGATGCGTCTAAATACTCTATCACCTGCTGCAGGTGCTAAATCCGCAGCTAAGCGTGTAGGTCGCGGAATCGGTTCGGGCACTGGTAAAACTTGTGGTCGCGGCCACAAGGGTCAGAAGTCTCGTTCAGGTGGCGGCGTACGCATAGGTTTCGAAGGTGGTCAAATGCCACTTAAGATCCGTCTGCCTAAATTTGGTTTTACCTCGCGTAAGGCTTTGGTAACTGCGGAAGTTCGTATCAGCGAACTTGCAAAAGTTAACGGTGATGTTGTCGACTTGAATGCGCTGAAAGATGCAAATCTTGTCACACGCAACATACAGTTTGCTAAAATTGTTCTTTCAGGTACCATTGAGCGCCCAGTGACCGTTAAAGGTCTGAAGGCAACCAAAGGTGCTCGTGCAGCTATCGAAGCTGCCGGCGGAAAGATCGAGGAATAATACGTCGATGGCAAAACCAGGACTTAATTTAAAAAGCGCGAAAGGTGGATTTTCTGAACTGAAGACTCGCCTCCTGTTCGTGATTGGTGCGATTATCGTCTTTAGAGCCGGTTCGTTTGTACCAATTCCTGGTATTGACGCTGCTGTATTAGCAGAGCTGTTCAATCAGCAGAAGGGTACCATCTTAGGCATGTTTAACATGTTCTCCGGTGGTGCTCTTGAACGTGCTTCTATCTTTGCATTAGGTATCATGCCATACATCTCGGCATCGATCATAATGCAGCTATTGACTGTGGTACATCCTGCACTCGCTGAACTTAAGAAGGAAGGCGAATCAGGACGTAAGAAGATCAGTCAATATACACGATACGGCACATTGGTCCTGGGTACATTCCAGGCAGTCGGTATCGCAACGGGTCTACCTAACTTGATCCCAGGTTTAGTGTA
>NZ_ABIC01000082.1 GCF_000172075.1 Shewanella benthica KT99
GTTCGGATCGATAACCGCTGAAGCATCTAAGCGGGAAGCGAGTCCTAAGATGAGTCATCCCTAGGGATTTAATTCCTCTAAAGAGCCGTTCGAGACTAGGACGTTGATAGGCAGGGTGTGTAAGTGCTGTGAGGCATTGAGCTACCTGTACTAATGACTCGTGAGGCTTAACCATACAACCCAGATGGGTTTACTCTTGTTAAAAGAGAAGTATGTGGTTAATGAGTGATTACTTTACAAGCACAAAAGAATACCGACTTGATTTAAGTTGAACCAATTATTACTTTTATTTAAAGCTATTTAAAAGACTTTTTAAATAGCCAGCTTTCTAAATTCTTTTACCTTTAGCTTTTTGAAAAGCTGAAAGTAATCGCAAAATTAGTCTGGAAACCATAGCATTGTGGCCCCACCTGAATCCATCTCGAACTCAGAAGTGAAACGCAATTGCGCCGATGGTAGTGTGGGGTCTCCCCATGTGAGAGTAGGTCATTTCCAGGCGCCTATTTAGTTTCCACTTTCTAGAAAGTGAAGACAAAGTTTACTGATAGTGACATATCAGCGACTTAAAAAGAATTTAGCAATATGCGTAAGCACTTTGCTAAAGGAGCGGTAGTTCAGTTGGTTAGAATACCGGCCTGTCACGCCGGGGGTCGCGGGTTCGAGTCCCGTCCGCTCCGCCAACATTACGATAAGCCCTAACAGCAATGTTAGGGCTTTTTCGTGTCTGATTTATGGTACTTATATGTGTCGCGGCCGTCCCGTCCAACAGCATCCATGCTTAAAAGCCCAGTTCGGCATCCAAGCCTCTCGTTCATGAGCTCATCACTGCGTGATATTCACCCGCTAACACAAAGACGAAAGCCTCTACAGCAATGTAGAGGCTTTTTTCGTTTAGGCGTCGCGGACTCTTATAAAAGAAATCGTCCGCCCCAGCTACGCGCTCGAAAGCATGTGACTGACGCCACTCTTGGTTTAACAGAAGTGTTCCTGACATTGTCTTGGCATACACTCCATCCGCTTCTGTCTGTGGATTTTGGCGAAAATAATAATCAGCAGGTGACTATTTGAGTTAAATGATGTTCATAAATCGCGCTGTAGTGTCGAGCCAATTCTTTCTGCTAGCTAAATACGCTACAATGCCGCTTTAATGCTCTCTAGAAGTTTCTATCTATGCCTGCAGTCCCTTATTCATTAAAATCCTACAATACCTTTCAGATTGACCATAGCTGTGTCGAGTTGAGCCATGCCAAATCTAAAGCTGAATTGATTTCTACTTGCTTGGAATTGTATCGAAGTGAGCAAGATTTTTTGGTGCTTGGTGGAGGGAGTAATATTGTACTGACAGATGACTATCTAGGTACCGTAGTTCATGTCGAGACTAAGGGCATAGAGTTTTCCGAGGATGATGAATGCCATTACCTCAGCGTGGCAGCGGGCGAAAATTGGCACGAGTTAGTCGAAACCACTCTTTCAATGTCTATACCAGGCCTCGAGAATTTAGCCTTGATACCCGGGACTGTTGGCGCGGCGCCAATTCAGAATATTGGTGCCTATGGTGTCGAACTGATGCAGGTATGTGATTGGGTAGAGTATCTTGATCTCAGAACCGGTGAATTGAAGCGCTTAGCGACCAATGAGTGTCACTTTAAATATAGAGATTCAATTTTTAAAGGGGATCTGCTCAATTGTGCTGTGATTACCGGGGTTGGACTCAAGCTAAGTAAGCATTGGCAGCCAGTGATATCTTACGGAGCACTGAAGGCGCTTGAGAGAGGAAGTGTGACCGCACAACAGATATTCACTTGTATCTGTAATATGCGAAATACTAAGCTTCCTAACCCTGATGTACTGGGCAATGCGGGAAGTTTCTTTAAGAACCCAGTAGTTTCGCGCGCCGTATTCGATTCCTTAGTTAAAAATCATCCAGGTATAGTTGGGTTTCCGGTGGATGCTGATTCAGTTAAATTGGCTGCTGGCTGGTTAATCGACAGGGCCGGGTTAAAGGGTCTTAAGGTCGGAGGTGCTGCAGTCCATGAGCAGCAAGCCCTGGTTTTGGTTAATATGGGTCATGCGACGGGAACCGATGTCACTAGGTTGGCTAAGAAAGTCATTAGCGCGATAGTGGAGCGATATGGCATTAAATTAGTAGCAGAGCCTAGAATTATTGGTGCAAACGGTGAAAAGGAATTAGCAGATGATTGAACAGTGGCGACGTAAGAGAGATATATTAACGGCATTAGCGGGTGAGCTGTTTGTTTCCGGTGAAGAGCTAGCTAAACAAGCTGGTATATCGAGAACTGCGATTAGTAAGCACATTGACTCCCTCGAAGACTATGGTGTCGAGATATTTAGTGTTAAGGGCAAGGGTTATAAGTTGGCTAATCCGGTTTCTTTGATCGATGAAGATAAATTGACCCACTCACTTAATCACAGGTGCTTCTATTTCGATGAACTACCGAGTACTAATGCCTTTCTGTTGCAACATGTTGATGAATTAACATCTGGTGATATATGTATCGCAGAATATCAATCAGCAGGCCGAGGGCGCCGAGGCCGCAGCTGGGTATCACCCTATGGATGTCATCTGTATTGCTCCATGTATTGGAAGTTGCAACATGGGATGTCTCAGGCTTCAGGGCTCAGCCTGGTAGTTGCTTGCTCACTGGTCAAGGTATTGCAAAGTTTTGGTATCGAAGACTTAGGGGTTAAATGGCCAAACGATATCTATTTGAATAACAAGAAGCTGGCTGGCGTCTTAATTGAGATGAGCGGTCAAGCCGACAGTGAATGTCATCTAGTTGTGGGGATTGGTATTAATATTTCCATGTCTCAGTCTCAGGGAGATAAAATTGATCAAGCTTGGAGTGATCTTTCTGCCAATCCTTCTTGTCCGAGTAAAACCGAATTGGCAATAGCGTTACAAAAACAGTTACATCAAGACTTTTCTACTTTTGAGCGGTTAGGGTTAACGGCCTTCTTAGCACGCTGGCAGGAGGTCGATGTGTTCTTCGGTAAGGAAGTAAAACTCTTGATGGGTGATAACCAGATACAGGGTATCTGTAAAGGAGTAGATGAGTCTGGCGCCATTCTACTCGAAACAGATAACGGCATAAAAGCATTTGTGGGTGGTGAGATTAGCCTGAGAAGCACTAGCTAGTGCTTCTAACGGGACTATTTTCGTAATAGGACCTGACTCATCAGGTGATCATTGCCTTTCTGCAAAATAAGGTGGGCCCGATCTCTGGTGGGTTCAATATTCAATTTAAGATTTGGACCGTTGATGTTATCCCAGATATTGGACGCTATGCTAGTCGCTTCATCATCGTTAAGTTTTGAATAGTGATGGAAGTAAGATTTGTCATCACTAAAGCTGCCTCCTCTAAATTGCAGGAACCTATCTATGTACCATTTCTTCAGTAATGACTCCTCAGCATCGACATAAATTGAGAAATCGACAAAATCAGAAACGAAGGGCTGTTGTATGCCAATTGCGGCATCCTGACTCGTTTGTAGTACATTTAACCCTTCAATAATCAGTATGTCTGGTTGTCTTATGATTTGCTGCTTGTCCATGATGCGGTCATAGCTGATGTGTGAATAGATCGGTGCCCGGACGTGGGGCTCTCCGGCTTTGATTTGAGAAATAAACTTAACTAGCATCTTCATATCATAGCTTTCTGGAAAGCCTTTTCGCTGCAGTAAGCCGCGACGTTTTAGCTCCGCAAGGGGATAAAGAAAACCATCGGTAGTGACAAGATCGACTCTGGGGTGTTCAGGCCATTGGCTCAACAGGGCCTGAAGAATTCGAGCCGTAGTGCTCTTTCCTACGGCGACGCTACCGGCAATACTGATGATATAGGGGCGCTTCGGAGGGATCCTGCCTAAGAACTTGTTGAGAACTAAACCTCGCTTCTGCTTGGCGCCGACAATCAGGTTGAGTAGCCGACTCAGAGGCAGGTAGATATCGGTGACTTCGGTCAGAGAGAGCTTCTCGTTTATGCCGCGTAGTTTCTTGAGTTCAGATTCAATTAGGGTCAAGGGGACCGATTCACGTAACTTGGCCCACTGAGATCTTTGGAATGCAAGATACAGTGCATTATGAATTGGATTTTCTGTTGGCATTGCTTATCTCCCTTTGAGGGAGGAACAGTACACTAACAGTTTAAGATGAACAATATGAAAGCCAGCTTAGATGCCGACTGTTTGACCACTGACTAAAAGGATGTCCAAAAAAACATCTAAAGCCTGTTTTTGTGGACGAAAAAACAACACTCGGAATTTTTTTTAGTTTT
>NZ_ABIC01000081.1 GCF_000172075.1 Shewanella benthica KT99
CGGCGTAAGGAGGTGTACCGATATCTTTTAAGGACTGACTCGCGATCAGAACTGAAACAACATCAGCTTTTGAGATATCTTCCAGTGTCACCTCGAGTACCGCATTAGGCGGCAACATTCTGCGGTCTAAATAGATAACATTGATATCCAGAGTTTTCATTGCGGTTACCTCAGCTGTGACTTGCTTTTCAGCTGTCGCTGTATCTTGGGTCTGAGTCGTAGAACCACTATCGCATGCCTGTAAGACAAAGGCTGAAAGCAATACCGAAGATGCTAAGGCGAGTTTGTTCATTCTAAACTTCATTGAGTAATTCCTTTTATATACCGCTACAGGATGAACACACGTCATTCTGTAAAAAACCAGACATTGGACTAGTTGAAACGAGATAACAAGAAAATATAGCCAAAAGTAGAGTAAATTAACAATATAATACCCTTTTAAAACCTATGGTTACACGGTAGGCAACAGATGTTAACCTCTTTGGCAAGTTGCGTATTCTTTTAGTGGCACATCTATAACGTCAGAAAGTAGCAGTCAATTGTTAGTATGAATCGATTGAAATGTAGTGGCACCGACATCGTTCTCCCCTTCGGTAAGTTGGCTACATTTCAAAATAATACCTTATTAATGCGTTTCACACCTTTCCTGAAAACCCAATAATTCAACCACTTTGCTAGAAGCAGGGTCATACACCCACTCATTGTCAAAGATTGATTTGAGACGATGGTCCATAAAACATGAATCAATCACCAAGGAATTAAATTTATTACCCTGCTCTCTCAGCGAACTGATATCGTCTAACAAATGTTGTGGCAAGCTTGCCATGATAAAATCTGAAATAATTAACATATCAGCGTTTTTATACATATCAGTGGCCATAGGAGCAACATCAGTCCCACCATAGAATGATTTTTGTAAAAATAAGATTAAGTTTTCCATTGCAAAACCACCAGAAAGATCTAAGGGTTGAAAAGTGAGAGAGCTGAAGGCAAAATTTTAGTTCTCACACACAAATTCAGAGTCAGTCATGAACAAACAGTACCATCAGCTCACTCAGGAACTACGATACCAAATATCTGCCTCCCGTAAAACAGGTATGACACTTCGTCAGATCGCCGAGGAAGTCGGGGTACATTTTAGTACCGTATGCCGTGAGTTAAAGCGAAATATCACCAGCCTAAACTATGACCCGAAAATGGCACATACGTTAAGCTGTAAGCGTAAAAGGACGTCGAAAAAAGCCTGTAAACGCCAGCCAAGTACTGACGAGATTATTCGAAAATGCATGGTGCTTAACTGGTCTCCTGGGGCGATCTGTGACCGCATGCCAATAGAATTCGCCCCAAGTGAATGCTTGAGTGATGCGATGATCGCTTTGCTTGGGCAAGTCCATACTGCATTGACAATAACCTTGGATAATGGCGGTGAGTTTGCAGGCCATATGAAGGTTCATGAAGCGACGGGAGCGAAGGTTTATTTTGCCAAACCTTATGCGAGTTGGCAGCGAGGAACGAATGAAAATACTAACGGTCGGATTCGGCGGTTTTGGCCTAAGAAATTCGACATGGCTAGGCTGACGGAGGAGGAAATCGAGAACAGGATATTGCAACTAAATTTAACGCCAAGAAAGATATTAGGCGGGCTAACACCCCTCGAGGTCTTTACTGGTAAGCGTGTTGCACTTATTGCTTGATTCCAGCGATGGGCTATAAACCCATGCCGGTTTTCAAGACCGGTGCATTCGACCACTCTGCCATCTCTCCGAACGCCGCGAATAATATAGTGACACCTGAGTCTTGTAAAAGCCTCAAATGCACATTTTTATCATCAGAAGGCCTAATCTGATTAAACGGTCAATATTGGTGCTATTTGGCTATTTTATATCAGCTTACGTCTGTTTTATCACTATCTAACGCAATACGAGCAGGATCTGGGGTGACAAAATGTGATTTTACCTGTGACCAGGAGTTCTGCTTTTTCAACCAATATCCTCCAAGCACTACGATTCCACACAAGAGTATTCCCCATCCTATTGCGACTTCCCCAAGAGCGGCCCATATAGCGACTAAGCTAGAGGCACCGAAGGCGATACCTATTTGTAAGAAGTTTTGCAGACCTGCCGCTTTTGCCGCATTATCGGTAAACTCTTGTAGCGCATTGTTGACGACTATCGGGTAGATTGCGCCGTTTGCGGCCGCTAAAACCGAGAAAGAGACTAACAATGGCTGCAAGGTATCGAAAGAAAGAACCAGTGTGCTTGCCACGATGGCTAATACACACAAGCCAAATACTGAGAGTAAAACTGAGAGTGTTTTTTCAGTCCCTATTTTTCTTATCAATATTTTACTGGCATAACCACCGACGATAAACATGACCGTCTGTGGAATAAAGCTCAGTCCAATCTCTTTGGCTGTGAATCCATGTTGCTCCATGACAATTGGCCACAGGGTTAGATAGGCAAAGAATGCACCGGAGCAAGCACCGAAGATGATCACGTTCCCTAGGTATTTAGTATTGTTTAACATCCCCCAATTTGAAATTGCACGAGTCTGATTTGCCTTATCTTTTTTAATTGCTTCTTGGGGCACAAATATGAGTGTCATCAACATCAGGAAGACAGCCAACCCGGTTAAAATCATGAAAATGCTTTGCCACCCCGTGCTTTCTAATACTAATGCGCCTAATAAGGGCGCCAAAGCAGGTGAAAGCGCCACGAGAGGCATGATGTTCGAAAATACCCTCTGAGCCTTGGCTGCATCGTATTTTTCTATGACAATAGCTTGCCAGATCACCCCTGCGCTACAAGCGCCTAAGGCTTGAAAGAAGCGCGACACATTAAAAGCGAATACCGTTTCACTCGACGCTATTGAGAAACTGGCAGCAGCAAAAATAGCTAAACCGACTAACAAGGAATTGCGCTTGCCAATACGTAGAACTAATGGACCATACAATAATTGGCCAATGGCCAAACCGGCGAGAAAACTAGTGAGTGTGCTGGCAACTTGCGCTGGTGATGCCTGCATGGTGTTTTCAATCGCTTTAAACGCAGGAAGATACATATCGGTGGCAATAAAACCTAGCATGCTGAGCAAAGCTAAGTAAGATAGAAAAAAGAAATACTTGGTATTATTTACTGAATTCATAAATGATTACTACTAATAAAAACTAAAGATAATTACATTGGCTGCGCAGTCTAATCACTTGCAATATTGAAGTGAAACGTTTAATTTTAACGTCAGCCTTCAAAAAAATTCACAGCAAGGAAATGCGGGTATGCTTTCTGAACAATCACTGCAATTGATCGATATGGTCGCACGGGTGGGCAGTTTCACCGCTGCAGCAAATAAACTGCACAAGGTACCTTCGGCTGTCAGTTATGCAGTAAAACAGGTAGAAGAAGATTTAGGCGTCACTTTATTTGAACGCCATCATCGCAGTGTCAGCTTAACCTTAGCCGGTGAACATTTCGTTAAACAATCTCGTGTTCTATTAACAAACATGACCTCAATGAAAGATGATACAAAGCGTATCGCTAATGGTTGGCAACCTACATTATCTATCGCCTTCGATAATATTGTCCGTGCAGACAAGATCAGTATACTCATCGCCGATTTTTATCGAAAATTCACCAATGTTGAACTCATCATTCGTATCGAAGTATTCAATGGAGTCTGGGAGTCCATTGCTAATGGTCGCAGTGATATCGCCATTGGCGCGACGACGGCGATTCCTGTCGGTGGCGAATATCACTTCAGGGATATGGGCAAAATAGAATGGGCCTTTTTAGTCAGTAAGCATCACCCACTGGCTAAGATCGATCGACCATTAGCCGATGATGAGCTACGTCAGTACCCCTCTATTTGTCTTGAAGATACATCTCGTGAAATACCTAAACGCATGACCTGGTTGTTAAACAACCAACGCCGCTTAGTGGTTCCGGATTGGATAAGAGCGATAAACTGTTTCCGGGAAGGCCTGGGCATAGGTTATATGCCACTGCACTTTGCCGAGCCATTTATCAAAGCGGGCTCTTTAATACTCAAAGATTTAGAGCAACCTAGGACTCCAAGCCCATGTTGCCTTGCGTGGAATGGCACAAATAAATCTCCAGCTATGACTTGGGTACTCGATTATTTAGGCGATAGTGAAAAATTACACCATGATTGGTTTCTATAAATACGGCAAATCACGCATTATTCGCCGCTTGAAGAGGCAAAATGCACTTTGTGACTTTAACCCCCTATCAAGCTAAGGTATGATTCTATAACTTGCAAACATGTATAGGGGGTAATCAGAGAATATGGAACTCTTTGACTGAACCACCATCTAATTACAGGCATCAAGTACAACACTCGATTTTAAGGGTCACTGGAGAGATTTATGACGCAACAGACAATGTATTCAACAGGAGCTTCCACACTGGAAGTGAATAAGCTCTAAAAAAC
>NZ_ABIC01000080.1 GCF_000172075.1 Shewanella benthica KT99
AGGGTGTAGCCTATATCGTCCATCAGATCGGCCATCTTGATGAGTCATACTCATCATTGACAGCCCCAGGTTTGATATGGAGTTCTGCTCATCAGTTTATGTCACTCTTGGAACCACGGGAAAAACAGCGCGACATTTTACCTCTTGAACAAGTCACTGGCTAGCTTTTGGGCATTTTTATTCAAAAATACTGTGGGCTGGAAGTTTTACCTTGCCAAGTATTGAGTATATTTGATGCTTTCCAGGCGGACCTGTCTGCCTGAAACTGTCTGTGTATTGACTGAGCCATCTGCATTGAACCTGCCCGAGCCTGGGTATAAATATCTGCCTGAATCTCGAGTCTGAAATAGGCTAATAGTTCCGTCGTATATTGATATATGGCATAATTTATAGGCGAGAGATAGGTTACTGTAATGACTTCCATGGCGGCGGAACTCATCGCCGTGTTCGATGGCGCTGCCAAAGCTGTGGTAGGTAACAGGCTGCTCATGACTAATATAAAGGCTGTGATTAATTTCATCGTATTCTCATTCATTCCATTGGTTTGATTTGTAAGACTGAGTGTAAGGCAGGACTTCGCGTGATAATCGTACGGTTTGCAAGCAAGTATGAGTAGTTCGGCTATAGCAACATTTGCATACACATCTGAGAAATTTGAAATGATTGATGGGCTATCCAATGCCGGTAAATTAGAATGAGTGATAAGGAAATGGTTATTTGATGTGTAGGAGTCTTGGTGAGTCAATCGCAAACTGAAATTACTAAAAGAGATGTGGTCATTCTTGGAGGAGGCATGATCGGTGCCGCAACGGCCATAGGTTTAGCGCAACTAGGCTTGAGTGTTACCGTGATAGAGGCGTTCAGACCCCAGACATACAGTAGTGAGCAGGCCATAGATTTGAGAGTCTCAGCAATTAGCCTAGCGACAGAGACCTTGCTGGAGCGTCTGGGTGCTCTCGAAAGTTTGACTCAGATGCGACGAGCGCCATATTTAGGTCTGGAAACTTGGGAGTTAGAGGGATGTATCACTCGTTTTCATGCCGATTCCATCGGTGTGTCTCATCTGGGGCATATTGTCGAGAATCGTTTGATACAGTTGGCCTTGTGGGAGCAGTTCGAGTCTCTCGATAACCTTGAATTACTTTGCCCCAGAAGTCTCGATAGCTTTAGTCGCTCCGAGAATGGGGTTTGTGTGACCTTAGACGATGGGCAGCGACTCGATGCCAAGTTATTAGTCGGTGCCGATGGGGCCAACTCACAGGTCAGAACTTGGGCCGGAATCGGCTTAACGGGTTGGGATTATGCCCAGTCGGCCATGTTGATTAATATCGAGACGGGCATAGAGCAACAAGATGTGACCTGGCAACAGTTTACCCCTAAAGGTCCCAGATCTCTGTTACCCCTGCCGGGCAATAATGCTTCTCTGGTCTGGTACGATGACGCCAGTCGAATCGCTCAGCTATCGACATTGAGCAACGCAGCTCTGGCTCAGCAGATTAAGATTCATTTTCCTGAGCGATTAGACCGGCGGTTTGAGGTCTTGAATAAGGGCAGTTTTAAGTTGACCCGACGCCATGCTCAATCTTACTTTGCCGATAATCTGGTGATTTTAGGCGATGCGGCTCACACCATTAATCCCCTGGCTGGACAAGGGGTCAATATTGGCTTCAAAGATGTCGATGCATTGATGTCGGTGATTTCGAATAAACTGAGTCAGCAAGAGGCTTGGTGGAGCAATGTAGCATTGAGTGAATACCAACATCGCCGTTACCGAGATAATCAACTGATGATGTCGGCGATGGATCTGTTTTATGCCGGGTTCAGCAATGACTTATTACCACTTAAAGTACTGCGCAATGCTGCGCTTAAGCTGGCGAATATCGATTCGCCGATTAAGAAGCAAGTGCTCAAATATGCCATGGGACTCTAACCTAATTACAGATATTAGCGCTATTTAAACCCGGGCCTTAGGGTCCGTTTGGCATATCCATGAGTTTTTCGATTAAACCAATTTTGCTTATAATTTGTTGCGCCGTGGATTGAGTGTTAAAATGTCGCGTTTTTATTTTGCGCGTGACGTTTAGCCGGCATCATTGTACGGCAGGGGTGCGCCTCGTATTAAAGAATGGGCTAAATGAGTAATATAAAACTGATTGTAGGACTCGCTAATCCTGGAGAAAAGTATGCGCAGACCCGACATAACGCCGGGGCTTGGTATGTACAAGAGCTCGCCAGAATATGCACTGCGACTCTGATCGCCGATAGCAAGTATTATGGCTTAACCGCTAGAGTTAACCTGCATGGTAAAGATGTTCGTTTACTGATCCCGAGTACGTTTATGAATCTCAGTGGTAAGTCTGTCGGTGCGATGGCGAATTTCTTTCGTATCCAAGCCGATGAGATCTTAGTCGCTCATGATGAACTCGATATGCCTCCTGGCGTTGCCAAGTTTAAATTGGGTGGCGGACATGGTGGTCATAACGGCTTAAAAGACATTATTGCCAGTCTGGGGAATGACAAAGGTTTCTATCGCTTACGAATCGGCATAGGTCATCCGGGTGATAGAAGCCAAGTCAGTAATTATGTACTGGGTAAGGCTCCGGCAGTTGAGCAGATCCAGATTGAAACTGTGCTCGATGAGGCTGTACGCTCCACCGAGTTATTGTTTACTGAAGACATGGCTAAAGCCATGAACAGGTTGCACACCTTTAAAGCTTAGAGGTGTATTTGTTTAAGTCTTAAACCACATTGGTTTATAGCAAAAATTTGATTGAAGTGACATTTGGTAACTTCTTAAGAACTTAACTCACAGTATAACTGTTAGTTTACTATTGATATTAAAGGTAAAGATATGGGTTTTAAATGTGGCATCGTGGGCCTGCCAAACGTAGGTAAATCGACGTTATTTAATGCATTAACTAACGCTGGCATCGAAGCGTCCAACTTTCCGTTTTGTACGATTGAACCTAATACCGGTGTCGTGCCTGTACCCGATGCTCGTCTCGATGCCTTGGCAAAGATCGTTAACCCTGAGCGTGTAATGCCGACAACGATGGAGTTTGTCGATATTGCGGGTTTGGTTGCAGGGGCCTCTAAAGGCGAAGGACTAGGTAATAAGTTTCTGGCAAATATCCGTGAAACAGATGCCATCGGTCACGTTGTGCGTTGTTTCGAAGATGAAAATATAGTGCATGTCGCTAATAAAATCTCACCAGCCGAAGATATTGAAGTGATTAACACTGAACTAGCTTTGGCGGATCTGGATTCATGTGAGCGTGCTATTCATCGTCAGGCTAAGCGTGCTAAAGGTGGAGATCAAGAGGCTAAATTTGAAGTCTCTGTGCTGGAGAAGATGCTTACTCCTTTAAACGAAGGCACTATGTTACGTTCTTTAGACTTGTCGGTCGAAGAGATCGCTGCTGTGGCTTATCTGAACTTCTTGACGCTAAAGCCTACCATGTATATTGCCAACGTGGCCGATGATGGTTTCGAAAACAATCCGCATCTAGATACAGTTCGTGAAATAGCAGCGAAAGAGAATGCTGTTGTCGTGGCAGTGTGTGCCTCGATTGAATCCGAGCTTGGAGAGATGGAACCTGAAGACCGCGAAGAGTTTATGGCAGATCTTGGTCTGGAAGAGCCAGGTCTAGACCGCGTAATTCGAGCAGGTTACGATCTACTGGCACTACAAACATACTTTACTGCCGGTGTTAAAGAGGTTCGTGCCTGGACTGTAGCCATAGGTGCGACAGCACCACAAGCTGCCGGCGTGATCCATACAGATTTTGAACGTGGTTTCATTCGTGCTCAAGTCATGTCTTATGACGACTTCATTACCTATAACGGTGAGGCTGGCGCTAAGGAAGCTGGTAAGCTAAAAGTAGAAGGGAAGTCTTATATAGTGAAAGATGGAGATGTGATGCATTTCCTCTTTAACGTATAAGACGCATAAGGATTTTGCCCCTTATGCGCAGACTAATATTAGGACGTGGAGCTTAATTTCATGGCTTAACTTGGTGATGTAATAAAGGCTCAATGGTATTCATCGAGCCTTTTGGCTTTTGGGGAAGTACTTTTTGCGCCTGCTCGCTATCTCTATGGCAGTTAAGCGGCTATATTTGTGCATCTGCCGCTCAGTTTGGTGAAGTAATAACCGAACGGTAGGTTTAGTTTCAATTAGCGAAAAAAGCGGTTGACCTCAATACGCCGAATAAGCATAATACGCCCCGTTCCTCACCAAGAGGAACCGGTGTACAGTGGCAATATAGCTCAGTTGGTTAGAGCACAGCATTCATAATGCTGGGGTCGCAGGTTCAAGTCCCGCTATTGCTACCATCTATTCAAGATGTAAAATTGGAATCAGTGCGGGAGTGGTGGTGTTGAGGTTAGACACGCCAGATTTATCTTCTAGCCTGTCATCTTAATCAGGATGTAAAACTGATGCAGTGCGGGAGTGGTGGTGTTGATATTAGACACGTCAGATTTATCTTCTAGCCTGTCATCTTAATCAGGATGTAAAACTGAT
>NZ_ABIC01000079.1 GCF_000172075.1 Shewanella benthica KT99
CTAGGAGAGAAGAAATCCAAGTTTGAAAAGCTTTCTCTATTTCATCCGCTTTTAATCGGCAGATAACACGGGCAATAGTGTCATGCCGAGGAATAGCTGCTTTAAAAGGACGATACTGACGAAGCCAATCAAGCTTTAGATGTCCAAAGTTTTCAATGTCTTCCCATCCTTCAGAGCCTGACATAACCGCACTTATAGCGAGTAAAATAATATCTAATAAGTTATGTTTTTTACAACGCTCAATACGGGGTTCCGCAATCGAATCAAAATGTTTTAAAAAAGTAGCAGTCATTAACATCACCAAAAAAGAGTATTTGGTGATCTGATCGCTACTTGAGCATAAAGTTCAATTTATAATGATCTTGCCGTGCCATTTATACCAATCTGAGTAGATCACTTTCTCATATTGATTGGTATTACTACTTGTCATCATCATGCGGGTGGAACACAATCTTGATAAGTTTACATGGAATGGTGATCGAATCTATTTATGAACCCCAAAACAAACCCAACAACAAGCAAGAGCGGAGTGAATTACTTCCTCGATGGATTTAGTCTGATCAAGACTAAAGGGCTGAGACGCTTTGTGTTTATTCCCTTGATGATTAATCTGGTCATCTTTGCCAGCGTCATCTATTTTGCCATAGGTCAGTTAGAAAGCGCCTTCGTCTGGCTAACCGGTCAACTCCCTGAATACCTTAGCTGGCTCAATTTTATCCTCTGGCCTCTGGCCGTTATCACCCTACTAGTGGTGCTGTCTTTTCTGTTTAGCTCTGTGATGAACTGGATTGCCGCGCCTTTTAATGGCTTACTCGCCGAAAAGGTCGAGCAACACCTCACAGGTAAAGATCTCAATACCGGCACTACGATAGACTTAATTAAAGATCTGCCACGGATATTGGGCCGGGAATGGATAAAGCTTAAATACTACTTGCCCAGAGCCATCATCTGCCTGATCTTGTTCTGGGTCCCCTTTGTCGGTCAAACTTTTGCCCCCATCATCTGGTTCCTGTTTAGTGCCTGGATGATGGCGATACAATACTGTGATTATCCCTTCGATAACCATAAGGTGCCCTTCCCCGACATGAAATTTGCCCTCAAGCAGACTAAGGGAACGAGTTTCAGTTTCGGCGCCGCCGTCACCCTGTTTTCGATGATCCCCATAATTAACTTTATCGTGATGCCAGTGGCAATTTGTGGCGCGACAGCCATGTGGGTGGATAAATATCGCGAAGCCTATAAACACCCAGAAATAGCACCAGAGTAACGTCTCCTGCCATCCCTGAAGTGCTAGTCGCGCTATGATGAGCAAGAGAACAATCGCGAAGCCTAAACACCGCCAGTTCCCTAATATGTTTCTGGACAGAAATGAGTTTGAGTTAAAGTTCTTAAAGTAACGATTTACATTAGGGGATGCATGGCAACCTGACACGTACTAACGCTGGCTGCAACAGCGCAAGTTTGGGGGGAAGCGAGAGACTTTCTGACTGCCAGATTAAGCGCAGAGAATAAAGTTTACACTGACCCCACTGGTTCAGTTTATGGCAGATGGCCAAACCTTGGTAAGTGGTAATATATTGGTCTCTGGTAACGTATCATTCGCTCCCATAGCGAGTGACACATACAAGGTTACCGGTGAGCTCAACAAATATAGCTCTTCCGTGTGGGTTGAAGATTCAAAAGGCAATATAGTCAGCGAGAAAATTGTAGCTAAAGTCTATTAAGTGAATAAGCAGAGGTCATATGATTATGACCTCTGCTAGATTTATATAAACTTAATCTGTAATATCAAGAATCTTCAGCATTTTTTCCATCGGTCACCCTAGATTCAGCACTAAAATCTTACTCAAAACCATTGGGTAGCGGTGGGCAATGTTCCGGATCACTGGGGACAAATTTAACCCCATTGCCATCTGCAACCTTCATATTGTTAAAGGTGTCGAGCAGAGTCTTATAGTGATCTTGGTCGGCGGCATTAGCGCCTTGCCATGCGGTGATGGCTGCGGCAACGATGTCGGCCGTCGACATGGTTCCCCCACTTGGTAGCATCACCATGGCATCGCCATCTAAGCGATACTCAATATTGAACAGAAATGCCAATAACTGTTGGGCTAACTGCTCTTTGGGATCGCCACCGCCATTGCTGTCTATCAGGAAGTGAGACACCTCCGCCTTAGGCGTGCCGGCTCCGGCCGAGACGCCGGCAGAAATGCTGTCATTTTGATAGGCCGCCGCGACGGGATCGCCATTGGTGAACATACCATCGAAGGGTTCATCCCCCTTGCCGAAATAACTGGTCTCACTGTCATAGGGTTCTAAGGTATTAATATAACTGGTGATAAAGTCGGTCATCATCTCTCCTAGACCGTTTTTATTATGCCAATAACCCTTAGTACCGAAGCTCACCTCGTTGAAACAGATGTTGGTAAAGTCGACACTGCTAAATGGAGTATTGCTGTCGTCGAGATAGGCATTACCCATGATGGGCGTCAGTCGGCCATCGCTGCCCGAGGCTTCGGAGCGAACATCGAAGTCAACCATGACGGTAGAGGTGGCTATCCAGCCGGCGGCTGTGGCCTCCTCGATTCGATAGTTATCCGTTGGATACTGAGTAAGCGGTGCATCACCGTAACCATTGGGGAGCAATACCTGGAAGGTCAGTTTACCCTCGTTATCTGTCACCCTATTGGCTATACCTGCTACGAGCAGAGGATCGGATGTTAACCCGAAGCGGTCGACTAGTTCTTGATAGAGAACGGGGGTGGCCACCGAGCCGATGGTATCTGGGATCGGGCCGCCATTGGACTCCAACAGGCTAGGTGCATATGTTAATCTCACTGGCCAGTTGGCGAGCCCTACTTCGCCTTGATCTTGCATGCCGTTGCCATTGGTATCGAAGATCTTGGTCACATCTATATCCGCGAAGCCCACCTGACCTAAGGTGAGGGTGATCTGCGGATCGCTATTGGTACTCGCCACTACACCGAGGTCGGCGGCGATAAAGCTGGAAAACTCATTGGCCGTTTGTGGGCTTAAGCCATCATCGAACAGATCGGGACAGGGCATGATCATGGTAAAACGCGCGATATAATCATTAACATCGTTACCATCCCATAGATTAGGATCCTCCGGGCCGCTATTGAGAGAGGTGAACGGCTGATAAGCATGGACATAACCCGACGTGGTGAAGTAGTCACTATTGAGGTTCTTATCCTTAGCTTCAGTCCAACGGAAGTGATCTAAAATCCAGGTATCATTCAACTGTCCCAGCGCTTCCTTAAGCAGGATAGTCGATGGGTCACCGCCGGACTCATCGTTGGTGCTGTCTGCATTACGCACCCCCAAGCCGTCTTCGATGCCGTATTCCCATTGCCAGATAAACTTCTCACCCAGATCCAGACGACAGTTTAGGTTAGCGTCATGGTAATTACGCACCGCTATGATACCGAATTGGGGCTTTTTCTCCTTCACCTTAAAGTTATCGGTTTTGGCATAACGGGGAATAAACCCATGGAAGTTTCCCGCCTGATAACCTTCCTGATTGGGTTGGTTAGCCGCGCCCATACCGCCAGAATTATCGAAGTCATTGACTGGATCATAGGCATCAACAGGCGTGATCCAGGCCTTGTAGACGCCGCCCTTGTTGGGTGTATCATCGTAAGGATAGAGCTGGATCACCATGGCGTAGAGGGGAGGACCGCCATGATCGATATCGGGATTGAACTCGTGTACAGCCATGGTCTTGTTGCCATTAGTTGGATATTGAGTGCATGACACCGCCTGCCAAGAACCTTGTTTCTTGACGAAATTGAGGCCGGAAGCGCCCAGATACTCAATAATGACACCGTTTTCAATTTTAATTTCACGGCAGCTAATGTGATCGCGAGACAGTAAGTCTTTACCGCTAGGATCTGTGACCTGAAAATAATAGTTGCCATCGGGCAGCGCCGCGGCAGTAGCCGGGGCATTCATCCTCGGGCCGCCGTCAAGATAGACCTCGAGCTTACTGGTATACCTCACATTTTCATTGACTATGCCACCATCATCCGTGGTAGTAAAAATAGCGCCCGATAAGGCGCTAGCCGCCATCGGGATGCTGGCGGCTAGGACCGTGAACATAGCTAAGATTGAACATCTAGGTTTACGAGGGAGTTTCATTAGTTTATTACCTCAACAATCGTAATTGTGCTGTAACTAATACATAGTTAATGCCAAGAATTTAGCCTTAAATTTCAAAGGCTTGAAAAACATCAAGTTGAGAGTTGTAACGAATACATGACACTTGCTATTAACCTTTGACGAATCAATTACTTATTATGTTTCGGATATGGCACAGCTTGATAACTATACAAGCCCTACTGGGTGACTAGATAAAACTTTTAGTTTCTACTTTTCAAGTGTTCAGACACCTGCGGTGAGGATCATTTCCCCCAATAACCAGCTGGAAAAAGGGTGTGATATTTAACACGCCTGACTTGGGCCTTCAATAGTAGTGAAGCCATCAGATAATCATGAATTTCAAAACCTTTAATCAGGCCACCCACAATACATCAACAATATAACGCTGCTGTAACGAGCTTCAGTCAACGCT
>NZ_ABIC01000078.1 GCF_000172075.1 Shewanella benthica KT99
TAATGGCTTTACACTCATCGAGCTCATGACCACATTGGTGGTGTCTACAACCTTGATAAGTATTGCAGTGCCAAACTTCAACTCCCTTTATGCACACTATCGAGCTGACTCATCCATTCGTGTCATACAACAAACACTGCAAATGGCACGTAATAGTGCCATCAGTTACGGCGTGCGCGTCACGGTTTGCCCCATAATAGAAAACCAGTGCAGCGATGACTGGACAATAGGTATTAGCGTTTTTGTTGACTCTGGAGCCAGCAATATCATAGATGGTCAAGATGAAATCCTGATCAAAACTGCCAGCTTCTACCATGATGACTTTGTTACTTATAACCGCAGTGCCATCAGATTCCAGGCCGACGGCTTAGCTTCTGGCACCAACGGTACCTTAAAATATTGCCCATCGTCGACGACGAGCGAATACTCGAGAGCAGTAATCATTAACCAATCTGGGCGAATCCGCTTCTCAAAAGCGGATATCATCGAATGCACGTAATATATGAGACATATAGCCAAAGAGGCTAATGACTAAATCTTTCTTAAACACCAAAACCCCCTTTAAAGCCAAGATATTGGCTTTAAATACTTGTTTTTCGTGCTGTAAATAGACCTGTTCTCGGTTATACTTAACACTGTAATTGAGAGGAGAAAAAGTCATGCGCCCGATACAAAATGGATTTACATTAATTGAACTTATGGTGACACTCGTGGTTGCTATGATCTTAGTCGGTGTCGGTGCTCCTTCCTTGAAGTCCATGTATGAAGGCTATCGAAGTGATAGCCAGATACGTACGGTTAATCAATCTTTGCAGTTTGCACGCAGCCACGCCGTTAGCTACGGCTCTAGAGTAACTATGTGTCCAATAGTTTCAGGAAGCTGTACCGCTGACTGGAGCAAAGGATTCAAAATATTCCTCGATAACGGCACCCTAAATCAGATTGATGGCAACGACGAGGTGCTAACCGTAATAGGCGCTTTTAATTCCAGTGACTTTGTTTCATTTGCTCCCAAGGCAATAAACTTCAGTACCGACGGGCTGACCAGTGCAGGCTTATTTATCTACTGTCCTGGTAGCAAAAGCAGTCCTGAGTCTATGGGGTTACAGATCAATGCTTCTGGCACTGCAAGATTCAGTAGAGCAACCAACCTTAACTGTAATTAATATATCCCCTAAAGGGACCAAATGCACACTTACATACAGGCTATATCATTCAACTGGGTTCACTGCTTGAGTGTTAGCGCCTCTTTATAAACTTGCCCTTACTTCAAGGTGATTTCATCGAGTTTTTGTGCCGCCCCCAATGTAAATGAATCATCGATTGCAACACACTCTTCTACATCTTTGATATAGGCACTTTTCCCGGGTCCTTTAGAAGGCACCTTCTTGGCGGTTAGCGTGGCCATGCGCAATTTGACTTGTTTCTCTTGCCATTCATAGAATGACTATTTGACATCCAGATGTCGTATCTAAGTAACATTTATAATCTTTTTTGTTCGAGTTTGTGCTGCTATCGGCAAACGCTAAACTCGAAATAGCCATACCAATAACCGCTAGGAAAACATACTGACTTTTATCCTTCATTTCCAACACTCCGCAGGAGTTTTCTCTCCAATATCATTGATCTTAATTGTTGCACAGAAACTGGCGAGCTATCCATACCATAGACGGAGTGAACCCCAGTTGGCACATTAGCTTAATGTTAGGCAAGAGTTCATAGGGCATAAATGCCCATGATTCAGTGACATCGGCTCCTGAATCTTTAAACATATGCAGGAAACCATGATTTGTTCCCATGATGACCCTGATATCTGGAGAGGAAGAGGTGCCAAAATTGATTGCCAAGGGCTTAGAATGTAGCGGGTCACCAATAATATCCTCCCGCTTATCGACCACACTGTTATTACCATTATCATCATCGACGTCTATGCCTTTCGCCCAATCAAAAAGCTTAGCTAATTGATCGACATCTGTTTTCATATAGCTAGCTAATGCATCATCACCACCGGCGACATTTGAGGCGTTACTCTTAGTGAAGGATTCGAGCCCGCCTCCACTACCAAAATTACCGTATAATGTTCTATTGCCCCCGGTTTTTAAAACATGCGCAATGCCGCCAGTTCGCACATCATTACCGTCCCCACCATCACTGCTCGACAAGCAGACTGAGTTTGATGTCCAATATGAACAGGCTGATGATTTAAGGTTTCCATCTGAGCCTATTGCGAGTTCGCCATTCTTATCGACGATTTCACCACCGCCGGTCACTCTAAACTTCTTTAGATTCCCCATCCATCTTGGCCTTTTATTGGGCAGAAACATGGCATAGTAGACAGAATCGAAGGTTTGAGTCCTATCGAAGTTATTACTGGCAATCGAAGGTGAAGTGAAACTCGCATTGACCTCAAGAATTTGCGAGAAAACTTGTGATAGCGCAGCTTGTAATTGTGTTGCACTCTTAGCCGAATAATACTCACCACCACCTAATTCAGCCGTCTTAGTCAATAATGGAGCCGCATCATCGGCACCATCACTAAAACCTATGGTAAAGGTTGTAACACTCTGCATTTCAGGAAATGCAGCATTCGTATTAACATCATTGGTATTCATCCAACCCGCTAACGCAGGCAGGTAGCTGGTAAAGTTTGGACTTGTGTTAACAAACTTATCACTGCTACTCACTCCGGGTAAGCCCTTTATCTTACTATTGGCAGATTGATCCACCGTAGGTACACCATCGGTGATATACACAACATAGGCCCGATTCTGACACTCTTTAAATGGGGAGATATATTTCCCATTATCTTCGATGGAAGTGTCTCTAGGCGGCCTATTCGCCCGATACCAATTACTATAGTTACTGTCGTCATTACCGTAATAGACACCCTTGCCGGCAAAATAGCGATAGGCTTCATATAAGGTTTCACACAGAGGTGTGTTGGTCGATGCAGGCAGATTCTCTATAGTAGATAAGAGGCTAACCTTATTAGCCTCAGTCATGGTTTTGATGCCGGACACAATACGCCCACCATCTCTATCTCCTTCATCACGATAGTTCATGTTGAAAATAGCCAGTCCAAAGTCGACACTAGGCGTGGTCACAATGGTATTTTTTATGACTTCTTTTGCCACTTCGAGCCTAGTTTTAGGCACTAACTCTTTATCTCCATGGAACCAACGAAGGTAGTTATCGGTATAGAGAGTGATGGTTTGACCGGTACCAAACGCCGTTAGTTGTGCTTTCTCTATTGCCGCATCAAAGTCTGAGCTTAATGAGTCATTATCAACTTCTGTGTATCTAATAGGTAAGCGTCCGGGCAAGTACAACTTCAACAGATTTCATTGATCCGCCATATTAACTCCTGACTATTTATCAGGAGTTAATATGGCTAAACGTTCTCATCAAGATTGGGCTGCTTTGATAAGGCAGCAACCCGCCAGCGGCTTAACTATCACGGCTTTCTGTCGTCAGCATAAGTTCAGTATCAGTACCTTTTATGCCCGTAAAGCCAACAAAGATAAAATTAAAGCGGTCATGCCTTTTGCTAAAGCAACGCTGGCTCCGACAACAGCGGTAACGCCTCAAACTCAACTTTGTGATGCGCAACTGTTAGACGTCAACTAGCTTGGCCTATAGGCGTCAATTAAGTTGGCCGCTTTTGCCGTTTATTTTCATGGCTTCTTTTCTTCGATAACTCTCTCCTTCAAGTTGATAAATCTCTGCGTGATGCACCAGTCGATCAATCACGGCTACTGTCATCATATTGTCTCCAAATATACTGTCCCACTCACTAAACACCTGGTTCGTTGTGATCACTAGGCTGTTGCGCTCATAACGATGTGCAATGAGTTCAAATAGAACCTGACTTTCACTATCACTCTTTTTGACATAACCGATGTCGTCCAAAATGAGTAGCTCATATTTATCGGGTTTTTTAAGTGCATCTTCCAGACCTAAACCCTCTCGGGCTTTCTGCAAGTGCTGCACCATCGCCGTGCCTGTCGTGAATTTCACACGAACAGATTGCTCAATAAGCGCATAACCCAGCGCGGCTGCTATGTGGGTGTTACCTAGGCCGCTCGCACCGAATAATAAAATATTATGCCCTTGTCTCAACCAGCTCAACTCACTGGCCTTACGTTTAACTTGAACTGCGCTAATGCCGACCACTTCACTGAAATCGTATTGAGACAACTGTTTCCCTATCGGTAACTGGCTTTCTTTGAGTAAGCGTTTTAGGCGTACTTCCTGTCGATGTGTCGCCTCTATTTCACATAATTGAGCGAGAAATAGCTCGGGTTCCCACGGCTCCTTCACCGCCTTTAGGGATAAGAGCATCCCTGATTTGCGATGCTTTAAAAGCATTACGTTTCTTAGCCAATGCATGGATAACATGATGATAATCTATTGAGCGACCACGAGTTGCGCCTTGAGTATGCATTCGCGCTAAGGTTAATGTGAGTTCATGCCCATAGAAAAGCACTACACGGTCATCAAAAATGTGTGCCAGTAATGTCACACCAATGAGTCGTGATGGCACCGAATATGTCACACGCTTAATTGAAATCGTGCTGCTGGATGTCACTTTGACGTATTGCTCACTAAAGTCATGAGTTCGACGAGCGGGTAAGGAGGACAAGTAGGCGCACTCCTCTAGATAACGGGTATGACATTGATGAAGTTTCGGTATTGCTTTAAATCAGTGAAATCACGACTGTCGCGTAATAACAGTTGTTGCTCTATCTTACGCTTTAGATGGCCATTAGGGCCCTCAATTGCGCCATTTTCATGGGCGACACCTTTGTTGTTTCGAGTGGCTTTTACCCCGTAATGTGTGCATAACTTGGTGTAGCGTTCTGTCAGAACTTCAGCTTCGGTGTGGTTTTTAAATGCAGCGCTTAAGCTGTCTGTACGGCAGGAACTAGC
>NZ_ABIC01000077.1 GCF_000172075.1 Shewanella benthica KT99
AGCTCAGATGTTGATACTAGGTGTAGATGGCTTAATGCTACTGCCGGCTATGGTTTACCGTGGTACCAATCGTGAAGTTGTGACTCATTTCCAGACAGTGGCTCGCTCGACTAAGCTACCTATCATGATCTACAACAACCCTGTTAGTTACGGTATCGACATCAGCTTAGAGATGACTGCAATTCTTGCCGAAGAAGACAACATAGTTGCCATTAAAGAGTCAACGACAGATACACGCCGCTTAACTGAACTTCAGAGCCGTTTCGGCGAACGTTTCAGTATACTTTGTGGTGTCGATGACATCGCTCTGGAAAGCATATTATTGGGCGCTACCGGTTGGATCTCTGGCCTGACTAACGTATTCCCACGTGAATCTGTAACCCTGTTTAAACTGGCACGTGCCGGTCGCATCGAAGAAGCTCGCGAGATCTACCTTTGGTTCATGCCTCTATTAAGATTAGACACGATTCCAACATTAGTGCAGTGCATCAAGTTTGCCGAACAACTCGTTGGCCGTGGTAGTGAGAATGTCCGTATGCCGCGCATGACCTTAATTGACGATGAGCGCGCCTATGTTGAAAAAGTGATTAAAGAAGCGATGGACACACGCATAGATCTAGACAAGTACAATCTGGATTAAATCTCAACAACGTATCAAGCCTTCATACAGCCTCACTCATTCTGAGGCTGTACTATAAGAAGAATTAAGGGCCTAGCCTTAATTGAAGTAAACGGAGTAAAGTATAGATGATAAAAGGAACTTATTTTTGCATCGATGCTCATACATGCGGCAATCCTGTTCGTTTGGTCACCAGTGGCCATCCGGATCTTAAGGGTCGCACTATGAGCGAGAAGCGCCAACATTTTCTCAAAGAATATGATTGGATCCGCAAAGGATTGATGTTCGAACCAAGGGGCCACGATATGATGTCGGGGGCTTTTTTGTATCCGCCATGCAGTGATAACGCCGACGCGTCGATCTTGTTTATCGAAACCAGTGGCTGCCTGCCCATGTGCGGCCACGGCACCATAGGCGCCATCACGGCGGCTATCGAATCGGGCCTGTTGACGGCAAGAGAGCCAGGGAAACTCATCATAGATGTGCCCGCTGGCCAGATAAATATCGAATATCAGCAGACCGAAGAAAAAGTCGATTGGGTCAAAATTTACAACGTCCCCGCTTACCTCGCCCATCAAGATGTGATCTTAGATATCCCGGAACTTGGCCCTCTCAAGGTCGATGTCTCATACGGCGGTAACTATTATGTCATCGTCGAACCCCAAGCCAATTTCCCCGGTTTAAGAAACTGGACCGCTGCCGATATTCTCAGATGGAGCCCCATCGTCCGCCAGATTGCCCATGAGCAGTTAACTTGTGTGCATCCCGATGACCCCACAGTATCGGGTATCACTCATGTTCTTTGGACCGGAGAAACCATCAGTGAAGGTTCCGATGGTGCCAATGCGGTGTTTTATGGCGACAAGGCCATAGACCGCTCCCCTTGCGGAACAGGCACCAGTGCTCGCTTAGCTCAGCTGTATGCCAAGGGAAAGTTAAACGTTGGCGACAAATACATCCATGAGAGCATCATCGGCAGTCAATTTATCGGCTGCATCGAATCTGCCACTCTTGTCGGTGGATTTCGCGGGATCATGCCGAGTATTCAAGGCTGGGCCAGAATCACCGGCCAAAACTCAATCACCATAGATGACAGCGACCCATATGCCTTTGGCTTCCAAGTGATTTAACCTCATAACTTAAGATCAGTTTGTTGCTGGATACATAGCTAAGCAACAAACCTAATAGGGAACAATATGACAGACTCAGTTACTGCAAGAATTACCGGCCAACACTTTATCAATGGCGCCTGGACAGGTGAAGCGAATGCATTTAATAGCTTAGATCCGGTCGCAAATGCCAAGCTAGACTGGCAATTTGCCAGTGCGAGTCAAAGCGATATAGACAGTGCAGCTACAGCGGCTAAGTCGGCATTTGTCCAATACAGAGCCAAAACGCCGGGGCAAAGAGCCGACTTTCTCGATGCCATCGCCAGTGAACTAGAAGCAGATATAGAGGCTATCACCACGGCGGCAAATCGTGAGACAGGCCTGCCTATGGCACGCGTTCAAGGCGAAACGGGAAGAACCTGTAATCAACTGAGGCTGTTCGCAGGCACACTGCGTGAGCCACTGGAGCCTAAATTTGTCGATTTAGCCAATCCTGACCGTGCCCCGCTGCCAAAAGCCGACAGCCGTTTGAGTGTACTGCCAATTGGTCCGGTTGCCGTATTTGGTGCATCAAACTTTCCACTGGCATTTTCAACCGCAGGTGGTGACACGGCATCGGCGTTAGCCGCTGGTTGTCCGGTGATCGTTAAGGGACACCCAGCCCACCCAGCCACCAGTGAACTGGTCACCCGCGCCATCGAGAAAGCCATCATCTCCTGCGATATGCCTGCCGGAGTATTTAATCTGGTTCAAGGCGCCGCGCCCCACGTCTCCACCGATTTGGTCACCCACAGTGCCATAAAAGCCGTAGGCTTTACCGGCTCACTCAAGGTGGGACGCATTTTGGCCGACCTGTGCGCCGCACGTGCAGAGCCGATTCCATTTTATGGCGAATTAGGCTCGACGAATCCGCAATTCTTGCTCAGTAGCATATTGTCAGCCAACGCAGAGCAGATGGCACAGACTCAGGTCCAGTCGATGATGATGGGTCATGGTCAGTTTTGTACCAGCCCAGGCGTTGTGGTCGCAGTAAAAGGTTCGGCACTCGACCGATATATCGCCACTATGTCCGAGACTCTAGCGGCACTGCCAGCATCCGCCATGCTGACCCCAGGCATAGCCGCAACCTATCAAGCCCAAGTTGAAGCTTTGCTTAAAGACACCTGTGTGGAATTGGTTGCACAGGGGCAATCGGCACAAGCGAGTCATTTAACCCGGCCAACGGCGGTACGAGTCAATGCCGACGATTACCTGACAACGCCTGAACTGCAGCAAGAGATCTTTGGTCCATGTGCCGTGATAGTAGAATGTGAAGATGAAGCGCAAATGCTCAACATAGCCACTGAATTGGAAGGCCAACTCACGGCCACCATTCACGGCCATGAAGCTGAACTCATCCAAAATCAGCAACTGATAGAGGCGGTGACCTTCAACGTAGGCCGAATCATCTTCAATCAGATGCCAACGGGAGTCGAAGTCTGTCACTCGATGAATCACGGCGGGCCTTACCCAGCGAGCACAGACAGCCGCACAACGTCCGTAGGCAGTCAGGCCATGAAGCGTTTCGAACGTCCAATCTGCTATCAAAATATGCCAGCAGCATTGCTTCCCGATGAGTTAAAAAGCGGCGCAGCTAAAATCATCAGTTTTTAATCCTGATTAAAATGAGAAAATAAATAAAGGGAAACACAGTTTCCCTTTATTTTAACCCGCTTTAACGGTAATCTTAGTTGGATAAAATAGCATAACTAACAGATTAAAACGGGAACTATGAGCCGATCTACACCAATTATCCATAAAACACGAACGCAAGTCGTTGTTGAAGTGCTTAGGGAAAAAATTCTTTCTGGTGATATCGCTGCCGGTGAACCCCTTAGACAAAGTGCACTAGCCGATGAATTAAATGTCAGCCGTATCCCGGTTCGTGAAGCGCTATTGCAACTTGAAGCCGAAGGTTTAGTCAAATTTGAGCCCCATAAAGGTGCTACAGCCACCGAACTTTCTGTCGAGCAAGTCACAGAATTATTCGAGCTCAGAGCCCTGATTGAAACCGACCTACTGGCTAAAGCGATTCCCAATCTACAAGATGAGCATCTGCTTCAGGCCGAGAAAGTACTCGATGAACTCGAGTCAGCATTCAAACAAGAAGACGCTGTAGCGAGTTGGAGCGAACTCAATACGCAATTCCATACCTGCCTGTATCAGGCTGCTGATCGTCCACACACGCTAGAAGTGGTTCACGGACTCAATACCAATTGCGATCGTTATATCCGTTTGCAACTCTTACTCGCTGGCGGAATACCCCGCGCAGAGCAAGATCACCGAAATCTGCTGACCTATTGTAGAAACAAAGATACAGACAAGGCTATCGAGCTTTTACGCGCACATATTTTGCATGCCGCCGAAGCAATACGCGAGCTCGTCGCCCAACAAGTGGAATGAGTCACGGTTGTTAAGCTTAAGATGCACTAAGCTTAGTTAATTATGTTAGATGAGGCAGAGCTCAGGTTCTGCCTTTTTATTTGAGAGAAAGCACATGCAGTACGCCACGATTACAGGTTGGGGAAAATGCGTTCCACCAGCCACATTAACGAACCATGACCTATCCACTTTCATCGAAACCTCAGACGAGTGGATCAAATCACGTACCGGCATTAGCCAACGTCATATCAGTCATGTGAACACCTCAGAGCTGGCTTCAGTTGCTGCGCAGCATGCTCTTGCCGCTGCGGGCATAGAGGGTAGCGAGCTGGATATGATCATTCTTGCTACCGCCAGCCCGGATACCTTGATCCCGAATATTGCCTCGAAAGTTCAAGCCGATGTAGGCGCGACCTGTGCGGCTTTCGATATCAATGCCGCATGCAGTGGCTTCTTATATGGCGTAGGCCTGGCTAGCTCGCAGATCAAGAGTGGCCAATGTAAGAAGGTACTGGTTATCGGTGCCGAGCGCTTGTCATTCTATTTAGATTGGTCACGTCGTGATACCGCCGTGCTGTTCGGTGATGGTGCCGGTGCTGTCGTGTTGGAAGCAACAGATGAAGCAATCGGCGTTTTAGGCTACGAGTTGAGCAATGACCCTGCCGGACGCGATATACTCAAATCAACCTTTGGTACGGCTATGGACAGATTTGAAGCCTCATCATTGGATTTCTATATTGAGTTCATGGCCAAGAGATCTTCAACGTGCTATCGCCGGCATGAGTAAGTTAAGTACTAAGTACTCGAGAAGTGCGAATATCTAAAGATGA
>NZ_ABIC01000076.1 GCF_000172075.1 Shewanella benthica KT99
TAGACTTTTAAGTTTAATCAAAAAACAGCGGCTCCGATTGGGAGTCGAACGGTTAAATCATCTCGCTCTGCGTACCATTGGGTATAGCAAGAGGGTGATTTTTTATGTGTCCATTTTAGGAGCTCTGGTCTATGCAGAACCAAAGAATCCGTATCCGCTTAAAAGGATTTGATCATCGTCTGATCGATCAATCTACTGCGGAAATCGTTGAAACTGCTAAGCGTACAGGCGCGCAGGTACGTGGTCCAATTCCACTACCAACGCGTAAAGAACGTTATACCATTTTGACTTCTCCACACGTTAACAAAGATGCGCGTGATCAGTACGAACTTCGTACTCACAAGCGTCTAGTTGACATCGTTGAGCCAACAGAAAAGACTGTAGATGCGCTTATGCGTCTCGATCTTGCTGCCGGCGTCGACGTTCAAATTAGCTTGGGTTAATAGGGGATTTCGAGATGGCTATCGGTCTTATCGGTCGTAAAGTGGGTATGACTCGCATCTTCTGTGAAGATGGAGTCTCTGTCCCGGTTACAGTAATTGAAATCACGTCTAATCGCGTTACTCAGGTGAAAACCTTAGAAACTGATGGCTACCGTGCTCTTCAAGTTACTACTGGTACCAAAAAAGCTAATCGCATCACTAAACCAGAAGCAGGTCACTTTGCTAAGGCAGGCGTAGAAGCCGGTCGTGGTTTATGGGAAGTGCGTTTGGCAGATGATGAAGGCGAAGGCATTGAAGTTGGTGCCGAGCTAAATGTTGATATCTTCGCTGACATAGCGAAAGTTGATGTTACTGGTCAATCTAAAGGTAAGGGCTTCCAAGGCGGTATTAAGCGTTGGAACTTCCATGCACAAGATATGACACACGGTAACTCCCTGTCACATAGATCCAACGGTTCTATCGGTCAAAACCAAACACCTGGTCGCGTTTTCAAAGGTAAGAAAATGTCTGGCCACATGGGTGCGGAGCGTGTTACTACGCAGAATCTAGACGTTATACGTGTAGATGCTGAACGTAACTTGCTATTGGTTAAGGGTGCTGTTCCGGGTGCTATTAATGGCAACCTGATCATCAAACCTGCCGTTAAAGCTTAGGTCTGAGGAGATAGTAATGGAATTGGTATTGAAAGACGCACAAAGTGCTCTGGAAGTGTCCGAAACTACCTTCGGCCGTGACTTTAATGAAGCACTGGTTCATCAGGTAGTTGTAGCATACGCTGCAAATGCGCGTCAGGGCACTCGTGCTCAGAAGACTCGCGCAGAAGTAATTGGTTCTGGCAAGAAGCCATGGCGCCAAAAAGGTACTGGCCGTGCACGTGCCGGTACTGTTAAAGGCCCAATCTGGCGTGGTGGTGGCGTAACATTCGCGGCTAAAACTCAAGATCACAGCCAAAAAGTTAACAAGAAGATGTACCGCGGAGCGCTGAAAAGCATTTTCTCTGAATTGGTACGTCAAGACCGTCTAATCGTGGTTGAGTCATTTACTGTTGAAGCTCCTAAAACTAAAGAGCTGAAAGCTAAATTGGCTGCAATGGACCTGGAAGATGTGCTGATTGTTACTCCAGAAATTGACGAGAACTTGTTCTTGGCAGCTCGCAACTTGTACAAAGTTGACGTGCGTGACGTTGCTGGTATCGATCCAGTAAGTCTAATCGCATTCAACAAAGTACTAGTAACTGCCGATGCTGTTAAGCAAATCGAGGAGATGCTGGGATGATAAGCGAAGAACGTTTGCTAAAAGTTATTCTTGCACCACATATCTCTGAAAAGAGTACTGTTTGTGCAGAAAAGAACAACACGGTAGTTTTCCGTGTAGCTGTTGACGCCACTAAAGCTGAAATTAAAGCTGCAGTCGCTAAGTTGTTCGAAGTTGAAGTTGATTCAGTTCGCACTTTAGTTAACAAAGGCAAAACCAAGCGTACCGGTGCCCGTATAGGTCGTCGTATAGATTGGAAAAAAGCCTATGTAACTTTAGCCGAAGGTGCTGAAATCGATTTCGTCGGCGCTGAGTAAGCAAAGGAAAATTATCATGGCAATTGTTAAGTGTAAGCCTACCTCTCCAGGTCGTCGCCACTTAGTAAAAGTGGTGAACAAGGACCTGCATAAGGGTAAACCTTTTGCAGCCTTGCTGACTAAGAAATCTAAAAGTGGTGGCCGTAACAATACGGGTCGTATCACTGTTCGTCACATAGGTGGTGGACACAAGCAGCATTACCGTATTATTGACTTCAAACGCAATAAAGACGGTATCCCTGCTAAAGTTGAGCGTTTGGAATATGATCCAAACCGCACAGCTAACATCGCACTTGTTTTGTATGCTGATGGTGAGCGTCGTTATATCCTTGCTGCTAAAGGCATGCAAGCTGGTGATATGATCCAGTCAGGTATCGATGCTGAAATCAAAGTGGGTAACACTTTGCCATTACGCAACATGCCAATAGGTAGTGTTGTACACGCAGTCGAGATGAAGCCTGGTAAAGGTGGTCAAATCGCTCGTTCAGCAGGTACTTATGTACAAGTTGTAGCTCGTGATGGCGCCTACGCTACTCTACGTCTTCGCTCTGGCGAAATGCGTAAAGTACCTGTAGATTGCCGCGCGACTCTGGGTGAAGTTGGTAATGCCGAACACATGCTACGCCAATTAGGTAAAGCAGGTGCTAACCGCTGGAGAGGCATACGCCCAACAGTGCGTGGTGTTGCAATGAACCCAGTAGATCATCCACATGGTGGTGGTGAAGGCCGTACTTCGGGTGGCCGTCATCCTGTATCTCCATGGGGTCAGCCTACTAAGGGTTATAAGACTCGTAGTAACAAACGCACCGACAAGTACATTGTACGTCGTCGCAATAAAAAGTAAGAGGATTCGCCATGCCACGTTCTCTCAAGAAAGGTCCATTCATTGACCTGCACTTGCTGAAGAAGGTAGAGAAAGCGATGGAAGCGGGAGACAAGAAGCCTATCAAGACTTGGTCTCGTCGTTCTATGATCATTCCTAACATGATAGGTTTGACCATCGCTGTCCATAATGGTCGTCAGCACGTACCTGTGTTCGTAACTGACGAAATGATCGGCCACAAGCTTGGTGAGTTTTCACCAACTCGCACTTTCCGCGGCCATGCTGCTGATAAGAAAGCGAAGAAGCGTTAATACGGGAGAAATAAGATGAAAGTTTTAGCTAAACATCGTTTTGCCCGTACGTCGCCTCAAAAGTGTCGTTTGGTTGCAGATCAAATCCGTGGACTGCCTGTTGCTAAGGCTCTCGAAATTTTAACTTTTAGCTCTAAAAAAGCTGCAGTACTTGTTAAGAAAGTACTGAACTCTGCAATCGCTAATGCTGAGCACAATGAAGGTGCTGACATTGACGAATTACGAGTTGGAGCGATTATGATCGATGAAGGTCCAACTATGAAGCGTATCATGCCACGTGCCAAAGGCCGTGCCGATCGTATAATCAAGCGTACCAGCCACATTACTGTGGTTGTATCAGATCGCTAGGAGTTAGCAATGGGACAGAAAGTACATCCTAATGGTATCCGTCTGGGTATCACTAAGCCTTGGATCTCGACCTGGTACGCTGACAAGTCAGATTATGCCAAAAACTTGAACAGTGACTGGGAAGTGCGTAAGTATCTTGAAAAGAAACTTAAGCAAGCATCAGTATCTAAGATAGTTATCGAGCGTCCAGCCAAGAGTATTCGCGTTACTATTCACACTGCCCGTCCAGGTGTTGTGATTGGTAAAAAAGGTGAAGACGTTGAGAAGCTACGCAACGCAGTTGCTAAGCTAACTGGTATTCCAGCTCAGATTAATATCGCTGAGATCCGTAAGCCTGAGCTAGATGCTAAGCTTGTTGCCGATGGCATCGCTTCGCAGCTAGAGCGTCGTGTTATGTTCCGTCGTGCTATGAAGCGCGCAGTACAAAATGCAATGCGTCTTGGTGCTAAAGGCATCAAGGTTCAAGTTAGTGGCCGTTTAGGCGGAGCTGAGATAGCGCGTTATGAATGGTATCGTGAAGGTCGCGTACCTCTACATACATTTCGTGCTGATATCGACTATTCAACAGCAGAAAGTCACACCCAATACGGTGTGATCGGCGTTAAAGTTTGGGTCTTCAAGGGTGAAGTTCTAGACGGCGTCGTACCTGCGCATGAAGAGCCGAAACAGCAGCCCAAGCGTAAGCCTCGCGGTAAATAGGAGAGCTGGCAATGCTGCAACCAAAACGAACTAAGTTTCGCAAAATGTTCAAAGGCCGCAACCGCGGTCTTGCGAACGGCACTGAAGTAAGCTTCGGTGATTTCGGTCTAAAGGCAGTTGGGCGTGGTCGTCTAACAGCTCGTCAAATCGAAGCTGCGCGTCGTGCAATGACACGTCACATTAAACGTCAAGGTCAGATCTGGATCCGCGTTTTCCCTGATAAGCCGATAACCTCTAAGCCTCTCGAAGTGCGTATGGGTAAAGGTAAGGGTAATGTTGAATACTGGGTTTGCCAGATTCAACCAGGCAAGGTTCTTTATGAGATGGATGGTGTTACAGAGGAGCTGGCTCGTGAAGCTTTCGCTCTTGCTGCCGCTAAGCTGCCTCTTAAAACGACCTTCGTAACTAAGTCGGTGATGTAATGAAAGCGAGCGAACTAACAGAAAAGAGCGTTGAAGAATTGAACGCTGAGCTGCTTGGTCTGCTGCGTGAGCAGTTTAATCTGCGCATGCAACACGCAACTGGTCAGTTGACTCAGACTCATCAGCTGAAAATCGTGCGTCGCAATGTTGCGCGCGTTAAGACCATTATTACTTCTAAGGCGGGTGCGTAATGTCTGATAAAATCCGTACTTTGCAGGGTCGTGTACTTAGCAACAAGATGGACAAGTCTATCACTGTAGCTATTGAGCGTAAGGTTAAGCATCCTTTATACGGGAAGTACCTTAAGCGCACTACTAAGATCCATGCACATGATGAAACAAACCAGTGTAATGAAGGCGATCTCGTGACTATCGCGAAGTCGC
>NZ_ABIC01000075.1 GCF_000172075.1 Shewanella benthica KT99
TTGTTAGCGCTCTGCCGATGAAGTATTCACCTTGTTAGCCCTAGTTGCGATTCTGGTTCACGCTTGGATCGGTATCTGGCAGGTGCTAACAGATTACGTTAAGCCATTAATGCTTCGTGGTTTACTTCAGTTTATTGTTGTCATAGCAGCCATGTCCTATTTGGCTGCCGGCATGTTAATTGTGTGGGGTGTTTAAGTGAGTATTCCAGTACGCGAATTTGATGTGGTTGTGATCGGTGCCGGTGGCGCAGGTATGCGAGCAGCATTACAGATTTCAAAAGAAGGTAAGAGCTGTGCGCTTTTATCTAAAGTGTTTCCGACTCGTTCTCATACGGTTTCGGCTCAAGGCGGCATCACAGTCGCTTTAGGCAATGCCCATGAAGATCATTGGGAACAGCACATGTACGATACGGTTAAAGGTTCCGATTTTATCGGTGACCAAGAAGCGATCGAATTCATGTGCGAGAAAGGTCCCGAGGCGGTTATCGAACTGGAGCACATGGGTATGCCGTTTTCTCGTTTCGACAATGGCAAGATATACCAACGTCCGTTCGGTGGTCAATCGAGAAACTTTGGTGGCGAGCAAGCGGCTCGTACCGCAGCTGCTGCCGACCGTACCGGTCATGCACTGCTACATTGTCTTTATCAGCAAAATGTTAAGCATAAGACACAAGTCTTCTCCGAGTGGTATGCACTCGACTTGGTGAAGAACGAAGACGGCGTGATTGTCGGTTGTACCGCTATCGATATCGAGAGCGGTGAAATCGTTTATTTCAAGGCTAAGGCTACCGTGCTCGCTACTGGTGGCGCGGGTCGCATCTATGCTTCTACTACCAACGCACATATTAATACTGGCGACGGTGTCGGCATGGCAATGCGCGCCGGCGTGCAGATGCAAGATATGGAGATGTGGCAGTTCCATCCTACGGGAATCGCGGGAGCCGGTGTGCTGGTGACCGAAGGTTGTCGTGGCGAAGGCGGATATCTGCTCAATAAAGACGGCGAACGTTTCATGGAACGTTATGCGCCTAACGCGAAAGATTTGGCCTCTCGAGACGTGGTTGCACGTTCTATGATGACCGAGATTCGTGAAGGTCGTGGTCTAGATGGTCCTTTAGGTCCGCACTTGTTACTCAAGCTGGATCACTTAGGTAAAGAGACTCTGGAAGCGCGTCTTCCTGGTGTGTGTGAACTGTCGCGTACGTTCGCTCATATCGATCCGGCCGATGCACCAATCCCTGTACTACCCACGTGTCATTACATGATGGGTGGTTTGCCTGTTAAAGTGAGTGGTCAGGTCATTCGTCAGAGAGAAGATGGCTCCGAGACTGATGTACTTGGTCTATTTGCCGTCGGTGAGATTGCCTGTGTATCGGTACACGGTGCTAACCGATTAGGGGGTAACTCACTACTGGATTTAGTGGTATTTGGTCGTGCAGCGGGTCAGCATCTGGGTAAGGCTCTGGATGAGACTCCTGATCCTAAAGATGCCACTGACGCCGACATCGATGCGTCTCTAGCACGTCTTTCCCGTTGGGAAAGTAACAAAGACGGTGAAGATCCGGTGCAGATCCGTAAAGATTTACAGCTCTGTATGCAGCTGAACTTCTCCGTATTTCGCCGTGGCGACTCTATGGCCGAAGGCCTAGCAGAGTTGAAGCAGCTCCGTGAACGCCTGACCAATGCAAAGCTTTCTGATAATTCGAGTGAGTTTAATACTCAGCGTATTGAATGTTTAGAGTTGGATAACTTGATGGCTACTGCGATTGCGACGGCTTATGCCGCCAATTTCCGTACCGAGAGCCGTGGTGCTCATTCTCGTGAAGATTTCCTCGAGCGTGATGATGAGAACTGGTTGTGTCACAGCCTGTTCGACCCGGTTACGGAACAGATGACTAAGCGTGATGTGAACATGTCGCCTAAGCTTCGCGCCGCCTTCCCACCGATCAAGCGTACATACTAAGGAGATACCGAGATGAATTTGAATATCGCAGTGTATCGCTACAATCCCGATGTAGACGCTAAGCCGTATATGAAGGATTACACATTAGAAGTTGCAGATGGTACCGATATGATGGTTCTGGATGCACTGATATTGCTGAAAGAGCAAGATCCTACCTTGGCATTTCGTCGTTCATGTCGTGAAGGTGTTTGTGGCTCAGACGGCCTAAACATGAATGGCAAGAACGGTCTGGCTTGTATCACGCCGGTGTCTAGCTTCAAGGGTAAGAAAATCGAGTTAAGACCTCTGCCGGGAATGCCTGTTATCCGTGACATTATTGTAGATCTATCTCAGTTCTACACTCAGTACGAGAAGATCAAGCCTTATCTGATTAACGATGAGAAAACGCCTGCGCGTGAACATCTGCAATCACCTGAGGAACGTGAACAATTAGATGGTTTATATGAGTGCATCATGTGTGCTTGTTGTTCTACCTCTTGTCCATCTTTCTGGTGGAACCCTGATAAGTTCATCGGTCCAGCTGGCTTGTTACATGCCTATCGCTTCCTAATCGATAGCCGTGACACTGCCACCGAAGAGCGTTTATCGGAACTTGATGATGCCTACAGCGTATTCCGTTGTCATGGCATCATGAACTGTGTGGATGTATGTCCTAAGGGACTCAATCCGACTAAGGCAATTGGACATATTAAGTCCATGTTGTTGAAGAGAGCGGTGTAAATGCAACACAAAGAGCTGATAGTAATAATTAGATAGCTCGAATCACTTCTCCGTGGAGAAGTGGCTCTTTATGTAATAGAACTACAATATGCCGTGAATTCTGCAATAGCAGAAATCTAGGGGCGGCAAAAGCTGTGTGCCTCTCGTCAGTCTTTTTGTAATGACGAAGGGTGCATTTACAAAACTTCGGCTAAACAAGTGTATAAAGTTTGAAAGGAATAGAAATGCACCAAGGCATCATGAAAGCCTGGCTCGAATCATCACACCTAAACGGTGCTAATTCGACCTATGTAGAAGAGATGTATGAAGCCTATCAAGAAGACCCTCAGTCTGTTTCCCAAGACTGGCAAGTGGTGTTTGATAACCTCTCTCATGCGAACGGCGCATCGGCTGATGTACCCGAAGCAGCCCACTCTAAAGTACGTGATTATTTTCGTAGTTTAGCGCTCGAAGGACGTCATAAGGGCTCCGCCCGTGTGACAGATCCTGAAGTCGACGCTAAGCAAGTTAAAGTCCTGCAGATGATCAACGCTCATCGATTCCGTGGCCACCAGAACGCTAATCTCGACCCTCTGGGACTGTGGAAACGTGACAAGGTTGCTGAACTGGACCCTGCCTTCCATGGCTTAACAAGCGAAGATATGCAGCGTGAATTCAATACAGGCTCATTTGCTCATGGTGGCGAAACCATGAAGCTTGTGGATCTTGTACACGCATTGAAGGCCACATATTGTGGCTCTATCGGTGCCGAATACATGCACATGATAGATACTGACGAGAAGCGCTGGATCCAGCAAAGGTTAGAACCTTCTTTAGGTAGAGCTAATTACGATAAAACCGCTAAAATCCGTATCCTCCAAGGCTTGAACGCCGCCGAAGGTATGGAGAAATACTTAGGCGCTAAATTTCCAGGGGCGAAACGTTTCTCTCTCGAAGGTGGCGATGCGCTTGTTCCTATGATGCGCGAGATAATCTATCGTGCGGGCGAAGCCGGCACCAAAGAGGTCGTCGTGGGCATGGCTCACCGTGGTCGTCTGAACCTATTGGTTAATATCTTAGGTAAGAAACCCGCTGAGTTGTTTGACGAATTCGCCGGTAAACATAGCGACGCACTCAATGGCTCAGGTGATGTTAAGTATCACCAAGGTTTCTCCTCCGATTTTAAGACGCCCGCTGGCAATGTTCACCTGGCCCTCGCGTTCAACCCATCACATCTGGAGATCGTTAATCCGGTCGTCATGGGCTCGGTGCGCGCACGTCTGGATCGTCGTGGCTGTGATGATGGCCTCGAAGTCTTGCCTATTACTATTCATGGTGACGCGGCTATCACGGGTCAGGGCATAGTCCAGGAGACATTCAACATGTCTCAGACTCGCGGTTTCAAGGTCGGTGGCAGCATACGTATCGTGATTAATAATCAGGTAGGTTTCACCACCTCGAATCAGGAAGATATACGCTCAACTGAGTATTGTACCGATATCGCTAAGATGGTGCAGGCACCGATTTTTCACGTGAATGCCGACGATCCTGAGGCTGTTGCCTTCATCTCTCAGCTGGCCGTCGATTATCGTAACGAATTTAAGCGAGATGTGGTTATCGATCTGGTTTGTTATCGCCGCCATGGCCATAACGAAGCCGATGAGCCCAGTGCGACTCAACCGCTGATGTATGCCAAGATCAAGAAGCATCCTACGCCGCGTAAGATTTATGCCGATAAGCTAATTGCCGAGAAGACCTTGGCCGCCGACGAAGTCACCGCGATGATCAATGCTTATCGTGATGCCTTAGATCACGGTGATTGCGTGGTCGATGAATGGCGTCCTATGACACTGCATTCGGTAGACTGGTCGCCCTACATCAACAGAGAGTGGGATGAAGACTATCCGGCTCAGATGTCGATGGAGCGTATTCGCAATCTTGCGGATAAGATCAGTTACGTGCCTGAATCTCACAAGTTGCAATCTCGCGTGGCTAAGATTTACAAAGATCGCGCTTTGATGGCAAAGGGTGAGAAGTTGCTCGATTGGGGCTTTGCCGAGACTCTGGCTTATGCATCGATTCTTGAAGATAAGAAACGTATCCGTATCACGGGCCAGGACTCGGGTCGTGGCACCTTCTTCCATCGCCATGCGGTATTGCATAATCAAAATGATGCTTCGACTTATATGCCGCTACGTAACATATCCGCTGATCAAGGCCCGATTGACCTGACTGATTCAGTCTTATCAGAAGCCTCTGTATTGGCTTTTGAATACGGCTACGCCACGGCCGAGCCGGGTGGATTGATCTTATGGGAAGCTCAGTTTGGTGATTTCGCCAACTGTGCCCAAGTCGTCATCGATCAGTTTCTGTCGTCTGGTGAGCAGAAGTGGGGACGCTTGTGTGGTCTGACTATGTTGCTACCCCATGGCTATGAAGGTCAGGGACCTGAGCATTCGAGTGCTCGTCTGGAGCGTTTCCTGCAATTATGTGCCAACCACAATATGCAGGTCTGCGTGCCATCGACTCCGGCTCAGGTTTATCACATGCTCAGACGTCAGGTGGTACGCCCTATGCGTCGTCCTCTGATCGTGATGTCTCCCAAATCTTTGCTGCGTCATCCATTAGCTGTTTCTACTATGGAAGAGCTCGCACAGGGAACGTTCCAGAACATTATCCCTGAGATGGATAGCTTGGATAGCAATAAGGTGGATCGCGTGGTCTTCTGTAGCGGTAAGATCTATTTCGAACTGCTAGAGAGACGTCGTAAAGAGAATATCACTCATGTCGCGCTTATCCGTGTTGAGCAGCTTTATCCGTTCCCTCGCGCTGAGATGGAAGAGACATTAGCCCAATACCAGCATGTTAAAGATTTTGTCTGGTGTCAGGAAGAGCCGCAAAACCAGGGCGCTTGGTACTGTAGTCAGCATCATTTCTGGGGGGCAATCCCAGCGGGTGCTCAATTAACCTATGCCGGTCGTGAAGCATCAGCTGCACCCGCCTGTGGTTATCCGGCACTGCATGCTCAGCAGCAAGACTCTTGATCAAAACAGC
>NZ_ABIC01000074.1 GCF_000172075.1 Shewanella benthica KT99
TGTTAACGGACAAGGTGTTTATGTGTCCGCTAACGTATCGGACACATATAATGCCCATTTGAGTAAATGATCGGACACATTTAGCGTGCAATTTCTTGTTATTTACTCTACCAAACAATCGGGCACAGGACCCTTGTGTGAAGCTTTGGTTACCCCAAAGTTAGCAGCTTCGAATGAAGCTGGATGACATTTTTGTTGTGGTTTCATTTGGCTGGTTTGGTATTGGGTAGTGTGTTTGAGTTTCGTAGTTTCAATTTTATCTATCGCTTGCAGCGGGCTTATGTGCAGATACTTCTGTGAGACGACGCGAGTACAGTCCCTGTAGTCTCTGCGGTAGCGTCCATGCTGCCGAAGCTCGCAGCCGTATCTACACTTGGGGATTTACAAGAAAGTTTGACCTTATTCGCTCCGACCCCTTTGTTGAGAGTTGAAGTAGGAGTAGAACCTCAATACTACTGAAGTATTTGTAGCACCTAAGTTACCCCTAGGTGCTACATAAGACCTGATTATTGCCTATTTCTACGGGCTTTGAGTTCGTTAAAGTATGCAGCTAGCTGATCAATGTCAGTCTTCAACTCTTCAATATCTGGCATCTCAGTAACACCTAGACCTGGTGCGGTGTCGTGACCTTCGAAGAATGTACTACATTTCGTCATACCAGCATTAATCGTATCGACATCTTCTTGGGTGCAGTCGATCAAGTATCTAATATTTGAGGTTTGTACAGAGCGACCAAACCTCTGAACTACACTCTTAATAAGCCACTCTTCGACCATCCTCTCCCAAGTTTCACGCATTTTGCAGTAAATAACTTTGGCTTCATTTCTATAGCGTTCAATTTCAAACTCAGGACTATTAACGAAACTCCTAAGTTTAACTTCTTCATTTCTTAAGAAATTTACCCTTTTGGCTGTTTTTAGTGTATCCCAAGGTGGTGTTCCTTGCGGAAACCCTGAAAGCTTCCCTCTGCGAGTTATAGATTGAATATTAATTGGGGTTGCTGATTCTTCACTTAACATCATTAAGAATGGTAGATCGTGCGTAAGTACAATCACCTGTCGGGTCTGGGCTTCATCTGCAATTCGTTTAGCAAATTTACGTCTCCATTTGTGATCTAATGAGTTAACTGGATCATCAAATATGATTGCAGACTTACGATTATCAATTGTAAGTTCAGCCATAAAGCCAGCTAGGGCTATACACTTTTGCTCACCTTCACTAGCAATGTTGACTATCTTTGATGAGTTTCGTGTAATCTGTAGGGTTAATTTTTGTTGCCCCGCAGCACCTTGAGTTTTGGTTTCTACATCAAAACTATTAAAGTTTAGAGCTGTTAACTCTTTAGAAAATGCTGCATTTATCAACCCTAAACTACCTGTTTTAGCAAGTTCAGTTATGAACCTAGTAATAGCGCCAAGATTGGTAGAGGGTAAGGCTGCGTTAAATAGGTTTGATATTTTAATTCGACCCATTTCTTTAACGATATTTGCTTTATGGACGGTTAACTTTTGCCTATCTTCAAGTTCGATTAGTCTGGTCTGACTCGTCTTAATTGTCTGGGCTAATGCACCGTCATCGACGACATTTTCTTTTTTGGCTTTTATCCCTTCAACTTGCTGAGATAGCCGCTGTACAAATGTCATATCGAGTGCTGGGTGTGCAAAACTTGGGTTAGCAGAAATTAGGCTGTTCTTTCTATCAAACAGCTGCTTGATTAAGGTGTTAAATTGATCTATCGCTTCAGGGGTAGATTGTTTAATCTCATCAAAAATACCTTCATACGCGGTAAGCTCAAAGCTCAATTGGGCTATAGCATTTATTTGTAAAGTTAGAGCTTGAGTTGCATTATTTGCATCTACTTGAGACTGATTGGTAATATAATCATTGAATCTAGCCATTCTCTCTGCAGCTAAGTTACCTATTGGCTGTAGGCAAGTTGGACAGTGTTCATTTTCAACTGGCGGGAATGTTCTGTCGTCACCATTACCAGTTATGAAGTTCTGCGCATGAATCCACATCTGTTTCCAAGCTTCATTGCCGATACCTTCAATTGGTAAGCCATTTAAAGTACTCTGCCTTACAGTTTCGGCTGCGCTCAACTTGGTTATTTTATCATCGTATAACAATCCAATTTTGGCTAAGTTTGTGCCGCCCAGTTTTGCACATAAGTTATTAAGGAAATTCAATAAAGGTTCACGATGCTTCAACTTTGTTGTGTAAACAGCTTTAATTTGAGCTGGAGTTTTACCGTTAAGTTCAGCTATGTCCCTCTTTAATTAAGCTATTTCTGGCAATTCACCTTCACCACCACATTGAGCGTCTAGTGTGATAGGAGTTGCAACACCTAGAGAATTACAGAAAGCACTAACTCTGGATAATGGATTCAAGTCTGGGATTGTATATGAGGTGTTCAATGGAATCATTTCACGAGTCAATTCCCCTTTTACAAATAGACAAGCTCTACTCAACTCATCAAGTAGTTTAACTTCTGCTGGTTTGTACTCAACACTGTCTGTTTTAGATATGTAGTGGACGGCAGATTGTGAATCGAAAACCCTTATAGACTTTAACTCTGGATTAGGCTCACCATCAATAGTCCAAATGTGTTCAACCACGGCCGCACCATCAACTGACACACCTAAAGTCGCTTCAGATGGAACTTCAGATGGCTTGAAAGCATTGGTCGTTATAACTGGTACATCACCGCGAGTTAAACATGCACTTTTAAGTATCTTTGCGTAGCTAGATTTACCAGCACCATTATCTCCGTAAACTGCTGTTAAACCACTAATTGGAAAGTTTAGAGTTACACCCTCAATTAATGATAAGACATTTTTACATTACCTAAACTTGCCAGAGTTACTGGTGCCGCTTCAGCTTCAAATCCAGCAACCGCAACGGCTTTGATGTAGTTAGGATAGTCGGCAGTTCTCTGAAATAGCCCAAATTCCATTTTTGCAACTTGGTAAATTAGCTGTAAATCTTGTTGTTGAAGCTCTCCATGCTCCATGACTCTACGAATTACCTGTCTCCACCATAGTGGCTTTCTAGCACTATTTACCCATGTAACAACTTTCGCTATTTGTGTCATACAAATCCTATTTGCAATGTGTCAGCATATCAATATGCGACTAAAACTATGTTCTTTCTTTGATGTTAAACAACATCTTCAACGTAATGAATCATATAGTTACCAAGTGATTTCTACATCAAACCATTCACACCAAGCTCTGACTGGACTTTAAGCATGTGTTTCAACTTGTGCCCAGACAAAAACTCTACATGTGAAAGAGTGCCAACTCCTTTGTGGATGTCATAACTTGCCAGAGGTTTGTTAGGGAACAGGTATGAGGTTGTTTGTTTTAAAGCAGGGTCGAAGAAAATGATAAAGGGGTCAGAATGATAAAAGGTCTGATAAAGGGGTCAGAGCGAATTAGAGGGCTTCCGAATAAACTAAGATACTTTTTCTAATCAATGTCAGGCTTATTCGACTCAATGATCTAAAACGTTTATGTCTCAAAACGTGTTGTGACTTTTGAAACCTAAGCTCGACTTTATTGGCTGTATGCTAGTTAAAGCCAACTTAACGATAACAGTAATTAACCTGAGTTTCTCTTTTTGGCTGCTTTCAGCAAGGACATATACTCAATTTTGTTTTGTACTTACTGCAAACTTTTCATCGAGATTTAAGGGGGGGGGGCGTAGTTCATTGTTAGGTATGGAGTTAATTGATAGGTAGAAAGATTTCCCCCTTAGCTCTGTCTTTAACTCGAAGCTCGATATCTTCTTTACCCTGTCTTTAGCTCGCAATTAGTCACTTTCTTTGCTTTGTCTTTAGCTCGAAACTTACCGCTTACAACTGTCCCTGCTTTATCTTGAGCTTAGGGCTTCTCAGCCCTTCACCATCGCATTCCAAAATAGCAGGAAGCTGGCTTCTTGGTGTTGTGGGTCTTGCCACTTTTCGGGATTGTCCAGGAAGAAGCGGGTGGCGGCTAAGAACTGGCCGTGACAGTTATCTTGCATCAGGGTCAGCGGATAATTAGCCAGCAAACCTAGCGCCTGGCCTTTTTGCATCAGGGCGCCCATAAAGCTGAGTATCGAGTTCATGGCTTGCTCTCTGATTTCTGGGGCTATGGATGGGGACATGGAGTATTGCTGAAAAAACTCCTGTTTCAGTGGGTTATCCATGGCCCATTGTATGGCGCTGGTCCAGAGGTGTTTAGCATCCTTTTTTAGATCGCCACTGTCTTTTATTGAAGCCTGAATCGCATCGGCAAACTCCTGCTTGATATTAAGAAACAGATGATTCATCAGTTCATCTTTGGAGGGGAAATGATGAAACAGGGTGCCGGTTGCCACCCCAGCCTGCTTGGCTATGGATGCGGTTGAAGTGGCATAGAAACCTTGGCTGACAAACAGAGTCAGCGCGGTATCTAGTATGGCTTGCTTCTTATCTAATTTACTCATCTACAACTTATTCTCTTAGCGTTTTGACACTCGCAGCTAAAGCAGCTCTTACGGCTGTTAGCGCAGGAAAAACTTATATAACATGGCTTGTATGCCTGTGCCATAGGGAGGGTGAACAAGCTTGCCGGTGTTGAGTTTACCGCGGCTCAATACCGTCTTGGCATGGCTCAAGGTCAAGAAGCCTTCCTTGCCGTGATAGTGGCCCATGCCCGAGGGGCCTATGCCACCGAATGGTGCATCGTCGGCGGCGACGTGGAACACGGTTTCGTTGATACAGACGCCACCTGAGTGGGTGTTGTTGAGTATGTTGGCCTGAGCCTGTGCATCGAAGCTCATGATATAGAGTGCCAATGGACGGGGACGGTCATTGATATACTTTATCGAATCATTCAGGGTCTCATACCCTACAATCGGCAGTAAGGGGCCAAAGATCTCGTCTTGCATCAAGATCATCTCATCACTGACATTGGTGATCAGTTGCGTGGGTATTTTACGCTTGGCGGTATCGATAGCCTCATCATTGGCTGAAACCACAATTGCGCCTTTTCTTTTGGCATCTTCGAGAACCGAGGTTAGACGGTCAAACTGACGCTGGTTGATGATGGCGCCATAATCCTTGTTGTCACTCACCTTGCCGTACATGGCGTTGAATTTTTTCTGATAAGCGGCGATAAATTCGGCTTGCTTCTCTTTAGGCACTAAGACGTAATCCGGTGCGACACAGATTTGGCCCGAGTTTAAACATTTACCATAGATCATACGTTCTACGGCTGTGTCTATGGGCATATCAGGGGCGATAACCACTGGAGACTTTCCGCCCAGCTCTAAGGTCACTGGGGTTAAGTTAGCGGCCGCGGCGCGCATCACATGTTTTCCAACTGTGGTGGAGCCGGTAAACAACAAGTGATCGAATGCCAGTCCCGAGAATGCGGCGGCGACATCGGCTTCACCTTCAATGACGGCGACTAATGATTCGTCGAAGATACTCGACAGCATCTGAGCCAAGACCTTGTTGGTCTCGGGTGTGAATTCTGACAGCTTAAGCATGGCGCGGTTTCCTGCGCTCAAGGCGGTGATCAAGGGACCGATCGAAAGCATGACCGGGAAGTTCCATGGCACTATGATGCCGACCACGCCTACTGGCTGATAATGTACCTTGATCTTAGCTGGAGCGAGTAGCAGTCCCGCATGGCGAGAACTGGGCTTCATCCATTTTTTCAGGTTCTTGAGGCTGTAGTTGATGTTGTTGATGCAGGGCATGATATCTGAGATCAACGTGTCGTCGACCGAACGGCTGCCATAATCTCGATTGAGGGCATCGGCTAGCGGCTGCTTAAAGGTCAGTAAGGCTTGCTTGAGCTCTTTGAGCTGCTTGACTCTCATGCATAAGTTGGAGCAGCTCTGCGCGATAGCTGGTCTTTGTAGTCTGAGCAAGTCATC
>NZ_ABIC01000073.1 GCF_000172075.1 Shewanella benthica KT99
CTAAACGCTTACTCAAAGAAAGCCAGTTACCGATAGGGAAACAGTTGTCTCAATACGGTTTCAGTGAGGTGGTGGGCATTAGCGCAGTTCAAGTTAAACGTAAGGCCAGTGAGTTGAGCTGGTTGAGACAAGGGCATAATATTTTATTATTCGGTGCGAGCGGCCTAGGTAAAACCCACATAGCAGCCGCGCTGGGTTATGCGCTTATTGAGCAATCTGTTCGTGTGAAATTCACGACAGGCACGGCGATGGTGCAGCACTTGCAGAAAGCCCGAGAAGGTTTAGGTCTGGAAGATGCACTTAAAAAACCCGATAAATATGAGCTACTCATTTTGGACGACATCGGTTATGTCAAAAAGAGTGATAGTGAAAGTCAGGTTCTATTTGAGCTCATTGCACATCGTTATGAGCGCAACAGCCTAGTGATCACAACGAACCAGGTGTTTAGTGAGTGGGACAGTATATTTGGAGACAATATGATGACAGTAGCCGTGATTGATCGACTGGTGCATCACGCAGAGATTTATCAACTTGAAGGAGAGAGTTATCGAAGAAAAGAAGCCATGAAAATAAACGGCAAAAGCGGCCAACTTAATTGATGCCTATAGGCCAAGCTAAATGTTTAATAAGATGTGCTAAAGAATTGGTACAACCGAGTGGATTCGAACCACCGACCCCTACCATGTCAAGGTAGTGCTCTAACCAACTGAGCTACGGTTGTATTGTGTCTTTTCAAAATTGGTTGTGGGAGCTGGATTACTTTTATAAAAGCAGGGCAACGACCTTCGCCTTGATTTTGTAAAGAGCTGAGTCTGAATAGCTTTTATACTGCTCCATCTCGCGTCCGACAAACGCCATAAGTTGTTTTTATTCTACTTATTCAAGAATTGGTTGCGGGAGCTGGATTTGAACCAACGACCTTCGGGTTATGAGCCCGACGAGCTACCATACTGCTCCATCCCGCGTCCGATAAACGCCATAAGTTATTTTAATTCTACTTATTAAAGAATTGGTACAACCGAGTGGATTCGAACCACCGACCCCTACCATGTCAAGGTAGTGCTCTAACCAACTGAGCTACGGTTGTATTGTGTCTTTTTGAAATTGGTTGCGGGAGCTGGATTTGAACCAACGACCTTCGGGTTATGAGCCCGACGAGCTACCATACTGCTCCATCCCGCGTCCGATTTCTACTTTGTTCGTTTGGCTAGTGCCTTGGAACGAGCGCTATAGTAGGAGTATGAAGCTTAGGTTGCAAGTAAAAAGATACATTTATTGATTAAGCGGCTATTTGCTGTGCAACTTGCTCTTTTCTAGTGCGAAATATACGGAAAAAGCTTTTTGGGCCTCTCTCGTCAGTTACTTTTTAATCGATAACTCAGCACTTTTTACGTTAATGCTCCTCTAGATGGGGCGTTTACTAGGCTAGTTTATCTGTTAAAGCCGCTTTCTTGAAACCTGATTTCTGGATATAACGTAATCTTAGGGCAAATAATATTGCCGCACTCGTGAGCCCAGCTATAAGTCCTATCCAGAATCCTTGCGCGCCCATGGCAGGGACCACAATATCTGTTCTGGCAAGTATGTAACCGATAACCATGCCGATCCCCCAATAAGAGACTAATGTGATATAAAGGGCACTGCGAGTATCCTTGTAGCCACGTAGTGCTCCGGCGGCTACGACTTGTACCGAATCTGATAACTGATAAAGTGCGGCAAAGAACATTAAGCTTCCGGCTAAAGTGACCACCTCGGGGTTACTATTATATAGATGGGCTATTTCAGCCCTGAACAGTATCGTGATAATTGCAGTCAGCATGGCTAGACCGAAGGAGATGATTAACCCTACTTTAGTTACCAGTGCCGAAATTTCACTTTTATCTTGGCCTAAATAATAACCGACACGTATCGAGACTGCGATACCGATAGAAAGCGGTATCATGAATACGATAGATGAGAAGTTCATTGCAATTTGATGTCCTGCAACGACATTAGCCCCGAGTGGAGCGAGCAGGAGAGCAATAATAGCAAATAGACTGACTTCGAAAAAAAGTGCCATGGCAATCGGAAAACCATGCTTAGTCATATCCCAAATAGTATGCCAATGCGGCTTATGGAAAGATTTAAAGGGAGCTAACTCTTTAAAACGTTTATGCAGTTGCATATAGATGATCATAGAAATCAGCATAGCCCAGAATACTAGGGCTGTAGCAATACCACAGCCAGCACCGCCCATAGGCTCTATGCCTAAGTGACCATAGATAAAGATATAGTTAGCCGGAATGTTAACTGCCAAACCGACAAAACCAATTACCATAGTCGGTAATGTATAGGAGATCCCTTCGCTACAACCTCTCAGCACCTGATAAAGCACAAATGCAGGTACGCCCCAGGCGAATCCATCAAGATATCCAATACTAAGACGCGCCAGTTCCGGTTCTAATTGCATCATGGCAAAGATGTTTTCAGCAAAACTGAGAAACAGGATCACACCTAGGCTGCCTATTATGGCAATATAAGCCGCTTGAAAGGCGAGAGGTTGTATTGCTTTTTGGTCGTTTGCCCCATGATGATGGGCAAACACGGGGGTAAACGCGAGTAGTAACCCCTGAACAAATAGCAATGCTGGCAACCACAAGCTAGTTCCTATTGCAACGGCAGCCATATCGACTGCACTGATTCGACCCGCCATAACCGTGTCGATAAAACCCATCATGGTTTGCGTCACTTGGGCTATGAGTACAGGTAGTGCAAGTTGTACTAAACGTTTGGCCTGAAAGCCGAATTGATTCATGAAAACTGCCTTAAATACTAACGAGAGATAAAATGTTTACAGGTATAGTTCAAGCCACGTGCGAAGTGGTTGCGATAAATAAGAAAGATGGCTTAAATACGCTAGAAGTCGCTATGGAACCCGAGTTACGTGAAGGGCTCATAACAGGCGCAAGTGTTGCGAACAACGGAGTCTGCTTAACGGTTACACGAATTAAAGATGATAGGGTTTTTTTCGATGTAATGGAAGAGACATTGAGCGTGACCAATCTCACAAAATTACAAGTTGGTTCACAAGTGAACATAGAAAGGTCGCTTACATTTGGTCGTGAGATTGGAGGACATATTCTCTCTGGCCATATCCATACTCAGGCAAGAGTTTGTGGCCTCAGTAATACAAGCGAACATTTCAATATCGAGCTTGAAGTCGATAAAAAATGGATGAATTACATTCTTTATAAAGGCTTTGTAGGAGTCAATGGTTGCAGCCTTACCATAGGCGCGACTACTGAAAACCGCTTTATGCTGCATTTAATTCCAGAGACGTTAAAACTGACTAATCTGGATTTGCTTGAGCTGGGGGATAAGCTAAATATAGAGATAGACAGTCAAACACAGGCCATCGTTGATACCGTTGAGCGTGTGCTGGCACAAAGAGGGCTCACAGATTCATTAAACTCTGTTGGTTAACTTGATGGTTTAATCAATGTCAGTATATCTGTTCGTCACCTGAATCTATATACAGCTCTATTTTATGGCGAGCCTCATCGATGTGAAGCCTTAAATGTATTGGATTACAGCAGATCCGGCAATCATCATAGTAATCTTGATCACCGCAGGTGCCATCGACATCAATATGTTGATGGTGCCCGCAGTGGGGGCAACTGATCGTTTGAGTGGAAAATTTCATAAACACTCCTATTATCCATTTGTGATAAATGAACGGCTTAGCAAATCAAGTTAGCTCGATTGATTACCGCCTCTTAATTTTTTATTCTCAACAGACCTGATTTATACTTTATGCTCCCATGTACCCAGTCGCTGTGCGGCCACCATCGATAGCGATAATCTGCCCTGATATATAAGGGCTATCGACTAGAAATTGAACCGTGTTTGCAATGTCTGCCGGTGAACCGCATTTAGCCAAAGGGATCTGTTTAATTATAGATTCTTTAGCATCATTTTGACTGTTTTCTGGCCATATAATTGCGCCGGGCGCAATGCCATTGACTCTAATATCGGGGCCCATCTCTTGTGCTAAGGATAAGGTTGCCATCTGTAACCCTGCTTTAGATATAGAGTATATTCCATGGTCTTTAAGTGGCTTTTGGCCATGGATATCGAGCAAGTTAATGATTGTTCCGTTATTTCTACTTAATAAAGGTGATAATTTCTGTGCTAGAAAGTAGGGAGCTAGAAGGTTAACGGTTAACAGACGTTGGCAGTCATCAAATTGAGTCTTTGCTAATGGAGTAGGGTAAAATTCAGCTGCGTTATTGATGAGAATTGACAGTTTGAAGCTAGTAGCAACCTTTACTAAATCATTTATACCTTCCTCAATAGAGAGATCGGCTTGCGCTGTAATACAAGAGTCTTCCCTGATTTGGTTCAGTGCATGACACAGTGAGCTAGCTTCTTCGGCAGAAGCTCCGTAGTGAATGATGACATTATAGCCACTAGAGTGTAATTTTATTGCTATCTCACGACCTATTCGTTTTGCTGCACCTGTCACTAACGCCCATTGTTTCATGTTTATCTCTCATAGGGGAATTGATGTTATTGCTAATAACATCTTCCCTTAAAGCAGGGGGGGGAAGCAATGTTAGCATCATATCAAATTGTTCATCTAAGCTAGATTGAATTTCCAATACAAGTCCATTGTGAAGCTTTAGTCCTGACGTAGCTGTTTACAGTAGTGCACCTGTGAGTATAAATAAATGTAGCATGTTAACCTCCTGATCTTGTCTCGCGAGATTAGATGGCCCCAGATTAGGTGACTTCGATAATGAAAAGGTGACAATAAAATTTTAAAATCATGACATTAACATTTATATTGAATATTTTTACATGACCAGTTCCACTGCGTTTTTATGCTTGCATTCACGGGTACCGATCTCGTAGAATTACCCGCTTGCGCCTAAGGTGAGTAAGACTCTTGTAATGGCTTACCCCATTGGCGTTTCTACTTTAACTCTATATTAGCAAGTGGCCCTACGTGGGGGTCACCACTGGATAAGGATTTTTCATGCCTGTTATTACACTTCCTGATGGGAGCAAACGTGAGTTTGCTAACCCGGTTTCTACTTTAGATGTTGCCGCCGATATCGGCCCAGGTCTTGCGAAAGCTTGTATTGCCGGTCGAGTGAACGGTGAGCTTAAAGATGCTTGTGACATCATAGACACAGATTCTGAGTTATCGATCATCACAGTGAAAGACGAAGAGGGTGTAGAGATACTTCGTCATTCATGTGCTCATCTACTCGGTCATGCATTCAAGCAATTATGGCCAGAAGCTAAGATGGCTATCGGTCCGGTTATTGATAATGGTTTCTATTATGATATCGATCTTGAGCACAAACTGACCCAGGAAGACATAGATGCGCTGCAGAAGCGTATGACTCAACTTGCAAAGACAAACTATAAAGTTGAGAAACGGGTGGGTAGCTGGCAAGTCGCTCGAGACACATTTGCAGCGCGCGGCGAGACTTACAAGATGGCCATCTTGGATGAGAACATCAGTAAAGATGACCAGCCTGCGCTATATCATCATGAAGAATATGTCGATATGTGCCGGGGACCACATGTACCCAATATGAGATTCTGTCAAAACTTTAAGTTGATGAGTGTTGCTGGGGCATATTGGCGCGGTAACTCTGATAACAAAATGCTGCAACGTGTCTACGGTACGGCATGGGCAGATAAAAAAGCCCTTAAGATACATCTGAACCGTTTAGAAGAAGCGGCTAAGCGTGACCACCGTAAGATAGGCAAGCAACTCGACTTGTATCATATGCAGGAAGAAGCGCCGGGTATGGTGTTTTGGCATAATGATGGTTGGACCTTGTTCCTCGAACTTGAGAAATTTATCCGCGAAAAATTAGGTCAGTACACGTATCAGGAAGTGAAAGGTCCGCTAATGATGGACCGGGTGCTTTGGGAACGCTCAGGTCACTGGGATAAGTATTCAGAAGCCATGTTCACCACTAAGTCTGAAAATCGTGAGTACGTCATCAAGCCGATGAACTGTCCGGGTCACGTACAGATCTTTAATCAAGGTCTTAAATCATATCGCGATCTTCCACTGCGTATGGCTGAGTTCGGTTGTTGTCATCGCAATGAACCATCGGGTTCGCTCCATGGCCTAATGCGTGTTCGTGGTTTCACTCAAGATGATGCGCATATTTTCTGTACCGAAGATCAGGTACAGCAAGAAGTCAGTGCCTGTATCAAGATGGTTTATGATACTTACGCAACATTCGGCTTTAACAATATTGTCATTAAACTCTCGACTCGTCCCGAGCAGCGTATCGGTGACGATGAGATGTGGGATAGAGCCGAAGAAGCGCTTAAGCAAGCCCTGATCGCTAATGACATAGAATTTGAAATTTTACCCGGTGAAGGCGCCTTCTACGGACCTAAGATTGAGTTCACATTACATGACTGTCTGGATCGCGCTTGGCAGTGTGGTACGGTTCAACTCGATTATGCGCTTCCTGGTCGTTTAGGTGCCACTTACGTTGCCGAAGATAATAGTCGACAGACGCCGGTGATGATCCATCGTGCAATATTAGGTTCACTTGAACGATTCTTGGGTATTCTTATCGAAGAGTATGCGGGTAAATTCCCGACTTGGTTAGCGCCAATGCAAGTCGTCGTCATGAATATTACTGACAAACAGTCAGATTATGCCCATGAAGTAGTCAATTTATTAAAAGAAAACGGAATTCGTGCATCTAAAGACTTGAGGAATGAGAAGATAGGCTTTAAAATACGTGAGCATACCTTAAGGCGTGTTCCTTATTTATTGGTCGTTGGCGATCAAGAAATGGAAAATAAGGAAGTTGCGGTGCGTACCAGAGATGGTGTTGACTTAGGTAAGATGCGAATCGAAGAGTTCGCGGCTAAAGTCAATAAACAAATTTCGCTCCGTAGTCTCATTTTGTTGGAGGATTAGGTCATAAAGATCAAAAAAACAGCAGGCGCCAGGCGCC
>NZ_ABIC01000072.1 GCF_000172075.1 Shewanella benthica KT99
GTATCATGGTCATGGAAGAGTATGAGCACGCTAAGGCTCGTGGTGCGACCATATATGGCGAGCTGGTTGGTTTTGGCATGAGTGGAGATGCTTTTCATATGACATCACCGCCAGCTGACGGTTCTGGCGCAGCAGCAGCCATGGTTAATGCCATGAATGATGCCAAAATAGCCAAAGAGCGGGTTGGTTATATCAATGCTCACGGCACATCGACACCCATAGGGGATAAAGCGGAGGCGGCAGCGATTAAGGCTGCATTTGGTGCCCATGCTTACGATCTCACCGTCAGCTCGACTAAATCTATGACCGGGCATCTGCTTGGCGCCGCGGGTTCAGTGGAAGCCATCATCACCTTGTTGGCGCTGAGAGACCAAGTCGTGCCGCCGACATTGAACTTAGATAACCCAGATGAAGGTTGCGATCTCGATTTCGTGCCACACACCGCGAGGGATCAGAAGTTTGAATACGCATTATGTAATTCATTTGGCTTCGGCGGTACCAATGGCTCTTTGTTGTTCAAGAGAAGCTAATTCAGTCAGATGAATTGATCCTCTATAGGATTGATATCACTATTTAAAAGCGCCTGATGGCGCTTTTTTATTTTGTGTTTGTAATACAGATAGAATGACCGAGATTAAGCGTAAATTTCCGCAGGATTAAGCTTAGTTAATCATGGTAAACATCACTTGGAAGCTAAGGCTAATGGGCAGATACTTGTTGCCTGTAAACTTGTTTGTAGGACATACCGTGTTAAATCTTGTCGTCGTCCCCCTGATGCCACTCGTTGGCGCATTAACCGCTAACCTCAGCGAACTTATTCGTGGTGAGAATAAGGCATTCTTACCCAATCTGAATGTTGGCATGAAGACCTTTTCTTTAGCCGCCGCTGGCTTCACCGTCGTCTGGTTTGCCTTGTTAGTGACGGCTATTTTTACCGGTGGAGATACCGATACTATTGCGGGTGTCGAAGTGCTGATGTTATTCCTGGCAGGTTTTGCTTTACACTCATGGCTCAAAGGTTCGCGAGTGTTCAGTCCTGGGGTTCAGCTTTGGACCTATCGTCTGGCTATTCCTTTGATTCTCGCGGCTTGTGTATTAGTGACTAAACTCGGATGATTTTCTTATCTGTTTGATCTAAGCGCAAATCACAGACTTTACTAGTATTCTAAGCAGACTTTTTGACGTACACTTATTGTAAAGAAAATAGATTCGAGAAAGCTATGGCTGGTAAAGAAAGAGAGATAACCTTAAGGTTTCTTGCAGAGCCTGCGGACGTAAACTTTGGTGGTAAAGTCCATGGTGGGGCGGTAATGAAATGGATCGATCTGGCCGCTTACGCTTGTGCTGCCGGTTGGAGTGGTAAATATTGCATCACAGTCTACGCCGGCGGAATTCGCTTCGTGAAACCTATCCAGGTGGGCAATATAGTAGAAATCCGCGCTAAAGTGATCTACACCGGGCGCTCATCCATGCATTTAGGCATAGACGTCAGAGCGGGCGATCCTAAGTATTCTGAACGTCACTTGACCACACACTGTATCGTGATCATGGTAGCGGTAGATGATGAGGGCAAGCCGACAGAAGTCCCAGAATGGATGCCAGAGAGCGAGCATGACATCAAGTTACGCGACTCTGCCATTCGTTTAATGGAGATGCGCAAGAAAATTGGCGCTGAGATGGAAGCGCATGTGACGACATAGAATATTTGATTAAAACAGGCACCTTGGGGTGCCTTTTTTTTATCTGTCTTTAAAAGAATAATCAGGAAGTGAGATGGCGAAACTAGCATTTATCGGATTAGGCGTGATGGGGTATCCCATGGCGGGTCACTTGGTTAAGTCGGGCCACGAGGTTAGCGTCTACAACCACACAGAATTAACAGCACAATCTTGGCAGATGGAGAACCGTTATCAAACCATGTGGCACGGTGAGTACAATCTGGGTTTTGCCGTCGACTGGATGAGAACAGATCTCAATATTACCCTGAATGAAGCGAGAAAAAATGGCTCTCACTTACCCTTGACTGCCTTGACTGCCTTGGTGGATCAATTTTATGCAGAAGTTCAGGCAATCGGTGGCAATCGCTGGGATACCTCGAGCCTGTTGGCTCAGCTGGAAAGAAGTCGCAAATAGCTCACTAGCTCATATATGTAATAAGTAATAAAAAGGACTGAAATATCAGTCCTTTTTATTGTCTATATTATTTCAATATCTGCTTACACCGGCTCTAGCACGATATGTTCAAGCTCTACTGCGGCGACGGCATGTAGCGCATCCATAGTCGCACCGACTAGGGATATTTTGCCTTGGGCGGACTCTATTAATACTGCCCGGGTTATCTCGCTAAAGAATCTGTTATGGCGTGCCATGGTCGATAGTGCCATCTGCATGGGTAACATAGAGGGATTAAATGCCGCATTTTCGGCGTAGCGTCCGCAATAAGTGGCGCCGTCTTTCGTTTGTAACACTACAGCGGCAAAACTACGGGTATAGGGGGCGTAACTCAGGCTTGCATGATCTAAGGCTTCGATGATCATGGGATCTGAACTGTCTAAACTTAGCTCATGGTGTTGTTTGGATAGCAGTGGCGCTGTGACATTGAGATCCGATGGGCCAAACGCATAAGGCAAGTAGTGTGTGAGTGGTTGCGTTTTTTGCTCAGGTAGGTGGATCCTAACCTGAGCGCCTTCGACTAACTCATTCATAAATTGACGGCAATGACCGCAGGGAGAAAAATTCACTACGATATCGACTATCTGAGTCTCTCCGCTGAGCCAGGCGTGACTTATCGCACTCTGCTCGGCATGGACCGAGTGAAACAGGGCTTCACCGGGCAATTCCATATTGCCACCCATGTAGATATCACCGCTTTTCCCTTTAGCAATGGCGCCGACATGGAAATCACTGATAGGGGGTCTGGCAAGCGTCGCCGCCACGGGTAATAGCACCAGTAGTAATTTTTCTTCGGTTAAGCCGCTGGCTTTGACTAAGCCTGCTAATTGCAGGGCATCAATATGGCCGGCAAAATTCTCGTGCAATAAAGGAATAAGTGCATCTGAGAGCGGTTTTGGTAACTGAGCAATACAGTTTATAAATCTATCTTGCATCTGCCATGGCCTACTTTTGTTAAATTAATGAAGATCATATTAGTAAGTGCGTTTCAAAGATAATGAGATCTAAGTCACGCTTAGCCGACTCAAATTTATAAATTGCTAAGATAATGACATAAAGCTGTGAGTAACTTCTGTTTATCTTCATCGTTTGCGGTGTCATTGACTAGATTTTCTAACTGCATCATATATTCTGGATCGTTCAGCCTGGATTGACAGAAGTCTCTCCACTTCATCGACTCTGACTCATCCAAGGTTGCCGGGTAGTTTCTGGCACGGTACCTAAACAACATCTCCTTGAGTCGCTGATCATCGAAATTGAGCTCAAGGGCCGCCAGATTTTGTGGCAAGGTATGACGGATAATCTCCATTTTCTCTTTATCTGCCGAGCCGAAGAAGCCCCCGCTGTAGAGCTGAAGATCGGGATCTTGGCTGCCATTGTCATGTTCCACGTCGAAGACGGCGACCAACTTCTCTCTTAGTTCCGGATGCTGTTTCAATAACTTGTATTGCTCTCTGGCGAAGGCTTTATCAATATTGAGTCGCTGAGCAAGCTCATCGGTGAGTATCTTAGGTGATGTGATGAAGGGACATTTATTAATGTGTATCTGTTTCACGCTGATAGGCAGTTCATCGTCGGCGAGATCGTCCCTGCGGGTATACATGCGTTCCCTGATCTGCTCTGCATCCAATTCGATAAGAGGCGAGATGTCCATGGCTAGATTGACACAGATAATGGCATTCTTATTGCTGGAGTGATGCGCCACGGGTGCGATAAGTGTGGTGCAGCCATGTTCGGCACTGATTTTAGAACTCACATGGACCAAGGGCAGCATATTGAGGACATCAAGCTGTTTGCTGACTTCCTGCTTACGTCTCAGCTGAAAATAATAGTCAAACAGCTTAGGCTGCTTCTGCTTAATGAGTTTTGCCATATCTATGGTGGCATACACATCAGACATGGCATCGTGGGCTTTCTCATGGCTCAGGCCATTCGCTTTGGTGAGATGCTCTAGCTTAAAGCTTGGCGTACCATCTTCTTTTAGTGGCCATTCAATGCCTTCGGGTCTGAAAGCGTAGCAGGCTCTGACTAGATCTATGATATCCCAGCGAGAATTTCCTTTTTGCCACTCACGCGCATAGGGGTCGATGAAGTTACGATAGAAACCATAGCGGGTGACTTCATCATCGAAGCGTATCGAGTTATATCCTGCCACACAGGTGTTGGGCTGACTGAATTGCTCATTGACCTTAGCCATAAATTCCGTTTCAGGCATGCCTTTGAGATTGACAAGCTGTGGCGTGATGCCCGTGATCAATATGGCCTCAGGGGAGGGTAGGTAATCGGTAGCCAGCTTGCAATAAAAGGTCACAGGTTCAGAGACTATATTGAGATCCATATCTGTCCTGATCCCGGCAAACTGTGATGGCCTGTCTTTTGATGGGTTTGCACCGAAAGTCTCGTAATCGTGCCAGAAGATGGTGTGGTTTGAACTGTGAGCCATAGGTGATTGTTTTTAGGAAATAGTTGCCAATAATCATAGCATTCTATTATATCCCTTGTCGTTAGTCTGATTGAGAACACTGGACCCTTTGTGGTATTAAACGGTTGTTTAAGGCCCAGTAGGAAGGCGCTACTGTCAGCATCTAGAAGGTAAACCCCAACAAGGGGCGGGTAATTGCCATAGATGGCTAGATACCACCTAGTCGCGAACCATTTAGTAGCAATCCCCGTCCTTTAGGTCAAAGAGGATGTCAGAGAGTAATTTGGCATAAGGTTCCATCGGAATGTTCATTTTCTCTTGCAACAATTTACCCTTAGTCAGTAGTGCTTCTCTTTTTATCGAGGGGATGTCGTTTTTGAATGCGAGTACGATCCTGTTGCCACTTTCTACTTCGAAACTGAGTAGTCGATTTTCAAATTCGAGCGCGAGTAATTCATCTAACTCTTCTCGTAATTCAAGTACCATATGCCAGATATTGAGCACGAGGACACCGTGTTTGTTGAGTGCCTTTTTACAATCACGCAAGTAGGATAGTTGTACTTGTTTCGGTTCCATCCCTTCCGAGTTGTATAGATCTGAAAAGATAATATCGCTTTTTATGTCGGTGTTTTTAATGTAGTTCACGGCATCGTCTATATGAATGAAGAGGCGATCAGTGTCGGGTAAGTGAAAATGTTTTTTTGCGGTCTGCGCCACTGCTTCACGGTATTCAATCGCGTGTACGTTCAACTCGGAGAAACTACTGAGCAGGTTCTTTACCATTGAGCCTGCGCCCAGCCCCATGATGGTGGCTATTTTTACTATGGGGATAAAAAGCAAACCCGCCATCATGGCCTGGGTGTAGCCGAGATTTAAACCATTAATGTCATTTAGTTTCATGCAACTTTGATAGATTTGTCCATCAAAGCTGAGAATCCGGCTGGTCCTTGTTTGGTAAACATAAATTGGGCCGTGCTCATCTACTGTTGATGAGATACAAGTTCCTCTGATATCCATGGTGTTGTTAATATCTCTTAAATGCGTTACATAACCGGTAGGGTATTATAATGGGAAATGGGGTCAATGGAACATCATAGTGAGGGTTCGCTACGTTAAATCTAGCGAACTAACCCCGACCAAGAATTGAGCGAACAAAGCCATATATGGACGCTCTGCCCCGTCAAGACATGTTTACCGATTTCCGCAGCTCTGGACGACCTAACCTACAAATCGAAAAAATCACGGAAGGCTTGAAGACAGAAGTTGTCAGGTTTTAGATGCAAAAAAACTAAACAAAGCTAACTCGAAGAGTAGAATTAAGTTTTGCTCTTCAAGTTAAGCTTTGCTAACAGAGCAATCTGTAAATCCTCCTTGCGTATTCTACTTAGCACGCCTTAAATTTTGCCATACTTACATCATTAACCAGATATGTTTACCACTGGTGAAAAGTTCGGAGATTGCATCTGTCGATCATGGAGGTTAATTTATGTTTACAAGGTGTTCGAGTGCAATAGTGTTCGCTGTTTTAGTTGTTTTGTTCTGTACCAGACCACTCCTTGCTATGGATCGCTCAGAAGCCGCATTTAATTCTTTGCTCTATCAAGTTCAATTTGTATGGTTAATTAAACCATCAAAGCAAATTGAACAAGATTATAGGGCATTAACTTTAGAGCCCAAGGAGTTAAAACTAGCCAGAGTCGAGCGGATTAAATCTGAACTGCAGCAATTCTGGGCATCCCTAGGGATCCCCACCAACGCAATGAACATGAAAGATTCAAAAAACTTGTTGCAACAGGCTCTCTCCCTAGAGCCGATCTCTAAAGACTATCTAGCCACAAGTAATAACATCCGCTACTTACTCTGGCTAGATCAGAAAATGGACTGGAATGAATTAGTGTCTAACTCTTGGTTAAAGCAGGGCGATAATCATAGCTTGGTGCCTGAAATCAGTCGTAGGTTAAACGGGCTAGGCGATCTGGGAGAGTACGATTCGGTCAGTACACTGTTTGATGCTAATGTCAAAAATGCGGTTAGACATTTTCAACAACGTCATGGTTTGAAAATAGACGGGATTATTGGTCCCGAAACGATTCGCTGGATCAATATCACCCCCGTGAAACGGGCTGAGTTGTTAGCGATTAATTTTATAAATAAGACCCGTTACTTAGCCTCAATTGAGCCTATTTTTTTAATTATAAACATTCCTGCATTTGAGTTAGAACTTATCGACAATGGTCAAGTGGCGTTGCAGTCTCGGGTGATAGTAGGTAAACCCTATCGTCAAACTCCCCTGTTAATCAGTCGAATTTCAAACCTGGTGATCAATCCAAGCTGGCGAGTCCCCAGGAGTTTATTAATTCGAGATTTATTGCCTAAAGTCAGGGAAGATGGCGGTTATATTCAAGCTGGAAATTTCAATGTTTTCGATAATCAGGGACAAATGGTGAGTAAAACCGCGCAAGAGTGGCAAGATTTAGCCCATGGTCGTTTTCCTTATCGTCTCGTTCAACAGCCAGGAGAAGGTAATACCTTAGGACGCTATAAATTTTATTTTGAGAATAAATACAGTGTCTATCTACACGATACCGCCGACAAGGAGTTGTTCGACGAGTCCAACCGTGCACTTTCATCTGGGTGTATACGTATTGAAAATGTCGAGGGACTAGCCAACTGGAT
>NZ_ABIC01000071.1 GCF_000172075.1 Shewanella benthica KT99
TCGTCACGGCTTAGCCATTGTCATCTTCTTAGCCCAACTGGGCCAGTTTAAATCGCCAGATATTAATGGTGTGATGACTTGGTTACCCCAAGATCAACTGGCTCTGATGATTGGCCTGGTGGCGCTCACCATGGGCATAATACATTTCTTGCCTAAGCTGACCACAGCCATCCCCTCCTCTCTCGTTGCTATTATCACTGTCACCATGATGGTGGTTTTCTTAGAGCTCGATACCCGCACAGTGTTAGATTTCTTAAAATCCATGAGTGGTGATGAGAATGCAACCATAGCCGGAAGCTTACCTAGCTTCTCTATCCCAGCGGTGGCATTCAATTTAGAGACCCTGTATATCATACTGCCCTACTCTCTCATTCTTGCCGCCGTCGGTTTGATTGAGTCTCTGCTGACACTCACGGTGATCGATGAGATGACCAACACCCGCGGTAAAGGTAACAAGGAATGTATCGGCCAAGGCGTTGGTAACATCACCTGTGGCTTCTTCGGCGCTATGGGTGGTTGTGCCATGATTGGTCAGTCTATGATCAACATCAACTCAGGTGGACGCGGTCGCCTATCGGGTGTTACTGCAGCCCTGACACTGCTTGGTTTCATCCTGTTCGGTTCGGCTATGATAGAGATGATCCCACTGTCTGCTCTAGTCGGTGTGATGTTTATGGTTGTCTTGGGTACCTTCGAATGGGCCAGCTTTAAGGTGATGGGCAAAGTCCCTAAACATGATGCCTTCGTCATCGTCTTGGTCACTGTTGTCACTGTGTTTACCGACTTGGCATTTGCCGTGTTCGTCGGTGTCATAGTCTCAGCCCTAGTCTTTGCCTGGGAACACGCTAAGCATATCAATGTTGAGATAACTGAAGATGCTAATGGTTGGAAAGTTTATAAACTTAACGGTCCTTTGTTCTTCGGTTCTGTGGCTGATTTCTTAGAGCTATTCCACAACAATACCGATCCTGATGACGTGATAGTCGACTTCCAAAATTCACGCGTATGTGACCACTCGGCGCTGGATGCCATAGACACTCTGGCAGATAGATATGTGGCATCGGGTAAGAAATTACACCTGCGTCACTTGAGCAATGACTGTAAGCAGTTACTGCACAAGGCGGGAGATCTTGTCGAAGTTAATCTTATCGAAGATCCTCACTACAAGATTGGCGACGATAAGCTAGATTAATTTTCGTCAGCCAAGTCTGAACTCCAGACATAAAAAAGGCGAGCTTAGCTCGCCTTTTTTATGTCTATACCAAGCATAGACAGGTTAATTACTTCAACTTATCAGCAAAGGCGGCCCTAAACTTGTCGACCTTAGGCCTCACAACCATCTGACAATAAGCTTGCTCACCGTTTTTCTCGAAATAGTCCTTATGCTCATTCTCTGCACCATAGAAGGTATTAAAAGCGACAATCTCGGTGACTATCGGCTTAGACCATACTTCAGCCTGAGTGAGCTCTGCTATCATCTGATTAGCCAGCTTACTCTGCACTTCATCATGAACGAAGACAACGGAGCGATATTGTGGACCGACATCATGACCTTGTTGATTCAAGGTGGTCGGATCATGGCCCTGCCAAAATACGCCAAGCAACTCCTTAAAGCTGATGATGCTTGGGTCAAACTCTATATGGACAACTTCTGCATGGGCAGTCATACCCGAACAGACGGCGTTATAATGTGCGCTCGCCTCATCACCGCCGCAATATCCTGACTGAACTGAGATAACCCCTCGAAGTTGAGTGAACATGGCTTCGAAGCACCAGAAACATCCCCCTCCAAGCGTGGCAAACTGATATTCTTTGGGCTCATAGGTTGCAGCATTAGCCTTAAACACCATAGAAACGGAATTAACACAGTGACGAATATTGTTCTCGGTTAAATACTCCCCTTCAAACACATGACCCAGATGGGCATCACACTGAGCGCAGACAATTTCGACTCTCTGACCATCGGCATCGACAACTCGTTTGACCGCCCCTTGGATTTCATCATCGAAGGCGGGCCAGCCACAATGGGCATTAAACTTATGCTCAGATAGATACAGGGGCGCTTCACAACGTTTGCACACATAACTCCCCAGGGCATCGTGCAGGTGATACTCCCCGCTAAAAGGCCGTTCGGTGCCCTTTTCTTCGATCACATGTCGTTCAACATCGGTGAGTTCACGCATACTTGTTACTCTTTATTCGTTGGGTAGATTAGACCTGAGATCTTTATCTTCTCTTTCAAATATACACGACGCAAGACAAACCGTGATTTATTGTCTGCTCGGCGAATTGTTGTGAAACTATTTTTATCTTAGCTGTTCTCGCATATGTCATTATTCTACAGTTGTTATTTTCGACAAGGTTCAGTGCTTATCCCGTTAAAAAACAATCATGGGGTGATATTCATCACACTTAATTGCCCAGAGCCTTAGCCTAGATAAACTAACCTTGGGTTTATCTATTATAAAAAATAAGAAGACAGAGATGAAATTAGAAACAATCGATTATCAAGCAGCCGATAGTGCAGCAAAGTTCGTCCAATCATTAAGAGATACAGGTTTTGGCGTACTGGCTAATCATCCAATCGATAAGGCCTTAGTAGAAAAAATTTACATTGAGTGGCAAGCCTTCTTCAACAGTGAAGGCAAGCATGACTTTCTGTTTAAACCTGAAACCCAAGATGGCTTCTTTCCTGCGGAAGTATCAGAAACGGCTAAGGGTCACACGGTTAAAGATATCAAGGAGTATTACCACGTCTATCCTTGGGGACGTATTCCTCAATCCTTGCAAGAGAATATCTTAGCTTACTATAAAGCTGCCAATGAGCTTGCCGAAGAGTTGCTGCAGTGGATAGAAGAGCATTCACCCGCAGATGTTGCGGTAAATTACTCCATTGCCTACCCAAGATGATTGAAGGCAGTCATAAGACCTTGCTGCGCATATTACATTACCCGGGAATGACAGGTGAAGAAGAAGTCGGTGCTATCCGCGCCGCGGCTCATGAAGACATTAATCTGATCACCCTGTTACCCGCAGCAAATGAACCGGGTCTGCAGGTGAAAGGTCAAGACGGCGAATGGATTGACGTGCCTTGTGATTTCGGCAATTTGATCATCAATATCGGTGACATGTTACAAGAAGCTTCCGGCGGATACTTCCCATCAACCACCCACAGAGTGATAAATCCAGTGGGCACAGATATGTCTAAGCCTAGGGTATCCTTGCCGTTATTCTTGCATCCTAAGCCTGAGGTTGTACTCTCTAACCGTTACACTGCAGACAGTTATTTGATGGAGCGATTGAGAGAATTAGGGGTTATCTAATCACTCATCCAGTGACTTTCCATAAAAAAGCGCCAGAAAGCGCTTTTTTAGTGAAATTTTCCCCTAACAAGGTAAAATCCCCACATCAAAACTAATATAGAGCAATAAAATGGCTATTCAGTGGTATCCCGGACATATGCACAAAGCACGTAAAGAGATCGAAGAGGTCATGCCTCAGATCGATCTTGTGATCGAGGTGCTCGATGCGAGGATCCCATACAGCAGTGAGAATCCTGTTATTTCGACACTTCGTGGTGACAAGCCCTGTATTAAGCTATTAAATAAGTCAGACTTGGCCGATCCTGAAGTCACCCAAAGATGGATAGAGTATCTGGAGCGAGAGCAAGGCGTTAAAGCCATGGCTATCACCACTTTGCAAGCCTCTCAAGTGAAGAAAATCCCCGACCTCTGCCGTAAATTTGTCCCAAATCGGGATAAACTCGAAAAAGATATTCGTACCATGATCATGGGGATCCCCAATGTGGGTAAGTCCACCATCATCAATACTCTCGCTGGTCGTATGATTGCCAAGACAGGCAATGAACCTGCAGTGACTAAGGTGCAGCAACGTATCAATTTAAGAAATGGCATCGTCTTGTCTGATACCCCCGGTATTCTCTGGCCGAAAGTCGACAATGAAAAGAGCAGTTATCGCCTGGCTATCACAGGTGCGATTAAAGATACCGCCATGGAATATGAAGATGTCGCCATGTTTGCTGCCGAGTACTTTTTAAAGGCTTACCCGGAAGCGATTGCCGAGCGTTATAAACTGACAGAGCTACCCGATACCGACATCGAGTTATTAGAAGCCATAGGCCGTAAGAGAGGGGCTCTGCGCCCAGGTGGACGTATCGACTTGCACAAGGTATCAGAATTAGTCCTTCATGAATTCCGTTCAGGAAAAATTGGCCAACTTTCATTAGAAACCCCTGAAATGGCTGAACAAGAAAAAGCAGAAGTCGCGGTAAAAATGGCAGAAAAAGCCGCTAAAGATGAGAAAAGGAAAGAAAAAGAAAGACTCAAGCAGGCTGGAAAGCGCCATAGATAATCCATAACAGCCCCATCTTTGATGAGCTTGGGAGCCTCTCTCCCAAGCTCATATATCGTGTATCAAGCCAACAAACAATGCGAATTGTATTTTAGTTACATCTATTCGATGGGCCTCACCCTAAGAAATCGAGCAAACCTAGGCGTTCCTTTCTGAGTAAACCCAGAATACTGATAGGTGACAGTCGAGCCAATCTCAGGTGGATGTCTTCTCTCTTTCATACTAAAGCCTGTACCGAGTTTGAATCTGACTCCTTGCTGATTTTCAACTAACAAGGCCCCCATAACACCTTGCAGCTTGCCCTTACCCGCTTGGTAAGCAATGACTCTTGCCTCGGCATCATAATAAGGTTTAAGTTTAATCAGATTCGGGTTTCGACCGGCGACATACAATGAACTAACCTTATGTAACATCAAGCCTTCACCACCAGAGGCCACGACCTCACTGAACCAGATATCAAGCTGGTGCTGATTATCTAGCCTCTTCTGCTCTATCAGCGCTAGATACTCAGAGCCAACATGCAAATTTTTGCTTGCCGTGGTATATCTTTCGACAAAAGACCCTGGATGAGATGGCAGATCGAACACCATAAACTTAACCTTTCGCCACTGTGCATCGATAGGTTCTTTTCTTCTTGCCAGAGATGACATCTGCTCGAAGGTTCCTCTCCCCATCCACAGCTCACCGTCTAAAGGATAAGTTGGAAAGCCGCCAACAAACCAGTCAGGTATAGCAATTAATCGACCGGACCGAGAGCGCATCTGACGGCCATCCCAAAATCCTCTGACCCCATCGAGTTTTTCGCTGACCAGATAGCCTGATACGGGGCCGGCGATATTTGAGTGAACAGCGAGTTGGATATTAGCAGGCATGGGCCTGGATAGGCTATTTGGTGGGGATATCACAGTGCCACCGAGGATAAAAATCAGCACTGAACAGGTTAAAATGTATCTATACATGGAACGCTCCTTCGTCTGCTTAGAACAGGTTAAATCCTTTAACTTGTGGGGGGGACTTTATTTATACACATTGGTATTACAATAAATATCAGTGTAGAACATGAACCAATTTAATTGCAATAGGTCTCAAATATTCCAAGTGATATACTCCGCGAAGATTTAGCTAACATCTTTAGTAATCAGTTTATCAATTTGATGACAATACAGGTTTTCACCTCTACAACAGCGGGTGAAAATCTTAGACGGAAAATTATGAAACCAGAAAACAATCATGGTATAAAGCGAGTTTTTAGGGCAACAGGCTTCTCAATGAAGGGGCTTAAGGCTGCCTGGATCCACGAAGCAGCATTCAGGCAAGAACTCATGTTAGCCATCGTCATGCTGCCAATCGCAGTATTAGTGGATATCACCACGATTGAGAAGCTATTGCTTATCTTTAGCCTCTTTATCGTACTTATCGTTGAATTGTTAAATTCTGCCATCGAAGCGGTCGTCGATAGAATAGGCGATGAGATCCATACCTTGAGCGGACAAGCCAAAGATATCGCCTCTGCGGCGGTATTTATGAGCCTGGCTCTGTGTGGAATCACTTGGGCGGTGATATTGGCCAGCAGATACCTTTAATTATCCATATAGCAGATATCTCAGTAACAAATTTAACTCCAACTGGCTATTGCAGCATATAGTCCGTTGGAGTGCAGATTTGCCTTTAATACCCGTCAAACACTGACAACCTACGATATTAATAGCACAAAGCATTACTCCTTTTCTTACACAAACAATAGCAATAACACTCGGCAATCGAACCATTAACAGAATACCCCCATCCACACAAAACAAACAAAACAGCCACTCCTTTAGTCGTTTATTGATACAAATCACTCACAAATAGACACGATCTGCTACTATAGGATGGATAAATGATTTGAAATCAATAAAATCAAGTACTTATAACTATAATAATGATTGACGGAGTCGCCTTTGCGCAAAAGATTAGGCATCTCATTTTTATGCCTTTTGGCCGCTTGCCAAACATACGCAGCTGATAATGATCAGTCTTTACAAGATTTTTCATCTATAAATAAAGTAGATAGCCAAGTTGTGCTCAGGATGGGTGGGTTTTACTCCAACTCCAATTCGAGTATGAATGTAACGAATCCCATATTAGGTCAGGACTTTAAGATCGATTTCGAAAAAGATCTTAAACTTGAGGAATCTCAATTTTTACCTTTCTTTGAAATGTTTTACCATTTCAATGAGCGACACAATCTGTATATCGACTGGAAGCAGTTGCACCGAACTGCTGAAGTTGTGGGGATCACCACACCGTTCCAGGTAAACTTCGAAGATAAGATCTACGACATAAAAGCGGGCGCTAAGCTTAAAACCACCTTAAACATAGATATCGCCAGGTTAGGCTACGGCTATAACTTCTACCAAGGTAATAACTACAATCTAGGCCTGTCTGTGGGCTTACATACCATGTTTATCAAAACCGGATTTGAGGGTGATATTGGTGCCTGCATTGAACAAGACCTTGTGCTCAAATGTGATCAACAGCCTCTCAACAGAGCCATTGATGAGAGTGTCACCGCCCCCCTTCCCGATATTGGTCTTTACGGTGACTATGAATTTAGTTCGGGATTTAGATTCACCGCTCACGCGCAATATTTCTATATCAAGCTTGACGATCTCAAGGGGAGTCTAGTCGACATACGTGCTGGTGTAGAGGCTGAGATCACCGAAAATTGGCACATGACAGCGGCATTTAATTATTATGAAGTTGATGTCGATTACACCCAAAGGACAAATTCCGCTGATACTCATGTGGCCGATTACAACCTCCACTATAGTTTCATTGGACCCATGCTCTCGGTAAGTTACCGTTTCTAAATAATGAGTCGGAGTGAATCGAGAAACAACTCACTCCGACTCAGGCTAGGCTGCTCTATGGTATAATCACGCAAATTTCAGCTCGTCACCATGCTTGTTATTAGCATATGGCTCAGTACATGGTTCAAAATGGCCCTTATAAATCAAGATTTTATCGATAGCATAACTCAAGATATGCCCGCTCACCTCTCTATGGATGATTTTGTTCAATACAGTAGCCGTCCATTGAGAGCCTCGATCCGCGTCAACACGCTAAAAATATCATCGGCCAATTTTATCGAGCTCATGCAACCTAAGGGCTGGACACTCGAACCTATTCCATGGTGCTCGGATGGCTTCTGGATATCCCTCGACAGTGAAGTTCAATTAGGCAACACCATCGAACATCTTCAGGGTCTATTTTACATTCAAGAAGCCAGCTCAATGTTGCCACCAACGGCACTATTTTCCCAGCTAAATGAAACAGATAATGCCACAATTCTCGATATGGCTGCGGCCCCTGGGTCTAAGACAACACAGTTAGCGGCCTTAATGAACAACTCTGGCTTACTCATCGCCAACGAATATTCTTCGAGCCGGGTAAAAGTGTTACATGCTAACGTTCAACGCATGGGAGTCAGTAATACCGCCCTCACCCATTTCGATGCTCGGGTCTTCGGTGAATATCTCTATGCCACATTCGACGCTATCTTGCTCGACGCCCCCTGCAGCGGTGAAGGCACCATACGCAAAGACCCTGCGGCGTTAAAGAATTGGAGCCTGGAATCGAGCCGGTCGATTGTTGCGACGCAGAAAGCCCTGATCGAATCTGCTTTTCTGGCGTTAAAAACCGGTGGAATTCTGGTGTATTCGACCTGTGCACTCAGTCGAGTTGAAAACCAGGAAGTGTGTCAACATTTAAAGGAGATGTACCCCGATGCCGTCGAGTTTGAATCCCTCAGAGATCTGTTTATCGATGCTGATAAGGCCTGTACAGAAGAAGGTTTCTTGCATGTCTGGCCACAGATTTATGACAGTGAAGGTTTCTTCGTCGCCAAGATAAGAAAAACAGCAGACATTGACAGGCAAGTTGCCGAGCCGAGAAAACAGAAAAACTTCCCCTTCACTCGGGCATCCCATAAAACAGACTCTAAGTTAAGGGCATATTTTCAGGATACCTTCGCCATTGAGCTACCAAGCCAGAGTCAGATAATGGTGAGGGAGCAAGAATTTTGGTTGTTTCCGCAAAAAATGCAGGGCTTGATTGGTCGGATGCGCTTTCAACGTATAGGGATGAAAATAGCTGAGGAATTAAAGCATGGTATTAAGGCGCAGCACCAGGCAATACAGGCCCTAAGCACGCAAGCCAGCATGATTGAGCTATCACAATCCCAGGCAACCCAATATCTAATGGGACGGGATATTCCTCTCGAAGCAGGCCTTAAGCCACAAGGAGAAGTGATTGTTAGCTACCATAACAGCCCGTTAGGCCTAGCGAAACATCTTGGCAAACGGTTGAAGAACAACTTACCCAGAGAGCTTGTCAGGGACAAGATCGTCAATTCTGATGCAAGCAAATCTCAATGAAATATTTACTTACAAACGTGGATGAATAATATTGCATATAAGCGCTGCAAGCCGGTCATGTCGACTACACTATTAGCCAGAGAGTTAATTCCTAATGAGGATCTCAACAGTAGCGCACGGCTCTTTAGTTAGAGCCATTTCCCTGGACCCAGAACAATCGGAATAGTTTTGGGTCTTTTTTTGCCCGAAATTTGAGCTTCGCTGATATTAACGCCCAGCTAGCTTAGCCGCATCGGTAAACAAGCTGAAGAAATTATCCGTAGTGTATTGGGCCAACTCTTCATAGGACTCCCCCCTTAGCTCGGCGATAAACTCGGCGACGTCGCGTACAAACGCTGGTTGATTCTCCTTGCCTCTATGCGGCACAGGAGCCAGATACGGAGAGTCAGTTTCAACCAACAACCTATCTTTAGGTACCTTTCTCATCACAGTGCGTAAATCGCCCGCATTCTTAAAGGTTGCAATGCCCGAGACTGAAATATAGAAACCCAGATCAATCGCCGCTTTAGCCATCTCCCAGTTTTCAGTGAAACAATGTAACACGCCACCGACCTTGTCGGCATGACCGTTTGTTAAGAAATTTAGCGTATCTTCTCGGGCATCTCGGGTATGTATGATAAGCGGTTTATTGACTTGCACCGCGAGTTCGATCTGCTGCTCGAAACATTGTTGTTGCAGTGCTTTGGTTTCATTGGCATAAAAATAATCCAGGCCAGTCTCTCCGATAGCGACAACCTTAGGCTCCTTGACAAACACATTGAGCTCAGTGGTATCGAGCCCCTCTTGCACATCCAAGGGATGTACGCCGGCAGAGAGGAACACTTGATCAAACTCCGCCATCTTATCTCGCATGGAAATAAAACCTTGTTGACGCACATTTACGCACAGAAAATAGTCTACATCCCTGGCTTTTGCATCACTGATGATCTGTTGCAGTGATTGGTGATCGGGCGCGGCTTTTAAACGGTCGAGATGGCAATGAGAATCAATGAGCACGTGAATATCCAGCAGAGTGAAAGATCTAAAAAAGGAGTCAAAGAATACAGAGCTATAGGGCGAGGGTCAAATCAAGATGCCTTAAACGGCTTTAGTGGAAAATACAGCAGACTGGAAGGTAAAGAGAGAAATATCACATGGTGCAAGTCAAGTCTCCGGAGGATAGTTCACGGGCTAAGAGGATTTCTATATGCTGTTTATGTAATTCTGCATCTGACAAGATCTTGATGCCAATTCCCGCCGGGCGGCCTCCAGATGCACCGAGAGGATTAATCCAAACCACCATGCCCTGGAACTCATGCCTGTTGACCGCGCCGGGGAGTTGGTAAGCTATGGTTAACTCTTGGCCCAGATAGTGGCTTTCACTGGTCGCAATGAATAGACCCGCCGGCTGAATAAACGGCATATATGCGCGATAAAGCTGATGTAAGGTATCAAAATTAACCACTAGGTCTATCATAAAACAACTATCTCATTAACTTATTATATTCTAAGATAAAGCCATTAAAAAGAGCTAAGTAGTTTACATTCGGCATGACACTTAACTTATGGTAGGTATCCATGACCTTCATGCCAAATTCCGTTACTTTTACTCTCAACAATGCGTCTAAATCTGCCTGTCTTATCAATTTTTGCCTCAATATTAAATACAAAACCTTAAGTGCATCAGATGCTTGCTTTTCATTAACACTAATTAAACTAGCACAGAGGTGACCGGAGGACAAACTTTGAGCCCAGTCTTTCCTAAATTGTAGCAGTTGCGCGTATCGTTCGCTTTCTAGCGCGAGAGCCAACTCCAGCGGGCCCCCCATCACAGGCAGACACCAGGTCACATCAGTTGCAGCCCCAGACTCTGTCGATAACCAGGTCTTGATCTCCTCCATGGAAGGCGACTCGAAGTGGACCTGCTGACAACGGCTCTTAATCGTTGCCATAAGCCTGCTTGGGGTATCAGACTGCAACAGGAGTAAGGTATCTTTCCCAGGTTCTTCCAATGTTTTCAATAACGCATTGGCCGATGCCTGATTGAGCTGCTCACTATGGTAGATCACGGCGACTCTGCGTCCACCTTGCAGCGATGTCATCGTCAGCTTTTGACACAGCTCGCGTATCTGATCGACCTTAATCTGATTACCGTCGGCAGAGACAAGATATAGATCCGGATGCGTGTTGCCATCCAGTAACTGACAGACCTTGCAACAACCACAGGCTCCCTGCTCACCCGGACTCTTACACAGGGCCGCTTTCGCTATTTCGAGTGTTAACTCCTCCCCGCCATAGCCTTTATGCACCCCGACTAAGTAGGCATGGCCCAACAATCCGGCCTTTATCTTTTGACTGAAATCACTTATCGGCGCCATAAGCCAAGAGATATTTTGCATTACCAATCCTGAATCTGTAACAAGGCAAGAATGTCTTTATGCACTTCGGCCATAGTCTGACCGGCATCGATGACGGCAATCGTGTCGTCTTCTGCGGCAAAATATAAGAAGTCGCTC
>NZ_ABIC01000070.1 GCF_000172075.1 Shewanella benthica KT99
ACATAAATCAATTCTACAGGCCAAAAAGAGGCGCGAATATACCATAGTTGAGCTATGCCTGCCATATGGATAGAGCCCTAAGGGCATTATTTACCCTCGTGTTTCGTTATAAAGTCACTCACTATCCGATTAAAAATGGCGGGTTTTTGTGCGTGTAGCCAATGGCCCGTTCCCTCTATCGTTTTAGCCTGAACTTGGGGGAATTGACTCATGATGGCTTGTCTATGTTCACTGGTAATATAATCTGAGTCGCCACCGCGAATAAATAGGGTGGGTTTGCTATATTGTAAAAAATCTTCGGCCTCGATGTCATTGTACCAAGCGATCAAGTCCCGATAGCTAGACTTTAGTCCTGCCAGATTCATTTTCCAGTTGAACCCTTGGTCGGTGCGTGACAGGTTTTTTAACAAAAACTGAGCGGTACCTTCATCTAACCCAGCAGCTAATAGTTGTTTGAGTGCCTCAGAGCGACTCTTTAAGCCGCTAAGATCGATACCCTCTAATCCTGAGAAAACCTGATCATGTCGTTGTTGATAACTCACCGGAGCGATATCGGCGGCAATCAGACTGGTCACTCTATCCGGATAGCTTAGCGCCGTTGCCATGGCTATCTTGCCGCCCATAGAGTGGCCAAGAATATGCGCGTGCGCTAATTGCAGACTGTCCATGAGTGTGATGACGGCTTGTGCCAGCAGTGGGTAATCCATTTTTTGCCAATGAGGGCTGAGTCCATGGTTGGGCACATCGACTCGCACGACTCGATGCCTCCCTTCCAAGCTTTTGCCCAGGCCCTTTAAATTATCCAGATCACCGAAGAGGCCATGAATTAAGATCACCGCGGAACCTTGGCCAGAAGAGATATAATGCATGGTAAATCCTGTCGACGTTTTTTAAGAGTGCAGATTGTGCCTGTAAACGAGGTAATTTAACAATCAAACTCGGATATAGGGACAATGCTTGCCGTCTTTTTGAGCAAACTCGTCATATTTTCAGGATCTAATGAGGATCTATGTCATTTTTACTGGTTTGGCACTTATTATAAGCCACAAGTTGGCATACACTTGCAACGGACATTTGAACGTTGATTTAAACAAGAACAGCCAAAATGTTCAGTGCGGACGCAACATTAATTAATTTCACTTAAGGAAGATTAAGGTCATGAAATATATCGAGGTCGATGAAGAGCTGTATCGCCATATTGCCGGTAAGACAGAGCGTATAGGTGAGAGTGCTTCAGATATCCTGCGCCGCTTGCTTGGGTTAGATGTCGAGTCTATCAATCATGACATGCCCGCAACCATAAGCCATCTCGGAATGGAGTCGGTTGCAGCTAAGCCTCAAGTCAAGGTTCAAACTGGCCATCAGCCACAATCGAATAAAGACTTCTCAGAGTGTATAGACACAGAGGAACTCGCGGCTCAAAAAGGGGCCGTGGGGCGTTTTCTGTTTATCTTAGAGGCCGTTTACCGCGCCGCGCCAGAGCAGTTTTCTCAAGTGTTACAGATCCAGGGTCGCGATAGGCTCTACTTTGCCACCTCAAGAGAATCCCTGCTTAAGGCCAGCAAGTCTGCCAATCCAAAAGAGATAGGTCAGAGCGGTTTTTGGGTGATCACCAACAATAATACCGCCAAGAAGCGTAATATTCTGACCGAAGTCCTACAGCAATATGGCACGGTTGAAGCGAAAATCGAGGCGATTACAAATAAGTTATAGCCTGTCGTATAAATGTAATAAGCTGAATCATCTGAGTATGAATTCAGCTTTTTTTTACCCATCATTAAAAATCAGCGTAATTAAGGACATGAAATTGAGCATTCATGAGCGAGCAGGGCAAGTTGCACAGCAACAGGACTTAGTGAATATTCCTAAGTTGATGAGTCACTATTTTTGCATCAAGCCAGATATTAAATTGGATGAGCAGAAAGTCTGCTTCGGCACGTCAGGCCATCGTGGTAGCTCGCTGATGGGCAGTTTCAATCAAGCGCATATATTGGCCATCACCCAAGCCGTTGTCGACTACCGTAATGGAGCCGGGATCAGCGGCCCCTTGTATCTGGGTATCGACACCCACGCCTTGTCACAAGCCGCATTTATCAGTGCGATTGAGGTCTTAGTGGCGAATCGAGTTAGCGTCATCATTCATCAAGATGAAGGCTTCACGCCAACACCTGTGGTGTCTCACTCGATCATTCAAGCGAACAAACAGCTAGATGCACTTAAGCCTGCATTAGCCGACGGTCTTATCGTCACGCCTTCCCATAATCCCCCACAAGATGGCGGCATCAAGTATAACCCGCCACATGGCGGTCCGGCGGAAGGAGAGATCACTCAATGGATCGAACAAAAGGCCAATCAGTATCTTGGGGATGAACTCGAGGGTGTCAAACGTCTCGACTATGCTGTGGCCATCGCGTCGCCGTTAGTGAAAAAGGCAGATCTAATCGCACCATATGTAGATGATTTAGATGCCGTTATTGATATGAAGGCCATTTCAGATGCGGGCATACGCATCGGCGTCGATCCTATGGGGGGCTCGGGCATTCACTATTGGGCAAAAATTGCTAAGCGCTACAACTTAGACATAAGCCTGGTTAATACCCGTATCGATCCCAGCTTCAGTTTCATGCCGCTGGATAAAGATGGCAAAATACGCATGGACTGCTCTTCACCCTATGCCATGGCGGGCTTGTTAAAGCAGCAAGATAATTTCGATCTCTGTGTTGGCAATGACCCAGACTACGACCGACACGGCATCGTGTGTCCGGGCTCAGGTTTGATGAATCCCAATCACTTCCTGGCGGTGGCCATCGATTATCTGCTGACTCATAGACCGCAATGGTCTGATGCATTGATCATAGGTAAAACCTTAGTCTCAAGTGCCATGATAGATAAAGTCTGCGCCCAGCACGACAAGCCACTGTGCGAGGTGCCGGTTGGCTTTAAATGGTTCGTCGATGGTCTCGCCGATGCAAGTTTTGCCTTCGGGGGAGAAGAGAGTGCCGGCGCGGCATTCTTAAGACGTGATGGCACCACCTGGTGTACCGATAAAGACGGCTTTATTCTGGCACTGCTGGCGGCTGAAATTCTCGCGGTAACGGGTCAGACACCCGCGCAAAGATATCAGCAACTCGTGGCGCTACACGGAGAGAGTTTTTATAAGAGAGTCGACAGCCCGGTACAAGCCGATAAGAAGGCCAAATTTGCTCAGGTCTTGAAAAAAGAGGTCAATATCCAGACTTTAGGCACCGAGACGTTGGCCGGTGAGTCGATATTAACTGTGCTGACCAAAGCGCCTGGAAATCATGCCGACATAGGTGGCATCAAGGTCATCACCGAGAATGCCTGGTTCGCGGCGCGTCCATCGGGCACCGAAGCCCTGTTTAAGATCTATGGTGAAAGCTTTATTAGCCAAGCCCATTTGGAGCAAGTCATCATTGAGGCACAAGCCATGATCGATGCGCTCTTAGCTTAAGGCTCAATAGAAGTTCCTAGGTGCTAGGCACTTCTATTAAAAAGAGATATGGCAACTGGGGAGATTGTTCTTCTGCAGATAGTTCTGGTGATACTCTTCGCCGCGATTAAATTCGAGTGCAGGGGAGATCTCAGTGACTATCTGTCTTACCCCCATTTACCCCCGTTGATCAGGGCCAGTTTCGATTGCTCAGCAATCGTTTTTTGTCCATTGTCGTGAAAAAAATGGCACTGCAACAAGAGAAATAGAATTTTATTTGATGCCTCGATAAATAGCTGACCTGTGGGTTAAGTGTTATTATTCTAAGCAATAGATTTATCGACAAAAAAGAAAGGTTCTTGCATGAAATTGCGCCATCTCGAGCCGCAATTGACTGGTGAGAATAATAAAGGAGAATTTTGTGCTAGAGGCGCTAATAGAGTCACAAGACTTTTTAACATTTACGTTAGATAACCCACATCACCTAGATGAAAGCGGTACATTTTCCATAGGTGAACACACTCAAGTAGAAGTGTGGGATACCGGGGTGATCGTATTTGAGCCAAAACATGCTCTAGGAAAGAATATCGTCCTCTCTTGTGCGGTACACGGTAACGAAACGGCCCCGATTGAGCTCTGTAATGATTTAATCAAGCACCTACTGCAACAAAAAATAATCGCCAATCACAGAGTGCTATTTCTGTTTGGTAATCCGCCGGCAATCATCAATGGCACCCGCTTCATCGAAGAAAATCTCAATCGTTTATTCAATGGTGCTCACTCTGCGGGTGAAGGTTTGACTAATCCGGAGCGTATTAGGGCGAAGAAACTCGAATTTTATGTGGATAAGTTCTTCTGTGCGTCTAGTGCCACAGAGCAAAGAATTCATTACGATCTGCACACGGCTATTCGTGGCTCAAAACATGAAAAGTTTGCCATTTATCCCTATCGTCCTGGTCGCAAATATAGCGCCGAGCAGATCATGTATCTCGAAGCTTGTGACATCGATACTGTCTTGTTCCATCATGAGCCGACCACGACATTTAGCTATTTTTCATCTAGACATTATGAGGCCGATGCATTCACCATAGAGTTAGGTAAAGTCTTACCCTTCGGCCAGAATGACATGACGCGTTTTATCGCCTTAAGAGAGATGTTGAATCGCTTGATCACCAATCAGGACTTAGCACTCGAAGAGTTCGATGTGAACAAGGTTAACTTGTATCAGGTCTGCCGCGCGATCAATAAAAGCTGCGATGATTTTGAATTTACCTTTGCCAACGATATCGAAAACTTTACTGCATTCCCTAAGGGTTACATCTTAGCCAAAGAAGGTGGCAGGGATATCAAGGTTGAACACGAGGTCGAGTCCATCGTGTTTCCTAATGCCAAGGTTCCCGTCGGTCAGAGAACCGTTTTATGCCTAAAGCCTGCCAGCATAGATAACATTGCTTAGTGCAGCAGCAATCTCAATTGCATGTAAAGCTAAAAATACGCCGCGAGTGACCGTTAGTTGTTAGTTAGGTCGGTAGAATGGTTGATTGCACGTTTACGTTAACGTAATGTCTTTCCCGCGTATTACAAGAATTGCTGATCTGCTCGACAAGAGCGGGTCAACTCATAACAAAGCACTCAGCTGATAAGAGATATAGTATGAGCAACGCAACAAGCGATAACGAGACGATTGTCCATAGCGTCAGTTTTCTCGACAGGGACTCAATTAACATCCCTATTTTAAAAGTATTGCAAGCCGACGGTACCGTTTATGACAACGCCGTACTGCCTGCAATTGATGAGGCATTGGCTCATCGAATCTACGATACCTGTGTCTTCACTCGCGTTTTAGACGAACGTATGTTGAGTGCACAGAGGCAAGGTCGCATCAGCTTCTATATGACATGTACCGGTGAAGAGGCCTCTATCATAGGCAGCACGGCTGCTTTAGATGATGGTGATGTCATCTTGGCTCAATATCGTGAGCATGCGGCTATCCGTTATCGTGGTTTTACCACTGAGCAATTTATGAACCAATTGTTCAGTAATGAAAAAGATCTCGGTAAGGGCAGGCAGATGCCCATCCATTACGGCAGTGCCGAGCTCAATTATCAAACCATCTCTTCTCCCTTAGCCACACAGATCCCACAGGCTACAGGCGTAGGGTATAGCTTCAAGATGCAAGGTAAGCGTAACATCGCCATCTGTTATTTTGGTGAAGGCGCAGCGTCGGAAGGCGATTTCCATGCTGGCTTAAACATGGCTGCAGTACTTAAATCCCCCACCATCTTCTTCTGTCGAAATAATGGTTACGCTATCTCGACGCCGACCAGTGAGCAGTTTTGTGGTAATGGCATTGCCAGTCGCGGCCCCGGTTACGGCATACACACGATACGCGTCGATGGTAACGATATGCTGGCGGTACTCGCCGCGACTCAGCAGGCTCGCGCCTATGCGGTAGAAAACCATTCGCCCGTGTTAATCGAAGCCATGACGTATCGCTTGGGTGCTCATTCATCGTCTGACGATCCATCGGGCTATCGTTCTAAAGATGAAGAGGCTAAGTGGCAACAGCATGATCCCGTTAAGCGTTTTAAATTATGGATGTTCAATAAGGGCTGGTTAACCGAGAAGCAAGATGCTGAAATGTACGAGAATTATCGTAAAGAGATCCTTGCAGAGCTTAAAGTAGCAGAGAAGCTACCTATGTCTATGCTCGATACCATCATTGAAGACGTCTATGACACACCAACCCCTCGTCTTAAGCAGCAGTTAACAGATCTTAAGAAACATCTTAAGAAATACCCAGATTCCTATCCAAACAGTAAAGGGAGACTCTAAGTCGTGGCTGAGATTAATATGTTACAAGCCATCAATGATGCGCTATCCATTGCTCTGGAGTCCGATGAAAACTCGATCCTGTTCGGTGAAGATGTCGGTCATTTTGGCGGTGTTTTTAGGGCAACATCGGGTCTGCAAGAAAAATTTGGCCGCGATCGTTGTTTCAATACTCCTTTGACCGAGCAAGGCATCGCGGGCTTCGCCAACGGATTAGCTTCCAACGGCATGGTCGCCATTGCCGAGATCCAGTTTGCCGATTACATCTTTCCCGCCATCGATCAGATCGTCAATGAAACCGCTAAGTTCAGATATCGAAGTGGTAATGAGTTCAATGTTGGTGGTGTGACCTTCAGGACGCCCTATGGCGGCGGCATTGCCGGCGGTCATTATCATTCGCAATCACCGGAAGCCTACTTTACTCAGACTGCGGGTCTCAAAGTGGTGGTACCTCGTAATGCTTATCAGGCCAAAGGCCTGCTATTGGCGTCGATTCGCGACCCCAACCCGGTAATTTTCTTCGAGCCAAAACGCCTCTATCGCGCCAATATTGCCGAAGTACCCGATGAAGACTATGAGATCGAACTCGGCAAGGCAGAAGTCGTCAGACAAGGTAAAGATATCACCTTACTCGCTTGGGGCGCTCAGGTGGAGATCGTCGAAAAGGCTGCCGATATGGCGGCTAAGAAAGGCATCTCTTGTGAGATCATCGATCTAAGAACCTTAGCTCCATGGGATGTTGACACCCTGGCGACTTCGGTCAAGAAGACGGGGCGTTTATTGATTAACCATGAAGCGCCACTGACGGGCGGATTCGCCGGTGAGATCGCGGCGACGATACAAGAGGAGTGTTTCCTTTACCTCGAATCACCCATCGCACGAGTCTGTGGTCTGGATACGCCTTATCCATTGATCCACGAAAAAGAGTATATGCCTGACGCGCTTAAGACATTCGAAGCGATTAAAGCAACGGTCAACTTTTAGGAGCCTGGAATGATTAAAGAATTTATTCTTCCCGATATCGGAGAAGGGGTTGTTGAGTGTGAATTGGTCGAATGGTTGGTGAGTGAAGGTGATATTGTCACCGAAGATCAGCCGATTGCCGATGTCATGACCGACAAGGCTCTGGTGCAAATCCCGGCTCCTCATGGCGGTGTCATCAAAAAACTTTACTACGCCAAAGGTGAGATAGCCAAAGTACATGCGCCGCTTTATTCAGTCGAAATCAGTGCTGCAGAGCAAGACGATGTCAATGACGAGGCGGGCAAGTCATCAGACAAGCAAGACTCTCATCACTCCGTTGAACATATTCCACTGCCAGAGCCGGTTCAAGTTACTGGCCAGGTGCACATAGAAGAATTCCTGTTGCCAGACATAGGTGAAGGGATTGTCGAGTGTGAGCTGGTGGAATGGCTAGTCAGCGAAGGCGATATAGTGGCTGAAGATCAGCCTATTGCAGATGTGATGACAGACAAGGCCCTGGTACAGATCCCGGCAATTAAAGCGGGAAAAATCGTTAAACTGTATTATCGTAAAGGCCAACTCGCAAGAGTTCATCAACCCTTGTTTGCGGTAGAAGTTGAGTCCGAAGAGGCCATTGACGCTACACCGGTAGCGACAGTCGACGATGCTGCTGAACCTGAGACTCAAGTGAATAGCGAGCCAGTCTCTCAAGGCAAGGCGCTCGCGAGTCCTGCTGTTCGGCGCATGGCCAGAAGCTTAGATATTGATATCTCCACCGTGAGTGGCTCAGGTAAAAATGGCCGAGTATATAAAGAAGATATCCAGCGTCATCACTCTGCTAGCAAGCTATCCTCAACTCAAGTTGAGTCGCTCGCTTCGGTCGATGAACTCAGATCCACAGTCGCCAGCACGACTCAGGCATCAGACCCTAGTGAGAATAGGGTAGAGCCTATTCGCGGCATTCAGGCTGTGATGGCCAAGATGATGATGGAGTCTGTATCGACTATTCCTCACTTTACCTACTGTGAAGAGATAGATTTGACTGAGTTGGTTAAACTACGTGAGAGTATGAAGAAAAAGTATTCAAACGATGAGTTAAAGCTCACCATGATGCCATTTTTCATGAAGTCACTGTCACTGGCAATTAAACAGTTCCCGGTAATTAACAGTAAAGTGAATGCCGATTGCACCGAGTTGACCTATTTCAGTCGTCACAACATAGGCATGGCAGTAGACTCTAAAGTGGGTCTACTGGTGCCTAATGTTAAAGACGTGCAGGATAAGTCGATATTAGAGATTGCCGCGGAGATCACTCGTCTGACTAAGGCGGCCCGTAGTGGTCGTGTTAGCCCTGGCGATCTTAAACAGGGCACAGTGACAATTTCCAATATAGGCGCCCTGGGTGGCACGGTGGCAACACCTATCATCAATAAGCCTGAAGTCGCCATTGTCGCCTTGGGTAAGATGCAGGTATTACCGAGATTTAACGCCGCAGGTGAAGTCGAAGCGCGTAAAATCATGCAGGTCAGCTGGTCAGGGGATCATAGAGTCATAGATGGCGGCACCATTGCCAGATTCTGTAACCTGTGGAAATTGTACTTGGAGCATCCACAAGAGATGCTATTGGCTATGCAGTAGCTCATAATCGGTATCTTGTACACTAAGAAGGGCGCATTAGCGCTCTTTTTTATGGCTTATAATTCATTTTTTAGTTAATTTTTCACTCATATTTACGTATAATCCCGCTAATAAGAATTACTCCTTGGTTTTAAGATGAGTCAGTCAGCCCCAAAAATTGAAGATATTCAATATATTTTTCCACCTAAGCCACTTCCATTAACCGAACTCGAGAAGGCGCGTTACAAGTCGCGTATCAAGCAGTTATTAATCGAAAAAGATGCCGTGCTCGTGGCTCATTATTATACCGATCCCGAGATCCAGGCCTTGGCTGAAGAAACCGGTGGCTGCGTATCAGATTCATTGGAGATGGCCAGGTTTGGTCGTGACCACCCGGCTAAGACTCTGATTGTCGCCGGGGTTAAATTTATGGGGGAGACTTCGAAAATACTCAGTCCGGAAAAGACGGTACTCATGCCGACCTTAGATGCCACTTGCTCGCTGGATATTGGTTGTCCTATCGATGCCTTCAGCAAGTTTTGTGATGCTCACCCGGATCACACCGTGGTGGTTTATGCCAATACATCGGCCGCGGTTAAAGCCCGTGCCGACTGGGTCGTCACCTCAAGCATTGCCCTGGAAATCGTCGAGCACCTCGACAGCCAAGGTAAGAAAATAATCTGGGGACCGGATCGTCATCTCGGTGGTTACATTGCCAAACAGACAGGCGCTGAGATGTTGATGTGGCAAGGCGACTGTATCGTTCATGATGAGTTCAAAGCTAAGGCGCTGCGGGAGCTCAAACTGCTGCATCCAACCGCTGCCATCTTGGTTCATCCTGAATCACCGGCGAGTGTCGTTGAGTTAGCCGATGCCGTTGGCTCGACCAGTCAGCTCATTAAGGCTGCACAGCAGATGGATAACGATAAATTTATCGTGGCAACCGATAGAGGCATCTTCTATAAGATGCAACAGGCAGCGCCTGATAAAATCCTTATCGAAGCGCCGACAGGTGGCAATGGTGCTACCTGTAAGAGCTGTGCTCATTGTCCTTGGATGGCCATGAATGGCCTACAGGCTATCGAAGCGTCATTGATGGCGACTGACACCAGTCAACATGAGATATTTGTCGATGATGAGTTACGTCAAGCCGCGTTAATCCCACTGGATAGAATGCTTAATTTTGCTGCCGAATTAAACATGAAAGTGAAAGGGAACGCCTGATACGGAATGTCACATTAACTGAAAAAACAGTAAATTCATGCAAGTAGTGATTAAACTTGATCTATATTAAACCGCCCTCAATTAGAGGGCTTTTTTGTGGCGTTTGTTCAAGTCTTATTGGAGCATTTGCACTAAACTCGCGCGTTTTGTCTGGTCTTGCTTGAACAAGGTCATTGCTATTTTTCTCATCACATTAAAAGCAAGCGGACCTCGGCCTTTACGGATCCGTGATTCATCTTCTCTGAATGTCATCTCTAACACCCAATGCATACTTTCTACTTGCCAGTGATTTCGCACAGAAGATAACGCCTGCTCTGCATTTAAATCTAATGAAGCTAATGTACCAACGTGTTTCAGTGGTCTCTTTACCTGTCGTTTTTTCATGTACGTCTGATGTCACTTTGATAATGCTTTTTAAGCCAACCCACTGATATTTATTATTTAACCAACTTTTATTAACCAGCACTTGCTGACAACGTCTTGTTTCAATTCACCCTGTAGACCAGAATGATGACCTTTAAGCGCTAGAATATAATCAGCCTTTTGCTTAACGATTAGCTTTGCTATCTCTTTTTGACATCCCATAGCATCGAGCGTGATGATGCTGACAACTCCAGGCGCTCACAGTATGAAGTGCAGTTTTGCCGTCAATGGCAATGACATCGCAACCAGTACCTTCTAGGAGAGAAGAAATCCAAGCTTGAAAAGCTTTCTCTATTTCATCCGCTTTTAATCGGCAGATAACACGGGCAATAGTGTCATGCCGAGGAATACCTGCTTTAAAAGGACGATACTGACGAAGCCAATCAAGCTTTAGATGTCCAAAGTTTTCAATGTCTTCCCATCCTTCAGAGCCTGACATAACCGCACTTATAGCGAGTAAAATAATCTCTAATAAGTTATGTTTTTTACAACGCTCAATACGGGGATCCGCAATCGAATCTCAGTTTACGAGTTAGGGCCGACACCAGTGATGAGCTGGGTCAACTGGGCAAGGCATTTAACCAGATGATGATGGATTTTGAGTATGTCATCTTAAGAGTCAGAGACAATAGCGCGAGCCTGTTAACGGCATCGCAGAAGATGGACACCTGCGCCACCTTAATGCAGCGAGATGTTGCCATTGGCCATAGCGAGTCTGAGCAGGTGGCCTCTGCGATGACAGAGATGAGTGCCACCGTACAAGAGATAGCCCAGAATACAGTGAATGCATCGGAAGCCTCTGCCGCGGCAAACATAGATGCTAAAGAGGGGCGTTTGGAAGTCAGCAAGACAGGGACTAGCATCGAGTTACTTGCCACTGAAATCGATGCTGCGTCGCATGCGATTCATAATCTAGACAATGACATTCAATCCATCGTCAGTGTGTTGGGCGTGATAAGCAGCATTGCAGATCAAACCAACTTACTCGCACTTAACGCGGCTATCGAAGCCGCCAGAGCCGGTGAGATGGGCCGCGGCTTTGCCGTGGTGGCCGATGAGGTGAGAAGTCTGGCGCAACGTGCTCAAGCTTCCACCGAAGATATCCGCACCATGACCGAACGCCTCGAGTCGGGCGCTAAACTCGCGGTCAATGCCATGGAGAAGGGCAAGGCTCAAGCCGAGATCAGTGTCACGGAATCACGTAAGGCAGGTGAAGAGTTGGATCGCATCGTCACTGAGGTCGGAGTCATCGACAGCATGAACGATCAGATAGCGGCGGCGACTCACGAGCAGTCAACGG
>NZ_ABIC01000069.1 GCF_000172075.1 Shewanella benthica KT99
TTCGATGACATTAGCTTTCTCTGCAGTTTGTGCAGGATTAGCCATGACATTGGCCATTAGCCCCATGATGTCACTCGGCCTATCTATTGGTAGCTTAGTCTTGTTATTTGTCACTTTAAGAAAAGCAGACACAGGTGCCGGTCTTTTTTGGGTATTTGCCTTCACTGGTATGCAAGGTGCGTCTCTTGGCTACATCCTGAATCATTACGCGGGTATGGCAAACGGCCCTCAGTTGATCATGCAGGCTTTAGGGTTAACGTCAGTGGTTTTTGTCACCCTTTCTGGATACGCCATTACCACTAAGAAAGATTTCTCCTTTATGCGTGGTTTCTTGATTGCCGGCCTTGTTATCGCAATCGTCGCGGGGATAGCGAATATTTTCATCGGTAGCGGTGTAGTATTCATGGCACTGAATGCGGGTATTGCCTTACTGATGACTGGCTTCATCCTTTATGATACTAGCCGTATCGTAAACGGTGGTGAAACCAACTATATCCGTGCAACTGTCGCTTTGTACCTGGATTTCATCAACCTGTTCATTGCCCTTCTTCACCTAATGGGCATTGGTGGTAATGACGATTAATCACTGCTGAGAATGTGTTTATCTCTAAAGAAATAACCCGTTTCAGTTCGCTTTAATGCGTTATAATGGCCCCTTACTGGGGCTATTTTTTTGCCCTTCTTAAAGTAATTTTAATCGTCACAGCTATTTTTAAGTATAACCATGAGCAAATTTATCATTCAGGTCAATGGCGCAGCCTATTCGAGTTCTGCCAGTTATAACGCCTACCAATTTTCAAAGTCCGCCCTCGAATCGGGTCACGAGATCATTCGTGTCTTCTTCTATCAAGACGGCGTCTTCAATACCAGTGGTCTCAATAGCCCTGCATCTGACGAGTTCGACCTGACGCGCTCCTGGATTGAGTTATCAGAACAATATCGGCTCGAATTGGTTAACTGTGTATCAGCCGCGTTAAGACGAGGCATCATCTCAGAGACTGAAGCCAAAGAAAACCAAGTTTCCCATTGGAACATGCAAGCTCCCTTCACTATGGGTGGTCTGGGTGAACTCGTCACAGGGTTAGAAAGCGCTGATCGATTGGTGAGTTTTTAATGAAGAAGCTAACAATTGTTTTTCGCCGAGCCCCCCACGGCACGCCTCATGGCAGAGAAGCGCTGGATCTGGCCTTACTCAGTGCCAGTTTCGAGCAAGACGTCAGTTTGCTATTTGTCGATGAAGGCGTGCTCCATCTCATGCCGGAGCAGCAACCTGAAACCGCGGGGGCAAAAGATTATATCGCGACTTTCGGGGCTCTCGAACTGTATGATATAGAAACCGTATTGGCTTGTCAGAGCTCACTGGCACGTTTCGGCTTGGCCAATAGTGAGTTAACTATCTCAGTGGAAAGAGTCACGAGTAACAACATAACTGAGCAGTTACAAGCAGCAGACGAGGTTTTAGTTTTCTAATGATCTTACACCATATCCAAACTTCACCGAATCAAGACAATGCATTAAGCTGTGCCGTTCACTATGCGGGGGAAACTGACAGTTTTTTACTCTCAGGCAATGGAGTCTATGCCCTCTTAGAAGATAAATGGCAGCTGGCGCTGCAAGATAGACGGCTCTTCCTGCTTAAAAGCGACGTACAGGCTCGTGGCCTCACCAAGCGACTCGTCGAGTATGCATGTATCGACCATAACGAATTTGTACAACAAGCGTTAATTCATAAGAAGGTGATCACTTGGTGAACCACATAGATTATCAAGAGCAAAAAATAGAAACCGACCATCAAGGCTACCTTAAGCAGGTCAGTGATTGGAATGAAGAGATTGCCGAGATCATCGCCCAAGGTGAGAATATTGAGCTCACAGTGGCACACTGGGAAGTGATTTTATTCGTACGAGACTTCTACCTAGAGTTTAAGACCAGCCCGGCGATTCGAGTATTGGTCAAAGCCATCGGCCTGAAGCTAGGTGCAGATAAAGGTAACTCTAAATACCTGTACACCCTATTTCCACTTGGACCAGCGAAACAAGCGACTAAGATAGCGGGTCTGCCTAAGCCTGCAAAGTGTATCTAATTCAATTTTAAGTTGTAGACTTAATATGACTCAGATTAAGTCTACAACTTAAAATCACCGACTGAGCCAAGCTTTATACCGATTGGTATTATAGCCAAAGCATTTTCCAGCCAAATAAAAAACCTCTATCGAGCTTGTTCCGCCCTATAGAGGTTTTAAATGAAGTTAGATAATATTCTGCAGAATAATTAACGTAGCCTCGCTAAATGTAGCAAACATGATCCCACCAAAAGAACAAATGACCACCACATAGCTAAGCCACTGAAAGTAGCGCCAACCACTATCCATTTGCTCTTCCTGTTTTGTTTTATTTTTCTACATTTTTAAAACGGTTTTGGCTCCGCTCTTCCCATTAAACTAGCACAGCCTTAATATATCGAACGAAACCCTAGCTAATATCAAGCTATTTTTTCGAGCCCATTCATATACGGACGCAGCACTTCTGGCACTGTAATACTGCCATCTTCATTTTGATAGTTCTCAAGCACAGCCACGAGTGTACGACCTACAGCCAGACCTGAGCCATTCAAGGTATGTAGTAATGCAGGTTTCTTGGCAGATTTGGCTTTATAACGCGCTTGCATACGACGGGCCTGGAAATCTTGCATGTTGCTACAAGATGAGATCTCTCTATAGGTATCCTGAGCCGGTAACCAAACTTCGATATCATAGGTCTTGCTCGCGCCGAAGCCCATATCACCGGTACAGAGAATAACGGTGCGGTATGGAAGTGCTAGCTTTTGCAGTACCGTCTCGGCATGACCGGTTAATGCATCCAGTGCAGCCATAGAATCTTCAGGCTTAACCAGTTGAACCAGTTCTACTTTATCAAATTGATGCTGACGAATAAGACCTCGAGTATCACGGCCATATGACCCCGCCTCACTTCTGAAACAAGGCGTATGAGCGGTGAGCTTAACGGGCAGCTCATCCTCGTCTATGATGGTGTCACGAGCCATGTTGGTTAATGGCACTTCAGCCGTCGGGATAAGGCTCAGGCCCTGTCCTTCTTCAGTAGCAGGTTTAGTGTGGAACAGGTCCTCACCAAATTTTGGTAACTGACTCGTGCCTAACAAGCTGTCTTCATTAACCAGCAGGGGTACATATACCTCGGTATAACCGTGCTCGTCAGTGTGCAAATCTAACATGAACTGAGCCAAGGCTCGATGCATGCGGGCGATTTGGCCTTTCATGATGATGAAACGTGAACCAGTTATTTTAACTGCACTTTTAAAGTCTAAGCCGCCGAGTGCTTCACCAAGGTCGACATGATCTTTAACTTCAAAGCTAAATTCTTTAGGTGTGCCCCAGCGACGAATTTCGACGTTCTCACTCTCGTCGGCCCCAAAAGGGACGGACTCATCGGGTAAGTTGGGCACGCTCATCGCGATGACGTTCAGTTCTGCTAATAAGGCTGACAACTCAGATTTTTTTGCATCCAGTTCGCTACCTAGCGAGCCAACTTTAGCCATGATAGGCGCAACATCTTCACCCTTTGCTTTCGCCTGACCGATAGATTTCGAGATAGCGTTACGGGATGCCTGCAGTTCTTCGGTAGCCATTTGCAATGACTTACGCTTTTCCTCTAACTTACTGAGACGCTCAACATCCAGAATAAAACCTCGGGTGGCCAGACGCTCTGCCGTGACTTCTAATTCGTTACGAAAAAATTTTGGATCTAACATGTTTTATATTCTTAATAGTTAAATGCGAGAAAAAACCAACTGCTGTCCCCAATAGACCATGAATATACACAGGCTAAGGTTCAGAGTAATATTAAAAAATGCCTTTAACCAAGCACCACTCTGAATGAGTAACAGAGTTTCGTTGGAAAAAGTTGAAAATGTGGTGAGTGCGCCTAATAGGCCAACACCAACCATAGCTTTAATTTCAGGACTGACTTCACTGACCTGACCCAAGGCATAAATAATGCCCATCATAAAGGAGCCTAGGATATTGACTAACAGTGTACCAAAAGGAAATGCAGAGCCAAATAGCTGAACCATGAAAATTGAGATCAGATAACGAAAAACTGCACCAATCGATCCCCCCAGGGCAACAAATAGAATATTATTCATACCGTTTAACCTCACTGTCCTTGTCGAGCTGAGCAAGATGCGCTAATTTGGCCTTGATCCGCTTCTCGAAGCCATGTTCCGTTGGGTAATAAAATCGACTCTTGGCCAGTCTTTGAGGAAAATAATTCTCTCCACTGGCATAAGCGTTAGGTTCATCATGGGCATAGCGGTAACCCTCACCGTAACCAAGATCTTGCATCAACTGAGTCGGTGCGTTACGTAGATGCTCAGGTACTGCATCTTGACCCGTTTCTCGCGCCAATTGACGTGCGGCCTTGAACGCCGTGTAAACCGCGTTACTCTTGGGTGCACTGGCGAGATAGACGATAGCTTGTGCCAATGCACGCTCACCTTCTGATGGACCCACGCGATGAAAACACTCCCATGCATTGAGCGCGACGGTCATGGCGACTGGATCGGCGTTGCCTATATCTTCAGAGGCAATTGCGAGTAGTCGACGTGCAATATAAAGAGGATCGCAGCCCCCTTCTAACATTCGACAAAACCAGTAAAGCGCGGCATCGGGCGCCGAGCCTCGAATCGACTTATGTACAGCAGAGATGAGATCGTAAAACTGATCGCCATTCTTATCGAAACCCGCAAGCTGTTGACCGGCAACTTCGATGATCATCTGTTCGGTGAATGATTCACCATCGGCGATCATGTCACTCATCAATTCAATTAAATTAAGGGCTTTACGTGCATCACCATCACATACATTGGCCAGTTTTTCGGCCACCGCATCGGGTATCTTGAGCTGCCTTTTACCCAGACCACGATCATTATCAATTAATGCCTGCCTGACAATTTGAATGATCTCATCATTGGTCAGTCTCTTAATCAGATAGACCCTTGCCCGGGATAACAGGGCATTGTTGATCTCGAATGAGGGGTTTTCTGTGGTCGCGCCGACAAAAATGACCGTTCCATCTTCGATAAAGGGCAAGAAGGCATCTTGCTGACTCTTATTGAACCTATGTACTTCATCAACAAAGAGCAAGGTTCTTTGACCACGGGATTCTGCAACATTTTTGGCATGTTCAATCGCCGTGCGGATCTCCTTTACACCGGACGTTACCGCCGAAATACGTTCGACATGAGCATTGGCATAATGGGCAACGAGCTCTGCCAGCGTCGTTTTGCCCGTGCCAGGCGGGCCCCAAAACAACATCGAATGAGCGCGCCCAGCTTCGAGAGCTTTACGAAGTGGCTTTCCCTCACCTAACAGATGTGATTGACCGATGAATTGTTCCAACACTTCGGGACGCATACGCGCGGCCAAAGGTCTGAAATCCGGGGCGAAATCGAAACTAAAACTGGACACGTATCTCTCTTAGCCGTTAGTTAACGGCATTTAAGCGTTGATCGTCTATATCAACATCTTCAGGCAGGATAAATTTAAACAATGACATCTCAGCTTCAGTGATGGCTGTCTGATCTGTTAGCTGAAATGAGCTCACATTGCCCTGCTGATCTTTTAACACCATCTGAGTCAAAGTCTTATCTTTGAAGCAAACTTTTACCGACTCGACACCGGCATCGACACTCTTAGGTTGTATATCGAAACAATCACCTTTCGAGGTCACTGAATACTGCGCCCAGGTTTCTTCGTCTCTATGAACGAGCAGGGCTATCGGGGACGCGGTGATCGCTTGATTAAGATCCATCACAGAGACCTGCTCGGCAAAGGGATTATAGATCCATACATCTGTGCCATCGGCGACAATCAGCGACTCGTCGGGCTCAGTAAGATGCCAATAAAACTTATTCGGGTAGGCTAAAGCAAACACGCCACTGCCTTTTTGGATCTCTTTATTATTGATGTCCGTCACCACCTGACTGAAGTTTGCCTTAAGTGTGGCCATTTCTTCTAGTTTCGCTCTAAGTGCAGATGATTCATCCGCAACAACGAGAAGTGATGCCATCAAGGGCAGTGCCATTACCAATAAGGTGACTTTTTTTCTCATAATTTTTCCTTCTAACAAATTCTGTTATCACCTTAGCCAAAGTTAAATCTTAACTAACTAAAGATTCATTAATAGCTTTTAGGCGGAGGTGGCGCCAGCACCTCACGATTACCGTTGTGTCCCTGAGAGCTGACCACTCCCTGAGCCTCCATCTGCTCAATAATACGCGCGGCGCGGTTGTAACCTATCTTAAATTTACGCTGTACACTTGAGATAGACCCTCTGCGCGTTTCGGTAACGAAGGCGACGGCTTCATCATACAGTGCATCGGTATCATCATCTGACTCGCTGGTCTCACCAGGCAACAGCACCTGCTCGCCTTCGGCTGAACCATTGATAATCTCATCGATATATTGAGGCTTACCTCGCCTATGCCAATCTGCGACCACCGCATGAACCTCATGATCGTCGATGAAGGCACCATGTACTCGAATGGGCACACTGGTTCCCGGGGGAAGGTACAACATGTCCCCCATACCCAGTAAGGTTTCCGCACCCTGTTGATCTAAAATGGTACGGGAATCGATTCGGCTAGACACCTGGAACGCCATTCTGGTTGGAATGTTTGCCTTAATCAGGCCGGTTATCACATCCACCGAGGGTCTCTGGGTCGCGAGAATCAAATGGATCCCAGCGGCACGCGCCTTCTGGGCAATACGTGCTATTAGCTCTTCAACCTTCTTGCCCACTATCATCATCATGTCGGCAAATTCATCCACTATGACCACGATTGAAGGTAATTTCTCTAACTCTAGCGCCTCTGACTCCATACTATCCGATGATTTCCACAGAGGATCAAATATCGGGGTACCCACGGCTTTAGCCTGTTTAATTTTTGCGTTATAGCCTTTAAGATTTCGTACACCCAAGGCAGACATCAACTTATATCTGCGCTCCATCTCTCCCACACACCAACGCAAGGAGTTTGCCGCATCTTTCATGTCGGTAACGACTTCACACAATAAATGCGGAATACCTTCGTAAACTGAAAGCTCCAACATCTTAGGATCGATCATGATAAAACGTACATCATCGGGGCCAGATTTATACAGCAGGCTAGTGATCATCACGTTGATGCCGACCGACTTACCAGAGCCTGTAGTACCGGCAACCAACAAATGTGGCATCTTACCTAAGTCAACTACCACAGGGTCACCGGCGATGTCTTGACCCAGTACCATACTTAGATGTGACTCATTTTCTGAAAATTCTTTGCTGTCAAGCACATCCCGCATGTATACAGTTTCACGGAACTTGTTAGGTAATTCCAGTCCTACATAGGATTTACCTGGTATAACCTCGACAACTCGAACGCTTTCAGCCAGTAATGAACGGGCTAAATCTTTCGATAAGTTAGTGATCTTAGAGGCTTTAACACCCGGCGCTAAGTCGAGCTCAAAGCGTGTTACCACGGGACCGGGGAAGATACCCATCACTTTGGCGACAATATTAAAATCGGCAAGCTTAGCCTCGACTAAGGCACCGACTTGCTCTAACTCCTCACGACTGATGGGGTTGGTCTTTCTGTTAGGCACATCGAGCAGTGAGATACACGGCAGCAGCGTGATCGGCTTCTTAGCTTTTTCTAAATCTTGACCCGGTAATACCACGATACCATCGACAATTTTTGCCGACTCTTGACCCTGAGTCTTTGTTGTGTTTTTCTCTTTATGTTGAGCATTAGTCACTGCGCCAGTGGAAGCCTTAGTATCGAAATCGATAGTATCAGTCTCTATGCTAGCGTCGAGATTTGGCATCTCAATGACAAGCTCGGCACTTTTAGCTGGACGCTGAGTCGCTGCTTCGGTTCTGATCTCTTGAATGTGAATACTCGGCTCAGTTTGATCTTTATCATCGAGGTCATCCTGGGCATCGCTATCATCGTTCCACTCTAGACGCTCATCTCTCAGGGCTCGTTTCTCTTTAAACTTATCAAACACAGACATGAAGCCTCGAGTATCTTCGGTCTCAGACGCACGTCTGCTAAAGCGCTCGGGTAATCCACGTAATAGATTAAAAATCCAGATGGCACTGAGCCCGGTAAGATCGATAACCGTAAGCCAGCTGATCCCCGTCAAGAGTGTGAAACCTGCACCGACGAAGCAAAGCAGTAAGAGTGTTGTGCCTAATTGATTGAAATAAGGCAACATGGCATCACGGATCACATCTCCGGAAACACCACCGGCAGAAAAATCATAAATATCATTGACGTTCATGCTGCTTAAGGCCGCGAAGCTGAACACGATCAGCAAAAAGCCAATAAGCCTGAGTCCCACGGAGAAATAATCTATTTCTAATAACTTATGGGTACGTTTAAACAGCAACCAACCCGTCAATGCCACGATAATAGGAATGATATAGGCGGTATAGCCGAAGAAATAGAACAAGACATCCGCCATCCAGGCACCTACGGCACCGGTGACATTTTGAATGTCACCTTTGAAGCTAGACTGGCTCCAGCCAGGATCTGAAGAGTCAAAGCTGCTGAGTGATAAAAGAATATAAGTTGCCAGCATGCAGCATAGGATGAGGCTCCCCTCTAAAATCCGCTGCACTCCGCTGAGCGTTTTAACACTATTTCCCTTAGCCAAATGAAAACCCATAAAAAGATGAAGACAGGTGAGCTTAAGATACCAAATATGACAGTCGTTTGCAGCGATTAAGCCGAGTTAAAGGCATTATCTTTATGATAATTAATGCTAGTGAACATTTTATGCTCAAAATAAAAAAGGAGCCATAATTGGCTCCTTTCTTGGAAACGTAACGACCGAATCTATAAAGTTTCGGCAGTAACGTTGATGGCAACTTTATTGGTTTGCTTAACTTCTTCCATCACTACGTAAGTACGAGTGTCAGAAACAGAGGGCAACTTGAGTAAAGTTTCGCCTAATAAGCGACGATAAGCCGACATATCTGCTACACGTGTTTTCAACAAGTAGTCGAAATCGCCAGACACTAGATGACATTCTTGAATGTCGTCCAACAATTGAACTGCACGATTGAATTTATCAAATACTTCAGCACTATCACGATTCAGTGTAATTTCCACAAACACCAGCAATGAAGCACCCAGCAAATGGGGGTTCACTAATGCGGTATATCCATTGATATACCCCTGCTTCTCAAGTCTTTTAACTCTCTCAAGGCAAGGTGTGGGACTTAAACCTACTCGTTTAGACAGCTCTACATTAGAAATGCGTCCGTCGATCTGTAACTCATTAAGTATGTTTCGATCTATACGATCTAAGTCTTTTATAGGACTCTTTTTATTATTAAGCATATTTTTAACCTTGTTTTATCACTAAAACAATATTTATCACTAGGTATGTCACAAGTTCAGCAGCATAAACTGTTGAAGTGATACTATACTAGATTTTCCTGAAACAATCACGTTCAGGACACGACAAAATAACAATTAAACCCATAAAGCATGGGTTATTATGCAGATTGAGGCTCGAAGATGATAATTGGTGTACCTAAAGAAATCAAAAACCACGAGTATCGTGTTGGTATGGTCCCTTCTAGTGTACGTGAATTGACTATTAAAGGTCATAAAGTATTCATGGAAACTAACGCTGGCAACGGAATTGGTTTTACAGATCAAGATTATATCGATGTTGGGGCATCGATTTTAGCCACAGCAACAGAAGTATTTGCTCAGTCTGAGATGATCGTTAAGGTGAAGGAGCCACAAGCTGTAGAACGTGCCATGTTACGTGAAGATCAGCTATTATTTACCTATTTACACTTGGCACCGGATCTGCCACAAACTGAAGACTTAATCAAAAGTGGAGCAGTTTGTATCGCCTATGAAACCGTCACCGATGACCGTGGCGCCCTTCCCTTACTCGCGCCAATGTCAGAAGTCGCTGGCCGTATGTCTATTCAAGCCGGTGCTATGGCGCTGGAAAAATCTATGGGCGGACGTGGCATGCTACTTGGCGGCGTACCGGGTGTAGAGCCCGCTAAAGTCGTTATTATCGGCGGTGGTATCGTGGGTACTAACGCGGCGCAGATGGCTGTAGGCCTTGGTGCCGATGTCGTTATCTTAGACCGTAGCATAGAAGCACTTCGTCGCCTCAATGCCCAGTTTGATAATCGCGTTAAAGCCATCTACTCCACTGCCGATGCCATCGAAAAGCATGTATTGGAAGCCGATCTAGTCATTGGTGGTGTACTGGTTCCTGGCGCGACGGCGCCTAAACTGGTGACTAAAGAACATATCGCTAAGATGAAGCCAGGCTCTGCTATCGTCGATGTTGCCATCGACCAAGGTGGTTGTATCGAAACATCACATGCGACCACGCACCAAGATCCAACTTATATCGTAGATGATGTGGTGCATTACTGTGTGGCTAACATGCCTGGCGCCGTGGCACGTACTTCAACGTTTGCACTTAACAATGCCACATTACCCTACATCATCAAGCTTGCCGATCTTGGTTATAGAAAAGCTCTACTCCAGGATAAGCATCTGCGTAATGGTCTAAACGTCATGCACGGTAAGATCACCTGTAAAGAGGTCGCCGAAGCATTAGATCTTGAGTTCGTTGAGCCAAAGATCTTACTCAACTAATTCACCAGAATACATTTGTGATACTAAAGGGAGCCTAGGCTCCCTTTTTTCGATTAGCACAATCTAAAAGAATCGTCATACAAAACTTTACCCCATGTAGGAAATTCCATACAATCGCAGCAATTTGCTAAAGAGCACGGAGAAAAGAATGAGTCAAGTTAGACACTGTGAACTGTTGATTTTAGGTTCAGGCCCAGCGGGCTACACTGCTGCAGTATATGCCGCTCGCGCAAACCTGAAGCCAGTTTTAATAACAGGTATACAGCAAGGCGGTCAGCTTACCACCACAACAGAAGTTGAAAACTGGCCAGGCGATGCAGATGATCTCACCGGTCCGGCATTAATGGAGCGTATGCAGAAGCACGCAGAAAAATTTGATACTGAAATCATTTTTGACCACATTAACCAAGTCAACCTCAATGTTCGTCCGTTTCAATTAAAGGGCGACAACGGTGAATTCACTTGTGATGCACTCATCATCTCAACTGGCGCTTCAGCCATGTATCTAGGTTTAGATTCTGAAGAAGCATTCAAGGGCAAAGGTGTTTCTGCCTGTGCAACCTGTGATGGTTTCTTCTACCGCCAGCAAAAGGTTGCCGTTGTCGGCGGCGGTAATACTGCTGTAGAAGAGGCACTTTACCTCAGTAATATCGCCTCCGAAGTTCATCTTATTCATCGCCGAGATACATTTCGCAGTGAAAAAATCTTAACCAAGCGACTCATGGATAAGGTTGAGAACGGTAATATTATTCTTTATTTAGACAACACACTAGATGAAGTTGTGGGTGATCAGATGGGCGTTACCGGTCTTAAGATGAAGAGCACTAAAGACGGTGCTATCAAAGAACTTGAATTAATGGGTGTTTTCATTGCCATCGGTCACAGTCCAAATACCGGCATGTTCGAAGGTCAATTAGCCATGAGTCATGGCTACATCAAGGTACAGAGTGGTCTAAATGGCAACGCCACTCAAACAAGCATTGAAGGTGTTTTTGCTGCAGGTGACGTGATGGATCAACACTACCGTCAAGCCATTACTTCGGCTGGCACAGGTTGTATGGCAGCACTTGACGCCGAACGTTACTTAGACGCATTGAAGTAACCCGCGCTCTTTCACATCGACATTTAGAGATAGTAGGCTATTGCCTACTATTTTTTTGCTTGATATTTGATAACAGTTACTCATAACCATAAAATTACAGGCATAAAAAAAGGGACCAAAGGGCCCCTTAATCAAGATGAATCAACTAATTACTTAGCTAATGCGTCTTTTGCTCTCTCAACCAAAGTTGTAAATACAACTTTGTCGAATACAGCGATGTCAGCTAGGATCTTACGATCAATTTCAATAGAGGCTTTTTTCAAACCATTAATGAAACGGCTGTAAGACAAACCATTTTGACGAGCTGCCGCATTGATACGCGCAATCCAAAGTTGACGGAATTGACGTTTCTTCTGACGACGGTCACGGTAAGCATATTGACCAGCTTTAGTTACTGCTTGCTTAGCAATACGGTAAGTACGTGAGCGAGCTCCGTAATAACCTTTGGCTAGTTTTAGTACTTTCTTGTGACGAGCACGAGCGGTTACACCACGCTTAACTCTAGGCATTGTTTATTGCTCCTTTATTAAGCGTATGGTAGTTGACGTGCAATTGCTGGCATGTCGGCTTTGCTAACTAAACATTTAGCACGTAAGTGACGTTTACGCTTAGTGCTTTTCTTGGTCAAGATGTGACGTAAATGAGCTTGCTTACGTTTGAAACCATTGGCGGTTTTCTTAAAACGCTTCGCTACACCCTTGTCAGTTTTCATTTTAGGCATTGCTAAAACTCCGCATTGGGATATTAATAAAATGCAAGGCGAACAGCGACCTTAACAGACCACTGCTACTTTTATTTGGCCCTACTATTTCTTTTTCGGCGCGAGTACCATCACAGCTTGGCGACCTTCCATTTTAGGGAAAGACTCCACTACTGCTATCTCAGCCAAGTCATCTTTAATACGATTCAAAAGTTTCATACCAAGATTTTGGTGAGCCATCTCACGACCACGAAAACGCAGCGTTACTTTCGCTTTGTCACCGTCAGTTAGAAAACGAATCAGGTTGCGTAGTTTTACCTGATAATCATTCATCGT
>NZ_ABIC01000068.1 GCF_000172075.1 Shewanella benthica KT99
GCATGAATCGCACCAGTACCTTCTAGGAGAGAAGAAATCCAAGCTTGAAAAGCTTTCTCTATTTCATCCGCTTTTAATCGGCAGATAACACGGGCAATAGTGTCATGCCGAGGAATACCTGCTTTAAAAGGACGATACTGACGAAGCCAATCAAGCTTTAGATGTCCAAAGTTTTCAATGTCTTCCCATCCTTCAGAGCCTGACATAACCGCACTTATAGCGAGTAAAATAATCTCTAATAAGTTATGTTTTTTACAACGCTCAATACGGGGATCCGCAATCGAATCAAAATATTTTAAAAAAGTAGCAGTCATTAACATCACCAAAAAAGAGTATTTGGTGATCTGATCGCTACTTGAGCATAAAGTTCAATTTATAATGATCTTGCCGTGATAACCAACATGTATTTATCTTTCATAGTGATAATAAATCTGATGTAACCCGCCACTTAATTGAATCAATTAAACAAAGCGGGCTTACTGAAGCGCAGAAACAGGCCATAAGAGATGCATTAGACTAAATCAAATAGCATCTTCGAGTAAAAATGTGAACACCGCCAAGGTATGACCATCCATAAATAGAGTAGTCTCTGAGTATCAATTTCTTGATCCTCGGAGCCTCTACATGTGGTGGCGTATTCTTATCATCTCTCTGGCTTTTTTATTGATCGGCGCTCACTTCATGCGTTATGGCTACATTCTTGCCTGCTCACTATTCGCATTGGCTCCGCTACTGCTTTTCATCAAACACAAATTCGTGACTCGGCTGTTACAAGTCACCCTGTTAATTAGCACCTTACTGGTATGGGGAGTGAGCGGCTACGAATTAGTACAGATGCGTTTGGTGCTTGAGCAACCTTGGCTTCGATTAGGCATGATTATATCTGCAGTAGCCACTTTTACCCTGATAGCAGCAGCGTGTTGCAATGGCATAATCACTAAACGTTTGAGGGCCAAAACCTTATTCTAATGCCTTCACAAATCATTCATTAGCATGCGCTGCCTAACGTTTTAGGACTCGCTTGGTGATTACCGCTGCAGGTCATCTGCTGATTAATGTTAGTAATTAATAAACGTCGGCTTATCATATCGACCACTATGTTGAGCATGGCGGTACACACCAACAGAAATAATGCAGAGCTATAACGGATCTCAGCAAAACCGCTGTCGATATAAAAACCTAAAGTCGCAACACCTAACATGCCCAAAATGGCTGTCTCACGTAAGATAACTTCGAAACGATAAAACACCAGCCCCATAAGATTAGGGTATATCTGCGGCAACACCTCATAACAATATCCATCGAGCCTGCCATTATAATCTGCCGAGACCTCTAGAGTATCAGACTGCCTCACGGTTAGATAAGCAATCAGAGCACCGTTGTGAAGCGCCAGCGCCAGCATGGCCGGTAGCATAGATGGGCCCAATAGCATCATAAAAATAAAGGCGAAAATATATTCAGGCACAGATCGTAACACTAGCAAGCCAAATTTAACGCAGCTAGAGAGCACTGGCCCGGCTAACTTCCTCGATGAAAAGGCGGAGCTAAACAAGGCAATGATGTGGGCCATGGCCAGCGCGGATAATGCCAGCAATAAGGTAATAGCTAAACCCGGCAAGGCTTGAGTGAAGAATAACTTCTGCGCCCAGCTCAGCAGCTGATTAACAAGATTTAAGTCGATCTGATGCCAATGCTCAACGTGCAGTAAGACGGGAGGTAAGATGTCTACTGTGATGAAACGCCATAACAGCATGCCATCGACACTGGGGATAGTAGGCAGAGTATATAAACCTGCCAAAATATAAAACAAAATAAGCTTAGGTCGACACCAATACCCTATGGTACCAATCAAGGCAATAAACAAGATTAACAGAGCCGCACCTTCATGATAATTGCCCTGCCTGAAAGCCGTCTCCAGATAAAAACCTATCGTCGGCATACCGATAAAACCCAGCACCGCACTACTTCTCAGGGCGCATTCGAACCGGTAACGCACATAAGCTAAAATGGAAGGCAATACGTGACTGATGCGGCCATAAAAGTATCGACTAATTCTATCGGTATTAGCGGGCAAGGTCTGAGTGGTGGTATGGGGTGCTTGTATCAATATATCGTTAAATACTCTGGCAAAAGTAGCCCCATAGGGTAAGGCTATCGCCAGTATTCCCGTTATAGGCGACAGGCCGAACACCTGTAAGAACAGCAGCGCCCAAAATATTTCATGGATGGAACGTGTGACAGCACAGAATGCCGCCACCAAGCGATTGGAATACAGGAAAGATAAGGGAACCCCGAAGAGCAAGCCACCGACCACACCGAGTAGCGCAAAAGAGACGGTTTGCCACAGAGATTCCAGTAAATACTCAGTGGCAAAAAAATCTGGAGTCATAAACCCCTCAGCCATTCTGAGCAGCTCACTCCAAGGCTCGAGAGAGATTATTTCGGTATCTGACAAGGTAAAAAACACGGCAGCAATCAGCCATAACAGCAAGGTGACTTTCTGCCAATAACTAAAAAATGGGTAATGCTTGGTCACATCCGCAGCCATAGATTTAGGCATGGTTTAGTGTTTCTGGCACAATTTCGGCAACAGAGCCCGAGTAAAGCTCATCGATATGATTCGAGGTTATTTCGCCGTGGGGAATATCCAGCTTGAGTTGCCCCTGGCTCAGGCCGATAACACGACCAAAATGCGTTAACGCAGCTGACTTATCATGCAGCACCATGATCACGGTTTCATGGCGAGCAAACACTAGGTCCAATAGACGTTTAGCCATAATCGGGTCTAACGCCGAAAAGGGTTCATCACCAATAAAGATAGATTGCTCTTGATATAAGGCTCTGGCCAAGGCGACGCGTTGTCGTTGACCCCCTGAAAGTGTTGAGAGCTTCTTACTGAGATGAAAATCGAGTTCGAGCTTCCGACATAGATCATTGACTTCACTTAACGGCTTTTTGAATGGAGTGATCAAATTGGCTAGGTTATACACCCAGTGATGCTTGGCTAATGCCCCCATATAAACATTATGATAAGTGCTTAAGCCATCAACCAGCCCCTGTTTTTGTGAGCAATAAGCGGCATTGTCTTTTAGCAACAGATAGAGGTGAGCCAACAGCGTCGACTTACCCGCACCTGAGGTACCAATTATCGCCACCTTCTCTCCGGCCTCTATCGTCAGAGAGAGGCTATCGATAGCCAGTTTGTCAGCATATTTAAGAGTCAAATTTTCAAATGTTATCATAGCGATATGAATACTAGTCGATAAGCCCTATGATTTTAGCTATATTTTCAATAGGTTGATAGTCTGCATTTTCAGCTGCTACGAAAGACTTTCTTGGAAAACTAGCGAGAAGTTGAGGATCTTTCATGTCGAGCAAGGCTTTTGTCAGCTTAGTCTTAAAGTCTGCGCCAAATGTCTCATTCACTCCTTTCCTGACCGTCCACTGATAATCCGGGTACGTCGGGCTCTGCCAGATCACATCAACCTTATCCAGATCCACAATGCCTTTAGCCAACGCCCTTTCCCACACCTTGTAGTTAACCGCGCCAACCTGATATGCCCCAGCTTGAACCTGAGCGATGGTGCGGCTATGGTCACCGGAGAAACCAATACGGGTGAACACATTTTCAGCCTTCTTACCCAGGTTTCGCTCGATAAAAAATTGTGGCATAAGCCGACCCGATGTTGAGCCTTTTGAACCATAGGTAAAGGTATAACCATTTAAATTAGGAAAATTCTCAGATGGCAGAATATCAGCCGAATGATGCGCAATAAAATAACTCTTAAAAAACTGATCTTCATACCCCTGAGCTATCGCTTCGGAGCCAGGAACTAAACGACGTGCCTGTACGCCAGATAAACCACCAAACCAAGCCAGTTGAACTTGGTTATTTCTGAATGCGGTTACCGCTGCGGAGTAAGATTTAACCGGAATATATCTAACATCGACGCCTAATTGGCTCTGAAGATATTCAGCCACCTTGTCGAAACGTGTACGAAGCTGACTCTCATCTTCATCGGGAATGGCGGTGAAAGTAAATACAGTCGCAAAAGCAGCGGAAGAAAGCGTGCTTAAGAGTAGTAGAGCGACTATGTTTATTAGCCTCATGAGATATTTCCTGTCAGTAAAATCGTACAGGATTTTAACGAGAATAACCCCAGAAACAAAGTGATTTATTGCAAATATAAGACTCGTTCACTATTTGCGGCCGATTATTTACACATTAAGTCAGCTGGTATTAAGTTACGCTCAAGTAAAATATTGGCAAATACAGATATTGGCAATATACCTTTATCTGAGTAAACTAGTGTAAAAAATTATAAAGGCATAAAATTATGAGAATTTTGGTTGTGGAAGACGATCCTATCTTGTCTCACCATTTACAGGTGCAACTGAGTGAACTAGGGAATCAGGTTCAAGTCGCATTGACCGCAAAAGAGGGATTTTATCAGGCAACCAATTATCCCATAGATGTTGCCATCATCGACTTAGGTTTACCCGATCAAGATGGCATGAGCTTAATTGAAAATCTACGTGATGCGGGACTAAAAGCCCCAATCCTAATCTTGACCGCTAGGGTCAATTGGCAAGATAAGGTTGAAGGTCTCAATGCCGGTGCCGATGATTATCTGGTTAAACCCTTCCAAAAAGAGGAATTAGTCGCGCGTTTAGACGCCTTAGTTAGACGCAGTGCTGGATTTGTTAGGCCCAAGATCACCAGTGGTGATCTGGAACTGGATCTCGCCGCTAAGCAGCTCTCGATGAAAGGTGTCCCCATGGATATCACCGCCTTCGAATATCTCATACTCGAGTATCTGATGCGCCATTGTCATGAAGTCGTCGCTAAGCAACGTCTGTTGGATGTGATCTATGGCGATAAAGAGGGAGATCCAAACACCATAGAAGTCATGGTGTCCAGACTCAGAAAGAAACTCACCAAAGAGGGACTGGAGAATCCTATTGCCACGATTCGCGGCCAAGGTTACAAGTTTAATCTGCCATGCAGTTAACGTTTAAATTTAAGAAACGTCTGCTAACGCGGATGTTTCTTACCTCACTGTCAATTATAGCCTTAGTAGGATTCGGCTTAGCCTGGCTGGTCAACATTCTTCATGCACAAGATAACTACAATGAAGAGACGGCTCAGCTCATCGCCGAGATCCCTAAAGTTGCCGCCGAGCTGAGGGAGCATGATCTACTCCCCGCCAGCAGTGACGACTGGCTCGAGGAAAACAATGCGCCAGAAAGTTATATCATTGCCAGCTGTAATGCAGATTATAGACAAATTTGGACCTCATCTCTGGCCGTCGACAAAGGGCTTTTCGACACCTGTGAACGCTTCAACGACATTCGCCATGACTCCCCTCCTTATTACCTCAACCTTGCCGACGATAAGGGCTACTTCATCTATTTGCTATCACTAGAAATGTCTGGCAGTCAATACAACCTGTTGGTGATGAAAGATGCCGAAAAGCTCGAGAAAGAGTTAGACAAATTCAGTCGACGCACTTATTTCAGGCTCGCCATGGTGCTGGCGCTGGCCTTGGTGCTGTTAATCAGTGCTGGTTACTGGGGAATGCGACCTTTAAGTCGAATGAGAAACGAGTTAGAGAGTGTCAGCAGTGGTAAGACTAAGGCACTATCACAAGATTACCCCATTGAGCTCGAAGGGATCACCCAAGCGCTCAACCAGCTGTTATCTCAATCCAGTGCCCAACAGCAGAGATATCAAAATGCGATGAATGATCTTGCACATAGCCTCAAGACACGCCTTGCAGCCGTCCACGCTATCACTGACGATGCCTCATTAGATAAACAAGGGGCAAGCGAGCGCATCATGGAACAGGTAAGCCAGATGGACTTGTTGGTTAAATACCAACTCAAGCGTGCCATGCTAGGTCGTAAAGGTCTCATGCATGAACAAACCTTAGTCGCGCCCTTGGTCAATCAGCTTTCTCAGATGCTTTTTAAGGTCTACCGTGACAAGCAGGTTCAATTCACCGCCTATATCCCTCAGGAACATGTCTTTCCAGGAGATAAAGGCGACTTAATGGAACTCTGCGGTAACTTAATGGAGAATGCATTCAAATTGTGTATCAGTCAGGTGAGAGTCACTGCCCGTTATAGCGATGCCGGAGAGTTTGAACTGATTGTCGAAGATGATGGGCCTGGCGTCGAAGAGAGTCTGCGCCAAAGAATCATCGAGCGTGGTGTCAGGGCCGACACACAAAAAGCGGGACAGGGAATAGGACTCGCCGTGTGTAATGAGATAGTCATCAGCTACAATGGTATCTTGAGCATAGAAACCTCAGAGCTTGAAGGGGCTAAGTTTAGAATAACGATTCCAATTTAAGCCCAGAATTCATTAACAATGACTAAACAGGCAGTTGCTATGCATCTAGGCGCGGGGGCTTGGACTCCGCCCCAAATATTCATAGGCTAGGGTATAGGCGCATATAATTGCTCGGCGCGATTAAACATGACCCAAGAGGTGGCAATATATTTATCGTTACGGATGGTCTATTGCCTCGATGTGAGTGAGTAAAGCCCGCTGGTGCTATGACCATGGTGCCCTTCTTGGGTTTGATTTTTCTGTTTTGATAAAAAAATTCCGTCTCCCCCCCCTCCTCTACATCGTTAAGATAAAACATATAGAGCACCACGCGATGCAAGGCCTCATTATGCCCTTCCTGAGGGAACTGCTCCGAATGCCAGTGAGGGTATCCTCCTACCCCCTGCTGATATTTCTGAATATTGAGGGTGCCACTGCGATAGAGATACTTAACTAGCGCTGCGGATCTTGGTTCACCTAAACTCTGATAGTTATCAGGCGTCAGCGTGACACTTTGGCCTTTTTATCAGCGACTTGCACCGATACGGCCCCCATCAATGCCAGCGAATACTGATTGAAATACTCGGTAGAAAATTTCAATGTATAAGTGAGTAATTCATTCCTGATACCCTGCAGATCCGCGAAACTGTCTAAGGTGAGATCGCGACTAATTTTCTTTTCTAAATCCACCCCATGGCCGGTTCTGCCATCGGTCACGCCCTTATGTTGTTCGAAACAGGCGATTAAACGCTCACATAAGTCATCTGGGATAGCGTTAGGGTATACTTCAATGAAGTCCATGTTGTTAGCTTTGTCTATTCTGTGATCAGTCTATGCTGACATAGTGTTTAAGTGATTGTAACGTCATTGAGTTAAGTTAAAATATCGCTATAACAATCAAGCAAGTTCTGGAATAATTGCCCCACAGAGATGGGGATACTGACTAAGAAGAATATGAAGAAAAGCCGTAAAGTTGCAGTCAATCAATTACAAGTCGGTAATTTCATCCGCTTACCCGTTTCCTGGAAAGATCACCCCTTCCTACTCAGTAGTTTCAGACTCAAGCAACAGACACAGATCGAGCTGATTAAAAAGTTAGCCATCGACTTTGTGTTTGTCGATCTCGAGCGAAGTGATTTTCCCCCTCTCACCGAAGAGGTAGCTAAGACTAAAGTGATGCTGCCACAGAAAGAAGATCTAGATGCCCTCACTATCGAAATGAAAAAAAACAAGAGTGAGCGCATTGAGAAACTCAAACGGATGCGCAGAGACCTTCAGAAAACCGAGCAAGACTTTGACCGTTCCATCGCAAAAATGCGTAACTTGGTAGCTAAATTACGCAATCGTCCGCTAAATGCCATAGATGATGCCAAAGAATTAATTAATGACATGAGTGAGCAATTACTGAGTTCAGATAACTTAGTCTTACACCTTATGGGCGAAGCAAAAGGCGAAGAATCAATTTATTATCACTCTCTCAATGTCGCAGTGCTCTCCATGTTAATGGCAAAAGAGCTGGGCTGGGATAAAGCCGACATAGAATTAGTCGGCATAGGTTCACTGTTTCACGATACGGGTAAGTTAAAAATCCCTCCACAGTTACTCAGGAAAAAAACACCATTAACACCACCTGAAGTTAACTTTATGAAGCAACATCCGGTCTTAGGTGCAGACTTATTGAAACACGCTAAAAACTTTCCTTCCGCTGCCATGCCTATTGTACTCAATCATCATGAATACTTAGACGGCTCTGGCTACCCCAGAGGACTAAAAGAGAATAAACTCGACAAGTTATGTCAACTCGTCGCCGTGGTTAACTTATATGACTCTCTTTGTCACCCAGACGCAAAAACAAAGGCGCGTACTCCCTATGCTGCCCTCGGTCATATCTATAAAAACTTCAAGACACGGCTAAATCAGCAAGTCACGGGCAAGATGATCAAGATGTTAGGCATCTATCCACCCGGCAGTATTGTAGAGTTATCTTCTGGGCAGTTTGCCATGGTCATGTCGGTCAACTTAGGCAAGATTTTGTTCCCCAGAATACTGGTCTACGATGCCATGGTTCCCAAAGATCAGGCTCCGATTGTAGATCTTGAAGTAGAAGGTCTCAGCATAGTGCGCTGTATACAACCTATGGCATTACCCGAGAAAATCTTTAAATATTTAAACCCTAGAGAGCGTGTCAGTTACTACATAGGTTCAAATAGCTAAGCTGTTTTTCGATGACAATGTCGACAAGTAACATGGAAAGGAAGGTATTGAAACTCATCGATAAAGGTGACTGACTCACTTTCCACCTCTAACAACACTGCAATTCTTATAACTAAAACCCCGCACATTCTCCCCGTTATTCTCAAGTGTTCTTGCCGAATAGCAAACTATTAGCTAGTTTGAAAGTAACGCTATCTTCTGGGGGGAAGAGGCTATGACTGAATTACCTAACTTCGATAAATTGAAATGGCTGGCAGAAAATGATCCCGATAAACTCGATGAACTGCAAAAAACACTCTGCAAAGAAGCGATAGACTGCTGCCCAGAATCGAGCAAAAAACAGCTAATTTCGATGCTATACCACCTTCAGCAACAGCTATCACGCTGTAGCAATCCCTATCACAGATGCTATTTGGCCAGCAGCATCATGTATGACAAGTTTATAGCCTTAAACACCATACTGAATAACCCTCAGGAATTTCGACAACAAAAAGCCAAAATATTGCTACTTCCAGCAAAAAAACCTGTCGACTAACTGACTAGAGCCAACCTTTCCTCTTGAAGAATGCGTAGGTACCACCGGCACTGGCCAGCATCATCAAGATGGCCATAGGATAACCAAACTGCCACTCGAGCTCGGGCATAGTGGAAAAATTCATCCCATAAGCACTGGCTATCACAGTCGGCGGTAGGAAGATGACTGCTGCAACCGAGAAGATTTTAATGATCTTATTCTGTTGTAATCCACTGAAGCCCATAGCGGCATCCAGCAGAAAATTTAATTTATCGAAGATAAATTGGCTGTGGGGCATCAGAGATTCGATATCTAACAGCATCTCACGCAAATCTTTAAGGTTATCATCGGTGAGTTGACCACGATAATATCTTTGCATGTAACGTAGTGAGCGTTGAGTATCCAGCAGACTTAAACGAATTTTACCATTTGAGTCTTCCTGCAGAGTAATGAGTTTAAACACTTCATCTAGTTCATTGTTTTCAAAAACCTGCTCACTGACACCATCGACAACCGAATAAATATCTTCGATAAGATCTGATAAATAATCAACTTTCAGATTGAACAACTCAAGAAAAAGCCCTTGAGGTGTGGTGACTTTGATACGTCCTAACCTTAGATAGTTTCTAAGTAAGCGAATGAGACCAACATCATCCTCTCTAATCGTTAGCAGGAAATCTTTACGTAAATTAAATGAGACGTTAACGCCTTTGACATCCTGTCCTATTCGCTGCGGGAACAGGGAGTTAATATGCAGGCCATCGTTATTTTGATAAAAGCGTGCGGAAGCTTCAATTTCATTGATATCTTCTTCCTCTGGCACTTCTTCAACAGAGTATTTACTCAGCCATTCACGTTCTTCGTCACTCGGTTTGAAAAGATCTAACCAGAGAGTTTTCGCAGGTACAACATCCTGTATGTTCAATTCAGTAATCGTTAGTTCACGATTGTTATAGACATAAGCAGTAATCATGGTACCTCCTGAAAAACACTATGACGAATTTTGTGTGTCATAACGCAGGGTAAAAAACGTGGCTATTCTACCTTAATCAACAAGATTAAAAAGCCTTATAAATAATAATCTAGTCAAAATATCCATTAGTTAGAATTTGCGATAATGACACGTTCTTGATTCGATAAGCGAATGTTAATGCCATCAAGAGTTGTGATCTGATTGTTGAGTATATCTTTCTTTCTCACCTGATACACACTGGTACTGTCTATTAACGGTGAGACTATGGTCACTCTGACCACTTGGTTGCCGTCTTGCCAGTTCCAATACCAATAACCTGTGCTGCCAAGCATAGAAACGGCTATCAGGCCCATAAAAATATAGCGCAGCATAATTCGTTTCCCCACATCGACTGTGCTGGTTTGAGCAGATATTCGGGCAGGTTTACGTAAATAAAAAAAGGCGCCGACAATGACTAAGAGAGTGATCAGTATTTTCGTGAACACGGCGAACTCCAACGGCAATAATAACTCGTGATTATAACGTCTTTTCACTGCTTAAACTGGTACAAATGTCTAATCACACATAAGAAAAATTGAGGTTCAGCGAACAAGCGCACCTTCTGCGATACCGATTACATTAATACGTTTAAAAATGGTATAAATCACTCCACAGATCTAACCTAGAGAATTCTATGAAGCACACTTTAATCCTCGCAGTTATGTTTACTGCGGCCTGTTCACTGCCGGCGTATGCCAAACTCACCCTGACCTTACCTAAGTCTGCGCAACTTTTAGTGGTGAATGGAGTAGAGATGGAGGATGAAACCTCACTAGTGCTCCATGATGGCAATAATCAGATTGTGTTTAAATATAACACCAGCTTCAGGCAACAAGGTGAACAAAGACGGTTCTCGTCAGAAGCGGTGATCCTGACTTTTAATGGCCAAGATTCAGCATATAAGCTGTCGTTGCCAAGACTGAGATCAGACAGTGATGCAGACAAGTTTAATCAGCTTGCAGACTTGACCCTTATCGATGATGCGGGTGTAGAGGTTGAATACACCAGTGACCTACTCCTCAAAGTGGGATTACAACTAGGCCGGGATTATGACAAAGAGATAGCAGTCTATAACAGGAGCTTAGCGCCTGCGGCCCTCCCAAACCTTGTGCCACAAATACAGAAATCAACACCTGTAGTATTACTAGCAACGACTGTCGTGGTTACTCATAATAGTTTGGCCTCAGAGCAGGTGCCTAATACCAGTATAAACCAGATAAATATCGGTCAAATGTTGGATTTTTGGTATAGCCAAGCCGATGAAGAGAGTCGCAAGGCCTTCAAGGCTCGCATAAACCAGGACTAATCCCAATCGGGATAAATCAGCAGTTTGCTTATAAAAGCCAGTAGACTTATCACGCTGGCTTGGCTGGACTAATCAGTAATGAACCCGCTTCCCTCTTGCGCTGGCTTCCTCTGTTCTCGTTTGAAACTGAACAAAATCCCCTCTCGCTAACAATGATACGGGATTGTCCTCGATAAACAGTAAACCGGTGCGCTTCCCCATCAGATAATCATGCTCAAGCTGAGCATCATTACCTTTGTTTAGGGATGGATCATCGGCAAGCACACTCACTATATATGGATATTGATCTGTATCTGAATGGGAGCAATGGATGACAGCATAAGAAGACCTGAAGTTAATTCCCCCCACGGAATCCAAGCAAATCTATAGACCCGACGCTAACTTGTATAATTGATTATTTAAATCACCCACATAGAAAAACCCAATTAACATTAACGATGACAAAACAAGTTTAGACGGAGGCAGCTTGAAATGACCTACGACCCACATGGACGTGGGAAGTGTCACTTATGCACGACTGAAAGGATTCAGGAGGTAGAGTAACGCATGGAGCAGTTACCGAGGAGCAAATCAGTGACCTCTCCTAGTCCGCGAAGTGGACACATGGGGGTGAAATTACGGCGCTTTGAATACGCAGTATTCAGCCCTAATTGAACGCGGAGAAACTTCGTTTCGTAGCGGGAGAGTCCGCTCAGCGGCGGGGTGACATCGGGGGTAGGCATTCATGCCTTTCTAAGTGGATAAGTCACCTGATATCTGTGCTGGTAAGCTCGAGCTAAACAGCCAAAACTTTATTAATACCAATCTGGAAAATTAACTGGTCATATTCGCCCAATCCCTAGAACACATTTTTGTCACTCTTTCTGCACTCTCGGTGAAAGTGTTCCAGGCTTCACAAACACTATCAACAATGTCTTCATAATTTTTGAAAACTCGATTGGCAAGGCAGTGCTGGCGCATCCAGCTCCACACTTATTCGATCGAATTAAGCTCAGGTGAATAAGGGGGTAATTTGATGAGGCTGACATTATTGAATTCATCTGCAATGCCATCGGTATGCCAGCCAGCACCATCCATAATAACGACTGCATGTCTGTCTGCTTGGACATACTGAACCAAATAGGTATGAATATGTGCCCCCGTTAATCTACCACCTTGAGCGCTACTTGCTCTTTTTTCTATGTAGTCAGCCAGTTGCGCTCGTTGTTTAGTGCTAATAAATGTGGGTCTACCAGTACGTGGTTTCTCTTGTAAGCCTGCTAGGCCTTCTGTTAAATAGACATGTACCCACTTGTTGACACTGGTTCTACTCACTTTTAAAAATTGAGCAATTTGAGTCCGAGACTTTCCATCTTGAAAATGAGCGAGTGCAAGTAAGCGCATCTTCATTTGAATGGATGTCTGGCTACGAGCAAGAGCATTGAAATCTGTATTTTTAAAATTATCCATGAATACAAATGAAGAAGATATGATGATCACAATTAGATCATATTTTTACTTAGAATGGTATAAATCCCAGACGCAAACCCTTTCCTACGCCATCCTTGGCGTTCAAGGATAAGTACTTCCTGTACAAAAAGCCACCTTATTCAGGTGGCTTTTTCACTGTAAAATCAGGGCTGCGCCAGTCATGGAACAAAAAGCGGAGGCGCCTTCCAATGGCCCGGCTTCGGATAAATCCTCCGCGTTCAGACCCAGCATCAAGCTACGCTTGATAAGCGCAAGGTCTGCACCCTACTATCACATGAAAGGATGCATGCTTCGCATGCGCTATCTATATTCCCCATGTTCGTTCGGTCATTTTCCAGACTAAAAACGAAAAAAGCCCGTTGCGTTAGCAACGGGCTTTATCGTTTATTAGGCGCCTGGAAATGACCTACTCTCACATGGGGAGACCCCACACTACCATCGGCGCAATTGCGTTTCACTTCTGAGTTCGAGATGGATTCAGGTGGGGCCACAATGCTATGGTTTCCAGACTAATTTTGCGATTACTTTCAGCTTTTCAAAAAGCTAAAGGTAAAAGAATTTAGAAAGCTGGCTATTTAAAATAGTCTTTTAAATAGCTTTAAATAAAAGTAATAATTGGTTCAACTTAAATCAAGTCGGTATTCTTTTGTGCTTGTAAAGTAATCACTCATTAACCACATACTTCTCTCTTAACAAGAGTAAACCCATCTGGGTTGTATGGTTAAGCCTCACGAGTCATTAGTACAGGTTAGCTCAATGCCTCACAGCACTTACACACCCTGCCTATCAACGTCCTAGTCTCGAACGGCTCTTTAGAGGAATTAAATCCCTAGGGATGACTCATCTTAGGACTCGCTTCCCGCTTAGATGCTTTCAGCGGTTATCGATTCCGAACGTAGCTACCGGGCAATGCTATTGGCATAACAACCCGAACACCAGCGGTTCGTCCACTCCGGTCCTCTCGTACTAGGAGCAGCTTCCTTCAATCATCCAACGCCCACGGCAGATAGGACCGAA
>NZ_ABIC01000067.1 GCF_000172075.1 Shewanella benthica KT99
GTCCTAAAGCCAATGGCATTAGGACTCGAAGACAAAAAAGCGATTGTTGCTGAAGTCAACGAAGCTGCCAAAGGTGCTTTATCTGCAGTTGTCGCCGATTCACGTGGCGTATCTGTAGGTGATATGACCGGTCTGCGTAGAGCAGCTCGCGAAGCAGGTGTATTCATTAAAGTTGTACGTAATACATTAGCTAGACGCGCAGTTGTAGGTACTGATTTTGAGTGCCTTAGCGATACGTTTACCGGTCCTACTTTGATTGCCTTCTCTAACGAGCACCCAGGTGCAGCCGCGCGTCTTCTTAAAGACTTCGCTGGTGAGCAAGAGATGTTTGAAATCAAAGCAGCAGCCTTTGAAGGGGAGTTCATCCCTGCAGCCGATATAGATCGCTTAGCGAAACTGCCAACATTCGACGAAGCAATTGCTCAGTTGATGATGACAATGAAAGAAGCATCTGCTGGCAAGCTAGTTCGTACACTGGCCGCCCTTCGCGATCAAAAAGAAGAAGCAGCTGCTTAAGTTTATACTTAGCCGCTTAAATTCAGAACAATAGGAATTTTTTGTTATGTCTATCACTAAAGACGATATCTTAAACGCTGTTGCAGAAATGTCTGTAATGGAAGTTGTTGAACTAATCGAGTCAATGGAAGAGAAGTTCGGCGTATCTGCTGCTGCTGCTGTTGTTGCTGGCGGAGCTGCTGAAGGCGATACTGCTGCTGAGCAGACTGAATTTGACGTCATGATGACTTCATTCGGTGAGACTAAGGTTAAAGTAATTAAAGCTCTTCGTAGCGCTACAGCTCTTGGCCTGAAAGAAGCGAAAGCTTTGGCTGAAGCCTCTCCAGTAGCGGTTAAAGAAGCTATTTCTAAAGAAGAAGCTGAAGCACTTAAGACTCTTCTTGAAGAAGCTGGTGCTTCTGTAGAGATCAAGTAAGTTATAATTTAACTTACTCCGCCCGAGTCATCGGGTGAAGGCTGGCGGTTTTTTAACCGTCGGCCTTTTTTGCGCTGTAAGCGTAGGCGATTTTTTTTTCACCGTTTGTCGCCAGATCATGCAGTTCCTAACAGAGATTACTGGTTAGGTTCTTGCCATCAACGGTGATGGGCAAACGCGCTGTTTCAATTTTTTGAATCAGTCTTGGTCACATCTCGAAATCAGAGGAAACCCATGGTTTACTCCTATTCTGAAAAGAAGCGTATTCGTAAAGATTTTGGTAAACGTCCAAAAGTTATGGATATCCCTTACCTACTCTCAATACAGTTGGACTCATTTAAGAAGTTCACTGATCAAGATCCTACTGGTGAGCTTGGCTTTGAAGCCGCTTTCCGTAGCGTTTTTCCCATCAAGAGCTTTTCTGGTTACTCAGAGCTGCAGTATGTCAGCTATAAGTTAGGTGAGCCTGTTTTTGATGTGAAAGAGTGTCAGATCCGCGGTATTACATATGCAGCACCATTGCGCGTTAAGTTGCGTATGGTCTTGTATGATCGTGAAGCAGCTGCAGGCACAGTTAAAGACATTAAAGAACAAGAAGTCTACATGGGGGATATCCCTCAAATGACTGATAACGGTACCTTCGTTATCAATGGTACTGAGCGTGTTATCGTATCTCAGTTACACCGTTCACCCGGTGTGTTCTTCGATCATGACCGTGGCAAGACCCATTCTTCAGGTAAAGTGTTATATAACGCACGTATTATTCCTTACCGTGGTTCTTGGTTAGATTTTGAATTCGATCCAAAAGATGCACTCTTCGTACGTATCGATCGTCGTCGTAAACTTCCTGCGTCTATCATGTTACGTGCATTAGATTATTCGACTCAGGATATTCTGGATCTGTTCTTCGAGCGTGTGAACTTCAAGATCAAGAAAGATTCACTAGTCATGGATCTTGTTGCAGAGCGTCTTCGTGGCGAGACTGCAAGTTACGACATCAAAGATGCCGATGGCAGTATCTTAGTTGAGAATGGGCGCCGCATTACTGCACGCCACATTCGTCAGCTAGAGAAGTCAAAGACTACTGAACTAGAAGTACCGATAGATTATATCGTGGGTAAGATTGCGGGTCAGGACTACATAGATCCGGATACAGGTGAAGTATTGGTTTCTGCCAATGCTGAGATCACCTTAGAAGATCTTGCTAAGCTTTCAATGGCTGGCATCAAAGAGATAAGCACGCTGTTTATCAATGATCTTGCTAACGGCGCTTACATGTCAGATACCCTACGTATTGACCCTACAACTAACCGTCTCGAGGCGCTGGTTGAGATCTATCGTATGATGCGTCCTGGCGAGCCACCAACCAAAGATGCGGCCGAAGGCCTATTCCAGAACTTGTTCTTCAGTGAAGAGCGTTATGACCTGTCTAAAGTCGGTCGTATGAAGTTCAACCGTCGTCTAAATATTGGCGAAGATGAAGGTTCGGGTATCCTATCTAAGGAAGACATCGTTGCGGTAATGAAGAACATCATTACTATTCGTAACGGTGGCGATGAGGTCGATGATATCGATCACTTAGGTAACCGTCGTATTCGTAGTGTTGGCGAAATGGCTGAGAACCAGTTCCGTGTTGGTCTCGTTCGTGTAGAACGTGCCGTACGTGAACGTTTAAGCCTTGGTGATCTTAATGAGCTAATGCCTCAAGATCTCATCAATGCTAAGCCTATCTCCGCCGCAGTTAAAGAGTTCTTCGGTTCTTCTCAACTGTCTCAGTTTATGGATCAGAACAACCCACTTTCTGAAGTGACGCACAAGCGTCGTATTTCGGCTCTGGGTCCTGGTGGTTTGACTCGTGAACGTGCCGGTTTCGAAGTTCGAGACGTACACCCGACTCATTACGGTCGTTTGTGTCCAATCGAAACTCCGGAAGGTCCAAACATTGGTCTGATCAACTCGTTAGCCAGTTTCGCACGTACTAACTCATACGGTTTCCTCGAAACACCTTACCGTAAGGTAGAAGATGGTGTGGTTACCGATCAGATAGATTACCTGTCGGCAATCGAAGAAGGTCGTTATGTTATCGCTCAGGCGAACATAGACATAGATAAGAACGGACGTCTGCTCGAAGAGCAGGTTGCCTGTCGTCATAAGGGTGATTCAACCTTTATGAGTGCTAGCGACATCCAGTATATGGATGTATCACCGCAGCAGATTATCTCAGTCGCAGCCTCACTGATTCCGTTCCTGGAACACGATGATGCTAACCGTGCCTTGATGGGTGCGAACATGCAACGTCAGGCTGTGCCTACACTAAGAGCCGATAAGCCATTAGTGGGTACAGGTATCGAGCGTATTATTGCGGTCGATTCAGGCGTTGTTGTTGTGTCTAAGCGTGGTGGTGTGGTCGATTATGTCGATGCTAGCCGTATCGTTGTCAAGGTTGACGAATCTGAGCTATGCCCAGGCGAAGCCGGTATCGATATCTATAACCTGACTAAGTACACACGTTCTAACCAGAACACTTGTATTAACCAACGTCCTTGTTGTTCTGTTGGTGATCCTGTGGTTCGTGGTGATGTATTGGCCGATGGTCCTTCTACAGATCTGGGTGAGCTGGCTCTTGGTCAGAACATGCGTATCGCGTTTATGCCTTGGAACGGTTACAACTTCGAGGATTCAATCCTCATATCTGAGCGTGTGGCTCAGGAAGATCGTTTCACCACTATTCACATTCAGGAGCTTTCTTGTATCGCTCGTGATACTAAGTTGGGTAGTGAAGAGATCACCGCCGATATTCCAAACGTGGGTGAGTCTGCGCTTTCTAAGCTCGATGAATCGGGTATCGTATATATCGGTGCCGAAGTTTCGGGTGGCGACATCCTAGTTGGAAAGGTGACACCTAAGGGTGAAACTCAGCTGACGCCGGAAGAGAAACTCCTCCGAGCTATCTTCGGTGAGAAGGCATCTGACGTTAAAGACAGCTCGCTACGTGTACCTAACTCAGTGAAAGGTACTATCATCGACGTCCAGGTATTTACCCGTGACGGCGTTGAGAAAGATAAGCGTGCAGTTGAAATCGAAGAGATGCATATCGCTCAGGCTAAGAAAGATCTGACCGAAGAGTTTAAAATCCTCGAAGAGGGTGTTTATGGGCGTGCTCGTAACCTGCTATTGAACGCAGGCTTCGAACAGGCACAACTCGATGCGATTCCTCGTTCTCAGTTGCTGATACAGACAATTGATGATGAAGCTAAGCAGATAGAACTTGAGCAGCTTGCCGAGCAGCATGATGAATTGAAAGCCGACTTCGATAAGAAGTTTGAGATCAAGCGTCGTAAAATCACCCAAGGTGATGACTTAGCACCTGGTGTACTTAAGATAGTTAAGGTTTACCTTGCTGTTAAACGTATGATTCAACCTGGTGATAAGATGGCGGGTCGTCATGGCAACAAGGGTGTAGTCTCTAAGATTAACCCAGTCGAAGACATGCCTTATGATGAGAATGGTAACCCAATCGACATCGTATTGAACCCGCTAGGTGTACCATCTCGTATGAATATCGGTCAGATCTTAGAGGTTCATATGGGGGCGGCTGCTAAAGGTATCGGTGATCAGATCACCGCTATGCTTGAAGAACAGCGTCAATTAGCCGAAATTCGTGCCTATATCAAAGAAGTATATGAGTTAGGTGACGATGTGCTGCAGCGCGTCGATATCGATTCGTTTACCGATGATGAAATATTGCGTCTGGCTAAGAACCTTAAGGCTGGTATTCCGATTGCGACTCCTGCATTCGATGGTGCGAAAGAGAAAGAGATCAAGGAAATGCTAACGCTTGCTAAGCTTCCTACCTCTGGTCAACGTACCTTGTATGATGGCCGTACCGGTGACAAATTTGATCGTCAGGTAACCGTAGGTTACATGTATATGCTCAAGCTTAACCACTTGGTTGACGACAAGATGCATGCTCGTTCTACGGGTTCGTACAGTCTTGTTACTCAGCAGCCTCTGGGCGGTAAAGCTCAGTTTGGTGGTCAACGTTTCGGAGAGATGGAAGTATGGGCACTAGAAGCATACGGTGCCGCATATACTCTTCAAGAGATGTTAACCGTTAAATCTGATGATGTGAACGGCCGTACTCAGATGTATAAGAACATCGTTGACGGTAATTACCAGATGCAACCAGGCATGCCAGAGTCATTCAACGTATTGTTGAAGGAAATCCGTTCACTAGGTATTAATATCGAGTTGGATCAAGACTAAAATTAACTTAGGTTGATTTGGCAATAAATTGGTGTCTTGCATTAGCAGGGCACCGGTTTTAACTCCTTCAGGAGAGAAACGTGAAAGACTTATTAAAGTTTCTGAAACAGCAAAGCAAGACCGAAGAATTTAACGGTATCAAGATCGGACTAGCGTCGCCAGATCTGATCCGCTCTTGGTCATTTGGTGAAGTTAAGAAGCCAGAAACCATTAACTACCGTACCTTCAAGCCCGAGCGTGAAGGCTTGTTCTGTGCGCGTATTTTTGGTCCAGTAAAAGACTATGAGTGTTTATGTGGTAAATATAAGCGCTTAAAGCACCGCGGTGTGATCTGTGAGAAGTGTGGTGTTGAAGTTACCCAGACTAAAGTACGTCGTGAGCGTATGGGTCACATAGATCTCGCTAGCCCAGTAGCACATATCTGGTTCCTTAAGTCACTGCCGTCTCGTATCGGTTTGATGCTGGATATGACTCTGCGTGACATCGAACGTGTACTTTACTTCGAATCATTTGTGGTGATCGAGCCTGGCATGACCAGTCTTGAACGCGGGCAGATGCTAACCGAAGAGAATTATCTCGACGCGTTAGAAGAGTACGGTGACGAATTCGAAGCTAAGATGGGTGCCGAAGCAGTGCTTGAATTGCTACGTGCTATCGAGCTTGAGAAAGAAATTGAGTCGATGCGTGAAGAATTGCCATCAATCAATTCTGAGACTCGTCGCAAGAAGATCACTAAGCGTCTTAAGCTTATTGAGGCTTTCTTCCAATCGGGTAATAAGCCTGAGTGGATGATCCTTAAAGTGCTACCGGTTCTACCACCTGATCTACGCCCTCTGGTTCCACTAGATGGTGGACGTTTCGCTACGTCTGATCTTAACGATCTTTATCGTCGTGTGATCAACCGTAATAACCGTCTTAAGCGTCTGTTAGACCTAGCGGCCCCAGATATCATAGTACGCAACGAAAAGCGTATGTTGCAAGAGTCTGTGGATGCGCTATTGGATAACGGTCGTCGTGGTCGTGCTATTACGGGTTCTAATAAGCGTCCGCTTAAATCTTTGGCAGATATGATCAAAGGTAAGCAAGGTCGTTTCCGTCAGAACCTGCTAGGTAAGCGTGTCGATTACTCTGGTCGTTCGGTCATTACCGTAGGTCCAACGCTACGCCTGCATCAGTGTGGTCTTCCTAAGAAGATGGCACTCGAGCTATTTAAGCCTTTCATCTATGGCAAGCTTGAAGGTCGTGGTCTAGCGACAACGATCAAAGCGGCTAAGAAGATGGTTGAACGTGAAGTTGCCGAAGTATGGGATGTATTGGAAGAGGTCATTCGTGAACATCCGGTCATGCTTAACCGTGCACCCACACTTCACCGTCTTGGTATCCAGGCATTTGAGCCGGTACTGATTGAAGGTAAAGCGATTCAGCTTCACCCTCTCGTATGTGCGGCGTACAACGCCGATTTCGATGGTGACCAAATGGCTGTTCACGTGCCACTGACGCTTGAAGCTCAGTTAGAAGCACGTTCGTTAATGATGTCTACTAACAACATTCTATCGCCAGCAAACGGCGAGCCGGTTATTACACCGTCACAGGATGTTGTATTGGGTCTGTACTACGCCAGCCGTAAGTGTGTTAACGGTAAAGGTGAAGGCATGGTGTTCGAATCCATCGATGAAGTTGAAAAAGCTTATAATACTGGTTTCGCCGCTATTCATGCTCAAGTTAAAGTGCGTATTACCGAGACTCATATTGCCGAAAATGGCGAGCGTACCGAGTCTCGTCGTATCGTAGAGACTACTGTGGGCCGTTCACTACTTTCTCGCATCTTACCGAAAGGCTTGTCTTTCGATCTGGTTAACCAGAACATGGGTAAGAAGCAGATAGGTCAACTACTGAACATTTGTTATCGTCAATTAGGTCTTAAAGAAACCGTTATCTTCGCCGACCAATTGATGTATGCCGGTTTCCACTATGCAACAGTATCGGGCGCTTCTGTATGCATCGATGACATGGTTATCCCAGCGGCTAAGTACACCTTAGTTGCCGAAGCCGAAGCCGAAGTGCTTGAGATTCAAGAGCAGTTCCAATCGGGTCTTGTGACCGCAGGTGAGCGTTACAACAAGGTCATCGATATCTGGGCCAGTGCCAACGAGAAGATCTCTAAAGCCATGATGGATAACCTGTCTAAAGAGACAGTGATTAACCGTGACGGTGAAGAGGAAGAGCAAGAGTCATTTAACAGCATCTATATGATGGCTGACTCGGGCGCTCGTGGTAGTGCTGCACAGATTCGTCAGTTAGCCGGTATGCGTGGTCTGATGGCTAAGCCTGATGGCTCAATCATCGAAACCCCGATTGTGGCGAACTTCCGTGAAGGTTTGAATGTCTCTCAGTACTTCATTTCGACTCACGGTGCACGTAAGGGTCTAGCCGATACCGCATTGAAGACAGCTAACTCTGGTTACCTGACTCGTCGCCTGGTTGATGTGGCCCAAGATCTCGTGGTTATCGAAGATGATTGTGGCACATTAGAAGGTTTAACCATGAAGCCGCTTATCGAAGGTGGTGATGTGGTTGAGCCGCTGCGTGAGCGTGTCCTCGGACGTGTGGTTGCTGTCGATGTGCTTTATCCGGGCACTGAGAAGGTTCTTGCTCCTCGTAACACATTGCTCGATGAAGCATGGTGTGACACCTTGGAAGAGAACTCTATCGATGAAATTATCGTGCGTTCAGTCATTAGCTGTAATACAGATTTCGGTGTTTGTGCCGCCTGTTATGGTCGTGATTTGGCTCGTGGTCATATCATCAACCAAGGCGAAGCTATCGGTGTTGTTGCTGCTCAGTCAATTGGTGAGCCAGGAACACAGCTAACGATGCGTACCTTCCACATTGGTGGTGCGGCTTCTCGAGCTTCTGCTGAAAACAACGTTCAGGTTAAGAACGCTGGTACAGTTAAGCTACATAACGCTAAGCATGTCACCAACAGCGAAGGTAAGTTGGTTATCGTTTCTCGTTCATCAGAGGTCGCGATTATCGATGAGCTTGGTCGTGAGAAAGAGCGTTATAAGGTGCCTTACGGTACGATTCTGGAGAGACTAGAAGAATCAACTGTAACAGCTGGCGAAATTATCGCTAACTGGGATCCTCACACTCATCCAATTATCTCTGAAGTTGCGGGTACCATTAAGTTCGTCGATATGATTGAAGGTGTCACTATGATACGTCAAACAGATGATCTAACGGGTCTATCCTCAATTGTCGTTATGGAAGTAGGTCAACGTCCAACAGCTGGTAAAGAGATGCGTCCTGCGATTCGTCTGCTTGATGCTAGCGGTGAAGACTTGAAGATTCCGGGTACTGAAGTACCTGCACAATACTTCCTACCTGGTAAAGCGATTGTGAACAAGGAAGATAACGCAGCGATCAATGTTGGTGATGCGCTAGCGCGTATCCCACAGGAGTCATCTAAGACTCGTGATATTACCGGTGGTCTGCCTCGCGTTGCCGACTTGTTCGAAGCGCGTAAGCCAAAAGAGCCGGCAATTCTTGCCGAATACTCAGGTACTATCTCGTTTGGTAAAGAAACTAAAGGTAAGCGTCGTCTGTTGATCACGCCTGCCGATGGTGGCAAGCCTTACGAAGAGATGATCCCTAAGTGGCGTAACCTGAACGTGTTCGAAGGTGAAAAAGTCGAACGTGGTGAAGTTATTGCTGATGGTGCCGAGGCTGCTCACGATATTCTACGTCTACGTGGCATTCATAAAGTGGCTAACTATATCGTTAATGAAGTTCAAGACGTTTACCGTCTACAGGGCGTAAAAATTAACGATAAGCACATCGAAGTGATTATCCGTCAGATGCTACGTAAGTGTTTGATCACAGATGCAGGTGACAGTAAGTTCCTCGCCGGTGAGCAAGCAGAAGTGGCCCGCGTTAAGATCGCTAACCGTGAGCTTGAAGCTCAGGGTAAGAAGCCTGCAACCTTCGACCGTGAACTTTTGGGTATCACCAAGGCATCGCTTGCAACAGAGTCATTTATCTCTGCTGCATCGTTCCAGGAGACTACCCGCGTACTTACGGAAGCGGCAGTAGCTGGTAAGAGGGATAAACTACGTGGTCTGAAAGAAAACGTGATAGTGGGTCGCTTGATCCCTGCCGGTACCGGTTATGCTTACCATCAGAAACGTAATGCTGCATTAGCTGCTAAAGCAGCGGGTAAAACATCTGAACAGGCATCAACGATAACTGCAAGTGAAGCCGAGAGAAACTTGGCTGACCTGCTCAACCTTGCCGGAAGTGCTGATTAAATCGGACTGAAAAGTAAATAGATTGTAAAAAAGGCGCATCAAGTGCCTTTTTTTACTTTATATGGGTTAAAAGTTGTCTATTTCTTGACAGAATGCGATTACCTTTCTAAAATTTCGCGTCCCACACCTGTGGGATATAGATTTTTCACACCTTACTGTTGAGTTTATCAACTGATTCGGAGCTATACATGGCAACTATAAACCAGTTGGTCCGTAATCCTCGCTCGCCCAAAGTCGTTAAGACTAATGTGCCAGCGTTGGATTCGTGTCCACAAAAACGTGGTGTTTGTACTCGCGTATACACAACCACACCTAAAAAACCTAACTCTGCACTACGTAAAGTAGCTCGTGTGCGTCTTACTAACGGTTTCGAAGTTACTTCGTACATCGGCGGTGAAGGCCACAACCTGCAGGAACACAGCGTAATTCTAATCCGTGGTGGTCGTGTTAAAGATCTACCTGGTGTGCGTTACCACACAATCCGTGGTGCATTAGATTGTGCTGGCGTGAGTGACCGCCGTCAAGGTCGTTCTAAGTACGGAGCTAAGCGTCCTAAGTCTTAACGTTTTCCGTTAAGTAAGGCCAAGCTAAATATTAAGATTCCAGTTTTGGGGTCCCTGAAGCATACGGAGAAATTGTTATGCCAAGACGTCGCGTTGTAGGACAACGTAAAATCCTACCAGATCCAAAGTTCAACAGTGAGTTGCTGGCTAAGTTCATCAACGTCATCATGCAGGACGGCAAAAAGTCGACTGCAGAAAAAATTATTTACAAGGCACTAGATACCGCTTTCGAAAAGAAAGGCGAAGAGCATCTAGTGATCCTTGAAGCAGCCCTGGATAACGTTCGCCCTTCAGTCGAGGTTAAGTCTCGTCGTGTTGGTGGTTCTACTTACCAGGTACCATGTGAAGTACGCCCAGTTCGTCGTAATGCATTGGGTATGCGTTGGTTAGTTGAAGCTGCTCGTAAGCGTGGTGAAAAATCTATGGCTCTACGTCTAGCCGGTGAATTGCTAGACGCTTCAGAAAACAAAGGTTCTGCTGTTAAGAAGCGCGAAGACGTGCATCGTATGGCAGAAGCGAACAAGGCGTTCGCTCATTACCGCTGGTAATCTGATGGAGCTGGCTGTTGCCAGCTCCATATTCTACATATCTAAGGCATTAGCCTTGGTCAAGAGGGTTTAAACGTGGCTCGTACAACTCCGATTGAGCGCTACCGAAATATTGGTATTGTTGCTCATGTCGATGCAGGTAAAACCACAATGACAGAACGTATTTTGTTCTACACCGGTGTTTCTCATAAGATCGGTGAAGTTCATGATGGCGCAGCTACCATGGATTGGATGGAGCAGGAGCAGGAGCGTGGTATTACCATCACTTCTGCGGCAACGACCACGTTCTGGCGCGGTATGGAAGCCCAGTTTACTGAGCACCGTATCAATATCATAGATACTCCTGGTCACGTTGATTTCACTATTGAAGTCGAACGTTCTCTGCGAGTACTCGATGGTGCGGTAGTTGTGTTCTGTGGCGCATCGGGTGTTGAACCACAATCTGAGACTGTTTGGCGTCAAGCCGATAGGTATCAAGTACCCCGCATAGTATTCGTCAATAAGATGGATCGTGCCGGTGCGGACTTTGATGGCGTCATTCAACAGATTCGTGACCGTTTGGGTGCGACTTGTGTGCCAATTCAAATGAATATTGGCGCGGAAGAGGAGTTTAAAGGCGTTATTGACCTGATCAAGATGATGGCCATTAACTGGTCAGAAGAAGATCATGGCACCACATTCACCTATGAGGATATTCCAGCTGAGCTCGCAGATAAGGCGAGTGAGATGCGAGAATATCTGGTTGAAGCTGCCGCCGAGGCCTCTGATGAACTGATGGAAAAGTACCTCGATGGGGTCGAACTATCAGAAGACGAGATCAAGAAGGCGCTGCGTCAACGGACTCTGGCAAATGAGATTGTCCTTGCTACTTGCGGTTCTGCATTTAAGAACAAGGGTGTGCAAGCCGTTCTCGATGCCGTTATCGATTATCTACCATCGCCAGTCGAAGTGGCTGCGATTAAAGGCATAGATGAAAATGGGGAAGAGGTTGAACGCGTTGCGGACGACAATGCTCCTTTCTCTGCGTTGGCATTTAAGATAGCGACAGACCCGTTCGTTGGAACCTTGACCTTTATACGCGTATATTCGGGTGTATTGACAACAGGTTCTGGCGTTTATAATTCGGTCAAACAGAAGCGGGAACGCGTGGGTCGTATGGTGCAGATGCATGCTAACGATCGCCAAGAGATTAAAGAAGTACGCGCTGGTGACATCGCGGCTGCTATTGGCCTTAAGGACGTGACTACGGGTGATACTCTTTGTGATATTGATCATAAAATCATCCTGGAACGCATGGAATTCCCTGAGCCCGTGATCACGATTGCCGTGGAACCAAGATCTCAAGCCGATGAACAGAAGATGGGCATTGCGTTGCAAAAGCTTGCAGCGGAAGATCCCTCTTTCCGTGTTGAAACCGATCCTGAATCGGGTCAGACACTGATCTCTGGCATGGGTGAGCTACACTTAGACATTATTGTTGACCGTATGCGTCGCGAATTCAGTGTCGAGTGTAACGTAGGTAAACCTCAGGTAGCTTATCGTGAAACTATTCGCTCGAGTGTAGAAGTTGAAGGCAAGTTTATTCGTCAATCTGGTGGTCGAGGTCAATTCGGTCACGTTTGGTTGAAACTGGAGCCTCAAGAAGAGGGTTTCGGCTATGAATTTGTTAACGAGATTGTTGGTGGTGCTGTTCCGAGAGAATACATCCCTGCAGTAGATAAAGGTATTCAAGAGCAGATGAAGAGCGGCGTACTCGCCGGCTTCCCTATCTTGGACGTCAAGGTTACTCTCTTTGATGGTTCATATCATGATGTGGACTCTAATGAGATGGCCTTTAAAGTTGCGGCTTCCATGGGCTTCAAGAAGGGCGCTCTCGAAGCAGACCCTACGCTCCTGGAACCTTGCATGAAAGTTGAAGTCACCACTCCTGAAAATTATATGGGAGATGTTGTCGGTGATTTGAATCGGCGTCGTGGTTTGATCGAAGGAATGGACGATGGCATTGCCGGCGTCAAACTCGTTCATGCTGTAGTGCCTCTATCTGAAATGTTTGGGTATGCAACTGATTTGCGAAGCGCGACTCAAGGACGTGCTTCATACTCCATGGAGTTTTTGAAGTATTCCGACGCGCCGCAAAATATTGCGAAAGCGATTATGGATGCTCGAGGCTAATTAGCCGGGTAATCCATAACTAAAAATTAATTGCTATTGCTCGGTGTCAAGCCGGGCATTTCTGAGAAGAAAGGAATATATCGTGGCTAAAGAAAAATTTGAACGTATTAAACCCCATGTAAACGTCGGTACTATCGGGCACGTGGATCATGGTAAGACTACTCTAACTGCTGCTATCTCTGCTGTTTTAGCAAAGACTTACGGTGGTGAAGCTAAAGACTTCTCCCAGATCGATAACGCTCCAGAAGAGCGTGAGCGCGGTATTACAATTAATACCTCTCACATCGAATATGACACTCCTGCACGTCACTATGCACACGTAGATTGTCCTGGTCACGCCGATTATGTTAAAAACATGATCACTGGTGCTGCACAAATGGATGGCGCAATTCTAGTTGTTGCTGCTACAGACGGCCCTATGCCACAGACTCGTGAGCACATCCTGCTTTCTCGTCAGGTTGGCGTACCTTTCATCATCGTATTCATGAACAAATGTGACATGGTTGATGACGAAGAACTGCTTGAGCTAGTCGAAATGGAAGTGCGTGAACTTCTTTCTGAATATGACTTCCCAGGTGATGATCTGCCAGTTATTCAAGGTTCAGCACTTAAAGCCCTCGAAGGCGAGCCAGAGTGGGAAGCTAAGATCCTTGAGCTTGCAGAAGCTTTGGATACTTATATCCCAGAGCCAGAACGTGACATCGACAAGCCATTCCTTCTTCCTATCGAAGATGTGTTCTCTATCTCAGGCCGTGGTACAGTGGTAACTGGTCGTGTAGAGCGCGGTATCATCAAGATTGGTGAAGAAGTTGAAATCGTTGGTATCAAAGATACTACTAAATCAACTTGTACTGGTGTTGAAATGTTCCGTAAACTGCTTGACGAAGGTCGTGCAGGTGAGAACTGTGGTGTTCTTCTACGTGGTATCAAGCGTGAAGACGTTGAGCGCGGCCAAGTGCTAGCGGCTCCAGGTTCAATCACTCCACACACTACTTTTGAATCAGAAATCTACGTTCTGTCAAAAGAAGAAGGCGGACGTCACACTCCATTCTTCAAGGGCTATCGTCCACAGTTCTTCTTCCGTACTACGGACGTGACTGGTACTATCGAGCTGCCAGAAGGCGTAGAGATGGTTATGCCTGGTGATAACGTGCAGATGGTAGTAACACTAATCGCCCCAATCGCGATGGATGAAGGTTTACGCTTCGCTATCCGTGAAGGTGGTCGTACTGTTGGTGCTGGTGTTGTAGCTAAGATCCTTGCTTAATAGCGACTAGTCTTACAGACACTAAGAAAAGGAAGCTTCGGCTTCCTTTTTTATTGTCTGAAATTTGTCGGTAATACCGACTGATCATTTATATTTGAATGGGTATAATGCCGTCACTTTATTGCATAATACCTGTTATGATCTCGAGTCAGCAGCCTGCTTGATACTGCTATTCGGTTGAATAACGTCTTCTTGGTGTTATTTCAGACAACGGGGTTGATCTACTAACGTAAATCAGTATAATAACCCTTCGCCTTAACCATTAGGCGAATTACGAATTAG
>NZ_ABIC01000066.1 GCF_000172075.1 Shewanella benthica KT99
TTATTCCTGAGTTGAGGATGCACTGGGGCAATTAACCTGGGCAAGGGGGAGTTTTAAGATTAAGCTGGTGTTTGGTACAGGTTTTTCTCGGCGATAAATTTGAGTACTTGGCTGGGGACGGCTTCTGTTGGGCTTAAACCAAGTGCCAGTTGCTGTCTAATGTGAGTGGAAGAGTATGCTTGAGGGGTAATATTGACTTGGAAAATCAGGCCCGATTTCTGTGATTTATGTTGATCCATGCGCGTTAATCTTTGTTCATACTCTTTAAATATTGGCATGTCAGAGGTGAGCTGCCAGCCGTTCCGGGTTGAAACAACAAAATGGCACAGGTTAAATAGGGACTGCCACTGGTGCCAAGTGGGTAACGAGACTAAAGAGTCTGTGCCGATCAAGAAAAAAAACTCGTGTGTTGGATATAGCTTATGCAGCTCTTTTAAGGTTGTCAGCAGGTAAGAGGGGCCAGAACGGCGGGCCTCAATATCACACAATTCAAATTCGCTGTATTGTTGGCAAACTAAATCGACCATGGCCAGCCGCTGCTCGGTACTCACGACTGTAGATTTTTTATGAGGAGGGATGTGGTTAGGCATGAGCCAAACACTGTCGAGATTAAGTTGCGACTTGATTTCGAGCACGGGGCGTATATGCCCAAAATGAATAGGGTCAAATGTGCCCCCCAAGATCCCAATCCGCATCGCGAGTTTAGCTCCAGTCATTCAATTGAATATGAGATAAGGCTGCATGGGCTTTAGGATCGAACAGTAAGCTCAAATGACTCACACCAGTCCAATCTTCTATACCTTGCTGTTTTAGCCTTAATTCTATGTCTGAAGCGCTAGCGAGTAAGGCTTCTATCTGGAATAAGGAGAGCCTATTTAAGGCTGCCAGATATAAGGGCTTTCGTTTATCCCAAATGCGTAATTTACCCCAGAGACCTTGCAACGATTTTTGGGCCTCTTGGGCAGATTTCAACTGCAAAAGAATGGCCAGTTCCTTGAAAATACCCCACAAAATAATCGGCATGGCAACGCCTTCGGCTTTTAGCTGGCAGAGAATATGCTGCGCCTTGTCCTGACGGTTATTGAGCATGGCGTCAGTGAGTTGAAACACGCTAAAACGTGATTGGTCTTCAAAATAACGGCTTAGCTCTGGGCTATCTATCTGCTCACTGGGACTCAATAACTGCAGCAGTTGCAGTGATTGGTCAGCTGCGAGTAAATTTCCCTCATAGAGGCTGAACAGCATATCTTTAGCGTCGCGAGTCAAGTTTAGTGCGAAGTGTTGGATCCGACTCTCTAACCAACGCTGAAATTGTGAACCTTCTGGGGTCATACAGGGAACATATATACCTTGGCTATCTAAGGTTTTAAACCATTTACTTTTTGTCTGTTCTGCTGCGAGTTTAGGTCCGGTGAGAATCAATAGCACATCGGGATTGGTCATCTGCATCAGGCTTTGAAATATCGCGCCGCCCTCGGCTCCTGGCTTGGCCTGAGGTAAAGTTAATTCGATCACTCTACGGCTGGAAAATAGGCTCATGGCTTGCCATTGCTCGACTAATTCATTCCAGTTAAATCCAGTTTCCTGGGTCAGTTGGATTTTCTCCTCGAAGCCTTGACTCTTGGCTTGATGATAGATCTGGCTGCGACTGGTTTGGCACAGCCAAGGATCGTCACCGAAGATGAGATAACACTGTTTCAGGGGGGAGAGATTACGCTGGAGTTGATCTGGATAGACCCGCATTAAAATACCTTTAGATGGGGCGAGAGATATGCAGAGGATCGATACAGTAATGATGCTGAAATCAGCATCATTTTACCTCGAGGGAAGCAAGGGTTTGAATCATCTGATCCGCAGCCTGATTACGCATCTCTTTTAGCAAGATCTCCATTTCACGACTCTTGGCTAATGCGGTTCTGGGATCATCGAGATAATCGCGATGAATATCGACGTCGAACTCCTGCGCTTCATCTTGAGGTAAACGTACGGAAAAAGTCACATGGTAAGTTAGCTCATACTCGGCCACATTACCGCTTGGGTAGAGGGAGAGAGTCGTTCTGTCCAATGAGTCATGTAAAATGTGTAAAATTGGGATGTCATCGCTTGCATCGACTAAAGCAATGCTGTGCAGACGTAGACGTTCGCGAACCAGGCGAGTCAGCTCACTGTACTCATCTTGACTCGTTAGGTTTAGGGTCTGTAACTGCTCAGGTATCGAGTAGTTGCCCTGGAGTTTAAAGCCGCAACCGGCACTGAGCATGATACTCAGTGCCGCTATTGCGAAACATATGCGTATAATAAGCATAGGCTAGGCAGTATTTCCTTTTGGTGGGTGCTTAGTTAGCTACTATGTTGAGCAATTTGCTCGGGACATAGATGATTTTTCTAATGGTCTTACCTTCGGTGTGTTTAAGTACACCAGCTTCTGCAAGTCCCTGTTCTTCAACCGCTTCCTTCGTTGCATCGGCTGGAACTGTTATCTTTGCACGAAGCTTACCGTTGACCTGTACTATGATAAGTTTACTGTCTTCCACAAGCGCAGACTCATCGACCTTTGGCCACAATACATCTTCGATGGTCTCTGGATTACCTAACTCATTCCATAGGATGAAACTGATATGAGGAATGATTGGATATAGCAGACGAACTACGGCCGAGAGTGCTTCATTTAATAGAGCTCGATCTTGCTCTGATTCCTGAGGCGCCTTCAGTAATCGGTTCATTAGCTCCATGATAGAGGCGATGGCGGTGTTGAACATCTGACGACGCCCGATATCGTCGGTAACCTTGACGATGGTCTTGTGTAACTCACGACGTAGATCTTTCTGCTTAGCATCGAGAGACTTGATATCAAGCGCAGCAGTCGGCCCTTTAGCGATATGGTCATGAGCCAGTTTCCAAAGACGTTTGATGAAACGATGGGCGCCTTCGACACTTGACTCTTGCCACTCTAAGGTTAACTCAGGTGGCGCCGCAAACATCATAAATAAGCGAACGGTATCGGCACCATACTTATTGACCATCTCTTGAGGGTCTATGCCGTTGTTCTTAGACTTAGACATCTTGCTCATGCCAGTATAGACGAGTTCGTTGCCATCCTTGTCTATGGCTTTAAGGATACGCCCCTTATCGTCAGTCTCCTGAACGGTTACATCCGACGGTGCAACCCAGACGCGAGCACCTCTGTCATTGTTATAGTAGAAGGCATCGGCCAACACCATGCCTTGAGTGAGCAGGCGTTTTGCGGGCTCGTCACAATCGACTAAGCCGATATCTCTGAGTAATTTGTGGAAGAAGCGGAAGTAAAGCAAGTGCATACACGCATGCTCGATGCCGCCAATATACTGATCTACGGGTAACCAGTAGTTAGCCTTAGCCGGATCTAACATCTGATCTGCATGTGGGCTACAGTAGCGAGCATAGTACCAAGATGACTCCATAAAGGTGTCGAAGGTATCAGTCTCTTTGAAGGCTTCCTCACCTTTATATGTGGTCTTGGCCCATTCTTTGTCAGCCTTGATTGGGCTCTGTATTCCATCCATGACCACATCTTCCGGTAAAATTACCGGCAGTTGATCTTCAGGTGTCGCTACCACAGTGCCATCGGCCAGTGTCATCATAGGGATAGGAGCACCCCAATAACGTTGACGAGATACGCCCCAGTCACGCAGACGGAAATTAACTTGACGTTTACCTTTGCCTTCAGCCATTAATCGAGCGTCGATGGCATCGAACGCGCCCTGGAAATCCAGGCCGTCAAGCTCGGGGAAAGCGTCTCCAGAATTAAACACTATGCCTTTGCCTGTGTAGGCAACTTCGCTGATATCGAGTTCGCTATCGCTTGGCTTGATGACGCCTTCTATGGCTAAGCCGTATTTAATGGCAAATTCATAATCACGTTGATCATGAGCCGGTACCGACATGACTGCGCCAGTGCCGTAATTCATCAATACGAAGTTAGCTGCCCAGATTGGCACTTGCTTACCCGTCAAAGGATGAGTGGCGTAAAGGCCTGTAGCAACACCTTTCTTCTCCATGGCGGCCATGGCGGCCTCCGTGGTGTCGGCGTTCTTACACTCTTCGATAAATGCGGCAAGCTGGGGATTATCGGCTGCAGCCTGCTCGGCGAGAGGGTGGCCCGCCGCGATAGCAACATAGGTCACACCCATAACTGTATCGGGACGCGTGGTATAGATATCGAAGCTTTCTTCGCTATCGACAACCTTGAAGGTCATCTCTATGCCTTCGCTGCGGCCTATCCAGTTACGCTGCATGGTCTTGACCTGCTCAGGCCACTCGTCGAGCTGGTCGAGATCCGTTAGCAGCTCATCGGCATATTCGGTGATCTTGATAAACCACTGCGGGATCTCTTTCTGTTCGACTACTGTGTCACAGCGCCAGCAACAGCCATCGATAACCTGCTCGTTAGCCAGCACTGTTTCGTCATTAGGACACCAGTTAACCGATGAGGTCTTCTTATAGACCATGCCTTTTTCAAATAGTTTAGTGAAGAACCATTGTTCCCAACGGTAGTATTCGGGGGTGCAAGTGGCGATTTCACGGCTCCAGTCGTAACCGAATCCCAGCATCTTCAGCTGGTTCTTCATGTAGTCGATATTTTCGTAAGTCCAAGGTGCTGGAGCCGTATTATTCTTGATTGCCGCATTTTCAGCAGGCAGGCCAAATGAGTCCCAGCCGATAGGCTGTAATACATTTTTTCCCTGTAATCGCTGGTAACGGGCGATTACGTCACCTATTGTGTAGTTACGTACATGACCCATGTGCAGCCGGCCAGAAGGATAAGGGAACATGGCGAGACAGTAAAACTTCTCTTTGTTCTCATCTTCGGTGACTTCAAATGTTTTATTGTCTTGCCAGTGCTGCTGCACTTTAGCTTCAATTTCTGAAGGTTTATATTGCTCTTGCATCAATATTTCCCGGCCATGGGGCCTATTATTTGATCTTGCGCACTTTATACGCGAGTTAGAACTGCATAGAATAAACTAGAAGTGAGTTATTAAAAAGGTTCGGATGAGGAGTATTTAACATGAGTAAGAGAAGTGCTGAGCTGCTATCGCTTTATGAGGCACTGTTAAAGCAAGTGAAGTCTGATTATTCAGAAGATAACTCTATAACTATAAAAGAGTTATTTCATATTGTGACTAATAGTAAAGATTTTATTTCTATCAAAGACCGAGCTAAGGATGTTGAGCTGGCATTAGTTGAACAATTTTTAAAACGTGACATAGCTAATTTCTTACATGAAAAAAATGATTTAGATCTGAGTCATAGTCCGACAATGATCACAGTAGAGAATACATTATGGCATTGGTTGAGCTGTATCACAGACAGAAGTCAGATCGAGTGGCATGAAGTCTTGCAGGATTTTAAACATCAAGGCCATTATCGAAGTGGTGAAATCGTCAATCAGGGCAATATGGTATGTACTCACTGCGGCCATGAGATGATAATCGAATTTCCCGGGGTTATTCCTAATTGTCCTAAATGTGATAGTAGTGATTTTACCCGTGAGGCTTTGCCACCTTAAGCAAGGCTGAATTTAGTCAGACCATAGATTAATCGACGAGCAGTTGACTATTTCTGCTCGCTTAAGCATGTGTTAGCTTTGACCCTTATCTACTCAGGTAATTGGATCATTAGGATGCCAATTTCAGGCTGGGTGTCATACTTGGTCATAGTGACATTATGAAATTTCGTTGGCCGTTCATCTAGACATTGATTGGCTGCAATAACTGAAAATAAACACATCATTCACAATCGTTCACATATTTTCATCCCTTTTAATGTGAAATATCTGTTAATTTTTCACAGATTACTCTACAAAGGTAGTGGGCTGTGAAAATGAAGCTGTGATCATGGAACTTACTTAAGGTCTTCATGTTATTCCAGCAAGAAATCTACTTTTTCGAAACCACTAGTAGTACTTGTGAGGACCTGATTACCCACTATCGTCAGCCATTGTTATACTGTAAGTAATCCCAGTTGTGTTTGAGGTGCAAAATGGCCAAAAACAAAGTGCAGTTCCAAAAAGGGTATAGCTTAATTGAGCTATTTAAAAACTACGGCTCAGAAGAACAATGCTCCGCCGCCTTGTTCAACTGGAAGTGGCCACATGGCTTTCAATGCCCGGATTGTGGGTCTTCAAAATACTGCTCGTTAAAAAGCAGAAAACTTTATCAATGCAATCATTGTCACCACCAAACTTCTCTGACCAGCAATACGATTTTTGCCAGTACTAAACTTCCATTGCAAACGTGGTTTATTGCCATCTATCTAATAACACAATCAAAGACTGGTTTATCAGCATTAGCGTTAAAAAGGCAAATTGGCGTTTCGTACAACCCTGCCTGGAAAGTAAAGCAAAAAATCATGCAGGTCATGAAGGAACGTGATGATACTAAGCCACTGTCCAGCTCGATGATGTGTATTGGGGTGGCGAACAGCATGGAGGTAAACCGGGAAGAGATTCCAGCAACAAAACACCTTTCGTAGTAGCCATATCGTTGACCGATGATGGCCAGCCATTACACATGAATATGAATGTTGTGAATGGTTTTAAGACCCAAGAAATAAAGAACTGGGCAGATATGCATCTATCAGATGGGTGCACTGTAGTATCGGACGGATTGGCGTGTTTTCGAGCAGTGACACAGTCCCACTGTGCTCACGTTAGTCTTGTTACTGGAGGAGGGGCGAGTTGTGTAGAGATTGAAGCTTTTCGTTGGGTCAATACAATGATAGGTAATGTTAAAATATCCTTGCACGGTGCTTACCACTCGATTAGCGCCGAGCATCTACCGCGATATCTTGGCGAGTTTTGTTATCGGTTCAATCGGCGTTTTAATCTAACTGAATTATTGCCACGATTTATGAGTGTGGCAGTTAGAACGCCACCTATGCCATATAGACTGTTAAAGATGGCTGAGCCTCATGGGTAATCAGGTGTGAGGATGTATATGAAATTTGTGCATAAAATAGTTATTTCTGCGAGTCTCATCTTGATATTGTCACTGGCATGTTTATCCGGTTATCAATATTTTCAGGTGAAGCAACAAATTAACCGTCAGCGTTGACGAACTGGCCAGTTCCATGAGTCATAATATTGAAGCTGTCATGGCAGAAAAGAAGAGCATTACCGAATATGCAGCCTCTTTGCTGGGAACCGAGCTATCCGATAAACATTTTCTTGAGGTGCTGGATCAGCCGGTAATCAAACAGCATTTTATCTTAGCGGGTATGGGCTTGGAGAACGGACATTTCGTCGGCAATGATCCTAGCTGGAATCCTGGATCGAGTTATGATCCCAGGCAACGCAGCTGGTATCAGGAGGTGAAAAAACAGGGGGGCTTCGTGTTTACGGCTCCGTATGCCGATGCTTCTAGTGGGGCGGTATTAGTCTCTGCCGCCATGCCCTTGTCTGAAAATGGTGAGTTTAAGGGAGCATTATTCACTGATATCAGTCTCAAGAGTCTGGCTGATATCAGTAACCGCGCCAATTTCTTCGGCGCTGGATACGCATTCATTGTCGGTAAGCAAGGTGAGTTTATTGCGTATCCAGATTCGAGTAAAAATGGTCGTCCAATGAGCCAGATTTTTGGTAGCCAGCTTGATGTGTCAGTCGCGAGTTCACAACTGGATATCGATGGCAAGATGCACTCGCTCATCTTCAGGCCTGGATTGGAGCCTGGGAATTGTGCTGGATGAGGGGGTGATGTTTGCCGCCGCCGACGAACTCCGTCGTGATGCTATCTTGTATTCACTGCTGGCATTGGTTTTGGCCATTCTTCTTATGAGTGGCATCATACGCCAATTGATGAAGCCTCTGGACACATTGAATGAGGCCATGAGAGATGTGTCTACCGGCGAAGGGGATCTGACGCGTAGGCTAAGCACAGACTCCGATGTTGAGTTCGCGACTCTGGCCGGTAACTTCAACAATTTTGTGACCAAGCTGCAAGATTTGATTCAACAGGTTAAGTCGATTGGTATCGAAGTTAGCCAAGGTACTCAAGCGACTGCCAGAGGAGCCAGTGAAGCTTTTGAAGCTATGGGGCAGCAGACCCAAGAGGTAGAACAGCTTGCCACGGCTATGCATGAGATGTCGGTAACGGCTGCAGATGTCGCCAATAACGCACAGAGTGCGGCCTATGCAGTCCAGCAAGCCGATAATGCGGTAAGCGAAGGGGTTGCTGCCGTAGTGCAAACCACTGAGTCAATCGAGCAGTTATCAGCTCAGATAGATGATGCAGCCAATGCGGTAAAAGAGCTTGAAGCCGATACTGTGAGTATCGAGTCTATCTTAGGTGTGATTGCGATTGCCGGTCAAACTAATCTGTTAGCACTCAATGCGGCAATAGAAGCTGCGAGGGCGGGAGAGTCGGGTAGAGGCTTTGCGGTTGTCGCCGATGAGGTGCGTACTTTGGCTGTGCGAACTCAACAGTCGACTTCAGAAATTAAAGAGAAAATAGAAAAATTACAGATTGGTGTAGCTACTGTCGTGAGTGTGATGGACGATAGTCGACAGACAACTGTGACTACTGTCGAGAAAGCACAGGTGGCGAATGAAACCTTAGTTAAGATCCGCAGTAGCATCGAAGAAATCACCGACATGAATCTGCAAATAGCCAGTGCTGCCGAAGAGCAGAGCCAAGTTGCCGAAGAGATGAATCGCAATACAGCTAATATTCGGGAGCTGTCGATGCAGGTCGCTAATAATTCGGAGCAAGCCAATGAGGCGATGAGCAAACAACTGGAACAAGTTAAGAGGCAGGAGCAGTTGTTGAATCAATTTATCGTCTAGATATTGGTTAATAATAGGCTGGCTAGTACCGATAAAAACACCCGCACTTAGCGGGTTTTTTTATCGGTGGGATTCGCATTTTCTGTTAACTTTTGCCATATCACTCAAAATTACTAGACCTCATAAAGTGCCTAGTGCGACTTGATCCAATATCAGCTAGCTGAAAGCCAGCGTTGACGGAGAATCGCCAGTCCCAGTAACAGAGCCGATAAGATTAATATCGGTGACTGGCCCCATTTAGAGAACCAGGTTTGACCCTTCACCAAAGGGATATCAGCGACCAGCACCCCAGTCTCGAATTGAGGTAACTTGTGGGTGATATTACCCAGCTCATCGACAAAGGCGGTGACACCATTGTTGGTCGATCTTACTAACGGCCTGCCAAGTTCGATTGAGCGCATCTGAGCTATTTCCATGTGTTGCAGCGGTCCATTGGAGCTGCCGAACCAGGCATCATTAGACACGGTCAGTAGAAGTTCTGTTGCCTCATTGACGTTGGCTCTTAACTGTTCAGGAAAGGCTATCTCATAGCAGATTGCTGGTGCTATCTGATGACCCAGTGCGTTGAGATTTGGCTGTTGATACGCACCTCGGCTAAACGAAGACATGGGTAAGTTAAAAAGTGGTGCCAGAGGCCTTAGCAGTGACTCTAAGGGGACGAATTCTCCAATCGGTAATAAGTGATGTTTCTTAAATTCGTTGCTACCACCTTCTATATAGTCTGCTTGGCTCTGGTATTTATCATTGTGGTTGCCGAGCACGATCAGCGAATTGTAGAAGCTGTCTTGCCGGTGGCTAATGATACCGGTGATGATGGCACTGTTGTTGAGATTAGCGACCTTACTGGCATTATCGAGAAATTCTGACACCATATATTCCGGGGCGGGGATGGCGGCCTCGGGCCAAATGATGATATCGGCATCTAGCAGTGGACGAGAAAGATCCATGTACTTTCTCATGGTAGGCCAGAGCGTTTCGGGCTGCCATTTCATACTTTGGGGAATATTTCCTTGTACCAGAGCCACCTTGACTGTTTCGCCATTGGGTTCGACGCTAGATAGCATGGGAGACAGATAAGTCGCTAATCCCAGTAAGGGGAAAATAATAACAGCCGGGCGCCAACGTTTTTGCAAACACAGGGCCAATACGCCGGCAATTAATGCCAATACAAAGCTTAAGCCGAGTGCGCCTATGACGCTGGCGAGTACTTTTATCGGTCCTTCGGTCTGGGAGTAGCCAGCCCAGAGCCAAGGGAAACCAGTCAACACCCAGCCCCTTAGCCATTCGGTTAAGGTCCATAACGCAGGAAACAAGATGATATTTCTCATTATGGATGTAGTGGGTGATAATTTTTGCAGCAGATAACCCGTCAATGCCGGATAGAGGGCAAGATACAAGGCGAGCAGCGCCATCAAGGCCATGGAAGCGATCAGTGGGATACCGCCATAGGTGGACATGCTGACATGGATCCAACTAATGCCGACAGAGAAACAGCCAAAGCCGAAGCTCAGCCAGTATGTTAATCCGGCTCGCGGTGATAAGCCGCTACTCTGATGCAGTGCGAAAACGGTAGCGATGAGATAAATTGGCCATAGGCCATAGGGGGCAAAAGCGAGTGCCGTGCTGGCACCGGCAAGATATGCCAGTACCAGACGTATTTTTTCATGATGGGCAAATGCCCGAAGTTTATTCAGCATTTAAGCCTCATCATATAAAACGACCGTGTTTGAGCCGACAGCGCTGGTGCTAGGCTATCTTCTCTGCGGCATCAGGATCGGGGAGTTTGACTCTTAGCTGCAGTAATCTGCGTGTATCGGCGCTGATGACCGTAAACTCTATGTCATCTATGACGACCTTCTCATTACGTTCCGGCAGATGGCCAAACGCATGTGAGACCATCCCGCCAACGGTATCAAATTCTTCGTCACTAAATCGAGTCTTAAATTCATCATTGAAGTCTTCAATCGGAGTCAAAGCCTTGATCATATAGACTTGCTTACCCACCTTGCGGATCTCGGTATCTTCGGCTGAGTCGTGGTCGAATTCGTCTTCGATTTCACCCACTATCTCTTCTAGAATATCTTCGATGGTGACCAGACCCGATACTCCACCGTATTCATCGACCACTATGGCCATATGATAACGTTGGGAACGGAACTCTTTGAGGAGTACATCGACACGTTTACTTTCGGGAACAACGACGGCGGGGCGAATAACCTGGCCGAGGGTGAACGGCTCATCGTTGTTTTTAAAACCGTATTTGAGTAGATCTTTTGCCAGCAAGATGCCTTCGATATGATCTTTATCTTCATTTACGACGGGGAAACGTGAATGTGCCGAGCTAATAACCGTAGAGAGTAGCTCTTCTACTGTATCATCGATCTGCAGTGCGACTATCTGAGCTCTGGGTATCATGATGTCCCGAACTCTCAGATCTGAGACTTCTAATACACCTTTGATCATTTCGCGTGTGTCTTCTGAGATGACCTCACGTTGCTCTGCATCGTGTATGACATCAACAAGATCATCGCGGCTCTGGGGCTCGCCCTGAAATAACTGACTTACTTTTTCAAACCAGCCCTTCTTCTGGGCGTTGGTACTCGGGGGGATATCGTCACTCATAGTGTTTTCCTAGCCTGAAATCCTATCGAATTGATGGGTAAACAGACCAATTATTGCTCCTTATACGGATTGTTAAAACCTAAACTTTCAATTAGTTGAGTCTCTAATGACTCCATTTCTTCAGCTTCGGCATCTTGGATATGATCATACCCTAGCAGATGCAGACAACCATGTACAACCATGTGGGCCCAGTGGGATTGTAAGCTTTTGTTTTGTTGTTTAGCCTCGAATTCTACCACCGGAGCACAGATAATGAGATCGCCTAAGAGAGGGATATCAATCTCGGGCGGTGCCTCGAAAGGAAAAGAGAGCACATTGGTTGGCTTATCTTTTCCTCTATAGCTGCTATTGAGCGTTTGACTCTCAGCTTCGTCGACTATTCTAATGGTTAACTCGGCTTGATTCATGGTATCTCTGAGTGCAATACGAACCCAAAGTTCAAAATCTTCCTGAGATGGAAGCCTCTCATTATCGGTGGCGACTTGCAGATCGAGATCTAACTCGAGATTGTTATGATTAAGACTCATCTAGCGTCGTTTCCTGAAGTTTATATTGACTGTCACGTTTTGCCTTAGCTTGTTGAACTTTCTGCTCATGGTCTTCGTATGCTTCGACTATTCGTGCTACGACTGGGTGACGAACCACATCTTTGGCCTGGAAGAAGTTGAAACTAATTTCCTCAACCTTACTGAGAACCTCGATAGCGTGGCGCAGACCCGATATCTGACTCTTGGGCAGATCGATCTGCGTGATGTCGCCTGTGATAACCGCTCGTGAGTTGAATCCGATACGGGTTAAGAACATCTTCATCTGCTCTAAGGTGGTATTTTGGCTCTCATCTAAGATGATGAAGGCATCATTTAGGGTTCGACCACGCATATAGGCGAGTGGAGCGACTTCAATGATATTTTTTTCTATCAGGCGTTCGACCTTCTCGAATCCCATCATTTCGAATAGGGCGTCATAGAGAGGCCGTAAGTAAGGATCGACCTTTTGGCTTAGATCCCCGGGTAAGAAACCTAATTTTTCACCAGCTTCGACAGCGGGGCGAGTAAGTAGAATACGACGCACTTCTTGACGTTCCAGGGCATCCACAGCTGCCGCTACCGCCAGATAGGTCTTACCTGTACCTGCGGGGCCGACACCGAAGGTGATATCGTGGCTCATTATGTTGGCGACATAGTCACTCTGATTCGGATTACGCGGTTTGATCACGCCACGCTTGGTCTTGATGTAGAGGGCTTTATCATCCCGAGGTATTTCGGCCTCCAGAGCCACTGCTTCTTGTATTGCCAGATGCACAGTATCGGGTTCAAGATCCTGTGTCTTGCCTCTTATGGCTTGAGTCTCGACATAGAGCGTTTTGAGTAAGTTGCTGATGGTTAGACAGTTTCTCGCTTGACCAGCAATCTGGAAGTGATTGTTTCTATAGATTATTTCAACGCCGATCCGGCGTTCGAGTTGCTTAATATTGTCATCGAAAGGCCCACATAATGATGCCAGTCTGTGGGTATCGGAAGGCTCAAGATAGAGGTTAAGCGTGGTTAACTTGTTAGACAATAATAGCTCCAATTGGCAAAAATCAGGGTGTCACTATAGTTTCATTTTACGAGCACAGAACCAGAAATGCTAATGGTATTTCAGCGGATAAAAAAGGCGGCAATGAAGCCGCCTTAGTGGTGTATCTTGTTTTGCTTAAGGTGTGTACTGTGTCACGCCTAATTCATCGTCTTTCTTATGTTGCAAAACAATATCGGAAGGCCTTAATGAGCGGCGTAGATCCATTTCGTCTTCACCGCGGACAAAGGTACCACGCAATGAGTTTGCGTAAACATCGACAATTTCGACATCAACGAAGCTGCCTATGTGTTTAGGATCGGCCGAGAAGTTAACCACACGACTGGTTTCGGTGCGGCCCCTAAGTTCCATAGGGTTTTTCACCGAAGGGCCTTCGACCAAGATGCGCTGAACTGTGCCCAACATCTGACGGCTGTAACGCATCGCCTGCTGAGTGATACGCTCTTGCAAGATGGCCAAGCGCTCTTTCTTCTCTGCCAGAGTGACATCGTCTGGTAGGTCTGCTGCGGGTGTGCCAGGGCGTGCACTATAGATAAAACTGAAACTATGATCGAACGCGACATCTTCAATCAACTTCATGGTGTCGGCGAAATCTTGCTTAGATTCACCTGGGAAGCCAATGATGAAGTCTGAGCTGATCTGAATATCAGGACGCGCCTTACGTAGACGACGAATGATCGACTTATATTCGATAGCCATATGACCACGTTTCATCTGAGTCAGAATGTGATCTGAACCGGATTGTACCGGTAGGTGCACGAAGCTAACCAGTTCCGGGGTATCTTCATAGACATCTATGATGTCTTGAGAGAATTCGATTGGATGGCTGGTGGTAAATCTAACCCTGTCGATACCGTCGATAGCGGCGATATAACGCAGCAGTTCGGCAAAGGTACAGATGTCATCATCATGGGTCGCGCCGCGAAATGCATTCACATTCTGACCCAGTAGATTGACTTCACGAACACCTTGCTCGGCAAGCTGAGCGACTTCAAGGATAACGTCGTCCACGGGACGGCTCACCTCTTCGCCACGTGTGTATGGTACCACGCAGAAAGAGCAATATTTACTACAGCCTTCCATTATCGAAACGAAAGCCGTCGGACCATCGGCTCTAGGCTCTGGTAGTCGATCGAACTTCTCGATCTCAGGGAAGCTGATATCGATAACCGCCTTACCGCCTTGCTTGACCTGATCGATCATCTCTGGCAGACGATGCAGGGTTTGTGGGCCAAAGATGATGTCGACGCATTGAGCACGCTCCTTGATCATCTTGCCTTCTTGAGAGGCAACGCAGCCACCGACACCTATTATGAGATTCGGGTTTTTATCTTTTAACTTCTTCCAGCGTCCAAGTTGATGGAACACTTTTTCCTGAGCTTTCTCACGAATAGAGCAGGTGTTTAGTAACAGCACATCGGCTTCTGCAGCGTCGTCTGTCAGGGTGTAGCCCTTATATTCGTCCATCAGATCGGCCATCTTGGATGAGTCATACTCATTCATTTGACAGCCCCAGGTTTTGATATGGAGTTCTGCTCATCAGTT
>NZ_ABIC01000065.1 GCF_000172075.1 Shewanella benthica KT99
CCAATCGCTCACATATCAAACAATACGTCTAAATCCCGACCTATTCTCATCGCTAATCTAGCTAAAGCCTTAATAAAATCTCAGTAAAACGAGTCGGGTTACTGAAGTCTGCCAGCATGAACCGCTTATTTCTCGATAAATAGCCCAAGGCTCTTCCCATGGAAATGATTTGATTAAAGGCTCTTAAGATAGACTGGCACATCGGCAATTGAATCGAGTACCACACTTGCAGCAGCTATGGCTTCATCGGTGACCGACTTACCGGTACGAACCAATATGCGAATCGGGATCCCCGCTGCTTTAGCCGCCAACATATCATCGCGCTTGTCTCCTACCATGACCGATTGACTGAGATCTATGCTAAGAAACTTGGCAGCCGTTAGCATCATGCCAGGTTTAGGTTTACGGCAATCACAATCTTGCTTGTATTCACCTACGCCCTTCTCAGCGTGATGTGGGCAATAATAGATGCCATCGAGCTCGACGCCCTTATCGGCGAAGTTCCAATCCATCCATTCTGTCAAGGTATGAAATTGCTCTTCACTATACATGCCACGCGCAATACCCGATTGGTTAGTGACTACCGCCAGCTTATATCCCATCTCTTTAAGAGAGCGGCACGCATCGAACACGCCTTCAACATATTCAAAGTCATCAACCTGATGCACATAACCGTGATCTATATTGATCACACCGTCTCGGTCTAAAAAAACTGCTGGGCTCACGTGTTTAACTCCTAAGTCTAATTCCACACATTATCCCATCCATTGAAGCAGATTGCACCGCGAACTTATCGATTTACCTTAAGAATGCACGGCTAGCGCATTTTAATCCCTGACTCTAACGGGGTTGAGCGATACTCGTCGTCCAACCCTGCCATCTTCTTTTTAGCCGCTATACTCGCGCGTTTTGTCTGGTCTTGCTTGAACAAGGTCATTGCTATTTTTCTCATCACATTAAAAGCAAGCGGACCTCGGCCTTTACGGATCCGTGATTCATCTTCGCTGAATGTCATCTCTAACACCCAATGCATACTTTCTACTTGCCAGTGATTTCGCACAGAAGATAACGCCTGCTCTGCATTTAAATCTAATGAGCTAATGTACCAACGTGTTTCAGTGGTCTCTTTACCTGTCGTTTCTTCATGTACGTCTGATGTCACTTTGATAATGCTTTTTAAGCCAACCCACTGATATTTATTATTTAACCAACTTTTATTAACCAGCACTTGCTGACAACGTCTTGTTTTAATTCACCCTGTAGACCAGAATGATGACCTTTAAGCGCTAGAATATAATCAGCCTTTTGCTTAACGATTAGCTTTGCTATCTCTTTTTCATCCGCTTTTAATCGGCAGATAACACGGGCAATAGTGTCATGCCGAGGAATACCTGCTTTAAAAGGACGATACTGACGAAGCCAATCAAGCTTTAGATGTCCAAAGTTTTCAATGTCTTCCCATCCTTCAGAGCCTGACATAACCGCACTTATAGCGAGTAAAATAATCTCTAATAAGTTATGTTTTTTACAACGCTCAATACGGGGTTCCGCAATCGAATCAAAATGTTTTAAAAAAGTAGCAGTCATTAACATCACCAAAAAAGAGTATTTGGTGATCTGAACGCTACTTGAGCATAAAGTTCAATTTATAATGATCTTGCCGTGCTTAAGAATATTTACACTGGATAAAATATACAAACATGCTAGCTTTACCCCTATATTGATATTTGGGACTCGCCAGAGCAAACACAATTCACACGGCTAGCCCAAGTAAACCAAGAGTGACTGTTTAATGTAGGCTTATCGCAAGGTGAGTTCAGATAAGTACACTAATGAAGAGACCAATTAACATGAGCAGAGTTCTATACCAAACAAGAAGAAAAGCCCTGTTCGAACAACTCCCCGAAGGCAGTATTGTCATTCTTGCCGGCTATCAGCAAAAGATTCGCAGTAAGAACATCAAGTATCATTTCAGACAAGACAATGACTTTCTTTACCTGACAGGCTTCGATGAACCCGATGCGGTGGCCCTGCTCTGCTCCGATAAGAGTCAAGATTCTGGTTTTAACTACAGCTTATTTTGCCGCCCCAAAGATAAAACCCAGGAAGTCAGCTTCGGAGAACGCGCAGGTGTAGATGGAGCGATAACAGATTTCAACGCCGATGAGGCTTATGACATTGCCGAGTTAGAGACAGTACTTCTGTCACAATTAACGACTCAGAAACACATCTTCATCGGCGATGAACTGGGTCGTTTCTCGAGCCAAGTCATCGGCTGGATGAATCATCAGCGTAACACTGCCTCTTTCGACACCATCAAACACCATCTCAGTCTGACACCTTTGGCCAAGGTGCTTCATCCAATGAGAGTGATAAAGAGCGCAGATGAAATAGCTAAGATTAAGGCCGCAGTCAAAGCCTCTACCGACGGCCACAGAGCCGTCATGCAAGCCTGTAAACCTGGGGGCAACGAGGCCGAACTCGCCGCCACCTTTAATTTTACCATAGCCAAATATGGCGCTACCGATGTGGCCTATCCCAATATCGTCGCCTCGGGCAACAACGCCTGCTGCCTGCATTATCAAGAGAACTGCTGCACCATCGAAGATGGCCAGATACTACTGATCGATGCGGGCGCCGAACTCGATCACTATGCATCGGATATCACTCGTAGTTATCCAGTGAATGGCAAATTCACCACCAAACAAGAAACCATATACCAATTGGTCTTAAGCGCTCTAGATGCCGCCATAGCTCAAGTCAAACCTGGCGCGAGCTGGAACAGCCTACATGAAACCTGTATGGAAGTGATGGCTAAAGGTTTACTGGAACTAGGCCTGTTAAATGGCAATATCGATGAAATCATGAAAAATGAAACCTACAAGCGTTTTACAGTACATAAAACGGGTCACTGGCTTGGCATGGACGTGCATGATGTGGGCCCCTATCACGATGCAGATGGTGATTGGCGGAAACTTGAGCCGGGAATGGTATTTACCATAGAACCTGGGATCTACATACCTCTGTCGGCCACCGATGTTCCCGAGGGCTACCGTGGCATGGGCATACGCATTGAGGATGATATCCTAGTCACCGAAAACGGCTTTGAAAATCTATCAGCGAGCGTGCCACGAACAATCACAGACATAGAGTCAATCATGTCGGGACAATAACATTTAAAGCCAGGACAAAAGCTTACTTACCGTAAGCGTCCGGCGAACTACGCCTTGCCGAGTTTGACGCGCCAGGGCAAGAGGCTGCTGAGGTCGCAGTTTGGGTGAGAGAGTTGTTCTAGGCACCGTTCGATATAATCGAACGGTGTTAAGCCATTCGCTTTGGCGGTTTCTATTATGCTGTACAAAATGGCACTGGCCTCGGCACCGCGGTGATTGTGATTGAACAACCAGTTTTTACGCCCTATCACAAACGGTTTTACTGCGCGTTCGGCGCGATTATTGTCAATGTTGAGTCGACCATCTTCTAGGTAACGGCTGAGCTTTGGCCATTGATTGATAGTGTAATGGATGGCTCGACCCAAGGCACTTTGCTTCGACACTTGTTGCACCGATTTATCCAGCCATTGCTTCAATGTCGTCAGTTGGGCGCTTGAATGCGTACGCCTAAAATACAGCCGTTCTTTAACTTTGAATTTACGCCGCGCATGTGCCCAACAACCCACAAGTTTGTCATTGACTCGTTGGTAAGCCGCATAACCATCGACCTGTAAATAGCCATTAAACACGGTGTGCTCAGTGGCAAGAAAACCACTCACGCAAGTGCTCGCGCGGCTACCATCTTGATAGTCGTACAGAACGATGCTGTTTACACCTTTATATCTAGGCTCGAGACTCGGCCTATCCGCACCTGAGCAATAGACCCATCACCCGTTCATCGTTAATCACTTTGAGCGTGGTCTCATCGGCGTGCAGTACACCTTGCGTTAATAGGTGTTGGTGCAGTAAATCATATAAGGGTTTAAACAAGGCGGCTGATTTCATCATCCAGTCTGACATCGTTTGACGACTTAATTCGATACCATACTGTTTAAATAAAGTTTCTTGTCGATAAAGCGGTAAGGCGTACTGATATTTACTGGTGATGAGCTGGCTCAATAGGCTTGGCGTGGCAAAACCTTTTGGAATTGGACTAGCAGGCACGGGGGCTTGTTTGATGTTAGCTTGCGTCCCTTTAGTGTCGCAATGCTTGCAGCTGTATTTTAACCTAACATGCTCAATGACACTGATTTGTGCGGGAACAAACTTAAGTTTCTCGCTGCTATCTTGCTCCATCAAGGTCAACTGATGACCACAAGCACACTGTTTATCCGCTTCGCTAATATCATGGGTGATAATTTCACGAGGCAGGTCTTTAGGCAGAGGCTTACACTTGGCACGTTTCTTAGGGGAAACAGACACATCATCTGCCGTTGATTCTTCTGGCTCATCAAGGGTGACTTCAGCTTCGTTAAATAACTCACCTTGATAATTATGGCTTTCACTGCTGGCCCCGAAGCGTTGCTGTTGCGCTAAGCGAAATGGCTCCAACAACCGCTGCACAGACTGTTTAAGCTCGGCGATTTCCGAATATTGTGACGCCACAAGTTGACTTGCCTCAAGCAATAATTGCTTAAGCAAATCAATATCATTGGGTAGGTTATCGGGTGCTAATTTCATGGGGTGATTATATCAAATGTCATCCAGAATAAGGCTAATGCAGTGATCTAATCATCGAAAACCGCATACGTAATAGCGATCAATCAACTGTAACTCAAGCCCTTAACTTGACGGTGTCCCAATACATCAAACCCTGAGAGCAGCCAATGAAACTCTTGCTCAGATAAGCGCATACATTCATCTTCACTCTGAGTTGGCCACTTAAACTTTGCCTGTTCGAGGCGCTTATACCAAAGCGCAAAGCCGGTGTTATCCCAGTACAATATTTTTAATTTATCGCGGCTTTTATTGCAAAAAACAAACACACTGCCGTCGGTGGCCTCTACAGGCACGGCTAGCGCATTTTAATCCCTGACTCTAACAGGGTTGAGCGATACTCGTCGTCCAACCCTGCCATCTTCTTTTTAGCCGCTATACTCGCGCGTTTTGTCTGGTCTTGCTTGAACAAGGTCATTGCTATTTTTCTCATCACATTAAAAGCAAGCGGACCTCGGCCTTTACGGATCCGTGATTCATCTTCTCTGAATGTCATCTCTAACACCCAATGCATACTTTCTACTTGCCAGTGATTTCGCACAGAAGATAACGCCTGCTCTGCATTTAAATCTAATGAGCTAATGTACCAACGTGTTTCAGTGGTCTCTTTACCTGTCGTTTTTTCATGTACGTCTGATGTCACTTTGATAATGCTTTTTAAGCCAACCCACTGATATTTATTATTTAACCAACTTTTATTAACCAGCACTTGCTGACAACGTCTTGTTTCAATTCGCCCGTGACCGCTGTCTATGGTCGTATGTTCATCAAAATTATCGGCTGTAAAACCTTCACGCTGGCACTTGTGCCACCAAGCTTCTAATTCACCCTGTAGACCAGAATGATGACCTTTAAGCGCTAGAATATAATCAGCCTTTTGCTTAACGATTAGCTTTGCTATCTCTTTTTGATATCCCATAGCATCGAGCGTGATGATGCTGACAACTCCAGGCGCTCACAGTATGAAGTGCAGTTTTGCCGTCAATGGCAATGACATCGCAACCAGTACCTTCTAGGAGAGAAGAAATCCAAGCTTGAAAAGCTTTCTCTATTTCATCCGCTTTTAATCGGCAGATAACACGGGCAATAGTGTCATGCCGAGGAATACCTGCTTTAAAAGGACGATACTGACGAAGCCAATCAAGCTTTAGATGTCCAAAGTTTTCAATGTCTTCCCATCCTTCAGAGCCTGACATAACCGCACTTATAGCGAGTAAAATAATCTCTAATAAGTTATGTTTTTTACAACGCTCAATACGGGGTTCCGCAATCGAATCAAAATGTTTTAAAAAAGTAGCAGTCATTAACATCACCAAAAAAGAGGCTATGTTCCATAATATTGTTGTCCCCCATACGCGGCTTTCAATATCTGCAGATTATCTAGTTTTGCGTTACTTTCCTTAAACCAAGCCAGATAATGTGACAAATACTTTGTGGCAACCCCCTTCATTTGCCCATTAACCCAACTCTTAAAGTGAGCGATTGCACCATTTACAGTCTGGATATGGTAAATCTTATCTATCACTCTTACTTTATTATTTATCAATCGCTTATGATCGCAGTTCTTTTGCTTTGCTATCGCTACATATGCCCAAGAGCCATCACTGCAAAGTACCGAATCTGCTGCAATGTTTTTAGACAAATTAGCCGCTATTTCTGCAGTCGTATCAGCAGATAAAATAGGGGTGATCATGTGTTTACTGCGATCTATGGATAATAGGATAGCGATCTGGCCTTCTTTAGTTCGTTTATCAATATCGCCGCCTCTCTCAGTGTTAACTTGAGCTGCATACAGCGAGTATAGTCAGCCCAAAGGTGGCATTTATGTAGCCTAGCTAACGGTGTCTTAGTCTTGTTATTGAAGGTCTTGTAACAGGTATTACATCGGTATCTTTGTATTGCTCCGCCTTCCCCCATTTTTTGAACTGAGGAGAGTGGCAATGTGGGCACTGGGATAACGCATCGAAAAGTGGTTGAATGAGCTCATCGGTGGGGATTTTAGCGTTTAATGCCTGAATTGACTGGTGAACGACTTCTCTTTGAGCCGGTGTCATCGATAAAAATGTTTTTGTTATCTGGTTAAGCTTACTCACAAATAATTTTGTTTTCATTTTCTTTAACCTCAATCAATTACGCTCAATGATAAGGGTAGACAACATTTCGCTACAACAGCGCCAAAAAAGAGTATTTGGTGATCTGTTCGCTACTTGAGCATAAAGTTCAATTTATAATGATCTTGCCGTGCCTCTACAGTCGATATAAGGCCGCGAGTCTGATGAAAGATGCTGGTGTTGAAAGCCGTCAACCAGGTCAACATAAGTATAAAGCGGCCCCTAAATAGCATGTTGATATCCCCAATCATTTATCTCGTGAATTTGCGGTGACGGAGCCAAATCAAGTTTGGTGTGGTGACATCACTTTTATCTGGGCTGATACTTGCTGGGTCTATTTGGCCGTTGTTATCGACTTGTTTTCCCGTCGTGTTGTTGGCTGGTCGATGTCTGACTCTCCTAATACTGAGCTAGTAGCTAAAGCTCTCACCATGGCTTATCTGATAAGAGGAAAACCTAAAGGTGTGATGTTTCACTCAGATCAAGGGTGCCAATATACCGCCTCAAAATACCGGCAACTGATTTGGCGATATCAGCTCAAACAAAGCATGAGTAGGCGTGGTAATTGCTGGGACAATGCGCCAATGGAACGAGTATTTAGAAGCCTAAAGAGCGAATGGGTACCAGAACAAGGATATGGCTCGCTGGATGAAGCTAAGACAGATATAGGCGAATTCCTGATGGGATATTACAACAAACGAAGACCTCACAGCTACAATGGCTATCTAACTCCTGTTGAATCAGAAGCTAGACTAGCTGGATAGAACACTGAGAGCTGTCCAGTTTTACTTGACCACTACACTAGCGACAGTTGTTGCTCAACGATGATGGCCAAGCCATTTATCGACTTACGAAAATCCACGGGCTCTCTATGCCGATAAATACTAGGAAGCTGCTGAAACATCAACATGCTTGCAGGCCTTTTATAATTTCAAGTAAGTAATTTGCTGGCAACGAGCTTGGGAAGGTCCATACCCCTGTTTGATGCTGTAAACGTATCATCTGTTGCGCATCACAAAGTTGAGTTTGAGGCGTTACCGCTGTTGTCGGAGCCAGCGTTGCTTTAGCAAAAGGCATGACCGCTTTAATTTTATCTTTGTTGGCTTTACGGGCATAAAAGGTACTGATACTGAACTTATGCTGACGACAGAAAGCCGTGATAGTTAAGCCGCTGGCGGGTTGCTGCCTTATCAAAGCAGCCCAATCTTGATGAGAACGTTTAGCCATATTAACTCCTGATAAATAGTCAGGAGTTAATATGGCGGATCAATGAAATCTGTTGAAGTTGTACTTGCCCGGACGCTTACTACTTACATGTCGAATAACAAGTTTTAAATATCTTTTGAGTTGGGTTAGTTTGGTACTTGGTTGGATTGCTAAATACCAAGGCATCTTGGGTATTCATTGCCAGCCACGGTGCTGTAGAGGGATTTACAAATGTCACGACCACAAGGAGGTGAATGAGTGACCTAATGTGCAGATACTTCTTGAAGTACTCTTGATTCAAAATAGGTCGATGTAAGCTCCGGTGTTTTTCAAGATAGTTGGCATCCTTCTGCCGCCAACGCCCTAAGCCCCACCACATCTGAATATTTACCTCTTCGCTTGAAGCTTTTTCTGATGTTACAAAGAATCTAATGAAACCACTCATTATCGGATTTTGGTAATTTATCCGCAAATGCGTCGGTGAGTTTAGATTTCTATTCACCGTGTAACAGAAGTATCTTTCATCAAAAAAGACGTTTTAGTTTTAAGAAATGGCGTTCATAACAATGGTAAGAAAGCCAAGCCATAGCCACGGTAAGAAATACCGTAAGCAACATTCTTACCGGTGCATCTATCAGCATAGAACCGCCGATAGGGTTAAATATTTCCCCATGGATTGGGCTTCCGTCGGCAGCCAGCTCAGCATTTATCAGTTTCTGCATTAAAAACCACACAATCATGTGATACAAATAAATTCCATAAGAGTACTTTCCGAACCATCGAAAAAAAGAGGCTTGGATAATCACTTTTAACAGTGACTGTTGATTTCGTAATACAGAAGCCAGTAATCCCGCAAAGCCTAGCGCAATTAGACTATATCCCAGCACTGAAAAAAATGGCGTCTGGCGGCCAGGAAATACCAGTTGAAATATGATGACTGCGGGCAAACACAGCCACAAACCAGTGAATGCAAAACGGTCCCATATTTCGGGTCTAAATGCTGTCGATCTTGCGTAAACTGCAAGCCCGGCTCCGATCATTAAACTATCAGCACGACATATGGAAGCCATATAAGTCGCATCTGCCCAATTCTCTATTGTGCTAACAAGAAACAGCCTTAACAGTATAATACACAAGATAATTCCTATAATTGAACCCGGTAGTTTTTTCCAAAATACAAATACGACGAAAGGCCAAACCAAGTAAAACTGCTCCTCAACGGCCAGGCTCCAGGTTAATCCTAAAAATTCCGGTGATTTGACAGCAAGTCTGAATTCGTCGATACCAACAAGATCGACAAAAACGGGTTCATTCAACATCCATATATAGTTAGACGCGTAAAACACATACCAAAATACATTTTGTCCAACTTGATCCAGTGATGTTTCTTTTAAGTCCATATCATTGAATATATAAGGGATAATAAGAAAACATATCAATAAGAATAAATAGTAGAGAGGTAATATCCTCAGTGCTCGCCTTACTATAAAATTACGAAAATAATGCTTTCGATGACGAGCATCCAAAAGAATGCCCGTAATAAGGAAACCGCTTAACACAAAAAATAAATCAACCCCAATCCAACTTATATGACTTATCCTGGTAATAATCGTTGTCAGTGAGGTACTCCATTCCCAAGGCCATAGGTGATGAAATAAAACTAGCAGAATAGCGATGCCTCTAAGGCCATCTAAAGTAGGGTTATAGCCAAGATAACAGATGTGATCATCAGCATTATGTAAATTTAAATCTTGCCCAGCTCTCATACTACAGCTCTCCAACCGAACAGTCTATGTACTTGAAAAGACATTTATTCAGACACGAACCTGTATTACATAGCACTTTACATGCCAGATATTTAATACCTATAAAATCAATAGCTAATATCGAGTCATTCGTATACTTTCTGATATTTCTCAATTTGAGATGCATTTTAGCAATAAGCTTTGTACATCCAGCTATAGTCCTTACCCTTGCTGTCAGCAACCGATGTATTTTATGGGAATACACCGAAGTCATTTGGAAAAGAACAACCAAGACACCCAGGATTGTTAGATGAAGATCCCTTGACTAAGCTTAAGTGAGAGTTGTTAAGGAGGGTTTGTTATACCAACACCAAGAAAAGCGTTAGTCAGTTTAGAGGATACACTCTATTATCACTGCGTATCTCGTTGTGTTAGAAAGTCTTTTTTGTGTGGAGTCGATCATTATACTGGTCAATCCTATGAGCATAGACGGGTTTGGGTTGAAAGTCGACTACTGCAGCTGGCATCCGTATTTGCCATTGATGTTTGTGCTTATGTAGTGATGAGTAATCATTTACATCTAGTGTATTAGGCGACAATTAGCTTGTCCGGTTTTGGTCATCTTTAGGCATACATAATTCTTGAGAGATTTATATGCCTGGAAAACCCATAAACCAACTACAGGTTAACCTATATATGTCTTATCGTAATAAACCTAAACAGACTCAATCATCTGCTGCGGCAAAGGCGGGGTTTTCTTCCCGTTCAGCTAGACGAATTGATGCTGGCCAACACAACACCAGCAAATTACCACGTCAATACGCGACCAGAAAAGATCCTCTTAATGGTCTTTTCGAGCAGCATGTTGTGCCGTTGCTTGAAAAAGAACCCTCACTGCAGCCCATTACATTATTCGAAAAACTAGAGGAAATCGCACCGGGGCAATTGGAGCGCTCACAGCTACGCACTTTACAACGCCGAATTAAGACATGGCGCGTCATACACGGGCCTGAGCAAGACGTCATTTTCAGGCAGAAACATACGCCGGGGGCAATGGGCATTTCTGACTACACTTGGGCCAACGAGCTAAATATAACCCTCGCTGGCAACACATTTAAGCACAAGCTTTATCATTACCGTTTGGTGTTCAGTGGCTGGACCTATGTCGAGGTTGTACTCGGTGGTGAAAGTTTTGAGTCACTGTCATCAGGGCTTCAAAATGCTTTTTGGCAGAGTGGTGGCGTGCCACTCACCCACCGTACAGACAGCTTAAGCGCTGCATTTAAAAACCACACCGAAGCTGAAGTTCTGACAGAACGCTACACCAAGTTATGCACACATTACGGGGTAAAAGCCACTCGAAACAACAAAGGTGTCGCCCATGAAAATGGCGCAATTGAGGGCCCTAATGGCCATCTAAAGCGTAAGATAGAGCAACAACTGTTATTACGCGACAGTCGTGATTTCACTGATTTAAAGCAATACCGAGACTTCATCAATGTCATACCCGTTATCTAGAGGAGTGCGCCTACTTGTCCTCCTTACCCGCTCGTCGAACTCATGACTTTAGTGAGCAATACGTCAAAGTGACATCCAGCAGCACGATTTCAATTAAGCGTGTGACATATTCGGTGCCATCACGACTCATTGGTGTGACATTACTGGCACACATCGACAGGAAGTACGCCTAAAACGCTTACTCAAAGAAAGCCAGTTACCGATAGGGAAACAGTTGTCTCAATACGGTTTCAGTGAAGTGGTCGGCATTAGCGCAGTTCAAGTTAAACGTAAGGCCAGTGAGTTGAGCTGGTTGAGACAAGGGCATAATATTTTATTATTCGGTGCGAGCGGCCTAGGTAAAACTCACATAGCAGCCGCGCTGGGTTATGCGCTTATTGAGCAATCTGTTCGTGTGAAATTCACGACAGGCACGGCGATGGTGCAGCACTTGCAGAAAGCCCGAGAAGGTTTAGGTCTGGAAGATGCACTTAAAAAACTCGATAAATATGAGCTACTCATTTTGGACGACATCGGTTATGTCAAAAAGAGTGATAGTGAAAGTCAGGTTCTATTTGAGCTCATTGCACATCGTTATGAGCGCAACAGCCTAGTGATCACAACGAACCAGGTGTTTAATGAGTGGGACAATATATTTGGAGACAATATGATGACAGTAGCCGTGATTGATCGACTGGTGCATCACGCAGAGATTTATCAACTTGAAGGAGAGAGTTATCGAAGAAAAGAAGCCATGAAAATAAACGGCAAAAGCGGCCAACTTAATTGACGCCTATAGGCCAAGCTAGTTGACGTCTAACACTGTGTTACGTATTGATGTGGAGTTAGCTAAGCATTGGTCAGACGCAGAAGTGGTCACTCAATGGCAAAAGCTGTTTAAAGGCGATAGCCTAAATCATGATTTTATTAAAGGTGAACCACTTGAATACTATCAACAAATCATCATCAATACTCGAGTAAAAGAGTACCGTTCAAGGCTGATGGATATCTCTTGCTAACGCTTTCATAAGAGTTGCGGGCCCTCAAACGAACCTATCGCTCGTAGAGCCAATGCAGAGGACAAGTGTAAAGGCCGCTTCTGGGAGGGACGATTTACCTATTTCCTTAAGAGTCTGGCCCTGCTTGATGAAGCTGCGGTACTTGCCTGTATGGCCTATGTAGACCACTCTTTACTAATAGATAGGCCTATCCGCGCTAAGATGGCTAAAACACCGGAAACCTCAGACTTCACTAGCATTAAACTGCGTATTAAGGCTGCGATACAAGGTGAACAGCCCAATACGCTACTGCCTTTTGTTGGTAACGAACATAAAGAAATGTCTAAGGGGCTCATGTTCAATGCTAAAGATTATCTGCAACTTGTTGATGATACAGGGCGCATAGTCAGAGCTGACAAGCGAGGCTCTATGAGTGAAGAGTCTGCTAAGATATTAAATAGACTTAATATTCCGCAAGAAAACTGGATAAAAATGACCACAGAATTCACCAAAATTTTCAAAGGGCCCGTGGGCAACACTCAAGAGTTAACGGCCTATTGTGAACATCTTAAGCGCAAGCGTCGGCAAGGTGCAGCCAACTGTCATCGATGGCTAGATAGCGCTTAATTAACACCCAAAGTGACCTATTTCAAAAGTATTTTATTCAAGCATAACCAAACGGCAATTTGGTGATTTTGATATCTGATTTTCAAGAAAATAGTCGAAATTTTACTCATAACAGAATATTTGAGTATAGTTTGGCGTAGCAGGGGAACTATGTCTTGACACTACGTGATCGTCCATATATGTCTTAGTTGTATTTATGGAATGAAAAATATATTTTCTATTTACATCTCCGGACCCTGTCCGGCATGTTCAACGCCCAACTAACCGCTGAGGGTTGCTGGCACGTGGTTTTTCGTGTTTTATTGCAAAACGCGTGACCGTAAACCGAATCCGCGTTGAGTTGCTTGTTATGTGCTATTACACTATCATGTACAGTATTACGTACATGACCACTTTGGAGAACAACATGGATGCCATTAGCTATACATCTGCTCGTGCCAATTTAGCCTCAACTATGGCGCAAGTTTGTAATGATCACGCACCAATCATTATTACGCGAAAAAGTGAGGCTCCCGTTGTAATGATGTCTCTTGAAGATTATCAAGCAATGGAAGAAACAACATATTTACTCCGTTCGCCTGCCAATGCAAGATATTTGCTTGAGTCAATTGCGGAACTTGAAGCAGGCAAAGGTACCGAACGAGAGTTGCTTGAATGAAATTAACGTTTGCAACAAAAGCATGGGAAAACTATCTGTACTGGCAAACTACCGATAAAAAGATGTTAAAGCGAATTAATACGTTAATCAAAGACATTCAACGATCGCCTTATAGCGGTATTGGTAAACCCGAACCACTTAAACACGGGTTAGCTGGTTACTGGTCTCGACGCATAAATGATGAGCACCGTATTGTGTATAAATACCAAGATGATACGATTCTCATTGCTCAACTGCGATATCACTACAGCACATAACGTCTTAGTAGCGTGAATTCCGATAAACACCCCACAGATCCCCAACAAAAAGATCCGAAAAATGCAACTTATCCACAACGATTTTAGTGACTTATTAGTTCGATTACTGTGACGTAATGACCATTTTAACTACAGAAAGCGAGAATTAATCCTTTTACATAACGAGAAGCAACTTTAGCTAAACCTGTCGACTCGATAATCACTCAAATCGATTTCTGTTTGCTTACCCGACATCTCTTGGCTCACGAGCTTAGCGGTGATCCCTGACCAGGTCAGTCCCAGGTGCTGATGACCAAAAGAGAAGAACACGTTTTTATGTTTTTCACTGCGCCCAAGCACAGGCAGGCTATCTGGCATCGAAGGTCTGAACCCCATCCAACGTTCACCATCTGCGGCTGTTGCATCGGCAAATAACTCAGGCAGCAAGGCCTTACCGTGTGAGAACAAGCAATCGGCACGAGCCTCAACTAACGGGGCCTGTAAACCACCAAACTCCACGGTGCCCGCGAGGCGTGTGCCATCAAGCATGGGGGTGATGATAAACTTGCGATTATAGGAAGCGACCGGGCGAGAGAGTGTACTCTTCTGCGGCATCATCAGGTGGTAACCTCGCTCAGTTTCCAGTGGCACACGGTAACCTAACTGCTTGGCAAATGGTTTGGACCAGGCACCTGACGCAATAAGCAACTTTTCTGAGCGTATCGACTCACCTGAGCTTAGCTGTAGCGAAATCTTGTCTTCATCTATAGAGGAAGCAATAATCTCACTCACTTCATCGATGAGCAGTTCGCCGCCCAAAGCAACAAATTTATCGGCGAAGGCTTTACATAAACCATAGGGATCACTGGTATGCCCAACATGAGTGAAATATAGGCCATGACTAATGGTTTGACTCAGGCAAGGCTCAAGTTGTCTGACTTCATCCCCGGTTAACAGTCTTACTTTCACCCCCGCTTTCGCATAGTGATCATATTCCTTGCTGACTGCCTCAATCGATGTGGCTTCGAATACCAGCAAGCTGCCATTGAGTATCATTAGCTCAGAGCAGTCACAAAAATCGGTTAACTCCACAAGCGCCGCTATAGATGCCTGATTTAATCGCTTGATGGCTTGGCCATTGTGCGCTCTCTTACCCGGCAACATATTCACCAGAAATCGCATAAACCAAGGCAAAGCCTTGAAGAAATAAGCAGGTTGGATACGAAATGGCCCTAGAGGATCGAGCAACATGCCCGGCAACTTAGGTAACATGCTTGGATCGGCTAATGGAAAAACCTGCTCGGTGGCAAAATGACCGGCATTGCCTTTAGATGCACCGGCTGCCACTCCCTCTTTATCTAAAATCTGCACCTTATGCCCCGCTCGCAGCAGCTCAATGCCAGTCGCTAAGCCTATGATCCCGGCGCCTACAATAGTCACGCTGCCTGTTACTAAGCTATTTGTGTTATCACTCATTTCTTATCACCGTATCTAGTTAAACAAGCTGGGGT
>NZ_ABIC01000064.1 GCF_000172075.1 Shewanella benthica KT99
AGCATATCGGCATGCAGAAACCCAGCCTAGAATTGAAAGGCTCCTCTTTTACGCTTTCTGTGCTTCATATCAATCATTTTGATCTGGAAAAAGTCGCAGCAGAGTTAGATAGTAAATTAGCTATCGCCCCTCAGTTTTTTATTGGCGCCCCTCTGGTCGTCAATCTTAGCTCAATTACCGATCCCGATTATAACCTTGCCGCCCTCAAAGATCTGCTCATTTCGAGGCAACTCGTCATCGTTGGCATCACAGGCGCGGTCATAGAAGTGGCGGCTCAAGCTAAAGATTTAGGCTTGGCACTGATCAAATCTGGTAAGCAAGCAAAAGCTCAACCACAAATGCCAAAGACCACCAAGATAGTGAAACAGAATGTCCGTTCAGGGCAACAGATATATGCTAAGAACAGCGATCTGATCGTGGTGGGCACCGTAGGCAATGGCGCAGAGGTTATCGCCGATGGCAGCATTCACGTCTACGGCTCGCTGCGTGGTAAGGCAATGGCCGGGGCCGCGGGTGATAAACATGCGGTCATAATTGCAAAAAACATCGATGCCGAGCTGGTTTCCATCGCGGGTCAATATTGGCTAACGGAAAACATTCAAGCACACAGCACAACGAAAAGTGGTTGTATTCGGCTCGACGGTGAATCTCTCACCATAGAAGCTTTACCACTTTAAAAAGACAGAAATAAGGATAGAAGCACACATGGCGCAAATTATTGTTGTCACCTCTGGTAAAGGCGGCGTAGGAAAAACAACTTCCAGTGCGGCAATTGCTACAGGTTTGGCATTGAAGGGACATAAGACTGTCGTTGTAGATTTTGATATTGGACTGCGTAACTTAGATCTAATTATGGGTTGCGAACGTCGTGTGGTGTATGATTTTGTCAATGTTATCAATGGTGAAGCAAATCTAAATCAAGCCTTAATTAAAGATAAGCGCTGCGAAAAACTATACATACTGCCTGCATCCCAGACTCGGGATAAAGATGCATTGACCAAGGAAGGTGTTGGCAAGGTGCTGCAAGATCTTGCTGAAAAATTCGATTATATCATCTGTGATTCTCCTGCCGGTATCGAAACGGGTGCCATGATGGCACTCTATTTTGCAGACATCGCCATCGTCACGACGAACCCGGAAGTGAGTTCAGTAAGAGATTCTGACCGTATTCTTGGCATGTTACAGAGTAAGTCAAAACGCGCCGAAGAGGGTCTAGAGCCAGTTAAAGAATATCTGTTACTCACCCGCTACTCTCCCAAAAGGGTTTCGAGCGGAGAGATGCTAAGTGTCGAAGATGTTGAAGATATCCTCGCAATTCCACTTCTCGGTGTGATCCCTGAGTCGCAGGCGGTATTGAAAGCCTCAAACTCAGGTGTTCCAGTGATCTTAGATCAAGATAGTGATGCAGGCAAAGCATACAGTGACAGTGTGGATCGTCTACTGGGTGAGGAACTCCCACTACGTTTTATCACCGAACAGAAGAAAGGTTTCTTAAAAAGGATATTTGGGAACTAATTATGACTTTACTCGATTATTTCAAGACCAAGAAGAAACCCAATACAGCCTCGATGGCAAAAGAGCGCTTACAGATCATCGTCGCCCATCAAAGGGGCGAGCGTGATGCACCTGATTATTTTCCTCAGATGAAGCAAGAGATTATCGATGTGATCCGCAAGTATGTACAGATTGATACAGATCAGATATCCGTGCAGCTGGATCAAAATGATGACAGGTTATCAGTACTCGAACTGAATGTGACCTTACCGGAAAAGTAAGCACACTGGCATACTGTTAAACGAAAAAACCGCTGCATCTTTCTGATGCTGCGGTTTTTTTGTGTCTTGAGCCGACTAAATATTCGACAGTTTCAACTCAGTCAATGCCGTCTCAACCAAATCTTTACGCCAGCCCGTCAATAACAAGGGCGACTCTCCTATCTTACCGTCCCAAAGCCACTGTAAATATCCATGAATGTATCGCTTAGATCCCAAGAGCTCGATGGGAACCTCTTGCTGCTCTGATATGCTAACCAGACAGTTCTTTATCGCCTTAAATGATGTTTTGTAGCCCGTTTTTAAGGCGATCACGTCGATTGCCTTAGGCGGGTTTTCGACATCGGCAGTTTTCAATAAGACCAAAAGATCCTTGCCGTGAATTCGCTTCTCTTGCTCGGTAAGCTCAATCATCTTAAAAAGATCTTGGCTATTTTTCGGCTGCTTCTTAGCTAAACCTATCAAGGCATGATCTTTAACCACAAAGCCTACTGCCAAGTCTCGTGTGATGGCTTTTTTCAAGCGCCATCGAGCCAGTACCTTGAGGTAGGCCAACTGCCTTGGACTCAATTGGAAGGCATTCTTAACTTTAAGGTAGGCTTGATCCAGATCCGGCGGCGTTAATCGGCCTCGAGTCATTCGCTCTCCCTCCTCAATGACCCAAGCTAAACGCCCCTGCTGTTGGAGCTTTTCGAGCAACTGAGGATAGAGATTATAAAGATAATAAACATCGTTCGCGGCATAATTGAGCTGAGCCTCACTCAAGGGACGCTTCATCCAATCGGTACGCGACTCTCCCTTATCTAAGCTGATATCTAACGTCTGCTCCACTAACTTAGCATAACCGAGCCCATGACCTAAGCCACATAGGGCTGCGGCGATCTGACTATCAAATAGATTAGCTGGTTGGCAATGCCCATTACGGGCAAAGACCTCGAGGTCTTCACTGCATGAATGCAGCACTGTGGTGATACCTGGCTCAGCCAGTAAACCCCAAAATTCAGATAAGTTATTGACAGCGACAGGGTCTATCAAAGCTAACGTCTTGCCATCATAGGCTTGGATTAAACCTAGACGGGCATAAAAGGTGCGGGTGCGAACAAACTCGGTATCTAATACCAATAAATCACTTTGTCGATATTGCGATACGAGTGCAGTTAAGCTCGCATCGTCCTCTATATATTCAAACGCTAACAAGGTCTTCTCCCAAGATTGTGTCATTAAAAAGCCGGCATATAGCCGGCTTAGAGAAAAAAGATATCAATGACAAGATTAAGCCGACTTAACCTCATCTCTTAGCTCTCTACGTAAGATTTTACCTACGTTGGTTTTCGGTAACTCATCTCTGAATTCTACCAGCTTAGGCACTTTATATCCCGTTAAATACAGTCGGCAATGGTCGATGATATCTCGTTCGCTTAAAGATTTATCACTTACCACCACAAACACCTTCACGGTTTCGCCTGAGATGTCATTGGGTACGCCCACGGCAGCAACTTCAACCATGGCTGAATGCATGGCGATGACTTCTTCGACTTCGCTGGGAAACACATTAAAGCCAGATACAAGAATCATGTCTTTCTTACGATCGACAACAAAGAAATAACCCTTATCATCCATATAACCGATATCGCCGGTGGCCAGATAACCCAGCTTATCGATGACGCTAGCGGTTTCTTCCGGACGTTGCCAGTAGCCCAACATGATTTGCGGTCCCTTAGCAAACAGCTCTCCGGTCTCTCCCTGAGCCAGAACCTTGCCATCATCATCACGAATCTGAATATCTGTCATAGCAACGGGAAAGCCTATGGCTCCGTTGTAACCAGCCAAGTTATAGGGGCAACACGTCACCAAAGGCGAAGCTTCCGTTAAGCCATAACCCTCCAATAACTTGGTCTGAGTGATACTCTGCCATTTTTCAGCGACGGCGCGCTGCACGGCCATGCCACCACCGATAGACAACTTCAGGTTTGAAAAATCGAGTTTTCTAAATTCTTCCGAGTTAACCAGCGCATTAAATAGGGTGTTAACCCCGGTAATCGCAGTATAAGGATGTTTCTTCAACTCAGCGATAAAAGCGGGCAGATCCCTGGGATTGGTGATCAGTAGGTTATTCGCGCCTTTATGCATAAACAGCAGACAGTTCACCGTTAACGCGAAAATATGATAAAGCGGCAGTGCGGTAACGACAAACTCTTTGCCGTCGTTGAGCATAGGCGAGTATGCCGCATTGGCCTGGAGCAAGTTACTGACCACATTACCATGGGTCAACATCGCGCCTTTAGACACCCCAGTGGTGCCACCTGTGTATTGCAAGAAAGCCAGATCATCTTTATTCAGCTTAGGCTTCACATATTGTAAACGACGCCCCTTGCTGAGAGATTTCCTCATGGAAATGGCATGAGGAAGATCGAACTTTGGCACCATCTTCTTGATATATTGACAACAAAATTAACTAAGGTGCGTTTCGGAGCGCTGAGAAGATCACCGAGTCCGGTTAAAATCACACTCTCTATCTGTGTCTGCTCGACCACTTTTTCCAGAGTATGCGCGAAGTTAGACACGACGACGATGGCCTTGGCACCCGAATCGTTCAGCTGATGCTTCAATTCTCTCGGCGTGTAAAGGGGGTTAACATTGACCACCACCATGCCGGCACGCAGTATCCCAAACAAGGCAATGGGATATTGCAATAGGTTAGGCATCATGATGGCAACCCTATCGCCCTTCTCTAGCTTGAGCTCGTTCTGCAGGTAAGCCGCGAAAGCACGGCTACGCTCCTCTAACTTACGGTAGGTTAAGGTCGCGCCCATGTTAACGAAAGCGGGTTGGTCGGCAAATCGCGATACTGATGTCTCAAACATGTCGACAAGCGAGTCGTACTCTTCAACGTCGATCTCAGCGGGTACATCATCCGGTAAATTATCAATCCAAATCTGTTCCACAAATCTCTCCTAAATCCCCACATCCAGTGGATATAAGCTATTAGCCTATAAATAGCTTGAAAATCAACAAGCAAAATCACTGATTTTAATTATTTTTTTAATAAACACCAGTTTCATACGAGTGTTTTAATTTTGATCATCATCACATAAATAGAGTAAAAAACCTAGCCCCATTTTTCTTTATCTCATTTTCCCCCTACAGACATAAAGGCAAGGATCGCATTGGCGACTTGTTGTGCATTTCCCATATGCAGATGATGGTCGCCGGCTAACTCAATACAAGACAGGTGATTGAACCATAACTGAGCCTTGGGCAATAAATGACTTATCTGCTCGTAACCTGATTCGGCGGTGATAATGAGTGTCTCAGTACTGTGATCTGTCATCAAGGCATCGACCTGCTCAAAGGTCAGTCTCAATGGCGAGTCCAATTTAAGCCTGGGATCACTGCGCCAGCTGACACCGCTACCCACTTGTTGCATGTTTCTATCGACTAACAAGCGACACCAAGCCTCATCGAGGCCGGTCAAACGGGATCTGGCCTTGACCGCGAGTTCAATCGAGTCATAAACGGCCGCTGAGTTCACGCGCTTATTGACCATGCGAAGGTGACTGGCGAAGCTGTTTCTTAGTCTTACATTATTTTTAGAGGCTGACTCGAATAATGGACTGATGGCTTCGAGCAGCACCAGCTTCTTGACCCGTTCAGGAAAAGCCGCGGTATATGCTGCGGCGATGATGCCCCCTAACGAGTGACCTATGATGCCTGCGAATGTTTCTTGTTGTTTGAGCCTGTCGATTAACAACTCAAGATCATAGAGGTAATCTATCCAATGCAATGGATATAATCCCGGCCTATGCTCAGAATGACCGTGGCCAGGCCAGTCAATTGCCAAGATCTGATATTGAGGTAAGAACTGAGCCAAAGGCTCGAAACTGTTGGCATTATCCAACCAGCCATGTAGGGCTAATAACAAGGGCTTATCAGCGCTTCCCCAACGACGTGCGGATAAACGTATATGAGGTAACTGAAACTCGACCTCCTCTCCCTCATCTCGAATATGCAGCATAGGACCTCATGGTGATCTTGTTAAAACGCCCCATTTTCAGGGGCATACTTAACCTAAGATGTCAGTTGTTTATTGACTGTTTTTAATGAATTTTAATGTCATGCGATCGCTCTCACCTATGGCCAGATACTTTTCTTTATCAAGATCATCTAAGGCTAATCTGGGTGGCAAGGTCCATACACCTTTAGGGTAATCTTTGGTGTCTTTATCGTTAGCATTGATCTCAGACTTAGCGACTAAGGTGAAGCCCACTTTCTCGGCTAACGCGATCACTTTCGCCTCATCCATATAACCCGTTTTAGCGTCCATTCCCGCCTTGGCTCTGTGCTCGACTATGCCAAAGGTGCCACCGGATTTCAGCACTTTATAAGCCGATTCGAATACTGGCTCTAGCTGATCTTTCATCGCCCAGTTATGTAAGTTTCTAAATGTCAGTACGACATCGACACTGGCGTCATCACCCAGAGCATAATGTGTCGGCGGATCGAACGTCACAGTCGTCGCTTTACCTAGCTGTTGACGATTATCTTGTAGCCAGGTTTCAAACTTCTTACCGGACTTGGCTTTATAACCTGCACGCTTCTTCTCATCAATAGGCTGTGTATCGAAGTTACCAGCAATATATTGGCCATCTACGGCCAAGTATGGCGCTAAGATCTCAGCATACCAGCCGCCACCGGGCCAAAGTTCGATCACCTTATCGCTTGGATTGATGTCAAAGAACACTAATGTCTCTAATGGGTGACGAAAGTCATCTCGGCTGGTATTTTTGTCTTGTCTAAAATCGCTATTCACCGCTTGCTGTAAACTGCTCGCACCATGGCCATCAGAATGGGCCAAGGCGTTGAAACTCAGCGTGGCACCGACGAGCATGCCAGCCACAAACATGTTATTTCTCATTATTGTTTCCCTGTATAAGGTTAATCATCAATCTGACTCGACTAACCTAGCAGCAGCGAACTCAAAAACCAAGTGGATTTAGCCGACCATAGGCAGGCTTACTGGCTGAAAATGGAGGAAAAATGTAGCAAAAAGATAATGAATTGACTCAATCGTATGAGCACTTACTTAATGGAACGGGTATTAGATGCAGCCCTATCGACACGTTGCCAGCAAAGGAAAATCATCAAGGCGCTGAAGGCCAGCCAGATAAACACCCAGATCCAGGCTGGTATCCAAGTGGCCCCCGCCAACATGGCAGCATCACCTTTGCCATTGAGGCCGAGCAAGACGGTGGGACTGGCCAAGGCATTTAACATGATCATCAGTGCCATGATCCTTAAGCCACTGCCCATGAAGCGGTTTTTATTTAATTTAAGCGGCAGCAGGAAGAGCACGGCAAGACTGGCTAAAATGGAGATAGTCAGCAGATCCCTCCCCCACAACAAGGTCGTCAATACTACCGCGCCGCCCAATAGGGCGAAGCTCACTCTTATGCCCTTGGGCCAAGTCGCCAGAATAAAGATTAAATACCCCCAAAGAGCGGCACCGAAATAACCGCTAAAGCCGATAGCCACAGGCCAACCGCCTTGGCTAAAACACAAGCCGGCACCATTGGGAAAAAGCTGAATATGGCTCACAGCGCCACCGGTCAATAAGGTGGCCAAGCCGTGTGAAAGCTCATGAAAATAACTTTCGAGCCATTTAAAAGGGACACTGATAAAAGGTAAGCGTGTAATAAGCAAAGCGATTAAGAGTTCGACTAAGAAACGTCCCCGGCTGGGCGCGCCAGTCACAGGCAGGTTTATCTGAGCCTCGAGTGTGCCTGACTGATTAAGCATAGGTATCAATTCCAACCATCTGTTGAATGGCTTCTCTCTCGGCCGCATGTTGATTGGTCAGGTATTGGGCAACCGCGCCGTCACTGGCTTGAGTCTGCTGCTCATATTCGAGCTTGGCGTCTAGACGAAACGCCAAGGGTTCGGGTGTAGGAGACTGAACATCTTTAGCTAGGAGATGCTCATTCGATGAGCCCTCTGCAGCGCGCGCTCTACTCTCCTCTTTCTGAGATGAGGCGTGGACCTTATCAAGCTGCTCGACTCGAGATGAGCTCTCAACCCGCTCACTGGTGTTCAGCGTGATGGCATCTATGGATGCCGGCGCAATATTCGATGACCCAGGCTTGAGCACGTTAAAATGGTTGGTTTGTATCTGCATTATATCGACTCCTTTCCTAAGGCCACAAATATTTCCGTCATTGGCTGTTAACAGATTAAGCTTACCTTAAATACCGCTATAAGCCCTACTCACGTCCCGGTAATTTTTTCCAGGTTACCGTATCCCGTACATACACGGGTGCAAGTTCATCGACTGAGGTCGATAGTCCTCGAGTATACCCCTGTTTTGCCAGGGCTAACATCGATTTAGCATCGGGAAACTTGACGTTATCTGCAGGCACTAACTCATGCGATAATTCGAGTAATTGCGGATAAGTATCGAAGCCGGTACCAGTAGCAAGGATAGCACCTTGGGTATCCGGCGCTAAGGTCACTAAATCCGGCGCGATCACCACCTCAGAGCTAACAGGCTCCGCGATACCGTCTTTAACCACGAACTGGCACCAATAGACCTCACCCATTCTGGCGTCGATGGCGGCGACGATCTGCTCGCCACCTTGATCGTCATATACGGTTTGTGCCATGGTCTGTAGGCTAGATAAACCGATAACAGGGATATCTTGTCCTAAGGCCAGACCTTGGGTCATGCTGGTACAGATACGGATCCCGGTGAAGCTGCCCGGCCCACGACCATAGGCAATAAGATCCACAGCGGTAATCTTGATATTGGCCTGAGATAAAACACTGTCTATCATAGGCAAGATACGCTGGCTGTGTTCACGAGGCACTATCGCCAATTCATGATATATCTTGCCCTTGCTCACCAAAGACGCCGAACAAGATTCGGTGCAGGTATCTAGTGAGAGTATGGTGAGCTCATCGGAGGTTTTCTGTATATCTGTCATCTCTTACCACAAACAAAAAAAGGCTAAAATCACGCCTCGAAGAACCTGAATAAGCCCAGCAAGACGACGTGCAAATTGAACATTATAACCTATGTGATATTCACTTGTCGGCGGTTAAGGGGGAAATTAAATAGTTAAACATAGATTTAATGGCCAGAAATCACGCAAACCGTCTCAATCTCGGCTCTATTGCTTAATAATACATAAGGCATCAAGATCGCGTTTAATAAGCCATGACTTAAGGTGTGATATACGACAACATAATTAGGCTATAGATCAGTAATTAATAAATTAGTGCTTCGAATAAAAATCCATTCGGTGAAAAAACCAGCTATCGACAGCAAGCTAGCAGTGCTGTGCGGTGCTGTCATTAAGGAACGCATAATGAAGTCATCATGTCCAAAAATTGTCATTGTAGGTGGTGGGGCCGGAGGGTTAGAGCTTGCGACTCAATTAGGCCATAGGCTTGGCAAGAAAAACAGCGCCCAAATAGTGCTGGTCGATAAAAATAGAACCCATATCTGGAAACCCCTGCTGCATGAAGTAGCCACAGGCTCTCTGGATTCAGATCTCGATGGAGTGGTTTACTCTGCTCATGCTGCGAAACATGGTTATCAGTTTCAACTCGGGACTTTTTGCGATCTCGACGCCAATAATAAATTGATTAAGGTCGCCCCAATCACAGATGACAGGGGTGAAATTTTATTACCTGAGCGTCAAATTCACTATGACAAATTAGTCATCGCCATCGGCAGTGTCAGCAATGACTTCAACACTCCCGGAGTGAAAGAACATTGCTTCTTCCTCGACTCTCACCAACAAGCCAATCGGTTTCACCATGCCCTATTAGACAGCTTTACTCGCGTGCATCAATCTGAGTCCATCAATGAGCTCAATATCGCTATCGTCGGAGGCGGCGCAACAGGTGTTGAGCTGTCGGCAGAACTCTATCATGTCACCGAGTTATTGAAGATCTATGGCCTGAGCAAGATGACCAAAGAAAAACTCAATATTCATCTGATTGAAGCGGGGCCGCGCATCCTTCCCGCACTCCCCGAACGCATTGCCACGTCAGCAAGGCGCGAGCTAAGTAAGCTTGGGGTCAATGTGATGGAAAATACCCGCATAAGTGAAGCGAGCGCCGCAGGGTTTGTCACCGCCGAAGGGAAACTCATCGAAGCCAACCTGATGTTGTGGGCTGCCGGGGTGAAAGCCCCGGATTTTATCAAAGACATCGAGATATTTGAGTTAAATCGGGCCAATCAGATCATGGTAAAGGCGAACTTACTCAGCACCATCAATGATGATATCTATGTGATCGGCGATTGCTGTGCCTGCCAACAGGCCGATGGTAGCTTCGTGCCTCCCAGAGCACAATCGGCTCACCAGATGGCACAGTGCGTCGAGAAAAACATTCTCCATGAACTCAAGGGAGAGCCACTAGAATCATACCTCTATGTGGATCATGGCTCCTTAATCAACCTGTCTCGTTTCAGTACAGTCGGCAGCCTGATGGGGAATTTAACCAAGAACAGTATGTTTATCGAGGGCAAGATCGCCCGCTTGGTGTATATCTCTCTTTACCGCATGCATCAACAAGCCATACATGGGACGTTTAAAACTATCGCTTTGTGGCTAGCCGAGAAAATGATGCGCGTAGTAAGGCCACGTATGAAGTTGCACTAAGCCATACTGTTAATGATTGCCTGCCCTCAGTGACAATGGGGGCTAAAAGTGATGCTGGTATCAAGTAATAAGTGATTCAATGATGCTCAAAAGCATAGGAAGTGAACACGAGCGTGGTATTAATAGAGAAATTTGAATAAGGACTGAGACAAAAATTGACTATCTTAGCCCACGTTTCACCCAATGAGCTATTTAATCTGCTGTAAAAAATCCACCACCTTGTCCATGTCTCGAGTACGACTCATGGGAGGAAGAGAGTTCAAAAATGCCTCACCATACTCTCGGTTGACGATACGGTTATCACACAAGATCAATACTCCTCTGTCTCTTTCATCTCGGATCAGACGGCCGACGCCTTGATTAAGTGAAATAACCGCCTGAGGCAGAGAGATACTGGTGAAAGGGTCTTGTCCATTGCGAGAGACATTCTCGGCTCTGGCTCTGTACAAGGTATCACTGGGTGACACGAATGGCAGCTTGTCTATGATGACACAGCTGAGCAGTCTGCCACGCACATCGACACCTTCCCAAAATGCGCCCGTTCCCAGTAATACCGCATTACCAAGTTGCCTGAACTTCTTCATCAGACTCTGTTTACTGCCTTGTCCCTGAACTAACAGGGGATAATTAACACGGCTTTGCAGCCGAGCTGCCACGGCGTTCATCATACGATGGCTGGTAAACAAGATGAAGGTTCGGCCCTTCGCCGCGTTGATTGCCTTCACAGAGACATCGACTAAATCCCTCACCGCCGCCTCATGATTACTCACCTTAGAGAGATGACGCGGCACACACAGTAAGGCATTGGATCGATAATCGAAGGGGCTGTCTAAAATTATTTTCTGACTCTTGTCTATGCCCAGCCCCTTGGTAAACAGGCTCAAGTCACGGTTAATCTGTAGCGTCGCCGAGGTAAATATCCAGCTAGTCTGAGCATCAAATAACTTCTCGCATTCCTTGGCGACATTGATTGGCGCAATACTCAGTGTCAGGTATCTGTGACCATAGTCAATACTGTAAGCGGCTTGATTATTTTCACACTGAAAAAACACCCCCATCTTACTCGAGAAAGTCACCAATTTCTCAGTGCATTCATCGAGCGTTTCACTGCGGCCTATGTGCGCGCATAACAGGCTCTCCAACGCCTGCAACTCTGCAATGATTGCCCAGGAGGCCGATGCTATGTTTTTATTACCCATCAACAGACGCCAATCGGTCTCAAAAACATCATACATCTGTTGATGCCAGCCATTTAACCGGCTGATACACCGTGAAGCTAACTGCTCAATCTGAGCCGAATCTCTCAGCTCAGTTCGATAGACTGTGACGATCTGTCCTAATAAGCTATCTAAGCTTCGAGTTGAAATTTGCTGACCAAAATAGATGACTGCTATATCGGGTAACAGATGTGCTTCATCGAAGATCACCACATCTGCATCGGGCAATAACTCGGCAAAGCCCGTTTCTTTGAGGATCCTATCGGCGAAGAACAGATGATGGTTCACCACAATAATCTTAGCGTCCATGGCACGGACCCTAGCCTTACGGGTAAAACAGGTCTCATAGTGAACACACTTCTTCCCGGTACATTTATCCCGTTGGCTGGCAATGAGCCACAAAGCCTCTGAATTTTCTGACACTGAGGTCAAGCCCCCGAGATCGCCATCGGCGGTCTGCCCCGCCCACTGATTGATCCGGAGCAGGTCATCTAAGACCTTAGGCTCATGAGATTCACACGCCTCCAGCTGCTTATCTAATAACAGTTGACACAAATAGTTACTGCGACCTTTGAGGAGCGCAAGTTTCGGAGCAAGGGCTAACATATCGAGCAAGGCTGGAAGATCTTTGTAAAACAGTTGTTCCTGTAGGTTTTTACTGCCGGTACTGATGATAACCTGTTTACCGCTTAACAGAGCAGGAATTAAATATGCGTAGGTTTTACCCACCCCTGTTCCCGCTTCGATAACCAGATTACTTTTGCCACCAATAGCACAGCTGACCGCCGAGGCCATCTGCTTTTGAACGACTCGAGTACTGTAGCCGTTAATATGTCTGGCGAGTACGCCATCGGCAGCGAAGGCTTGCTCACTGTCGATTGTCAGTCTGCTACTCAAGGCATTCACTTATTGGGCTATAAAATTAGAAATCATCATTAATCGGGCATTATCCTTGTTTAAGACAAGGCATCAAGGCTCAGAACATAAATTTAGTTGAATATAACTAGGTAGGCCTGAATGGCTCAGGCCTAGAGTCGTGAGGTCATGATGACGTCTTCAACTCTCTTAGGTAGCGATAGATGGTGTGTATAGAGATATCTAACCCTGTGGCCGCGATCTGAGCACTGTCTTTGAGAGCGAAGATGCCAAGTTCGTTAAGACGTATCACTATCTCACGGTTTTTCTTCGACGGTGAAAGACTGGCATCAGCCATCACTTGAGCACGCACACTTTCGATGGAACCTTGCATCATTTCATCGCTGCTACGGGCAAATGTCTCGGGAGAGAAACGGGGGTCGGCCTGTGGTGTCAGACCCGGTAACATGGTGGCCATCACGGACTGAAACGGTGCATCCAGATTTGAGTTAATACACAATAAGCCGATAGCATCTTGCATGGCATTGCGGATAACAATAGTAATGGATCTTAAGGTTTTACCGTCCGGACTCTTAGTCAAATAAGAGTCTGAGATATCCTGACCCGCATTGAGCTTCATCAGCGCCAGATTTGTGATAGGCGCCCCCACCGAACGACCCGTGATATGGCCATTGGCTATCTTGATGATAGAGGGGTTGCTGACATCTAAACTGTGAAGTAATACTTCCGTATGCTCACCATACATGGCGGCAATGCCATCGACGATATTTTCACTGGCCTTCAGTATGGCATAATCTGTTTCACTTAACTCTCGCACTCACCGTCTCCCCGAACATAGACCGCCGACCCTTTTTAAGTCGGCGGTATTAAGGTCTGCTTGTCACATCTTATGCTGACATTATATCAATGAATATTTATTAACTGCTGTATCTAAGCACTATTTACTCATACGTAGGATCTTAAGCAAAAACTCAATATCTACATGATTAACCAATGTTATTTAATAAAAGTTGGAAGTTGTACTCATCTTATGATCAAATAGTAAGTGCGAACCACTAATCAAAAATGAGAGAGCACAAGATGAATTTTAACGCGATTCCTAAGCAACTGACAAGTGTTCTTAACTCATGTAACATCACTCAATTAGCCAAACAGTGTCATTTCATGCAGCGGATGCGCAACATTTCACCCATGCAGTTGGTGCTGGCAATCCTCAATACTTTGGGAACCAGAACCAATATTAACCTTGCTGATATTCATAAGAATTTATGCAGCCAACATGACATCGGGATCAACTATAAGCCCTTTCATAATAAACTAAAAAAACCAGAGTTAACTCAACTACTTAGAACTCTTGTCGAACAAGCCGCTAACGAGTGGCTACTCGAGTTAGTGCATAGAGTATTACCGAGTGAATACCCCTTTAAGTCGATAGAGGCTCATGATGCTAGCTCCCTCAAATTGCACATTGGTTTAACTAAAGAGTTTCCCGGCCGATTCACCAAGACTCACCCGGCAGCCATGGAGTGACACGTGACCATGGATTTGATGTCTGGTCATTACAATTATCTGGGTATTTCTCCCAATTCAGAAAGTGAGCGGCACTATAATCCCTTTGCTTATGAAATACAGGACACCTTGCTGCTCATGGACGCGGGTTACTTTAATATTGATTACTGCTATCAAGCAGACAAACACGGTGGTCATGTAATTATGCGAACCAATGGTAAAATTAATCCCGATATAAAAGCGGCTTTTGATAGCCAAGGACTTGCGATAGAAGGGTTAATAGGTAAAAAATTAAAGCAACTTAAATGGCATCGAGAGCAAATAATCGACCTCGATGTTCAGTGGAAAAGCAAGCCAGGAACTCATCGATTAATCGCCTTCTGGGATAGAAATAAATCGGCGATTGGTTACCTCATCACCAACCTAAAGCGAGCACAATTCAGCGCTGATAAAGTAAGTGAATTATATGGATTACGCTGGCAAATAGAATTATTCTTCAAGGAGTTAAAGTCATACAGCGGTTTAAAAACCTTCAATACTCGAGATAAAAGCATTGCCGAAAGTCTCGTGTGGGCGAGCATGCTTACCTTACTATTAAAGCGCTTTATCGCGAGGGCGAGCGGCCTAATACACCAAGTGACTATATCTACGCAAAAAGTCGCACGGTGTGCAAACGATTGGCTGCCTGACATTTTAAAAGCACTGTTATCTGGACGTGAATACAGGATCAAAAAGACACTAAGGAAATGGTGCCGTTACTTCAGTGAGTATGCTTGCCGCGCTCATCCTAAAAGAGATAATCAGACGCTTTTTGTACAACTAACAGAAACTCATGTCTGAGAATCCAGCTATAACCCCTCATATTTAAAGGGCTACAGCTCCTTAAGGACTAACATATGACTATTTACTAAAAGCGATCGCTTCGATTTCAACCTTCACACCCAGTGGCAGGTCTTTCACGGCGAAACAGCTTCGAGCTGGACAATCCGTCTTAAAAAACTCTTGGTAAACCTGATTGAACGCGGCGAAGTCTGCTATATCCGCAAGGTAACAGGTGGTCTTCAATACTGTGTCTAACTCCCCTCCTCCAGCCTGCAACACAGACTTAAGGTTCTCTAGAGACTGACGTGATTGCGCTGTTATGCCACCCTCGACGACACTACCACTTTGCTTACACACGGGCAGCTGGCCCGAAGTAAAGATGAGATTGCCATAGGCGTTGCCGTGTGAATATGGGCCGATGGCTGCGGGCGCGCTGTCTGATGTGATGATCTTCTTCATGTTTAATCCTAGTTATTTAACCTAAACCGAGCATAAATACTCAACTATATTTGCACAAGTATTCTTGCAATTAATTTCACTGGAGTAAATGGAAATATACACAAAACCGCTAAAACAAAGGAATTACCACTGAATCCATCCAGATCGTTAACATTTCACAAACCTAACACCCTCAACTTTATTTGATCTTTATGGATTTCATATCGATAAATTAATTTAGTCAAATATATTTGCATCTATATACGGGCATGACACTGCTGCTATCTTGTCGCCATGATGGGAAATTAGTGGTTGCAATCATTGTCGAAAATGTTTAGTTTAAATATCAACGCAGG
>NZ_ABIC01000063.1 GCF_000172075.1 Shewanella benthica KT99
TTCCTGGCAGTTTCCTCAAGGGGGAGTTGATGAAGGTGAAACTCCTGAAGAAGCGATGTATAGAGAGCTATATGAAGAAGTGGGGTTAAAACCTGAACATGTTCAGATTTTAACGTCTACTCGCTCTTGGTTGCGTTACAGATTACCTAAACGTTTGATTCGGCAAGATAGTAAACCTGTTTGTATTGGGCAGAAACAAAAGTGGTTTTTACTCCAGTTGAAAAGTAGTGAGAGTGCAATCAATCTCAATGCTTGTGGTCGTCCCGAGTTCGATGATTGGCGTTGGGTCAGTTACTGGTACCCGGTCAGGCAAGTCGTGTCCTTTAAGCGAGATGTATATAGAAAAGCGATGAAGGAATTTGCGCCGACGGTACTGCCATTTCAATCACGAGAATCTCATTACGGTAATAATCACAGTAATCAAAGAAGAAACAGGCGGCGTTAACGCTTGTATAAAGGATCTGGCTAGAAAATAATTGAGTGGTGAAATAGGGAGTGACTAAGTGCTTAAGATGCTAAGAGATATTACACAAGCGGTGGCAGCGGCGCAAGATCTCCACTCAGCGTTAGATATGCTCGTTTCTCGTACTAAAATCGCAATGACAACTCAGTGTTGTTCTATATATCTGTTAGAGGGTGAGCAACTGGTGCTCTTTGCCACAGATGGCTTATTGCACCGCGCCGTAGGCAAAGTAAAGATGTCACTCTCAGAAGGTTTGGTGGGCCTGGTTGCCGAGCGAGAAGAGCCGATTAACCTAGCCGATGCACAGCTGCATCCTAGATTTAAGCTGTTTGAAGAAGCCGAGGAGGCAAGCTTTCGGGCATTTCTTGCCGCCCCTATCATCTATCAGAAAAGAATTTTAGGGGTTTTGGTGGTTCAGCAAGCCGATACCCGTCTGTTCAGTGAGGGAGAAGAAGCTTTCTTAATGACATTGGCGGCTCAACTGGCTATGGCGATAAGAAACCTGCGAAAGAAAGCCGAAGCACCGGATCTATTGTATTTTACTGGAACTTCTGTGGCAAACGGCATTGCCATGGCCCATGCTTTGGTCATAGGGGGTCAGATAGAGTTAGCCCAGCCGGAAGTAAAAGTGACCGACATCAAGGCTGAAGTGATTCGTTTGAACATTGCTATAGAAGCTTGTAAAGACATGCTTTGTTCATTGTCTCAACGCTTCGAGCAAGAAGAAGATCATGAAGTTGTCTCTATATTTTCGGCTTTGCAGTCACTGCTCGATAACGCCAGTCTAGGTGGTGAATATATCAAGGAGATAAGCGAGGGCTGGAGCGCTGTTTCGGCTGTGAGTCGGGTCTCTTTGCGCTATATAGAAGAGTTTACCCAGAGGAAAGATCTCTACCTTAAGGAGCGAGCCGGAGATATTCGTGATCTGGGTCTGCGGGTATTACGTCTGCTTATCGAGCCTGAAAGAATGGGTTTTGAGCCTGATGTGCCGGTGATCTTAGTCACTAAGGAAGCCGATGCGACTATGTTAGCCGAGTTTCCGCGTCACAAGTTGGTCGGCATAGTGACAGAGCAGGGCGGGGTTAATTCTCATGCCGCGATTTTAGCTCGTGCATTGGGCGTCCCTGCCATCATAGGCGTAGAAGGGGTACTCACCGCAGGTATCGATAAGAAGTTATTGATCATCAATGCTAACCGGGGACAACTCCTGGTTTCACCAGCTCCCACTCTTATTGCCGAATACAGAAATCTGATCTCGGCTGAAAAGGCCTTACAGCAAAGATACGCACAAGAATTAAATCTTCCGGCTGAAACCCTAGACGGCAAACGAATACATCTTTATCTAAACGCGGGTTTACTGAGCAGTTTAGAATCTGAAATTGCAGAAGGATCCGACGGCGTCGGTTTATATAGAACCGAAATTCCGTTTATGTTGCATCAAAGGTTCCCCAGTGAATCTGAGCAGGTGAAGGTGTATCGTCAGGTGCTTGAAATTGCACGGGGTAAGCCTGTGGTGATGAGAACTTTAGATGTTGGCGGAGATAAACCGCTACCCTATTTCCCTATCAATGAGGAAAATCCTTTCTTGGGCTGGCGGGGAATAAGATTATCTCTGGATCATCCCGAGCTTTTCTTAGTACAACTCAGAGCCATGATTCAAGCGGGAGCCGATAGTGACCAGTTACATATTATCTTTCCCATGGTGAGTAATTTAGATGAAATAGACCAAGCTATCACCTATCTGGAACAGGCGTACTTTGAGTTGAAAAGTGATCTGGGCAAAGATATTGTCAGACCTAAAATCGGCATCATGATTGAAGTACCTGCCTTGTTGTATCAACTGGCTGAAGTGGCTAAACGGGTCGACTTTGTCTCTGTTGGCTCTAACGACCTGACTCAATATATGTTGGCTGTAGATAGAAATAACCCTAGGGTGAGCACTCTCTATGATTGCTATCACCCGGGGATCCTCAGGGCCTTGAAGCGAGCCAGATTCGATTGTTGGCAGTACCATCTTCCTGTGAGTGTTTGCGGTGAGCTGGCGGGTGAGCCTATCGGAGTCATACTATTGGTGGCTATGGGTTATGATCAGCTGAGTATGAATCAGGGCAGCCTGGCTCGGATTAACTATCTGCTGCGCCGTGTGTCTCATTCCGATCTGAGCGAGTTACTCGAGATGACTTTGACGCTGAGCAGTGGTCAAGAGGTGAGGGAGTTGGTGAGAGAGTACTTCGAGTCCAGAGAGCTTGGCGCCATTGTTAACTAATGGATAGTCTATTGCTGCTATTCTTAAGCTGTCTGCTTCTCGGTGGTTTGATCGGTTTCATGGCGGGCTTGTTAGGCATAGGTGGCGGTCTAGTTGCCGTTCCCGTACTCCTGTATTTGTTGCCATCGGTTGGTTTCGATGCGGCCGTTCTTCCCCATGTTGCCATCGCGACCTCCTTAGCCGCCATTATCTTAACCTCCATGTCTTCGGCTCGGGCTCATCATAAGCAAGGTAATATTCCCTGGCCTCTGCTTAAGTCTGTATTGCCTGGACTCATTTTTGGCTCCTTAAGCGCAGGCTTTATTTCAAGCTTTCTTAGCGCTAAACTATTACAGACAAGTTTTGCCGTGTTTGTGATCTGTATGGCTGCTCAGATGATTTTTCCCTATCGAGTGAGCCTGGTTGACAAACAGATGCCTTCGATGCCGATATTATTTGCGGTATCGGCGGTTATTGCTATTATCGCGGCATTAATGGGGATCGGCGGTGGGGTTTTACTTATCCCCTTCCTGAGTTGGTGTGGATTACAGATGAGAAATGCCATAGGTTTCTCTTCCGCATCCGGGGTATTTATTGCGCTCTTTGGTAGTGTCAGTTACGTGTTTTCAGGCTGGAATGTGTCGTGTTTGCCGGAGTGGACCTTAGGTTATGTGTATTTGCCTGCCCTCTTAGCTATCGTGATGATATCAGTCTTGATCGCTCCTTTGGGCGTGAAGGCTGCGAGCATCTGGCCGACTAAGATATTGAGGAGGATTTTTGCGCTCCTGTTGATCTTGGTCGGAGTGAAGCTCGCAATAGTTTGAGTTCCATTATTTAGCGATGTTCGTAAATCGCGAAGTGTTTTATCGGGGTATTTAGCACTGATAATAAAAATTTTAGTGTGTCAGGTTAAGGTCAATCGCAATGAAACAATATTTAGAACTCTGTAATCGGATCATCGATGAAGGCTGCTGGATCGAAAATGAACGTACTGGTAAAAGGTGTCTTACTGTCATCAATGCCGATCTTGTCTATAACGTAGAGAAGAATGAGTTTCCTTTAATTACTACCCGTAAAAGTTTTTGGAAAGCGGCCATCGCCGAGATGCTGGGATATATTCGTGGCTTTGATAATGCCGCCGATTTTCGTAAACTGGGTGCTAAGACTTGGGATGCTAATGCTAATGAGAACCAGGCCTGGTTGAATAATCCCCATCGTAAAGGCAAGGATGATATGGGACGGGTATACGGGGTTCAGGGACGGGCGTGGAGTAAACCCGACGGTGGCACCATAGATCAGCTGAAGAAAATTGTCGATAACCTCAAAAAAGGGGTCGATGATCGCGGAGAGATCCTCAGTTTCTATAACCCGGGTGAATTTCATATGGGCTGTTTACGCCCGTGTATGCACACCCATAATTTCTCTCTGTTAGGGGACACATTATATCTCAATAGTTTTCAGCGTTCTTGTGATGTGCCTCTGGGATTGAATTTTAATCAGGTTCAGGTGTTCACTCTTCTGGCATTAATTGCGCAAATTACCGGTAAAAAACCGGGACAGGCTTACCATAAAATTGTCAATGCTCACATTTATGAAGATCAATTGGAGCTGATGCGCGATGTTCAGTTGCAACGAGAGCCCTTTGGGCCAGCTTCCTTGTCTATTAATCCAGACATCAAATCCCTCGAAGATCTTGAGACCTGGGTGACCATGGATGACTTTGAAGTATTAAATTATCAACACCATGATGCCATCAAGTACCCTTTCTCAGTGTAATAGACCGCAGGGCTTAATTTACTGGTACCTTTAAAAGCTCGGAATTTCCGATGTATATAGCCGATGGAAGCGAATATTCAATATAAATGTATTCGGCTACACTCAAGTCATTAAGTTTTATTGGAGCGTATTATGCGAAAGGCGATAAAGAATTTTTTAAGCCAAGAATCGGCGGGTGGCATCCTGCTCATGGTAGCGGTTGTGCTGGCCATGGTGATGGCAAACTCGCCTCTGTCTGGTATATATCAAGGCTTTTTAGAAACCGAGATGCAGATCAGAGTCGGTAGCCTGGATATTGATAAGACGCTGATACATTGGATCAATGATGGCTTGATGGCGATCTTCTTTATGTTGATTGGCTTAGAAGTCAAACGTGAGCTGCTCGAAGGGGCGCTCTCGAGCAGGGCGCAGGCATCTTTGCCAACGTTCGCCGCTATTGGTGGTATGGCCTTTCCGGCCGGTGTTTATCTGCTGTTTAACTATGGCAACCCTATCACTCAAGCTGGTTGGGCGATACCTGCCGCGACAGATATCGCTTTTGCATTGGGGATCATGGCACTATTAGGCAGCCGAGTCCCGGTGGCGTTGAAAGTTTTCCTACTGGCGTTAGCGATTATCGATGATCTGGGTGTTGTGGTGATTATTGCACTCTTCTATAGCACTGACTTGTCTATGGTGAGTCTGGTGGTCGCTGCTGTCGCCATATTAGGCTTAGTCGGTCTAAACAGGCGAGGGGTGACAGCCTTAGGTCCATACGGAGTACTGGGTCTGATCCTGTGGATAGCCGTGTTGAAGTCAGGTGTGCATGCGACTCTGGCCGGTGTGATCATTGCTTTCTGTATCCCGCTGAGGGCGAAAGATGGTAGCTCGCCATCCGAGAGTCTGGAGCAGAGTCTGCACCCCTGGAGCACCTTCATCATCTTGCCTATATTTGCCTTCGCTAATGCGGGCGTCGATCTCAGTGGTATGAGCTTTGGTGACCTATTCTCACCCGTTCCAGTGGGGATCGCCTTAGGTTTATTGCTAGGTAAGCCATTGGGTGTGCTTTTCTTCAGCTATCTCGCGGTTAAGCTTAAATGGGCCGTTCTTCCTGAAGGCGTGGGATGGAAGCATATTATCCCAGTAGCTGTGATGTGCGGTATCGGTTTTACCATGTCTATGTTTATCTCATCTCTGGCATTTGTGGGAGAGGGGGTCGCCTATGGTGATTTTGCCAGGCTGGGCATCTTAGTCGGATCGCTGCTGTCTGCTGTCATAGGTTATTTCTGGTTAGATAAAGTGTTACCCAAAACACCAGCGAATAACGTCAAATAACAAGATAATTAGTTATGGAAAATACATAATGAGAGTCATCTTTCTAGCATCTGTACTCAGTCTTGGTTTCGCAGGGACAGCTCAGGCCGAGCAATTGCAGGCCTGTAATCAAGATGTTGAGAGTGTCGTGTGTCAGTACTATCTTGAAGGCGTCGTCGACGGTGCCATGATGTATAAGCCCAATGCTACCGGGGCGCGTATTGAAGCAGACAGTTACGAGTCTAGGGCACTCAAGTATCGAAGTGGTAAACGTTTTCAAGAGGCTAACCGTACCTATTGTGAGAGCCGTATTCCCGATAGACATGTGTTAGTCAATGGGCTAGCAGAAGCCTTTTCCGCAGGAATAATTCAGAATGTCGAGTCACTCAATACCGTGATGTATAGTCTGATGGATTGTCAGAGACTCAAGTGAGCATATTTGGAGTAATCACTATTAACGGGTTCGACTTCGGGTTAGAAAATGTATGTCACATCTGAACTACAACCACCTCTATTATTTTTGGATGGTACATAAAAAGGGCTCGGTCGCTAAAGCTGCCGAGGCTTTGTGTCTCACTCCGCAAACGGTGACGGGGCAGATAAGGGTTCTGGAAACACGTTTTAAGGGAAGTCTATTTAAACGAGTGGGTCGCTCCCTCGAGCCTACTGAGCTTGGAGAACTGGTATTTCGCTATGCCGATAAGATGTTTAGTCTTAGCTATGAGATGCTGGATCTGCTCAACTATCAAAAAGATGAGAAAATTCTGTTCGAGGTCGGCATTGCTGATGCCTTGTCTAAAGCCTTGGCGAGTAGAGTGTTACTCTCTGTGGTACCCAGCGATGGCTCCATGCATCTGGCCTGCTTCGAGGCGACACACGAAAGCCTGATGACACGCTTAAGAGAGCATAAGCTGGATATGATCTTATCTGATTGTGCAGGAGAGTCGCTTAAATATCCTGAGATCTTATCTAAGAAGTTAGGTGAGTGTGGCATAGCCTTTTTCTCCGCCGAGAAGTATGACAAGCCGTTTCCCGAGTGTTTAGAGCAAGGTAAGTTACTCATTCCTGGGAAGCGAACTTCCCTCGGCCAGCAGCTGCACCACTGGTTCGATGAAAATGGACTCAATGTCACTATTCTTGGCGAGTTCGATGACGCGGCCATGATGAAGGCCTTCGGATATTTCAAGCAGGGGATCTTCGTGGCTCCTTCTATCTACAAACAAGAAATCTTGTCCCATGATATGCATCTGTTAGGTGAAACCACCGACATAAAAGAGGTATATCATGTGATGTTTGCCGAGCGTATGATCCGACATCCGGCGGTAAAACGCCTGCTAGAAACGGATTTTACCGATCTGTTTGCAGGCCGGGATGCCCAGGTGCAGCACTTGTTATAGCCGGAGATTGAACTTTAACTAACCGTTTTTTTCAGTTTCATGGGATATCAAAATGGGGTAGATGCACCTGTTTAGCTGTTTATACCATTCCGAGTAAGTATCTGATCATTCAGCGGGAGTTCAAAGCACTGTAGGCAAGGCAAATGTTTGAAGCTAATAGTTATTCTCGGCAACAAGCTCCTGCGTTGCTCTCGATAATTGCTCCGGCATTATTCTACCTTCACCCGTCCATGGGCTCGTACCTCCTGCATCTGACCTCCAGGGAAGGAGGAAATGTCTTATTTTGTATGGAACAAAATAGACCATGCAGTCGTATATCGAGAACATTCAATAGCATAAAGGGCTTTGCCCTTTGCTTTAAACATCAGCCGCACTGCGTGAGGCTCTCAGTGTTTCCACTTCTGCGTTACATTGACTTAAAAGGGAATAACCATTTCCTCATCAATGCGCCTTAAATTGAAAAAACTGAGAGTCTCTGAACTGACCAGATACTTATATGGAATGGTATTATATCCACGTGGCAGCGGGTGATTTCATCGACTCGAGCCACAACTCAGGTTACACTAGCCCCATAACGAGATCTAGGAGCAAGATGCGTGTCTGAACCAATGAAAATATCGAGAGTGAGGTGGGCATGCCGACGAGGTATGCTTGAATTGGACGTTATTTTCCAACCTTTTGTCGAACGCTATTACGAGCAGTTATCGGTTAAAAACAAAGAGGTTTTTGTCAGACTTCTCGAAGGCGAAGATCCTGAGTTATTTGCCTGGTTTATGGGTCATGAACAGTGTCCCGATCCTGAGTTGGCCGAAATGGTCGTACTTGTCCGTGGCAGACCCGCACCATAGTTTCAGACTGACTTCATCCTTCGACCAGCGTCTCGCGTTGGTCGTGCTGGCGAGTGTTTGCTTATGCTCATTTCTCGCCTGGCCTTCTTTAGATAATCTTATCTACCTGAGTATTAAATACTGCGCTGCCGGCTTAACTCTAGTGTTTTTCTCTTATCAGTTTTGGCAATTAACATATTGGCACTGTCGATTCAGCTTGAGCCGTGACGGCGAAGGCCAGATTGCTTTTTCCGGCCGGAGTGAGCTTGCTGCTGTAGATGAAATTGTGACGGAAAAATTCACCTTAGTCATGAGTCCTATCGTCACACCATTAGTGGTTTTTTTCTATGTCCACACTCAAGATATGCATGTTGGGCACAGGCGTTTAGTGATCGTTTGGGCGGATATGTTAGACGACACAAGTTATCGGCACCTGTGCCGTCTACTGCTAACTAACTAACTAACTAATTAGTTATCAGGCCGAAGTATGGTTGGAGTGGGATTAGCGCAAGACTCTGGATGATCTATGTTGTAATGAAGGCCGATGCTCTCTTTTCTCTCCATGGCGCAGCGTATGATAAGCTCAGCGACCTGCACTAAGTTTCTCAGTTCCAGTAGATTATTGCTCACTCTGAAGTTGCTGTAATATTCCTGGATCTCTTGCTGCAGCATGTCGCAGCGACGGCGGGCTCTCTCCAGACGTTTGTCTGAACGAACGATGCCGACGTAATCCCACATGAATAGACGCAGTTCATGCCAGTTGTGGGCGATGACAACTTCCTCATCCGAATTCGATACCTTACTTTCATCCCATGCAGGCAATATGCCCGGCATAGGGAACTTATGCAGTTGCCCTTCGATATCTTCAGCGGCGGCTCTGGCGAAGACTAAGCATTCGAGCAAGGAGTTACTGGCGAGGCGGTTAGCACCGTGCAGGCCTGTGTATGCGACTTCGCCGATGGCATATAAGCCGTTAAGGTCGGTTTGTCCGCGAAGGTCTGTCATCACGCCGCCACAGGTATAGTGTGCAGCTGGTACGACCGGGATAGGGTCTGTGGTGATATCGATACCAAATTCTAAGCAACGCTTATGGATCGTTGGAAAGTGCTTAATGACAAAATCTGCCGGCTTATGGGTAATATCTAAATACACACAATCAGCTCCTAGCCTCTTCATCTCAAAATCTATGGCTCGTGCGACTATGTCCCTCGGGGCTAACTCGGCACGTTCGTCAAATTCTGGCATAAAACGAGTGCCATCAGGGCGTCTAAGATAGGCGCCCTCACCACGTAATGCCTCGGTGAGGAGAAAGTTTCTGGCATCGGCATGATAGAGACAAGTAGGGTGAAATTGGTTGAACTCCATGTTGGCAACTCTGCAACCTGAGCGCCAAGCCATGGCAATACCGTCACCCGAGGCTATGTCAGGATTTGAGGTATATTGATAAACTTTAGAGCTACCACCTGTAGCCAGGGCGACGAATTTAGCCTTAATGGTCTCAACGTGCTCAACATCTCTATTCCAAACATAAGCCCCTAAGACTCGGTTTCCCGATAAATTTAATTTGCGGGAAGTGATCAGGTCGATGGCGTTGTAACGTTCTAATAACTGGATATTGGGATGGGCCTTGGCTCGGTCCTGAAGTGTGACCTGAACCTCTTTACCCGTGGCATCGGCCGCATGCAGTATGCGTCTGTGGCTGTGTCCGCCTTCACGGGTTAAGTGATAGGGGGCATTAGCCGTATCACCGTCACTGGTCTCTTCTTTATCGAATGCCACACCGCACTGGATTAACCACTCCATTGCGCCCTTGGCGTTTTCGGCGGTAAATTTAACCACGGCTTCATCGCAAAGTCCGGCACCGGCGATCAAAGTATCGGCCACATGGGACTCTATGCTGTCATCTTTATCGAAGACTGATGCTATGCCACCCTGGGCATAGTAGGTCGAACCTTCACTCAGTGGGCCTTTTGAGAGTAAGATAACTTTCGATTTTTCAGCAAGATGCAGTGCTAATGTTAAACCCGCAGCGCCGCTGCCGATAACCAAAACGTCAGATTGGTGTTCAACTACTTGTTTCATCAGGTATCATGGTAAGTTCTGTGAGGTTTAGCTATGGTAAACCAAGTGGGCTTTTTTGGATAGATTGTTAGTTAACAGAAAATAAATTCTTTTCGATGTTATTTTTTTAGAACTTTTTCGAAGTTCGTTAGTCTACATATGTGCATATGATTCGAGCGACTGAGAAATCAGCATTTTAGATTTAGGAGTAGTCGGCTCGAATGAGTGGACAAATAAGTGATCAACAACTAGTTGAGCGTGTTCAGCAGGGTGATAAAAATGCATTTAATCTCTTGGTACTCAAGTATCAGAACAAGGTAATGAACCTGATTGCACGTTATGTGCGAAATCAGGCCGATGTCGCCGATGTAGCTCAGGAAACGTTTATTAAAGCTTATCGCGCATTACCAAACTTTCGAGGTGAGAGTGCTTTTTATACCTGGTTGTACCGAATTGCGGTAAACACCGCAAAGAATCATCTGGTTGCTCAGGGGCGACGCGCTCCTGCAAATGATGTCGATGTAGAGGAAGCCGAATATTACGATGGCAGTGATGTGTTAAAGGAGTTTGCTTCTCCCGAACGTCTATTAATGGCCGATGATATTCAAAAAGTGGTTTTCGATGCGTTAGATTCATTACCAGAAGAATTAAAAATGGCTATCTCATTACGAGAGCTCGATGGTATGAGCTACGAGGAGATAGCGAGTGTTATGGATTGTCCCGTAGGCACGGTAAGATCTCGTATCTTCAGAGCCCGGGAAGCGATCGATAAGAAACTTCAGCCTTTGCTGGAAGAATAGTAGCCTTTTACTAATACAGGTATTCATATGAGTACTAATACAGGTGATAAATGGATAAATTAGGTCAGGAATGGGTATCCGCTGCCGTCGATGGTGAAACCGACGAGCATGCATTGGCTGAATTGGCAGCCGATGAGGGTTCGCATCGGCAGTGGCGTGATTATCATATGATAGGCGACGCTATGCGTGGTGAACTGCCTAAGTCAATTAACTTAGATCTCAGTGCCAGTATTGCAGATGCTATCGATAAAGAGCCAAGGATCATAGCGCCGGCGCGGCGCGTCGATAGCAAAAAACCAGAACTTGCCATAGGCGGATTCGCGAATGTGATCCCTATGTTTAAGCAGTTCGGTCAATATGCCATCGCTGCTAGTGTGGCCTTATTCGCCGTCGTCGGAGTACAAAATTACAGTCAGCAAAGCGCTATCGATGTATCGCCGTTACCTGTGTTGAATACCCGTCCACTGGTTGGCAGTGTGACTCCTGTAAGCTTACAGACCGGACCGGTACAAGCGAGTCAAAGCTTATCTAACGTGCAGGTGATGGAGCAACGTCAACGTATCAATGCCTATATTCAAGATCATATGTTGCAACAAAGATTGAATAATGGGGCTAAAATAGATGACAATAGCAAACTCGATTCGAATCTTGCGGATCACTAGTGTTCTAAGCTATATACGTTAAGGAGTTAGTTTGCGTCTTATCCTGTTGGCCCTGTTAGTTTTTAATTCCCCTGTGATTGCACAGGAAGATCTATCCGCTAAGGCTTGGTTGGACAATATGAGCCAAGCCTTACGGGAGCAAGAATTTAAGATGTCTCTGATCCAGCTACAGGCGGATCACATTCGTCCATTAGTCTATATTCATGGCAAGATTGAAGATCAAGAAGTCGCCTTTTTAGAACACCTCAACGGTCCGCCAAAAAACGCGGTAAGAGTCGGTACTACAGTGACTTTTATCGAGCATGACCAACCTGCTTATAGTGTACGAGCCAATCGCATTCAGGGAATACTGCCACCGGCATTTGCCGCAGATATCTCTAAACTGGAATCGGGTTATCAATTCGTCTTGGGGGGGCGTAGTCGTTTAGCGGGCCGCCCTAGCCAGTTGGTGCGCATCATTCCTAAAGATAATTTTCGCTACGGTTATCAAGTTTGGTTGGATATGGAGTCTTACCTCCCTCTACGCTATGATATGTTGACTCAAGATAAGCAGTTACTCGAGCAAATTTTAGTGGTCGAATTACTGGTATTAGATGCGCCTCCGGCTATTTTAATCGAAGCTTATAAACAAGACTGGCCTGCAGTTGCTTCCCAGTCTAAACGTGATGTCGGTGATAACTGGACATTTAACTGGTTACCTGAAGGTTTTGAAATATTGGTTAAAGATAGTCATAGACTCATGGGTAGTCATGAGGCGGTAGAATATATCGCGCTCAGTGATGGCATGGCTAACATCTCTGTTTATGTCGCTCGCGTGGGGGATACTAAGATGCCCGAAGAGTTAGTGACTCGAAATGGCCTATCTTTGGCGACGGAAGTCGTCGGTAATTTCGAAGTCGTAGCCGTTGGTAAGGTCCCGACAGAAACTTTAACTCGCATCGCTAAGAGCATCGGTATCCAATAATGATGCTCGAGCGGTGGATACCCAAGCTACCTCAAGGTGCTCGTTTCAGAGCCCCCGTAGGATAGCTGAACAAGGCAGTGATTGAGAGAATGGTTACTCCCTTGTCGATAGCACTAACGCAGTGCAGTTATTCTACGGGAGCTCCCGCAGGGCAAGGCGAGAAGCAACATTTTTCTGCGTTATGAAATATTGAATTAGAATAACTAGTCCTACTCTTTCATGCCTTGAACTCTGTTACTTCTCGACATGCTGAATCCTGCATTTTGAAGTAGTTTGGGTATATACTTGTTTTATTTTGCTAAGGGTATTCTTTTATGATGGAAGAGATGGCAAAAGTCATAAAGTGTGATGATAAGGGCTGGGTAACCGTTGAGGTTCAAGTTAAAAATGCCTGTAGTCATTGTGATAACAGTGAGTCTTGTGGCACCTCAGCCGTGGCGTCTGCCTTCTCCCCTAAGGTGCAAGTATTCTCTATCCCGTCTGACAATCAATATGAGCCGGGGCAACTTCTCAGACTCGGTTTGCCCGAAAGTGTGATTCTTAAGGCGGCGGCCCTCATCTACTTGCTACCCTTGCTTGGGCTCTTTGTAGGGGCCGGCTTAGCGACGCTTGTCTTGTCCCAATTTCAGGTCGAAGTCAGTGATCTGCAAGTGATTCCCGCTGCACTTACCGGGGCTTTCTTAGCTTGGCTATATGCCAGAAAAGCGGCAAAGAAGATGGAGCATACCAGTCAACCTGTCATCCTTGCCCATTTGGGCCATACTCTCTAATATTATATTCACGGGTATTCGATTTACTTCCCCTGTTTTTCACTGTCTTGATGGCGATGAAGAGCGGTTTAGATTGGTATTGGGGAGCCAATCAGGTACAATTCCGCACTTTTAGATAATTCCAACTTTGAGTCAGTCATTTCGCATCATGAAGCACATTAGAAATTTTTCAATTATTGCCCATATTGATCATGGCAAATCAACACTCGCAGACCGTTTAATACAGTTTTGCGGTGGTCTTACGGATCGTGAGATGGCGTCCCAAGTATTGGACTCGATGGATATTGAGCGTGAGCGTGGTATTACCATCAAGGCTCAGAGCGTTACGCTAAACTATACCGCCAAAGACGGTGAAACCTATCTGTTAAATTTCATCGATACGCCGGGTCACGTGGATTTTGCCTATGAAGTCTCCCGCTCTCTGGCGGCCTGTGAAGGTGCCTTGCTGGTCGTCGATGCCGGACAAGGTGTAGAGGCTCAGACTCTGGCAAATTGTTATACGGCGCTCGAGATGGATATAGAGGTCGTACCTGTGCTGAACAAGATCGATCTGCCTCAGGCCGATCCTGATCGTGTTGCCGAAGAGATCGAAGACATAGTCGGCATCGAAGCGGCCGATGCGGTGCGCTGTTCGGCTAAGACGGGTGTAGGTATCGAGGACGTACTCGAAGTCATCGTAGCGCAAGTTCCTCCTCCTGAAGGAAATGAAGAGGGGCCATTGCAGGCCTTGATCATAGATTCCTGGTTCGATAGCTATCTGGGTGTTGTCTCCTTGGTTCGAGTCAAGCATGGTGTGCTCAAGAAGGGTGACAAATTTAAGGTCATGTCTACCGGCGTGAATTACACTGCCGATAGGGTGGGTATCTTTACTCCTAAGCAGACCGATACCACAGCAATTAGAACCGGTGAAGTGGGCTACGTTATCGCTGGCATTAAGGAGATCCACGGCGCGCCCGTAGGTGATACCTTAACCCATGCTAAAAATGGTGCAACCGAGCCCTTAAGTGGTTTCAAGAAGGTTAAACCTCAGGTATATGCCGGTGTATTCCCTATCTCTACCGACGATTACGAGAGTTTCCGTGATGCGCTAAACAAGCTTAGCCTCAACGATGCATCCTTGTTCTTCGAGCCTGAGACCTCATCGGCATTGGGTTTCGGTTTCCGTATTGGCTTCTTAGGCCTGCTACACATGGAGATCATTCAGGAGCGTCTGGAGCGTGAGTATAATCTGGAACTGATCACCACGGCGCCAACCGTAGTGTATGAAATCATCAAGACAGATGGTGAGACCATCTATGTTGATAATCCATCCGATCTACCGGCAATCAATAATATTGCCGAGATGCGAGAGCCCATCGTTGAAACCAATATTCTGGTACCAAAAGAGTACCTGGGTAACGTCATCACCTTGTGTGTCGAGAAGCGTGGCATGCAGACTAATATGGTCTATCACGGCAATCAGGTTGCGATCACCTATGACATGCCGATGGCTGAAGTGGTGATGGACTTCTTCGATCGTCTTAAATCCACCAGTCGCGGCTATGCGTCTCTGGAGTATAACTTCTCTCGCTTCGAACCCGCCGACATGGTGCGTCTCGACATCCTCATCAATGGTGAGAGAGTCGATGCCTTGGCAATGATCATCCATAAGGGACTCATTCGTCAAAAAGGTCTGGCACTGGTGAATAAGATGAAAGAGCTTATTCCCAGGCAGATGTTCGACATTGCCATTCAGGCCGCTGTGGGGACGCAAGTCATTGCACGCTCTTCGATTAAGGCCATGCGTAAAGATGTGACCGCCAAGTGTTATGGCGGCGATATCTCGCGTAAGAAGAAGCTACTGCAGAAGCAGAAAGAGGGTAAGAAGCGCATGAAGCAGGTGGGCAATGTGGAAGTGCCACAGGAAGCCTTCCTGGCTGTACTTAGGCTCAACGACTAAATCGTTAAGAATTGTTAATAGTGAGTAACCAGCCCTATCTTCTTCTAAACATTTAAGGTAAGCACAAATAGTATCGGCTGATTTTACTAACACCTTATATTCAATATCGGCATGCTCACTAGTGAGTAAGCTGGCATATTCTTGTTTAAATTCTTCCGGTACCATCTCCAATAACCTATTTTCGGCAATGGCTTCAATTTTTTTGTATTCAGCTTCTATCTCTTTATTGAAGTACTTTACCGGGGTGGGAAGATCGCCGGTAATGATTTCACTGGCATCATGAAAAATGGCAACGGTCGCCGCTCTGTCAGGGGATAGGGATTGACCAAATTTGTGATTAGCTATGATGGCAAGGCTGTGTGCGACCATGGCCACCTGAAGAGAGTGTTCCTGTACATTTTCACTTCTAACATTGTACATCAATGGCCAGCGTTGAATTAATTTCATGCGAGCTAGGTGCGCGAATAAATGACTCATGGGTGATGTTACAGCTTATTACAATTA
>NZ_ABIC01000062.1 GCF_000172075.1 Shewanella benthica KT99
CAGCACGATATACCTGATATTCGACTAATTTGTTGAGTCGATTATTCTGCAGGTTAGGTAACTCTAGATCTTCAAAAAGAAGCTCTAAATATTCGTCTTTCGAAATTTGAAACACGAAATCGTCGTCGCCTTCTCCTGAATTAGAAGCATCTCCCTGACCCGAGCCTTGGCTTCCACCGCCCGGCGGACGTTCAATCTTGTCTCCTTTGATAAACTGATCATTGCCGGGATGGACTCGTTCTCTTATTCCGCCTTGGCCCTGATGAAATGAAGGCTCACTGATGTCCTTGGTAGGGATGCTAATTCTCTCGCCCTTATCGACATCGGTCACGCTACGACGCGTCACCGCATCACTGACGGCTTTTTTAATCTGTTGCTTGTAGCGATTGATAAATCGTTGACGGTTAACCGTACTCCTTCCTCTAGCATTGAGTCTTCTGTCTATGAAATTCGCCATGCGTACCTCCTGAGCATAACTGGCAGCGTGTCGTGCTCCCAGCATGCTCTATATTAAGAAGACTTACGTACTCTCAGGTACCATTCAGATAGCAGCCTGACTTGCTTCTTAGTGTAGCCTTTCTTCATCATTCGATTGACAAAATCATCGTGTTTACGCTGATCATCCGTGGATGTTTTGGCATTGAAAGAGATCACCGGCAGCAGGTCTTCAGTATTAGAGAACATCTTTTTCTCTATGACGGTTCTGAGTTTCTCATAGCTAGTCCACAGAGGATTTGAGCCCTCGTTATTAGCCCTAGCCCTGAGTACAAAGTTGACTATTTCATTCCTGAAATCTTTGGGGTTGCTTATCCCAGCAGGCTTTTCGATCTTTTCCAGCTCAGCGTTGAGTGCTGAACGCTCGAAAAGCTGACCGGTATCAGGATCCCGATATTCCTGATCTTGGATCCAAAAATCGGCATAGGTGACATAACGGTCAAAAATGTTCTGTCCATATTCAGAGTAAGACTCCAAATAAGCTGTTTGTATCTCTTTACCGATAAACTCCACATATTTAGGGATCAGATAGCCCTTAAGAAATTCCAGATAACGTTCGGCGGTTTCGGTGGGAAACTGCTCTTGTTCGATCTGACGTTCGAGTACGTAGAAGAGATGTACAGGATTGGCCGCTATTTCACTTTGATCGAAGTTAAATACCTTAGATAATATTTTAAAGGCAAAACGTGTGGATAGGCCCTGCATACCTTCATCTACGCCGGCATAATCGCGATATTCCTGATAGGATTTTGCCTTAGGATCTGTGTCTTTCAGGCTTTCGCCGTCATAGACACGCATCTTGGAGTAAATGGATGAGTTTTCAGGTGACTTGATACGCGATAGCACACTAAATTGAGCTAAGGTTTCCAATGAACCTGGCGCACAGGGTGCATTAGTTAGCTCAGAGTTAGACAGTAATTTCCTGTAGATCTGCATCTCCTCAGATATCCTCAAGCAATAGGGCACTTTCACGATATAGACCCTATCCAGAAAAGCTTCATTGGTTTTATTATTGCGAAAAGTCGTCCACTCAGACTCGTTAGAGTGAGCTAGAATGATGCCGCTGTATGGCAGGGCAGATAGGCCCTCAGTGCCATTATAGTTGCCTTCCTGAGTTGCCGTCAGTAGGGGATGAAGCACCTTGATTGGTGCTTTAAACATCTCGACAAACTCCATGATGCCTTGGTTTGCCCGGCACAGGGAGCCAGAGTAGGAGTAGGCATCGGCGTCATTCTGCGCAAAATGCTCAAGCTGGCGAATATCTACCTTACCGACCAGAGAGGAGATATCTTGATTGTTCTCGTCACCAGGTTCTGTCTTGGCGATGGCAATCTGATCCAGAATGGAGGGGAAAATCTTTACCACCTTAAACTTTGAAATATCACCACCGTATTCATGCAGACGTTTTACAGCCCAAGGAGACATGATGCATTTAAGATATCGGATGGGAATATTGTATTCTTTTGCCAACAACTCACTGTCTTCATCCGGGTTAAATAAACAGAATGGGTGGTCGTTAACAGGACTTCTGACGCCATTGGCGGTCAGCATATAGATAGGGATCTTCTGCATTAAGTCTTTCAGTTTCTCAGCCAGAGAAGACTTACCACCACCGACGGGGCCAAGGAGATACAATATCTGTTTCGATTCCTCTAAACCTTGTGCGGAATGTTTAAGGTAAGCTACGATCTGTTCTATGGCCTCCTCCATACCGTAGAAATCTTTGAATGCCGGGTACCGGGAAATCAGTCGATTTGAGAAAATTCGACTGAGGATCGGATCCTTAGAAGTATCTATAATTTCAGCGTCACCGATAGCGAGTAACAAGCGTTCGGCAGCCGATGCATATGCACTTCGATCTTTTTTGCTGATCTCTAAAAACTCTTGCAGTGAATACTCTTCGTCGAGTTTCTGTTCATAGCGCTGTTGGTAATGCTCAAAAATGCTCATATTCCACCCCCTGAAACGCCTAAAAAGTGTGTAAGCGATAACGGAAAACATGTCTCCTACTTTTAATATTAGACCTTAAAAATGAACAGTGTCATAAAAAAGTCAAATAAAACAAAGAGAAACAGTTGCAAATGCAACTATTCCTCTTGTAATAGGGGGCTTTCAATGGGGTTTATCTGAGAAATTAAAAAAGGAGCCGAAATGGCTCCCTCTTTTTAGTGGGCTAGATTTTACCCAGATATTATTCTTTCGGCGAGTTACGCGAAATTTTGGTTAACGAAATCCCAGTTAACCAATTCCCAGTAATGGGCCAAGTAATCAGGTCGCACGTTACGATAATCTATGTAGTAGGCATGTTCCCATACATCGACAGTCATGATGGGTGTTACGCTGCTATCGGTCAAAGGTGTGGCTGCATTGCTAGTATTAACAATAGCGACGCTACCGTCAGCATTTTTAACTAGCCAAGTCCAGGCACTACCGAAGTTATTGACCGCTGAATCGGTGAATTTAGCTTTGAATGCTTCGAAAGAACCAAAGGCGTCATCAATCGCCTTAGCTATTGCACCAGTTGCTGCGCCGCCACCGTTGGGTGATAAACAGTTCCAATAGAAGGTGTGGTTCCAGATCTGAGCCGCGTTGTTGAAGATTCCGCCAGTCGACGTCTTGATGATCTCTTCAAGGCTTTTTTCAGCAAGTTCAGTGCCGTCAACTAGGCCATTTAGCTTAACAACATAGGTGTTGTGATGCTTGCCATAATGAAATTCAATCGTCTCTTTTGAGATATGAGGTTCTAGTGCGTCTTTTGCATACGGTAATGCAGGTAGTTCAAAAGCCATGAGTTGCTCCACTCTAAGTTGGGTTTATTATTCTTTCTAGAATCTAATTCTACTTGAAAATTCCTTATCAGTATCTTCAATTTCTCGATTAAATCAATAAATATGTTTGTATTTAATAACCTTTGAAAAAGTAGGTTTTTGTTATGGGCAAACCTGAAGTACAATAGGAGAAATTATTAGTAATTGTGCGCGCAGTTTAGGAATTGAAATGGAAACAAACGAAACCGTAGAGAAAATCAAGGCACAACTCGCCGAAAACCCAATCATAGTCTATATGAAAGGTTCTCCCAAATTGCCTAGTTGTGGCTTCTCATCACAGGTTGCTGAGATCATGATCAACTGTAATGCAAAATTTGCATTTGTTGATATTTTGCAGAATCCGGATATCCGCTCTGAGCTACCTAAATACGCCAACTGGCCGACTTTTCCTCAGCTCTGGATTGAAGGTGAGTTGATCGGTGGTTGTGATATCTTGACAGAAATGTACCAGAAAGGTGAACTGCAGACGCTTATCAGTGAAACAGAGGCAAAACATGCTTCTGAAGATGAAAAGAATGCTTAATTTAAGATAAGTCAGTCAAAAAAGCTTTTCATTTGAAAGGCTTTTTTATGGAAGTAAAGCTTAAGCCAGCTCTGAATCTGTGTCTTTAGGCATAGGTAATAACAGGTTCATGGTGATTGCTACAATGCCGCACAAGCTAATGCCTGTCAGACTGAATGAGCCAATAGCCAAGTGAATTATCTGGAGTGGACAAAGATGTGATACAATTTTATTATCTAGTCTCCCGTTAGAACAGTGAAGATGCTGAAAACCCTATTAAATTCTTCTATTTTTTGTGCTTGCTATTTATTGTTACACACCAATCTAGTGAGTGCCGCCGAAGTTTATCAACTCGATGAAACCTTGGTTCCGGTTGAGTCCCGCTCCGTTGCCCAGCGAAAAAAAGCCCTTTCAATTGGGCTGAGAGAAGTGGTGCTGAAAAATTCAGGCACCAAAGCATCCATCTCTCATCCAAGTGTTCAGGCCAAGGTGAAAAACCCCTCCTCATTACTCAGTCAGTTCGGATACAAGGAGATCGACGGCGAGCTATTTTTACAGATCAGTTTCGATCATCAACGTATCATCCAGCTCTTAAGAGATGCTCATTTACCGGTCTGGGGCAAACAGAGACCTTTGACCTTAATATGGCTAGTAGAGGAGGATGCAGAAGCAAGACAGATCGTCAATGATGAATCTGTACTCGATAGCAGGGAGCTGTTCCAATCTGCTTCAGCATCGAACGGGGTACCTTTACTATTTCCTATCATGGATCTCGATGACAACATGAATGTAACCCCCAATGATATTCGGGGCATGTTTGTCGAACAGGTGGCTAGGGCATCTCAGCGTTATCAGGCCGATTATTTTGTCATGGCATCTATAGATACTCGTGGAAAGGCCGTAAAATATAATTTTGCTTTATACCCCAAGTCTAGCGGCGAAATATGGCACAAACCTCTAACGAGTAAAAGTAAGCTGGTTAATGATATCGATACCGCGGTGAAGGAAATTATCGCTGGTGTGAGCGAATATTATGTCGGACGCTATGCGATTGCGGATTCTGGCAGCACACGCAATAGTCATGTGACTTTTGTTGATATTACCGATTTGAAGCAACTGGTCGAAATTGAGAAATATTTTAAGCAACTCAGTGCCGTAAAGTCAGTTCAACTGACTCAATTGCAAGGCACTTCGGCTAAGTTTACACTCGATCTGTTTGGCACCGAAGATGATCTACGCAGATTGATGAAACTTGAACCTAGAGTCGGGGTCTTGGATGAATCTATGCCTGTGATACTGAACCATGATGGATTCGATCCACTGCCTTCTCACGAGGTGCAAGGCCCCGAGTATCGCTGGCGAGGCTAGTCTTGAATATGAATCCTTAGGTACTCGTGTTAAAATGAGCGCCTAAGTAATACCCGTGTAATTGAGAATTATCTGAGTGAAATCTAACTCACCATTACAACTGTCTTTGCCTGTACATCTACCCGATGATGAGACCTTTAATAGCTACTATCCCGCGGCGGGCAACGATGAGCTGATTCAAAGCTTACAAGCCTGTGCCGAAGGAGCTGCCCATCAGGCTGTTTTTCTTTGGGGGCCAGTTAAATCCGGTCGAACTCATCTGATGCACGCTGCCTGTGCCCATGCGAACGATCTTCAAAGAAGTAGTTTTTATATACCATTAGGCATACATGCCAGCATTTCTCCTGCGTTATTGGAGGGTTTAGAGCAGCTAGATCTGATCTGTATCGATGACGTCGATGCCATTGCCGGTCACCCCTTGTGGGAAGAAGCCATTTTCGACCTCTATAACCGAGTCTCTGAAAATAACCAGTGCTCCTTGATCGTCAGTGCCAGTGTTTCACCCTCAGATTCTGGCTTTGTGCTGGCCGACCTCGTCTCTCGTATGCAGTGGGGACTCAATTATCAGTTACAGCCCATGGCCGATGAAGAGAAGTTGGTGGCGCTGCAGCGACGTGCTGCCATGCGTGGTCTGCAACTCGAGGATGATGTAGGGCGTTTCTTGCTAAATCGTTTAGCCAGAGACTTGAGAACCCTGTTTGATGTACTTGATAAGTTGGATAAAGACTCACTCGTTCACCAGCGCAAGTTAACCATCCCTTTCGTTAAGGAGATGCTTAAGTTGTAATTGCAGAACATAAAAAAACCGGTAATGACTCAGGTTATTACCGGTTTTTTTATGCCTGTTATTGGCGTTAGTTCATCTTATGCCTGTCGCAGCTTAATTCTTAGTTCGGGGACAGAACTGTATTGATAGACTTAATTCATCTTATGCCTGTCGCCACTTATTCTCAGCTCGGGAATAAATGGTTTCGTACCAGCTGACGGCGCAGCATTTATTTTCTGCGGTGTCTGGGATAACTGAGGTGAAATCGTCAGATTATCTAACCAAGACTGGCCTTGAGTCATCTGGATTGGAGAGGGTAAATTACCGATAAGCTCAGCGCCATCTAAAGCCGGTAAGATTTGATTGATAACGAAGGCCGCCCTTTGAGGGATCCTAGAGCCTGGGCTCTTCTCACCTATGCGTCCACGCTGTCCCCAGTCAACTGTGATACTGGCAGCTGTGGCATTGTCCGGGTTATCTGTGATGCTAACATCACGCATTATTCCAAATCTGTAGCTCATCATGGCTTCTTCGAACAACATGGCGGTATCTTCACGACGGGTTGAAAAGGCGTAATAGTCTGTTGCACTGTCATCGGAGAAGAAGCCGGTGATGTCACTCGGCAGATAAGCTTGCTGCGCAGCTGTGGCAGTTTCTCCTCTGAAGCTGACGTCGGCGAGACTATACATCTCGTCACTTAGAAGGGGATACAGGATCGAGACTCGATCGGATATTAACTCGCCGGCGGAGGTGCGGCGATTAGAGTGATCTAACAAGGTTTGGTCGTCGACAGGGATGGTGTGGTAAATCGAACTTGGGAAGAAGTCATTGGCATGGGCGAGTTCATGAAATAATAGCGAGGACAAATCTGGACTCATCTGGGTCATGGTGCGATCGGTTCTAAGCTCTCTGGGACTCGAATATGACACATAGGCATTATCTTTTACATAACGCCAAGGCATGATGAAGCCTAACTGATTGCCAAATGCGCTACGATAATCCGCCGCTTCGTTGATCACATCTCGCTCTTCGGCGAGTAACCAAAGATCAGTGGGATCTAAGTATATCGCACCAGTGACGACCCAATAAAATGATGGGCGAATATCATAGCTGATCACTATGGCTGTTACCGATTGTAACAGTTGCGCAAAGTCACTGTCTGGATCCATTTTATCGAGAAATGTCTCGAAATTTTCTCCCATCCATTGATGCGAAACCAGGACTCTGTCCATGATCTTCTCTTTCCCGGAGAGGGAAAGAGTTTGACCGAGTAAAGGTAACTGCTCGATGGTACAGGGGGAGAGCAGTTGATTGGAATAAACGCACGAATTGAGTGCGCTTTTGTAGGATGAGTTCTCTCTGTAGGCAAATGTGCGGGCGACAGGTTCATCGAAATAGGGGGAGCTAATGGCGGACTCATTAGTGATTAGCGTCAGGACTTCATCGATAACCGCTTCACCATCGACACTGCCCGTTGCTCTTAATATGGCGATAGTATCTGAGTTAACTGCCGGGGCCTTAAATTGAGGGCGTTCAATATTACTGATATCTATGTTTAACTCGGGTCCCAATGCGATACACCAGCTAAGCGCAGATGGGATTTCATCTGCATTGACGCCGACTCTATCGGCTCTAAAACTGACATCGTTACCTTCGACCACCTGTTGGTCGCTGCGGACATTGAACTGACCTCTAGTCATTGCCGCAACAGATATATTGACTGTTTCATTGAAGGACATTCCGTTACCTGAAACATTAACGGAGAAGCTATAGTCTCCAGAATCGGCAAATTGAAATGCTAAAATAGGACTTTTTACTGATTTCAGTATGAGGGCCTGACCCGCCGTTTGCCCCCACTCGAAGGCGAGTCCTTTACTATCCGAGCCGGTTATTCTTGCTACTATGGCGGCGGATTGATTGGCGTTATAGCTAGGTTCGGTGACAAATTCTAATGCCGAAGAGGTAGATATAACTATTAATTGGGTTTGCTGTTCGCATCGAGTTAAATTAGGGGGCGGTGGATCGATAGGCGTATTGTTATCCCCATCTGAACTCCCACCACCGCAGGCTGCTAGGGCTAAAACACTGGCTAGGGTAAGCGTGCTAAGTTTCCTCATCGAGGGGGACTCCCGTTATTGATTAGTTTAATTGTTGTTTTAACTAAAATATAACACGAGATTTAACATTTAAGCACGAGTTTTCTCTGTGACATAAGATATCGCAATGACCACTAGCAATAAAAAAGCGCCCAGAGGCGCATTACTGTGTTTATTCATAAATGTGGGTTACTTCTTTTTCTTCTTTAACCCTAGACCTAATTCTTTGCCACGAATGCGGGCATAAAATGGAAAGCCTATTAACAGGGCACCGAGCAGGAGCACCTCTACCAGAGCAAATACAAAATATTTCTCGGTGACGTAGAGTAAGGTGAGACCATGAAGCATATACACACAGATGATGTAGCTGGCCCAAGCATAGGTGTAGGGCTTACCTTGGATGATGCCTTTCAAGGGGAAGAATAATGGGATGATCCACATAGCAGTAAACACCAGTGAATATTCACCCGTGATCCCCTTGTTGATAAACCAAGCGCTGAGCATTAATACTAATGCCAGATAACCAGCTCGGCATAGTTGAAACAAACGAGTCGAATTCATTGAACAGCCTTATAGAATCGCAAGAACATTTTCGGGAGGACGGCCGATAGCGGCCTTATCGTTGGCCAGCACTATGGGGCGTTCAAGTAGTTTCGGGGTATCGACGATAGCCTGAATGAGCTGCTCTTCAGTCAAGTTGGTGTTGGCTAGCTCTTGTTCTTTATATTCAGTCTCCTTGGTGCGCATTAACTCTCGCGCACTTAAACCCAGTTTAGTGAGTAAATCTTCAATTTCATTCTTGTTGAGAGGAAATTTCAGATATTCAACTATTTGGATTTCGCAATCTCTTTCCTCTAATAAAGCCAGGGTTTGACGGCTTTTAGAGCAGCGTGGGTTATGAATAATACTGACCATAGTCATAGGCTTATGTCCGAATGTAAATATTGCCGACATCATACTCGAAAAGGTGACTAAAGTCACAATCAGAAAACATGGGTAATGGGTTAAATGTGCGAGGGAACTTGGAGGAAATCGTCATGATACCTGTGTAAAAGGGAGATGGGCAGCAGTGAAAGTCAGTGACCTCTACACAAGGTCACCGAAATTATTAAACCGTTACTTAAGTGCCTCTATTGCGGATTTAGCCTGCTTGAATTGTCGAATTCTAGCCTCGATTCTGGCAAGTTGTAGCGGCTTTTCTTGGGACAATCGATAAGCGAAATTAAGCTGGTCTATCGCGCCTTTATAATCTGCACCTAGGGCCATAGATTCTGCGTTGACAAAGTGCTCCATGGCTTTATCGCCCGTCTTTTTATATGCATCGCTGAGCAAGAAGAAAGGCAACTGATTTTGTTTGTCTAAGAAGATGAGTTCCTCGAGCAAAGGGATGGCCTTCGCTGCCTTATCTGCTGCTATATACACATGGGCTAAGTTAGTGTTAATCACCTGAGAAAATGGCTTAAGCTCATGTTGTTCCTTGAGAAACGCTATGGCTTCATTTGTTGCTTTACGCTGCACTAAGAGATCTGTCTTGGTATCGATATAAAATAGATTATTGCTATCCTCTTTTAACAAGTTATCGATTATCTCTTCGGCTTCATCGAAGTGCTTGGTTCTAAATAGGGCTAAAGCCTTACCGTAAAGGGCCGCATTTTTGAAAGTATAATTTCTTTTTCTGAGCTGTTTGTCGAACAAAGCAAGGGCGGCTTCTTCACTGTAGCTGGAGAATCTGACCTGAATACGCGCCTTCGCTAACTGAAAGTCGATATTATCTGCAATATACTTGTGTGGATACTGAGCTGCTCTGTAACGGGCCTCAGTAATTCGTGACTCGGGAAGTGGGTGAGTCAATAACATCTGTGGAGGCTTACTGGTGAAGCGGTAGCGAGTGGCAAGTTTTGCGAAAAAATCTGCTGCGCCGTTGGGATCGAAGCCTGCATCAACCAAAATTTGCATGCCTATTCTGTCGGCTTCTTTTTCATGAGCTCGGGTAAAGTTAATTTTAGCCTGAGTCGATAGGGCTTGTGTGGTTGCCAGTGCAGCCATCCCTGCCTGTGGTGAGGCTATTGTCAGGAGTATAGCGCCTAACATGCCGATAATCGTTGCGGTTGAACTCTTATCTTGGGCCTCTAATGAACGGGCTAAGTGTCTTTGGGTAACGTGAGTAATTTCATGGCCCAGTACCGAGGCTATCTGGCTCTCATTATCGGCGTTTAGAAACAAACCTGTGTGAACGCCGACGTGTCCTCCGAAGAAGGCAAAGGCGTTGATTTCATCATTTCTTAACAAGAAAAAATAGAAAGGGGTCTTAACGCCTGTCGCATGAGCCACCAATTTATTACCCAATTCAGTTAAATATTGACTCAATACCGGGTCGTTGAGCATGGGGGCAGAGGAGCGGATCACCCGCATATAAGCATCGCCATAGAGGGTCTCTTTCTCGAGACTGAAAGTATTGACGGCGGCAGTACCCAGATCGGGAAGGTCGTTGTTCGCAAAAGCCAGAGGCGCGGTAGCACAGAAAAAAAGTGAAATAGCACCGGCTAACAGAGATTTGGTTGATGTAATTTTACTCAAACTTATCCTTAATATGGGCAATGTGTTCTTGGTCTGAAAATTCTCTAGGAACTAATTAAACAAGCTGCTGAGTTTACTCGAATAACTCATGTAATTATGTTTAATATAGATCGCTTGTGGTTTGTCTTGCAACTTAGGATAATAGCCAAAGTTTGTTCATGGCAAGATTATTATGGTTTTTATCGATTTAACCACACTTCGTTGTCCATTAGTGTTAGTCAAAGTCAAACTCGCATTGAAAAAACTCAGCAGCGACGATGTACTTTGTGTTTCGTTATCAGACACTGGCTCTAGACAAGATGTTCCCCGGTTTTTAAAAAAAGTCGGTTACCGTTACTCAGAAGTGAGTAATGATGACCGGGTATTAATATTAGAAATTGCTAAATAGGGACCCTGCACAATGACAACGAGACGATCAACAGTTTATTTTCAGGAATGGTGAATGTTAACTTTATTGACAACTTGGTATAAAGAACGTTTTAGCGATCCCCAAGCGGTGACCTTAGTCTTTATTTTGATTGGGATAGCCTTGACTATCTATTTTGCGGGGGGCTTGTTGGCACCCTTGTTGGTGGCCTTAGTGCTGGCCTTCTTACTCGAGTGGCCGGTGGCACAGATGTCAAGGCTAGGCATTAATCGCATTACGGCTGCCTCATTAGTGTTAGTCGTGTTTGTGGGGATCATGTTGCTACTGATCTTTGGTCTGGTTCCCAGCATATGGAAACAGGGACTAGCCTTAGTCACGGACTTACCGACCATGCTCGATAAAGGCTTGATCATCGCTCAAGGTTACGTCAATCAGTATCCGCAGTTTGTTAATCCGGATCAGCTCGATACTATGGTTCATGAGCTGAAGAAGATGCTGGACACACAGCACTTGTTGGATATAGGTAAGCAAATTCTTGGTTATTCTGCATCCTTGTTAGTCTTGATGGTATACGCCATTTTGGTTCCTTTATTGGTATTTTTCTTTCTAAAAGATAAAGACGAGCTGCTGCGCGGCTGTAAACGATTTATTCCGACGAATCGAGATCTCGCTCATAAGGTCTGGATTGAGATGAACCAGCAGATATTTAACTACATCCGCGGCAAAGTGATAGAGATAGTCATCATAGGTGTGGTGAGCTATATCTTCTTCGCCGTGATGGATCTCAGGTATGCAGCTCTATTAGGTGTGTTGACCGGTTTTTCCGTACTTATTCCCTACGTTGGCGCAACATTAGTGACCCTGCCTATCGCGCTGGTGGCTTTCTTTCAATGGGGGATCAGCCCAGAATTTGGCTACCTTATGTTAGGTTACGGTATTATTCAGGCATTAGATGGTAACGTATTGGTGCCCATTCTTTTCTCCGATGCGGTGGATCTGCACCCGGTGTTTATTATCGCGGCTGTGTTGGTTTTCGGCGGATTATGGGGCGTGTGGGGGGTGTTCTTCGCCATACCTTTAGCCTCTCTGGTCAAGGCGGTATTAAATGCCTGGCCGACACCAGAATCTCAGGTTGAGCCGGTAGGGAAAGAGTCTTGAATCGACTTGCTAAACTTGTTTAAAAGGGCCTCAGGCCCTTTTTTTATGACTGATTTTTAGTAAATTAGTTGATAAATCAATCATGGCACAGGGATTGTTTCGCAGTTACTGCCAGAGACCGATAGATGATGGTGGTTTGTTTGGCTTTAATGTTCCAATGTTGCCAATACAGGGACACACGTTTTCTCTTGCCTGGGGTGATCTCAATCAGCAGACCTTTCTTCAGCAATGGCTCGGCTTGAAGGTGGCCGACTAGCCCGTAGCCTAATCCCTGTAAAATGGCATCGAGAAAACTTTCTGAGGAGGGGATCTTGTGCTCACGCCAGCTGCCGGTTTTCATCTTAAAATATTGGCTCAGATACTGCTCATGAAGTTTGTCTTTAGTTGAGAATACAACCGCAGGCGCTAACTCCAGAGAGGTTTGAGATACGGTAATGGGGAAATATCGCTCGATAAATTCAGCTGTTGCGACGCAAAGGTACTCCATATCCCCTAGATATTCACTGCTGCAACCGGTAAGTGCCTGTTTGCTTGTGGTGACACACCCAACCGCCTCGCCATTTTTTAATAAATGATGGGTGTAAGACTCATCATCGACAATCAGCTCAAGCAGCCATTGACGTCGCTTAAACACTTCACTCAACGCGGGTAAGAATCAGGTTGCTAAACTGTCGGCATTGACGGCTATCTTCACTATGGTGGGTAAGCTTGGATCGTCTACATTCATCTCTACTCTGAGCTCACTTTCTAATAACTCCACTTGAGAATAGTGACGTAATAAACGCTTACAGGTAGCCGTTGCTTCGACAGGTGTCGTGCGTATGACTAAGGCCTGGCCGATTCTCTCCTCCAGCTGCTTGATCCGTTGTGACACGGCAGATTGAGCCTTGGCCGCCCGTTCGAAACCGCCCTCGGAGAACACTACGGAGAGGGCGCGCAGGTGTGCATAATCGAGCAAAGTATGACTCCTTAGAATGAAGCGGTTGGTGTATAAGTTTTACTTATACACCATAAAAAAGATTAGTTATATTTATTTATCTAGCTTGTGTACGCTTGCGTTCAATCAGATGTTTTTAGGAAAAACCAATGCAGGCATTCATTCAAGGTGTAGGAATAGGCGGTAGCCTTATCATGGCAGTAGGGGCGCAAAATGCGTTTGTACTCAAGCAAGGCTTAAAACGTTCACACTCTCTGCCCATTGCCGCCCTATGTTCTATCATAGATGCCTTGATGATCACCGCGGGTGTTGCGGGTTTAGGCCAGCTTGTTTTGGCATTTCCTTTGATAAAGGACATTGCCAGCATTGGAGGAGCCATTTTTCTACTGGTCTATGGTGCCAGGGCGCTCAAGTCATCATTTAATGAACAGAGTCTGGAACAGGGAGCCAATAGTGGTACCGGGACGCTAAAATCGGCCGTGTTAACCACATTAGGGATCAGTCTACTCAACCCTCATCTGTATTTAGACACAGTGGTGTTATTGGGCAGCATCAGTGCCCAATTTGAAGGGGTCGATAGACCTTTGTTTGGCGCTGGCGCCGTTCTGGCTTCTTTCGTGTGGTTTTTTAGCTTAAGTTTTGGTGCCAGATATTTGAGCCCACTGTTTGAGAGGCCTAAAGCCTGGAGTTACCTGGATCGGTTTATCTGCCTGACCATGTGGACGATTGCTTTGGTCTTGATATGGCCCTATTTCGCTTAGTTTTCTCTGTAGTACTTTTTATTTATGTGTTTTATAGGCACAAAAAAAGCCCGCGATTAGCAGGCTTTTGTTTGAATAAGTTGATTGAATTAGTCTTGCTTAAGATGTTTAAGGACAACTTCATGATGCTCTTTGGTCTTAAACTTGTTAAACAGGTGACTGATTTTACCATCTTGTCCAACTAAGAAGCTCAACCTATGGATACCGTCATAGACCTTGCCCATAAATTTCTTCTCTCCCCAGACGCCGAAGGCATCGGCTATGGCATGGTCTTCATCACTGAGAAGAGAGAAGTTTAATTCCTGTTTTTGTGCAAATCGTGCCAACTTGGCGACAGAGTCTGGGCTAATGCCTAATACAGTGACTGTCAAGTCATTGAGTGCTTGCATGCTATCTCTAAGACCGCAGGCCTGGACGGTACAGCCAGGTGTAGAGGCTTTGGGGTAGAAATAGACTAGAACAGGACCACTATTCAAACACTCTTTCAGAGAGATGAGCTTATCGTTTTGGTTTTTTAGCTCGAAGAGTGGGGCGTTATCGCCTGCAGTTAATGTCTTCATTTAAAACTCCTAGTTACTCGTGATGCCCTGCATACGTTCGATGATACAGTCTAATGACATCTCTGAAGCCAGCTCATTGATGCTGGTTTCCAACTTATCCAGTTCGACTTTCTCCGGGACATTGATCGTTAGGAAAACATGTTGACTTGGATTTCCCTGAGCGTCTTCTTCTGCATGGGACCTCACCGCGGCGAGATCCAAGGAACGATCGGCAAGGAATTGAGTGATGTTTCCCATGGTGCCGCGCTGGTCTTGTCCGGTAAAGGTCACTTGCAGACGCGATATATAGTTTTGCGCCGTGTGCTTTGAGGTGCGCTTCATCACCGTCATCAACTCGAGCTCAACGCTTAAGGCGGGGAGTTGGGTTTCCATCTTAGTTATCGAGGCCCAAGAGCCTGATAGCATCATGATCAAGGTGAATTCATTGCCAAATAAGGCCATTCGACTGTCAACGATGTCACAGTCACATTCACTTGCAAGTTTTGCAAATTTACTGAAAATTCCTGGGCGATCTGAGCCCATAGCAGTAATGACAAGATGATTGGACATGAAGTTTCCTTATTTATAGCCAATTTTGTACATAAATACACCATTTTCAGGCGCGTTTCTCTATGGTGACTAATGCTACCACAAGTTTGCAGAGATGAGATCCCCGTCGTATAGATCTAAACGTCGATTACATACACTAGACGATGAAAAATCTTAACGCGATTCAATCGTTGAAATGCTTGTTTTTAATGGACAGCATCAGTACCATAGCCAGTCCTGAATCCTGGGGAAGTCACATGATAAACGGAAGCATCGTAGCCTTAATCACACCACTCAATAGTGATGGCACAGTAGATTATACAAGTCTTGAAAAGTTAGTTGAGTACCATATTACAGAAGGCACAGATGCCATCGTTGCCGTAGGTACCACAGGTGAGTCTGCCACACTTCCTATATCGGAACATATTGCAGTCGTAGGGCAAACGGTAAAATTTGCAGCGGGTCGTATTCCTGTCATCGGCGGAAATGGTGCCAATGCAACGGCAGAAGCGATAGAACTGACCAAGGCGCAAAACAAACTTGGCTTAGTGGCTATGTTAGGTGTTACGCCTTATTACAATAAGCCAAGCCCTAAGGGCTTGATCGCCCATTATAAGGCCGTCGCTGCCAGTACTGATATTCCACAAATTCTTTATAATGTGCCAGGCCGTACGGCCGTTGACATGTTACCTGAGACCATAGCGCAGCTGGTTGAAGTTCCTAATATCATAGGTGTTAAAGACGCCACCGGTGATCTTGATCGAGTGAAACAATTACGTGAGCTCTGCGGAAATGATTTCCTGCTTTATAGTGGTGACGACGCCACCGCGAGAGAGTTTTTGACCTTAGGTGGTGATGGTGTTATCTCGGTCGCCAACAACCTAGTGCCAAAGTTGTTTAAATTGATGTGTGACGCTGCATTAGCCGGTGACACTCAAGCCGCTATGGCTGCTGAAGATCAGATAAAAGGTCTATTCAGTGCGCTATTTTGTGAAGCTAACCCTATACCAGTGAAGTGGGCCGCCCATAAGATGGGCTTGATCAGTCAAGGTGATATTAGATTACCATTGACGGAACTTTCTACCGAGTTCCATGGTCTGTTGTTAGATGCAATGAAAAATGCACGAATTGAGGTTAAATAATAGATGTTGAAGCAAGTGACTCCTTTAGTACTTATTGCCGCAGTTACCGCGTGTAGCTCTCCTGTCGATAGAAGGCA
>NZ_ABIC01000061.1 GCF_000172075.1 Shewanella benthica KT99
AATCCTCTAAAGAGCCGTTCGAGACTAGGACGTTGATAGGCAGGGTGTGTAAGTGCTGTGAGGCATTGAGCTACCTGTACTAATGACTCGTGAGGCTTAACCATACAACCCAGATGGGTTTACTCTTGTTAAGAGAGAAGTATGTGGTTAATGAGTGATTACTTTACAAGCACAAAAGAATACCGACTTGATTTAAGTTGAACCAATTATTACTTTTATTTAAAGCTGTTTAAAAGACTTTTTAAATAGCCAGCTTTCTAAATTCTTTTACCTTTAGCTTTTTGAAAAGCTGAAAGTAATCGCAAAATTAGTCTGGAAACCATAGCATTGTGGCCCCACCTGAATCCATCTCGAACTCAGAAGTGAAACGCAATTGCGCCGATGGTAGTGTGGGGTCTCCCCATGTGAGAGTAGGTCATTTCCAGGCGCTCATTAAGTGAAAAAGCCACCTGAATAAGGTGGCTTTTTTGCGTCTGGGATTTAATAAAGTGTTGGCTGTTTAGCTCGAGCTTATCAGTACAGATATCAGGTGACTTATCCACTTAGGATGGCATGAATGCCTACCCCCGATGTCGCCCCGCCGCTGAGCGGACTCTCCCGCTACGAAACGAAGTTTCTCCGCGTTCAATTAGGGCTGAATACTGCGTATTCAAAGCGCCGTAATTTCACCCCCATGTGTCCACTTCGTGGATCGAGTAGGTCATTTCCAGGCGCTCATTAAGTGAAAAAGCCACCTGAATAAGGTGGCTTTTTGTACAGGAAGTACTTATCCTTGAACGCCAAGGATGGCGTAGGAAAGGGTTTGCGTCTGGGATTTAATAAAGTGTTGGCTGTTTAGCTCGAGCTTATCAGTACAGATATCAGGTGACTTATCCACTTAGGATGGCATGAATGCCTACCCCCGATGTCGCCCCGCCGCTGAGCGGACTCTCCCGCTACGAAACGAAGTTTCTCCGCGTTCAATTAGGGCTGAATACTGCGTATTCAAAGCGCCGTAATTTCACCCCCATGTGTCCACTTCGTGGATCGAGTAGGTCATTTCCAGGGGGGTAATACCAATCTGGAAAATTAACTGGTCATATTCGCCCAATCCCTAGAACACATTTTTGTCACTCTTTCAGCACTCTCGGTGAAAGTGTTCCAGGCTTCACAAACACTCTATTAGGCGACAATTAACTTGGCCAGTTCGCGACAATTAGCTTGTCCGGTTTTGGTCATCTTTAGGCATACATAATTCTTGAGAGATTTATATGCCTGGAAAACCCATAAACCAACTACAGGTTAACCTATATATGTCTTATCGTAATAAACCTAAACAGACTCAATCATCTGCTGCGGCAAAGGCGGGGTTTTCTTCCCGTTCAGCTAGACGAATTGATGCTAGCCAACACAACACCAGCAAATTACCATGCCAATACGCGACCAGAAAAGATCCTCTTAATGGTCTTTCGAGCAGCATGTTGTGCCGTTGCTTGAAAAAGAACCCTCACTGCAGCCCATTACATTATTCGAAAAACTAGAGGAAATCGCACCGGGGCAATTGGAGCGCTCACAGCTACGCACTTTACAACGCCGAATCGTCATACACGGGCCTGAGCAAGGCGTCATTTTCAGGCAGAAACATACGCCGGGGGCAATGGGCATTTCTGACTACACTTGGGCCAACGAGCTAAATATAACCCTCGCTGGCACACATTTTTGATGACCGTGTAGTGCTTTTCTATGGGCATGAACTCACATTAACCTTAGCGCGAATGCATACTCAAGGCGCAACTCGTGGTCGCTCAATAGATTATCATCATGTTATCCATGCATTGGCTAAGAAACGTAATGCTTTTAAAGCATCGCAAATCAGGGATGCTCTTATCCCTAAAGGCGGTGAAGGAGCAGTGGGAACCCGAGCTATTTCTCGCTCAATTATGTGAAATAGAGGCGACACATCGACAGGAAGTACGCCTAAAACGCTTACTCAAAGAAAGCCAGTTACCGATAGGGAAACAGTTGTCTCAATACGATTTCAGTGAAGTGGTCGGCATTAGCGCAGTTCAAGTTAAACGTAAGGCCAGTGAGTTGAGCTGGTTGAGACAAGGGCATAATATTTTATTATTCGGTGCGAGCGGCCTAGGTAAAACTCACATAGCAGCCGCGCTGGGTTATGCGCTTATTGAGCAATCTGTTCGTGTAAAATTCACGACAGGTACGGCGATGGCACATCAGATGTTCAACTTACTCAGGCTTTGTATCAAGACAAGGGGCCATCACAGCATAAGGTGATGCCAGATTTCGCGCTATGCTTCAAAGAATTGAAACGAAAAGGCATGACCAAGCGTCTACTGTGGGAGGAATACCACACGCAATACCAGGCTTGTGCTTATGGCTACACTCAGTTTTGTAAGTACTACACTCGCTGGTTTAAGAAGCAAAAGCGCAGCATGCGTCAGCAACACACTGCGGGCGATAAGCTCTTCATCGATTACTGCGGTCCAACCGTTCCCATCGTTAATCCAGATACGGGTGAAGTAAGAACGGCGCAGATCTTCGTGGCGACACTGGGGGCATCTAATTACACTTATGTGGAGGCCAGCAGAAGCCAACGGCTTGAAAGCTGGTTGCAGGCTCACGTTAATGCCTTCGAGTTTTTCGGTGGTGTGCCGCACCTGCTAGTGCCAGATAATCTCAGATCGGCCGTTACCAAGCCCTGCCGCTATGAACCGATCTTGAACGATAGCTATCGTAAGCTCGCCAATCATTACTGCACGGCGGTGATGCCAGCCAGACCTTACAAACCCAAGGATAAAGCCAAGGCCGAAAATGCGGTGTTGATCGTTGATCGTTGAGCGTTGGATCTTAATGCGACTACGGCATCAAGTGTTTCATACCTATGCAGAGTTGAACATCGTCATCCGTAACTTGATGCATGATCTCAATCAGCGTGAGATGCGGCAGATAGGAGCCAGCCGTCAGGCCTTATTTGAGACGTTAGACAAGCCAGCGCTAAAGCCATTACCCCAGCAGCCCTATCTTTATACCGAAACCAAACGCGCCAAAGTCGGCCCTGACTATCATATCCAATATAAGAAGCACTACTACTCAGTGCCGCACCAGCTAGTTGGTGAGCATGTCGAGTTGGAAGCATCCTCAAGACTGGTCAAGATCTATCATCAAGGCAACTTGGTTGCGCAGCATCCTAGCAGTGAAAAAGAGCATGGCCAAAGTACCATCGACATGCATATGCCGAGTAATCATCAGCATCAAAAGTGGTCACCACAACGACTGCTTAGTTGGGCCAAAAATATCGGTCCAGCTACCCGTGAAGTCGTCAATGCACAGCTGAAAAGCAAGGCACATCCAGAGCAGGCCTACCGCAGCTGCTTAGGCTTACTCAGTTTAAGCAGACAACACGGTGACAATCGCTTAGAGCAGGCGTGTAAAGATGCGGTACTGGTCGACAAGCCCTATCTAAAGTTCATCAAAAATCTGCTCAGCAACCACCGCGAAGGAAGACTCTCGAGCGATAGCACCAGTACGCCCAATATCGAGCATAGCAACGTTCGTGGCCCCAGTAGTTACCACTAGGAGTAAGTTGATGGATCATCTCAATGAACAACTCAAAACATTACGCTTAGGTCATGCAGCGCAGGCCTTAGAGCAACAACGAGAACAGCTCTCAACCTACGCAGAATTGAGCTTCGAGGAAAGGCTAGGCTTGCTGCTGGAATGCGAGCTGTTAAATCGAGACCAAACTAAGATCCAACGTCTGAAGCGACAAGCCAAATTACGGCTCAACGCGCAAGCTAGCCAACTGATTTATAAGGAAGGACGCGGTCTAATGCGGGCCAAGATGAGTGAGTTGCTAACAGGCCGTTACTTGCACAAACATCAAAACATCCTTATCACGGGGCCTACGGGAGCGGGAAAGACTTATGTTGCTTGTGCCATCGCAGAGCAAGCCTGCGAGCGCCAGTACACCGTCAGATACTATCGCCTAAGTCGGCTCCTAGATGACTTAAACTCAGGAAAATTAGATGGTAGTTATCAGAAACAACTGCTGGCGCTATCGAAAAAAGCGCTGCTGATAATCGATGACTGGGGCATGAATAAACTAACCCAGGAGCAATCAAGCCATTTACTTGAAGTGCTAGAAGATAGGTATCAAGAAAGCAGCACCATAGTGATCAGCCAACTGCCAGTAAAGAGTGGTACAACATGATCAGTAACGCCACGATCGCCGATACGTTATTAGATCGCTTAATCCACAACGGCCACCGAATAGAGCTGGGTGGTGAATCGATGAGAAAACTGGCGCAATCCGATCACTTAGGGTAGAAATAGGGGTGAGAGAAAAAAGATGATTTAGGTGATCGGATTAAACCGAAATGAGTGATCGCAATCGCCGGAATACGCACTTGAACGCCAAGGATGGCGTAGGGAAGGGTTTACGTCTGGGGTTTGATAAAGTATCAAGCTGAATAGCTCGAACTTACCGGTACAGATATCAGGTGACTTATCGCTGGATTCAAGTAATAAGTGCAACACCCTGTCACATATAGACCTCAAATGGAGTGAGGCCACCTAATACTTTTCTTGGCGTGAAATTAAGTAGCAAGATCCTTTTTTCAATTTCATCATCTGTCAGTTTGCCCATGTCGAATTTTTTTGGCCAAAAATGCCTGATCCGACCATTGGTATTCTCATTGGTTCCTCGTTGCCAACTGGCATAAGGCTTGGCAAAGTACATATCTGCACCTGTTGCCTTTGACACTCGAACGTGACCTGCAAATTCACCGCCATTATCTAACGTCACTGTCTTTACCGTGTGAACGGTTTTCAGCAGAGCAATCATTGCATCGCCAACTTCTTCTTTCGTTTTGCTAAATACACGTTTGGCTAGCGTAAAGCGGCTTGTGCGATCGACGAGTGTCACAAGGTGGGCACTCTGCCCGTGTACTGTGTCTCCTTCCCAATCACCTAATCGCGTCCGCGCATCCACAATATCAGGCCGCTCTGTAATATCGACTCGATCAGGAATTAGCCTAACTCCCGCTTTTTTATTACGTTTCCCACCCTTCCACCGTGTTTTACCAAACCTGGGCAACTGACGGTACAGGTGACCACCTTGCAACCTATTCTCTTCAATACGTCGGTAGATAGTCGTATGGCTAAGCGTCTCTGTGACTTTACTTTCAACCGTCATTCGCAGACTAATAGTCTCTGGAGACCAGCCTAAAATGACGGAGCCACGGATGATGTCATCTGTGTGGCTATGACGTTTGTTCGCTTTTAAGGATGTTCGTTTCCGTATATCACTCAGCGGGTGAGCCTCAGCACCTGAGTATCCATTAGGGGGTGAATTTCTATTCAGCTCCCGACTAACAGTGCTGTAATGTACCCCGATCTCTTTGGCAATGCCTCTCAGTCCCATCCCTGTTTTACGAAGGGCTGAAATCTGGTATCGTGGCTCTTGAGTTAGCTGTCGGTACTGTTCGTTGAGTTTATTCATAACGGACTTGATTTTTGTGTGAGAGCTTAGATTGTGCCTTCAGCTGGCTCACTATTCAAATTTCAGCCTGTTGCACTTATTGTATTACTCCAGCCGCGAATATCGACTGGGTATTCCATATTAAGGGAGCTTTACTTTCAACCGCCGAAGTGAAAGATTATGTCACTCAATTCAGAGATGGAAAGGTCAATCATTTTGATAGAGTAGCTGAATTAACGCCGGCTTTAGCTTCGCCTTGCGGTTTATAGGCTAAAGCCTGGGTGGGTTGCCAGTATTTTGGGGGATACTGGCATTTTAGATAGTATTTTCTGTTATTTAAACTATGTCTTACGCGATAATGTTTAAAAAGTGTCCCAATCATAATCCTTGATTGAAAATGCCGCAGTTAAGCGGTTTTATACTAAAAAGTACTTTACCTTTTAGGGGAGTTTAAGCATAATGCGTTTCGTCAACAGGGGTATAGTTCCAATTGGTAGAACAGCGGTCTCCAAAACCGATGGTTGCGAGTTCGAGTCTTGCTACCCCTGCCATTTTTAGAAAAAGCCGAGCATTAGCTCGGCTTTTTTGCATCTGAGATTTGCTGATTTTATTCAGTAGTTCCCATTAAGTTTATTAAGACTCGTTACTGACTTCTTGCTAAACTGCTAACAGATCCTTTAACATCCATGCCATTTTTTTCATGGGTCTGGATTCTTTGGGCGAGCCGATCTGCAGTCGCCTCATCATTGGCTTCAGCCTTGCTTTATAAGCTGGTATCCTATCGATAATCAAAGAATGAAAGGCATTGACCAGAGTGGAAAAAGCGGCATATTTAGATGCGATGGGGATCAAGAGGTGGGTACAGACTAGTAATGCAGCTAAGGCTTATATCATCTTAGTTGATAGTGTTGAGCCCGGTATTGAGCATCACCCTGTGATTAATTCAGTATTGTCCCTCATAGGCTGTCCCATCACCAACTGCTCATTTACACAGAAGGCGAGTAAAGGAACTGATGTCATTTGGGATATGCGACGTCTCAAGATGCCCAAGTCTCATCCTGTACTGAGTTCAGCACCTCTAGCTGAGCTTATAATAAAGGGTGAAGCTAAACGAGAGCTGTGGGATCTCATTGTTGCTCATAACAAAGAATCTCAGATAGGATAACTATGAGTCCGTTACACCGAGTATGCTCATTAAGCCCCACAGATGCTGTGAACATGTCTACACTCGCAGCGCTTGCACATTCACATCCTATGAGCCTTAGAACCATTGAGAGCTGTTTTGGCACCTTGTACTCCACATTTGGGCTTAGGGTTGAGGGCGATTTGGTGGGGTTTGCTATTCTTCATCTAATATTTGAAGATGCGACCTTGATGGATATCTGTGTCGACCCCTCTGAGCAGGGGAGAGGATATGGTCAAATGTTATTACAGGCAGTGATTGCTCATGCCGTTCACTCAAAAGTCGAGACATTATTTTTGGAAGTTAGATCGTCGAGCCTGGCTGCGAAACACTTGTATTCTAAGTATGATTTCAAAGAGTCTGGTATTCGTCAGTCTTATTATAAGACTGAGAATGGTAATGAAGACGCTATCTTGATGGAACTGGCAATTAACCGATGACCTCTAAAATCACAAAATTCAGGCAAAAAAATAGCGCCGGCTAACGGATCCGCGACGCTTGATGTCTAGCTAAGAGGACTATTTGACTTCTTTACCTTGAGCTTGCAGATCTGCATGGTAGCTAGAGCGCACCATAGGTCCACAGGCTGCATGAGTAAAGCCTATCTCTTCGGCAAAGACTTTCAGTTCATCAAATTCTGCCGGTGGCACATAACGTTCTACCGGCAAGTGGAATTTTGATGGTTGTAAGTATTGACCTAGTGTCAGCATCTCAACATTATGAGCGCGAAGATCGCGTAATACCTGAGCTATCTCTTCGTTGGTTTCACCTAAGCCCATCATCAGTCCTGACTTAGTCGGGATGTGTGGATGACGCTCTTTAAACTTTTTCAACAGATCGAGAGACCATTGATAGTTAGCACCGGGTCTAACCTTACGGTAGTGCATAGGTGCGGTTTCAAGGTTGTGATTGAACACATCCGGTGGCTCGGTGGCCAAAATCTCCAAAGCTGCATCGATACGTCCACGGAAGTCGGGGACTAAGGTTTCGATCTTGATATCAGGGTTGAGTAAGCGTATTTCACGGATACAATCCGCGAAATGTTGAGCACCACCGTCACGCAAATCGTCACGATCCACTGAGGTGATAACCACATATTTAAGCTTCATATCCCTGATGGTCTGAGCTAATTTTACTGGTTCTTCGGCATCAGGCTTTAGTGGACGTCCGTGGGCAACATCACAGAATGGGCAGCGACGGGTACAGATGGCGCCTAAAATCATAAAGGTGGCCGTACCATGGTTAAAGCACTCAGCTAGGTTGGGGCAAGATGCCTCTTCACATACAGAGTGAAGACCATTCTTGCGCAAAGCCTGCTTTATTTCAGTGATCCTTTGGTTCGATGCCGGTAGTTTTACTCGCAACCAATCGGGTTTACGTAGCATGGTTGCACGCTCCGAAGGGACGACTTTAATTGGAATTCGAGAGAGTTTAGCTTCATCTCTTAGTTTAACTCCAGGTTGTAATCTTTCTGGCCTACTCATGACTCTGGCAATCCTTGATGATGAACTAGATTCTGATAGCCTAAGTTCTGGCTAAATGTTTTAACGAGTTGCTCGCCTGCCTCTTCGACAGTCTGCGGTCCGCCTAACGACTTGCATTGCACCATTTTTAAACCGACATAACCACATGGATTAATTCGTTGAAACGGGCTCATATCCATATCGACATTAAGGGCTAAACCGTGAAAAGAACAGCCCTTACGGATCCTTAAGCCTAGCGATGCGATTTTACCTTCATCGACATAAACGCCTGGAGCATCGGCTTTTGCATAGGCTTTAACTTGATATTTTTCGAGCATCTGCACTATGCTGTTTTCAATCTCGGTGACGAGTTGACGTACACCAATCTTGAGTCTTTTTATATTGATAAGAGGGTAAGCGACAAGCTGACCTGGTCCGTGATAAGTCACTTGACCACCTCGGTCGACCAGTATGACTGGGATATCACCCGGGTTGATAATGTGTTCACTCTTGCCTGCTTGACCTTGGGTAAACACAGGTGGATGCTCTACTATCCAAAGTTGATCTGGACTAGATTCATCCCGGTTGTCGGTATAGTCCTGCATCGCGTGCCATACCGATTCGTAATCTTGCTGACCAAGATATCTAACGTGTAACGAGCTCTGAGACAAGGTCAACCTCTCCCCTTAAACAATAATGGCGGCATTATACTCCTCTAACCGATAAATGTAAGCTAGATCACATTTATCGGTTAGAGAAGACACTTGAAATAATTGACAAGTGTCTGATTTTTAAGTGCACTTCACTAATCATAATTCAAAATACAAAATACAGCGATTATAGGACGCGCTTCACACCTTCAATGGCGGCAAGCTCTACATAAAGTGTCTCTACCTGTGCTTTATTTTTAACCGTAACATGAATGGTGATCGAATTATAAGTGCCTTTACTGGACACCTTTGTGCTTGGAACATAATCACCTGGAACGTGTTGTTGAACCACGGCAATGACTCTGTCGGCTAAGGAATCACTGGCATCTCCAATGATTTTAAACGAGAATGAGGCTGGAAATTCCATCAGTTCATCAAATTTTGTATCTAACATATCTATAATCTCTTGCCGATGTAATAGGCTCTATATGGAGCTCATTATACGTTTTTCAAGGGAGACTTGAAACAAAGAAGCCACCCTAAGGTGGCTTCAAATTTTGCTTATAAAAATATCTAACTAAACCAGCCTGCAAACATCTGCTTAAAGTAATCCATTAGCCTACTGAACCAGCTACCTTCATTGACTTCTTGCAGGGTGACTAGCGGGAATTGAGCGATATCTTTACCATTAAGCTGAAAGTAGATACGGCCTACGGTCTCGCCTTTGGCCAATGGCGCCGTTAACTCTTTGGTAAGCTCGAAGTTGGCTCGTAAGTTTTTAGCCTGACCACGGTTGATGGTGATTGGTGTATCTGTAGTGACACCTAAATCAACGGATTCTTTGTCACCAAACCAAATCTGTTGCGATACAAAGCTGTCACCAGCCTTGTATGGAGTAATGGTTTCGAAGAAACGGAAACCATAGTTGAGCAGCTTTTTGCTTTCTGCCTTACGTGCATTTTCACTTTTGGTGCCCATGACCACAGAAATTAAACGCATACCGTCTTTTGTCGCCGATGTAACCAGATTATATCCGGCACCAGATGTGTGTCCGGTTTTTATGCCATCAACATTCATGCTCTTGTCCCATAACAGGCCGTTACGGTTATATTGCTTTATACCGTTATAGGTAAATGATTTTTGTTTGTAGACAGCATATTCGTCGGGTACATCACGGATAAGAGCTGCTCCTAAAAGTGCCATATCATAGGCAGTCGACTTATGATTTTTAGCATCCAGACCGTGAGAGTTTTCAAAAAAACTGTCCTTCATGCCAAGCTGTATTGCCCAAGAATTCATCAGGTCGACAAAACCATCTTCTGTGCCGGCAATGTGCTCTGCCATAGCCACGCAAGCGTCGTTACCTGACTGGATGATGATACCGTGGTTTAAGTCGTCGACCGTGACTTGCTTTCCTACCTCAATAAACATCTTCGATGAGTCAGGAAAGTTCTTTGACCAGGCTTTTTTACTGATCGTGACTTCATCTTCTGGTGAGATATTGCCTACCTTGATTTCATGGCCTATGACATAACTGGTCATCATCTTGGTAAGGCTTGCAGGGTTCAAGCTCTCGTAAGCATTTTCTTCCGCAATGATTTGTCCTGTGTTGTAGTCCATTAAGACATAGGCTTTCGCCGCAACAGTTGGCGCAATAGGTGTAACTATAGGCGCTGCATAGGAGAATGAGCACGCGATTGAGGTCGCAAGAATAAGCGTTTTTAAAGGGCGATTTAAAAATTTCATATCAACAAGGTACGTCTTCTTAGGTTAAAATCGGAAAGCAAAATTGGCTGCAGTATATCACTAGTAGGCTCTCTAATTCAGTGAAGGTTCATTAATCTTTTGTAAATGGAAGTCATATTCAACTCTTACCTCTCACTCAAATTTTAAAGACAAATACTATTGCGTGATCAGATAGCTCTGAGGGTAGCCATTGTTTCTTAATTGTTGGTTTAACTGAGTCGCAAGCTGCTTCTGGCCTATGGGGCCTAGTTGCAACTTATAGAGCTTATTGACCGCTAGTATTCTTGTCTTAACTTGATATTTATTCTCCAGTTCTTTTGAGATCGCATTTAGTTTAGCCTTGTCCGAGGATGCCAGAACCTGAATATAGTGAAGCTTGGTATTTTTGAGCTCCGCCAGAGCAATCGACTCAGGGCTTGCAATATATATCACTTCAATTTTGACATTGGCAGTTCCTGTTTTAAGCATATCTAGCCTATGCGCAGCCGCATAGGAGAGATCTATGATTCGGTCATCGTGAAAAGGACCTCTGTCATTAACCCTAACAATCACTTGTTTGTTGTTGTTGATATTAGTCACTTTGACATAGCTCGGCAGGGGCAATGATTTGTGCGCTGCGGACATGGAGTACATATCATAGGTTTCACCGTTAGATGTCAGGTGGCCATGAAATTTTGAGCCGTACCAAGATGCAAGACCTGTTTGTTGAAAGTCTTTGCCTGAGTCCAATACCTGATAAGTTTTGCCAAGCACAGTGTAATTCGTCTTATTCCCCCCCCGGCTATAGGCTTCATATTTGGGGTGGGCATCTTCAACTTTTGATACATCTGATGCGCTGCTTGGGGCTTTATCATTGGCGAGTTCATATCGACTGCTGTTGCTGCTTTCTGAGCTAGAGCAGGCCGATAGCGATAATACGGCCAAAATGGCCAGTGTGCGTGTGATTTTTATATCAAATGTCATAAAGGTTTCAGTTTCCAACCCAAGTCTTTAATTATCATGGGTATTTGTGTTAGCCATGGATCCGAGAAAAAGTTAGCTTGCTTAAAGATAGGCGGCGTTTTTCAACTTTTGGCTAAATTGATAGACTGCCATAGCGTATAGGGGGCTACGATTATAGCGTGTGATCACATAAAAGTTATTCAAGCCCATCCAATATTCAGTATTGTTTTCTTGTTCCAATTTGATAACTAGTGCCAGTTGGGATACGTCGATATCGATGGCCTCTGCCAGGGCTACGCTTGGTGTTAAAATGTCGGCCGCGGTATAGGTTAATTTCTCACCAGTCCAAACGTTCAGTTGAGAAGCTAGCTTATTATCGACCGATAAAGGCAGTACAACCGGTGCGCCAGGCTGCCAGCCATGTTGGTGGAAATAGTTTGCTACGCTGCCTATGGCATCAACTGGATTGTTGAGCAGGTCCCTGCGTCCATCATGATCAAAGTCGACGGCATAATGGCGATAGCTCGAAGGAATAAACTGTCCGAACCCCATGGCACCGGCGTAAGACCCCTTTAGGTTATTTATATCGAGCTGTTCATCTTTGATTAGCGTCTGTAGATTACTTAATTCTTTCCTGAAAAAGGTGGCTCTGGGTGGGTAATAGAAACCTAAAGTATAGAGGGCGTCAACGACTGGGTAGTTACCCATGTAACCGCCATAGAAGGTTTCAATGCCGATGATGGCGATGATGATTTCAGGATCTACATCGAACTCTTTAGCCGCGCGACTCACAGTCGCCTTATGCTTCTCCCAGAAGGCGATGCCAGCCTCTAATCGTTTTTCAGTGAGAAATATGGGGTAATACTGATGCCAAGGTTTGGCTTCCCAAGGCTTGGTCATTGCGTCAATGACACCTTGATCGTATTTCGCCGTATCAAGAAACTGTTGAACTTCTTTCTGCGTAAAGCCTAAGGCTCTTTGGGTCTGCATAAATTCAGTTTTTAATGGTGCCACACTGGCATCATCAAGAATGCTTGTACTTGCCGTGGCCGAGATGGAGAATGCTGCTATGAGTAGAGCCGTTACTAGTTTTGGTTTTGTATTCACTGAAACCGTTCCCTGTATCTGGATAATGCTATGGGTAAAACCGCTAAGACAAGCGAGTTTAACCTTGTCTTAATTCATTCAAACTGTTTCAGCCTACATGTTTGCAGCGAAAAAGCCTATAAGCTGGTGTACGAGTAATAACGTGCCGCAGTAATGGTTTCATCGTATCGATTTACCTGTCGACAAATCGCCTATGGGTATGAATACTCATCAGAATGCCAAATCCAGTCATCAAAGTGAGCATAGAGGTGCCGCCATAGCTGATTAGCGGTAGTGGAACTCCGACCACAGGCAACAGGCCGGAAACCATGCCAATATTGACGAAAATGTAAACGAAGAAGGTTAAGGTGATGCTCCCAGCCAGGAGGCGGGCAAAACTGGTCTGTGCCTGAGATGCAATCACCAGTCCTCTGCCTATGACAAAGAGGTACATGATCAATAATAGTGCACTGCCTATCAGACCAAATTCTTCTCCTATGACGGCAAAGATAAAGTCAGTGTGGCGCTCGGGTAAGAACTCTAGTTGTGATTGGGTTCCATCTAGCCAGCCTTTGCCCCAAGGGCCACCTGAGCCTATGGCAATCTTAGATTGTATGATGTGATAACCGGCACCCAGAGGATCTTTCTCAGGATCGAGCAGGGTGAGAACGCGGGTTTTCTGATAGTCATGCATCAGGAAAAACCAGAGTACGGGCAGCATAGCTAATATGCCGCCTACAAAGGTACCCACTATCGCCCAGCTCATGCCAGATAGAAACAGCACAAAAATGCCCGATGCAGCTACAAGAATTGAAGTCCCCAGATCTGGTTGTTTTGCGATTAACAAGGTCGGGATCAGCAAAAGCACTCCGGCTCCAGCTAAATATCTTTTCTTTGGCGGCAGTGGATACTTACTGATATACCAAGCCATAGTGATGGGAAAGGCTAATTTAATCAGCTCTGAGGGTTGAAACTCCATGAAACCAAGGTTGAGCCAACGTTGTGCCCCCTTATTGATTTCACCGAAGAAGTGAACGCCAAGTAACAAGGCTATTCCAGCCAGGTAGATTGGAAAGGCCCAACGTCTGAATACTTCGGGATTTATCTGCGCCACAATAAACATGATTGCCAGAGACAGTCCCATTCTGACTAGCTGCCTTTCCAGCAGAGCTAAATCCTCACCACCGGCGGAATAGATAACAAACAGGCCGAATAGCATCAAGCTCAAAATACCGAGTAATAGTGGCAGGTCTAGGTGTAAACGCTGCCAAATATTGGGGTCATGGTTTTGCGAACTCATTGAAGGGGCTCCAAGGTATCTCTTAACATATATTCATCGAGTAAGGCTTTAGCTACCGGACCTGCGTTGGCGCCACCCCAGCCCGCATTTTCTAATACGACGGCGACCACAATTCTAGGGTTCTCGAAGGGGGCATAGGCAATCGTCAAGGCGTTGTCACGAAAGTGCTCTGCGATGGCATCGGCATCATATCGAGTATTTTGGGCGACACTTATGACCTGGGCGGTACCTGTCTTCATTGCGGCTGTGTAGGGGGAGTCTTTGAAACGTTTCTTATGGGCAGTGTCTCTCATAGCCTCATTGACTATGTTCCAGTTTTGGGGGTCATTTAGCTCGATTGGTGCCAGTTCATCGATTGGAGTGTCGATTTTAGAGGTACTGTTTTTAATCGATTTGAGCAAATGCGGTGTAAAGCGACGGCCCTTATTGGCCAAGATAGCCGCTGCGTTGGCGAGCTGTAATGGGGTCGTTGTCCAGTAACCTTGCCCTATACCCACAGAAATTGTATCGCCAATATACCAAGGTTGGTTGTAACGAAGGCGCTTCCAGTCTTTAGAGGGCATTATCCCGGCGGATTCCTCGAAGATATCTATCCCAGTGCGCTTACCGAAGCCGAAAGGCTCCATGAACTGGGCAATCTTATTGACGCCAGTGTTATATGCTAAATCATAAAAAAAAGTATCGCATGAATGGATTAACGCGTCTCTTACGTCTACCCAGCCATGACCCCAACGTTTCCAGTCGCGGTATTTCCTGGCAACGCCAGGGATCTGCCAAAATCCCGGATCCCAGATGCGAGTCTTAGTGGTGATAATTTTTTCATCCAAACCGAGTAGAGCTAGATGAGGCTTGACTGTGGATGCCGGCGCGTATTGTCCCTGAGTTGCTCGATTGATCAATGGCCTGGATTTTGAGTTGAGCAGTTTGTTGTAGGCTTTACTGCTGATGCCATGCACAAATAAATTTGGATCGTAAGTGGGACTTGATGCTAGGGCTAAGATCCCCCCATCACGGGGGTCGATGGCTACTACCGAGCCTCTTCGGCCATTGAGGAGTTCCATGGCTTTTCGTTGTAAATCTAAGTCTAAGGTGAGGTAAATGTCCTGCCCAGGCTGTGGAGCCACAGATTTTAGCGTGCGTATGGTGCGCCCGCGATTATTGACTTCTTCCTCTAAATGACCCGGCTTACCGTGAAGTAAACTTTCATAGAATTTTTCTATGCCCAGTTTACCTATATCTTTGGTTGCGGCGTAGTTTTTCCATTGCTCACTTCGTCGTAGCCTCGCTTGATCTCGGTCGTTGATACGGCCTACATAGCCCAATGCATGCGTTATCAAGCCATTATAGAGGTAATGTCGCTTGAGACCGGCAACCACAGCAACACCCGGGAATTTATGCTGGTTAACACTAAAGAGTGCAACTTGCTCCTCGGTTAAACGGTTCTTCAAGGTGAGTGGTTTGAAACGCCTGTGGTGTTTCAGCGATGCAATAAAATCTTGCTGCTCATCGGCCGTGATGGGAATTATCTGGCTTAACTCTTTGAGTATCTTTGGGATATCTTTTACCTTTTCAGGAATAAGTTCCAAAGAGAAAAATGGCCGGTTCTCAGCTAATAGTTTGCCATGACGGTCATAAATCAAACCTCGACTCGGGGCTACGGGAACGACCCTGATACGGTTATCGTTCGAGCGAGTTGCATAATCTTTGTATGAGATGATTTGTAGGTGATATAAGTTTGCTAGCAGTATGCTCAATAGGATGACTACGCAAGCAAAAGTGAACAAGGCTCTTCGTTTAAAAAGCGATGCTTCAGCTGCGTGGTCATGCATCGTAATTCGCTTTCTTGGCGGCACTTACACTTTCTCCGGCTTAGCAATGGGCATAAAGCTTGGTTCTTAGCGAAAAAAGTCCGGTTATACCGAACTTTACTATTCTCTGTGATAAGGGTGGTTGTTATTCACGCTCCAAGCTCGATATAGACTCTCGGCTACCACAATTCTGACTAGGGGGTGTGGCAGAGTCAAAGCCGATAAGCACCAGCTTTGTGACGCAGCTTGCTTGCAAGCGGGAGAGAGCCCCTCTGGGCCGCCAATGAGCAAACTGACATCTCTGCCATCGAGTTGCCAGCGGTTGAGCTGCGAGGCCAAGTCTGGTGTCTTCCAGTTATTCCCTGGAAGATCTAAGCTGACTATGTGGTTGCTCTTGGGGACAGCAGCCAACATCTGCTCGCCTTCCTTATGGAGAATGCGGGCGATATCGGCATTCTTGCCTCTTTTCCCTGCCGGGATCTCAACCAGCTCTAGCGCCATGTCTCTGGGAAATCTTCGCTGATACTCCTGAAAACCAGCTGTGACCCAAGCTGGCATCCGTGTACCAACCGCGATTAACTGTAATTTCATTAAGCAGGTTTGGCAGACCAGAGCTTTTCAAGCTCATAGAAGTCGCGAGTCTTATCTTGCATGACGTGAAGAATCACATCACCCAGATCCACAAGAACCCACTCACTGCTTTCACGGCCTTCGACACCGATTATGCTTAAGCCTGCTCGCTTACATTCAAGGACAACATTTTCGGCAATAGCCTTAACGTGAGTCTTAGATGTACCTGAACAAACCACCATGTAATCAGTCATGTCAGACTGTTCGGCCACTGCTAAGGTGACTATATCTTTGGCTTTCAAATCTTCGATCTGTCGATCACAAATG
>NZ_ABIC01000060.1 GCF_000172075.1 Shewanella benthica KT99
GCTGCGTCGATACGTTAGCAGGCTTGTCGGTGTCTTCTGGCAAGTCGTCCATTTCGTTTTTAGTATCTTCAGTCTCTGGATGCATAAGCTTGGCCATCATCAGACCACCAGGCGCCGCCATAAATGACGCTGCAACCAAATACTCAATCTTAACGCCCATGCCAGCGTAGCCAGCAAGTACCGCACCAGCGATAGAAGCCAGACCACCTACCATGATAGCGAAAAGCTCTGAGTTAGTCATAGTCGCGATAAACGGACGAACAACTAGAGGAGCTTCAGTTTGGCCGACGAAGATGTTTGCCGTAGCAGCCATAGACTCGGTACGGCTTGTGCCTAGTGCTTTTTGCAATCCACCACCGATGAACTTGATGACAAGTTGCATGATGCCTACGTAGTAAAGCACTGCGATTAAAGAAGAGAAGAAGACAATGACAGGTAGAACGCGAATAGCGAAGACGAAGCCTACACCGTTGGCGAACATAGCGTCAGTACCCAGACCACCGAAGAGGAAGTCGATACCCGCTTGAGAGTAACCAATGACATTGGCTACGCCCATTGAAACGCCACCGAGCACTTCTTGACCAATTGGAACATAAAGAACGAAGCCACCCAAAGCGGCTTGAAGCGCTAACGCACCACCAACTGTACGGTAGTTTATTGACTTCTTACTATTGGAGAGTAAGAAAGCAATTGTAAGTAAGGTGACCACCCCTACTAAACTCATGAAAATTTCCATTAACCATCACCCTATTGTTAATATTTTTTAATTATGTTGTTAACCAACCTTTTTCGAGGTCGATTATACCCGAGCAATAGTTCAAAAGTGTCGTTTCGATCAAGTTTATGAAGTTTAATTTCAGCACCTTGGTCACAACTTACGATGCGATGCACATCTGTTTAAATTAAAATTAATTTAAGGTCAAAGAGTTGCACCGTATTTCTAAATGCATGTTCTGAAATCAGAACACTGGTTTTTTTATGTAAAGTTGCTATTTCTGCGATGATTGACTGTAAAATAAGGGGGGTATTGCGTGATTCTGCTGCATTTCGAGGTGTCATAGCAGGAGAATCTGTCTCGATTAACACGCTATCGTGGGGAAGTTGAGCGACACAGGTTCTCAGTTTTCTGGCACTCGGATTTAAAATTAAGCCACCGATCCCCAGCTTAAAACCTAGCTTAATGTACTCGCTGGCGATTGCTAAGCTGCCATAGAAGCCATGGATCACTCCGCCCCTAGGCAGAGAGTAGCGTTTCAACATAGCCAACATCTCACTATGAGCCTTAACCACATGCAAGATAACCGGCAGGTTTAGCTGCTGTGCCATAGAGAGTTGCGCCTGCAGGGCAATGATTTGTCCGTGCCAATTATCTTTATGTATCTTATCCAGACCGCACTCACCGATGGCGACCAAGTATGGGTCTTCTATATAGCTATTGAGTTTATCGGTTAATAGGTCCAAGGCCTGTTGAGGATTGTCTGCACAAAACCAAGGATGAATGCCTAGGCCATAGGGGCATGAGTACCGCTTTGCTACATCCAGTTGCTTGCTCCAGCGCTCGGGGCTGACTCCTGGGATGATAGCCGTTTCTATGCCAGCCTGAGCCATAGACTCGAAGAGTTCGTCACGGTCGGTATCAAACAAGGCGTGGTCCAGATGTGCATGGCTATCGAGTATTCGCATCATCGGCATTATTCGCTCATTAAATAAATTTAATTTAATCATACCAAAATTGACTTTTGGCTTTTGGATTTTTTAAAAATGCGGGTTACAAACCTTCCTACAACAAGCCATCTAGGTATAATAATTGATCCAATAAAAAGCCCCAACCTTTCGAATGGGGCTTAAGCAAAAATATCAGAGTACAGGGTGCCGAACGTTATTTTAGATTAATTCTCACGAGTCTTGGCAAACTGAATGTCAGGATAGCGCTCCATAGACAGATTAAGGTTAACCATAGTCGGGGCGATATAGGTCAGGTTATTGCCACCATCCAAGGCTAAGTTAGCGCTGCACTTGCGTCTGAACTCGTCCAGTTTCTTCTCATCGTCACAATACACCCAACGGGCTGTGGCAACATGGATGGCTTCATAGATGGCTTCGACCTTATATTCACTCTTCAATCGGCCAACAACCACTTCAAACTGAAGTACACCAACAGCACCAACGATAAGATCGTTCGAATCTATGGGTCTGAATACCTGCACGGCTCCCTCTTCGGCAAGCTGAACTAAGCCTTTAAGTAGCTGCTTCTGTTTCAACGGATCTTTTAGACGGATACGACGGAACATCTCAGGAGCAAAGTTAGGTATGCCGGTGAAACGCAACTTCTCACCTTGGGTAAATGTATCGCCAATACGCATGGTGCCGTGGTTATGCAGGCCAATAATATCGCCTGGATATGCCACTATGGCGCGATGACGGTCGCCAGCCATAAAGGTCAGTGCATCACTGACATTGACATCTTTACCTAGACGAACATGGTGCATTTTCATGCCCTGCTCATACTTACCTGAACAGATCCGCATAAATGCGACTCTATCTCTGTGTCTGGGGTCCATGTTTGCTTGGATCTTAAACACGAAGCCAGAGAACTTCTCCTCTTGCGGCAGCACCTCTCTCGCCTCGGTTTTACGAGGCTGAGGTGTAGGAGCCCATTCGACCATGCCATCGAGCATATGATCGACACCAAAGTTACCCAATGCCGTACCGAAGAATACCGGCGTAAGCTCTCCCTTGAGGAACATCTCGAGATCAAACTCAGTCGCAGCGCCCAGAACCAACTCTAACTCTTCGCGCACTTCGTCGGCATAGGCGCCGATAGCTTCATCAAGCTCAGGGTTATCCAGCCCCTTGATGATCTTAGAGTCCTGAATGGTATGCCCCTGACCACTCTGGTATAAAATCACCTCATCACGCAGCAGATGGTAAACACCTTTAAACTCTTTACCTGAGCCTATCGGCCAGGTAATGGGTGCACAAGCAATATTCAGGACATCTTCGACCTCGTCCATCAGCTCTAATGGATCGCGAATATCGCGGTCTAATTTGTTCATGAAAGTGACGATAGGCGTGTCACGCAGGCGCGTGACTTCCATTAGCTTAATCGTTCTTTGCTCTACACCTTTTGCCGAGTCGATAACCATCAGACAGGAATCGACAGCTGTCAGGGTACGATAGGTATCTTCGGAGAAATCTTCGTGACCCGGAGTATCGAGCAGATTGATTAACGTGTCTTTATAGGGAAACTGCATGACAGACGTGGTGATCGAGATACCACGCTCTTTCTCCATCTCCATCCAGTCAGACTTGGCATATTGGCCTGACTTCTTGCCTTTTACGGTTCCGGCCTTCTGTAAGGCATTACCGAACAAGAGTACTTTTTCGGTAATGGTGGTTTTACCCGCATCCGGGTGAGAGATAATGGCGAAAGTGCGACGTTTGCCGACCTCAACTGTATTGGCTGACATGGTAACCTGCAGATTGATGATGTACTAAAAAGGCAGCAATTATAGCGCCAAGCGTGAAAATTAGCTAGATGACTCATCCCAGAGTCTGTATTTTAATATAGGCAACAAAAATGCCATCCCATTGAGATGGCATTCGTCTGTTAATAAGGCTTGAGCTGAATGATTGACTCTATTATTGCTCTTGATGCATCAGCATATTTAGCTTGGCCAACTCGATTCGCGCATATCTATGCTCGACAAAGTCATAGATATTTGTCGCCAGGGCCAGCCTGAAATAATTTGCCGCATCGCTATACTGACCTTGCTCTTGGGCTATCTTAGCAAGATAAAAGTAGGCTTCACATAGACGTTCCGCATATTCATTGGGGTGAGAAAGCCCCACCTTAGCCGCAGCAAACACCTCTGCCCTGGATTTTTCACCCAGATAAAAACCCACCAGTACACTCGACCAGGCATTTGGCGCAAGCTCTGGTTGGCTCATTGCCAAATTAGCCTTGGCTTGCTGAGGATCCTGAGCACTTTGTGTCAGGTATAACCATAAGGCACGGTAGCCATCTTTAGGATCCAATGCATAGAATGATTGCATATCGGCAACCGCTAACGCGTAACGCTCACCATAATAGAGGGCGATACCACGATTTAAGTATGCATAATCATATTCGGGTGACAGCTCCAGCACAGCATCGAAGGCTTCATATGCACTCTCGAACTGACCTTCCTGGGTATAATAGATGCCGATGAAGTTATAGGCATCGGCGAGATCAGGCTGAAATTTCAATGCTTGATGAAAATCGATTCGGCTCAAAATCCGCAAACCTACACTGTCATAAATGACACCCCGGTCGTAATGGAATCGTGCTTTTTGCTTTTGAGTTAAATCAGCTGAGGATAAAATTTCATTTAACTTGGCAAGGGTTATTTCCAGCTTATAATCGGGCATGACCGGCTCAACCATCACCTTACCTTGCTCGCTGCCACCGGACTGAGTCGACACACATCCGGTCAGGAAAAGACTCATACCAGCCAAAACAGCGATTGCAGTGGTGCGAATTTTTTGATTCATCCATTTAACCCTTTGAGTTCAACTATGAAGCTAATCATAGCAATCCCCTATCGCTACTGCTATCAGGGATTTAAATTTTTCTCAATTCATTCAGCTTATTGATAGTAAAAAGCAATAGTTTACAAAAAATAAAGTCAAGCATAGAGAGATATCTGCAAATTATTCTCTAAAACAAAACCAAATCAGCGGCAACAAAAAAGGAGACCCTGAGGTCTCCTTTATTAATTCACTAAATAGTGATTACTCGGCAGCAGGTGCTGACTCGGCTTTAGGCTGCGCTTCTTTCATAGAAAGACGTACGCGACCCTGACGATCAACTTCCATCACCTTAACTTTGACTTCTTGGCCAGTCTGTAGGTAATCAGAAACGTTAGCAACACGCTCTTCAGCGATCTGAGAGATGTGAACCAAACCATCTTTACCAGGCAAGATTGTCACGAAGGCACCAAAATCAACGATACGAACAACCTTACCGTTATAGATCGTACCGACTTCGACTTCGGCAGTGATCTCTTCGATACGACGGATAGCTTCTTTAGTCGCTTCGCTGTTAGAAGAAGCGATCTTAACTGTACCGTCATCTTCTAGCTCGATAGTCGTTCCAGTCTCTTCTGTAAGCGCACGGATTGTCGCGCCACCTTTACCAATCACATCACGGATCTTTTCAGGGTTGATCTTGATGATGGTAATACGTGGTGCGTGAGCTGAAATATCGTCACGATGTGTACCAATAGCCTGGTCCATCACGTTAAGGATATGAACTCGAGCGCCATAAGCTTGCTGAAGTGCGATCTGCATGATCTCTTGCGTGATGCCTTCGATCTTGATATCCATCTGCAGTGCAGTGATACCGTCACGAGTGCCAGCAACTTTGAAGTCCATATCACCTAAGTGATCTTCATCACCTAAAATGTCAGAAAGAACGACGAAATCGTCACCCTCTTTAACTAGACCCATAGCGATACCGGCAACAGACGTCTTGATTGGCACACCCGCATCCATTAATGCAAGAGAAGTACCACATACTGTGGCCATAGAGCTTGAACCGTTTGATTCAGTGATCTCTGATACTACGCGAATGCTGTATGGGAATTCTTCTGCAGAAGGCATAACCGCTTTCATACCACGCCAAGCTAGCTTACCGTGACCAATTTCACGACGCTTAGGCGAACCAACAAAACCCGTCTCACCAACACAGTAAGGAGGGAAGTTGTAGTGCAGCATAAAGCGGTTAGTGTATTCGCCCATGATGCTGTCAACTTTCTGTGCATCACGCTCGGTACCTAGAGTACAAGTCACTAGTGCTTGAGTCTCACCACGGGTAAATATCGCGCTACCGTGAGTACGTGGAAGTACACCGGCCATCACGTTAAGACCACGAACCATATCTGGCTCACGACCATCGATACGAGGCTTACCCGCTAGGATGCGACCACGTACGACTTGCTTCTCAACGCTACTTAATATCTTACCGACTTCACGTAAGTCGACATCCGCATTTTCTGCAACGAGTTTCTCGATAGCGTCACTCTTAAGTGCATTAACCGCGTCACGACGTTCACTCTTATCAGCGATCTGGTATGCAGCTGAGAATTTTTCTTCTGCAAGCGCCTTAATTTTAGCGACCAAATCTTCATCAGATACAGGTGCAGTCCAATCCCATGCAGGCTTACCCGCTTCAGCTTTAAGCTCCTTGATGGCAGTGATCACAACTTGCTGTTGCTCGTGACCATAGGCGACGCTGCCTAGCATCACTTCTTCTGCTAATGAGGCGGCTTCAGACTCCACCATCAATACTGCGCCTTCAGTACCTGCGACAATTAGGTCTAGGTCACTCTCGGCTAACTGACTAACTTCAGGGTTAAGAATATATTCGCCGTTGATGTAACCAACGCGTGCCACACCCAGTGGACCATTGAATGGCAGGCCTGAGATAGCTAGGGCTGCAGAAGTACCTATCATAGAGATAACATCAGGATTGATTTCAGGATCCACAGAAACCACTGTGATAATTACCTGAACTTCATTCTTGAAGCCATTAGGGAATAGAGGACGAATGGGACGGTCGATAAGACGTGCAATCAGCGTTTCACTCTCAGATGGACGACCTTCACGCTTAAAGAAACCACCAGGGATCTTACCGGCAGCGTAAGTTCTTTCCTGATAATTCACTGTGAGAGGGAAAAAGTCGCGACCTGGCTCTTCGTCTTTCTTTCCTACCACAGTAACCAAGACTGTAGTATCACCCATACTTGCTAAAACGGCAGCATCTGCTTGACGCGCAATAACCCCAGTCTCTAATGTGATTGTGTGCTGACCATACTCAAAACTCTTTACGATTGGATTCACGTGAACCATTCCTTAAATTTAATTATCTTAATTACGCGTGTAAGTATACTTCATCTCTATTCAAGAGATAAAGGGCACAGATTGATGACAAAGCCGAAACTTTTCTCTAAAGTGAATATTATTAGGATTATTTTGTTATTGAATGCCTAAATAGTTCCGTTTCTAATATCAGTTCACTGATTAATGGATGAGTTAATGACTGCTAGCTTTAAATCACTTACATGGAAACAAACCAGCCTTGTCGTTTTTTCGGCACTCTTCTTCGCTGTCGCCATTTTCATCGTCGAAATTGCCTTAGTCGGTGTTACCACTAGGGATGAACTTAAAGCGTCGCAGAAAGAGTTGTTAGACTCGGTAGAGCAACCCGCATCGAACGCAGTCTGGGCATTGGACGATAACCTAGCTAAACAAACCATAGAGGGGGTGTTAAAAGTCGCCCATGTGGGTTCCGCAATTATCGAACTCGATGACGGTTCCATGTTTGTCTCAGTCGCCTCACCTATCTCTTCACCCAATATGTTTGATCAATTAAGTAAAAAACTCTTTGGCGATCTCAGAGAGATCTCGCGAAGCCTTTATCGACCCTTTGATTTTAAAGACAGTGAGAAACAACAGCTCATAGGGACATTAACCATCTTCTATGACACTCAGGAACTCACAGATTCACTCTTTTCACAACTCAGATTCAGTTTAATCGCAACCTTGATCCGTGCGCTACTGATTACTCTAGTGCTGTCGATTGTTTTTCATCGTTTCTTGACCAAACCCATCGCCGAGATCAGTGAGGCAATTGACAAGATCGATCCTGAATCACCCGATAAGAACTTACTGCCGGTATCTAAGGCTCACATGAATGATGAGCTAGGTCTGGTTACATCAAAATTTAACCAGATACTTATTCAGTTCGGGCAGACCCAGAGTAAACTGAGAAAGATGGCGACTCGAGACCCACTCACGGGTTTACCTAACCGCACCCTGCTACTGGAAACCATAGCAGTTACCATTCAAAGAGCCCGCGCACATAAACAGCAATTTTGCATGTTATTTATCGACCTAGACAGGTTTAAAAATATCAACGATTCTTTGGGTCACGCCATAGGAGACCAATTTCTTACCCGAATAGCTCGAGTTCTCGAACGCGTCGTGGCAGATAAAGGCACTGTGGCTCGCCTAGGGGGAGATGAATTCGTGATATTAGCCGATGAAATACGCAGCCCGGATCAGGCAGCCGATTTTGTTGAGCACATGCTTTTTCAATTGAACACACCAATGCAACTCAACGACCACACCATTCATCCGGCGGCATCGGTTGGGATCTCAATCTATCCCGATGACGGTATGAGTGCCGAAGATCTGCTCCGCCATGCGGATATCGCCATGTATAGCGCAAAGGCTGCGGGCTCGAATCAATGGGCCTTCTTCAAACAACAGATGACAGAGCGTGCTGCTGTTAGGCTACGAACCGAAGCTTCCCTTCATGATGCACTGAAGAATAATGAATTTGTGCTACATTACCAGCCCAAACTCGATATCAATACAGGAAAAGTGGTTGCCTGCGAGGCTCTTATTCGTTGGCAGAAAGATGGCCGCCTGATAAGTCCCATGTCCTTTATCCCGGTAGCCGAAGAAACCGGAATCATCATTCCCATAGGTCGCTGGGTCATAGAGCAGGCATGTAAGACTATCAAGGAGTGGCAAAAAAAGTATAATTTTGCCCTACCGATTGCAGTTAATGTGGCTTCACAGCAATTTGAAGATCCGAGTCTGGTTCCAGACATAAAACAGCTCTCCCTCAGGTACCAGATAAGACCTGAGCTGTTAGAGATAGAGATAACCGAAACGTCCTTGATGAATGACATAGAGAAAGCCATTGTCAAGTTGGAGCAGCTAAAATCGGCTGGATTCGGTATCGCGGTGGATGATTTCGGTACAGGTTACTCATCATTATCTTATCTACGCCACCTTCCCATTACCACCATGAAAATCGATCGTTGCTTCGTTACCGACCTCCCCCAGGAGAGTGCCATAGCCTCAACCATCCTAATGTTAGGTAAACAACTTAAGCTCAATATCGTCGCGGAAGGAATAGAAAACCAAGAGCAGTTGGATTGGCTCAAAGCCAATGATTGTCAGATGGGGCAAGGTTTCTTCTTCAGTAAACCTCTGTCTCAACATGATTTTGAAGAAAAATATATCAAACCGCATACAGCGACTATCAGTCAGATATAATCATAAGTCCCTAGGCCCTAGGAACTTTGCTTTCGCCTTCTTTTTTACAGGCAATAAAAAAGGAGGTCTAAGCCTCCTTTTCCAGATTTAATCGTTAAAATTAACGACGTAGACCTAGCTTCTTGATGAGTTCCTGGTAACGAACATTTTCAGTACGCTTTAGGTATGCAAGAAGTTTACGACGTGTGCTGACCATACGCAGTAGACCACGACGAGAGTGATGATCGTGGATGTGCTGCTTGAAATGGCCCTGTAGATGGTTAATCTGAGCAGTTAAAAGAGCAACCTGAACTTCAGATGAACCAGTATCGTTTTCACAACGACCGAAATCAGCCAGGATTTTTGCAGTTTGTTCAGCATTTAGTGACATTTTGTCTCTCCAAATAATGCATTAATAAATCTTTAGCCAATCACTAACTCAGCTAAAGGAGCGCGGCATTTTACCTATTCCCGGCGGGTTACGCAACCAGCAAAGTAAAATAACTGCAAAAAGGTAACGTTAAGTGGTTTCTACGCCATCTCTCAGTACGATGAGGCGCTTAGGTGCCAGCAGGCCATCATCATTGATTGAGCCCATACCGACAAACTGATGCTCTTCACCGATAGTGATCCGCACCAGCTCGCCCTCGTCTAACTCGCAGCCTCCTGGATTTTGAACCGGATTTCCGTTCATCAGATAAGGTTTGACACTGTCGGCTAAGTTGATTTCTTGAAACTTACTGACCGCAGTGTCCATAGGCAACAATAACTCATCCAGCATCGCTTTAGGATCCACACCTTCGGCCTCAGCTTTTTCAACCATCTCATTTAGCTGAGTTAAGCTTACGATGCGATCATAAGGATAATCTGCAACTTGAGTACGCCTAAGCATGATCACATGAGCACCGCAGCCCAACATCTCACCGAGATCATCTGTGATAGTACGAATGTAAGTCCCCTTAGAACAATGAATATCTAAGGTCAACTCATCGCCTTCTAAAGAGATGAAATTCAATTCAAAAACTGTGATGGGTCTGGCTTCCCTGGGCACTTCAATGCCTTCACGAGCATACTTATACAGGGGCTGGCCCTTATGCTTAAGTGCCGAGAACATCGAAGGCACCTGCATAGTCTTTCCACGGAAATAATCCAGAGACTCCAGCAGTAACTCTTGACTGAAATTCAGCGGACGAGTCTGTACCACTTCACCATCGGAATCACTGGTATCGGTACGTACACCAAGTTTAGCCGTGACCAGATATCGCTTATCCGCATCCAGAAGATGCTGAGAAAACTTAGTCGCTTCACCCAGGCATATGGGTAACATGCCTGTGGCTAATGGATCTAAGGCGCCAGTATGACCCGCTTTATTGGCATCGAAAAGCCGCTTTACCCTTTGCAGGGCAAAGTTTGAGCTCATTCCTGTCTCTTTATCTAAGAGCAAGATCCCATCAATGAAGCGACCACGCTGACGACGCCCCATTAATCCTCACCTTGCAGGTCGTTATCTTCACTTTGTTCATCACGCTTGGCTTTTTTCTGCTTAGCTTCATCGTTATGAATGACGCGCGTCACTAGGTTGGACATGCGCATGCCTTCAACCAAGGATGCATCATAGATGAACCTAAGTTCTGGCATCACTCGCAATTTCATGCGGCCCGCGACCAAAGAACGTATGTAGCCAGCAGCACTACTGAGTGCTTCGAGCTTCTGTGCCACTATCTTCTCATCTTCTTCGAAGAAGGTGACAAACACCTTGGCATAACTAAGATCACGAGATACTTCCACATCATTGACCGTTACCATGCCTACACGAGGATCTTTGATATCACGGTGTAATACTTGCGCTAACTCTTGTTGTAACTGTTGCCCGATACGGCGTGTACGACTAAATTCTTTTGCCATAATATTTGGCCTTAATATTTTATTCTGCTGTTTGCAGCTATAAATAAAAAGGGCGGCTTTCGCCGCCCTATTACGCTTTACGCTTCTAAGGAGCGAGCAATCTCGATGGTTTCGAAGACCTCTATCTGATCGCCTACTCTGACGTCATTATAGTTCTTCACACCGATACCACATTCCATACCGTTACGTACGTCTGCCACATCATCTTTGAAACGACGCAGTGATTCTAGCTCACCTTCGTAGATAACGATGTTTTCACGTAGTACGCGGATAGGAGCGCTCTTCTTGATGGTACCTTCAATCACCATACAACCGGCGATTGAGCCAATCTTAGGAGACTTAAATACATCACGAACTTCAGCAAGGCCGATAATCACTTGCTTGAACTCAGGAGCTAATAGGCCGCTCATCGCGTCTCTAACTTCATCGATCAAGTTGTAGATGACACTATAGTAGCGAAGATCGACGTTTTCGCTGTCGATAACCCTACGCGCTTGTGCATCGGCACGAATGTTGAAACCTATCATGATGGCGTTAGAAGCCGATGCTAATGTCGCATCAGTTTCGGTTAAACCACCGACACCGCGTGCGATAATATTAACCTTAACTTCATCGGTAGACAGCTTGTTAAGCGAGTCAGCGATAGCCTCGAGTGAACCTTGTACATCGGCCTTAAGCACGATATTGAGTTCCTCTACTACGCCTTCGGTCATGTTAGCGAACATGTTCTCAAGCTTAGCCTTCTGCTGACGTGCTAGCTTCACATCGCGGAACTTGCCTTGACGATACAGAGCAACTTCACGAGCCTTACGCTCATCACGTACGACAGTCGCTTCATCACCAGCAGCAGGAACACCCGAAAGACCAAGAATCTCTACAGGGAACGAGGGACCCGCTTCCTTAATAGTCTGGCCATTTTCATCACGCATGGCACGGACTTTACCGTACTCAAGGCCACAAAGAACGATATCACCTTGCTTAAGTGTACCTTCTTGTACCAGAACGGTAGCAACCGGACCACGGCCTTTATCTAGCTTAGATTCGATGACGACACCAGCGGCCATACAATCTTTGATCGCTTTAAGCTCGAGAACTTCAGCTTCAAGCAAAATGGCTTCTAACAGTTCATCGATGCCTTGACCAGTCTTAGCCGAAACGCTAACAAACATGTTGTTGCCGCCCCAATCTTCAGACATGATGCCGTGCTGAGAAAGCTCACTCTTAACACGCTCTGCATCCGCATCAGGCTTATCCATCTTGTTGACTGCAACAATCAGAGGCACTTTACCGGCCTTTGCATGTTGAATCGCTTCGATAGTCTGTGGCATAACACCATCATCGGCTGCAACAACCAAGATAACGATATCGGTCGCCTTGGCACCACGAGCACGCATAGCCGTAAACGCCGCGTGACCAGGAGTATCTAAGAAGGTGATCATGCCATTAGCTGTTTCAACATGGTATGCACCGATATGCTGAGTAATACCACCGGCTTCTCCGGCAGCGACTTTAGCATTACGAATATAATCCAGCAAGGAGGTCTTACCATGGTCGACGTGACCCATGATAGTCACTACTGGCGCACGAGATACGGCTTCGACATTGCCATCGCGATCAGCAAGCACCTGGTGCTCGAGTTCGTTCTCGCGAGTCAGTGTGACCTTATGACCCATCTCTTCGGCGACTAGCTGAGCGGTTTCCTGATCTAGCACCTGGTTGATAGTAACCATGGAGCCCATCTTCATCATGGTCTTGATGATTTCAGTCGCCTTCACTGCCATCTTCTGAGCGAGCTCAGACACTGAAACCGTTTCACCTATGCTGACATCGGCTTTAACTACAACTACAGGCTTAGTGAACGCATGGTCCATAGACTCAGGCGCTACACTACGTGCATTACGTGAGTTACGCCCGCCACGTGAGTTGCGTGAGTTACGGTTGTCTCTGCCACCACGACGCTTGCCTTTACCTGTGCTAGCAGGAGTTGACGTCGGCGCCTTGCGAGGACGACGATCGCGCTTCTCAGCATTTGCATCGGCAGTATCTTCGGCTGCACGAGCTTCTGTTGAAGTGGTGATATGATGATCACCAGTCTTCTCAGCCTCTTTACGCTGCTTCTCTTCTTCGGCCCAACGCGTTGAGTTATCTTCAGCTAGCTTACGCGCAGCTTCGGCTGCCGCATTCGCTTCTTCGTCAGCCTTAGATTTAGCCGCCTGATCTTGAGCAGATTGCAGCTTGTCAGACTCAGCTTTGGCAGCTTTTTCTTCTGCCGTTTGAGCTACTGGCTTAGCTTTTTCAGCCGCTGCCGCTTTGGCTTTTTCTTTCGCTTCTTCGGCCACTTTTGATTTCTCTTGGGCTAGTGCATCGGCTGCCGACTTTGCATCTGCATCGGATTTAGCCTTAGCTTCCATTTCTGCAGCAGCTTGATTTTCTTGCTCAGCTTTAGCCGCAGCTTCTGCTGCCGGATCGCGCTTCACAAAGGTACGCTTCTTACGTACTTCAACTTTGACATCTTTAGTGTCACGGCCAGAGCCTACACTTAAAGTTGAAACTGATTTACGCTGCAGCGTCATCTTAGTTGGAGTAGCATCGCCACCATGTTGCTTCTTTAAAAAGTCCAGCAATTGCTGTTTCTCAGATTCAGAAACTGTATCTGATTTACTTTTTTTAATACCAGCATCAGATAGCTGCTCGACTAATCTGTCTGCAGTTTTTCCTATTTCGCTGGCCAGTTTTTCTACTGTTGTATCTGCCATATGTTCAATCCCCTCTGTTGAGCGAGTTATTCTTCGTCGCCAAACCAACAGATATTGCGGGCTGCCATGATGAGCTCACCAGCCTTTTCTTCTGTCAATTCTTCAATATCGATCAAGTCATCAATGCCTTGCTCGGCTAAATTTTCAAGTGTTATCACACCTTTACTTGCAAAAACGAAAGCCAGATGTTTGTCCAGCCCTTCCAGTGCAAGCAGGTCTTCACTTGGTGCTGCACCGTCCAGTGCTTCTTCTGTTGCCAATGCTCGAGTCGAAATTGCCGCTTTAGCACGTTCTCTCAATGCTTCGACAGTATCTTCATCAAAACCATCGATCTCCATCAGTTCGGCAGCTGGAACATAAGCCACCTCTTCCAATGAAGTAAATCCTTCATCTGCAAGTACCTGAGCAAAATCTTCATCAACTTCTAAAGATGCAACAAACAGGCTGACGACTTTTGCACTTTCAGCCTGATGTTTTTTCTGCAGATCTTCTACAGTCATCACGTTCAACTCCCAACCAGAGAGTTGAGCGGCTAAGCGGACGTTCTGACCATTACGGCCAATCGCCTGAGCCAAGCTGTCTGCTTCTACTGCGATATCCATAGAATGGCTATCTTCATCAACAACGATAGAAGCCACCTCAGCAGGTGCCATGGCATTGATCACGAACTGAGCTGGGTTATCATCCCAAAGCACGATATCGACGCGCTCACCATTTAGCTCGTTGGATACGGCTTGAACTCGAGCACCACGCATACCAACACAGGCACCGATAGGATCGATTCTACGGTCATTCGACTTAACCGCAATCTTAGCCCGTGAACCTGGATCACGAGCCGCACCCATGATTTCAATCATCTCATCGGCAATTTCCGGCACTTCTATGCGGAAAAGTTCGATAAGCATTTCGGACTTAGTGCGAGTCATGAACAGTTGTGCACCACGAGCTTCAGGACGAACCGAGAACAGTAAGGCACGAATTCTATCGCCTGGACGGAAGTTCTCACGTGAAATTAGGTCTTCTTTGAACAGAACGGCATCGGCATTACCACCAAGATCGACAACCACACTCTCACGGTTACTCTTCTTCACGATACCTGTGATCAACTCACCTTCACGGTCCTTAAACAGCTCAACGACTTGAGCTCGCTCGGCTTCACGTACCTTCTGCACGATAACCTGCTTGGCTGTCTGTGTGGTGATACGATCGAACGTGACAGACTCCATATCGTCTTCGACATAATCACCAACTTGGAGTTCTGGATCTTCATACTGAGCCGCTTCTAGTGTTATTTCACCATAAGGGTTCTCTAGTGGTTCACCTGTATCTTCTACAACTTGCCAGCGACGGAAAGTTTCATAAGCACCGGTCTTGCGATCGATTTCGACGCGAACTTCGATCTCACCTACGTGCTTCTTTTTTGTTGCTGTGGCTAAAGCAATTTCCAGCGCTTCGAAAATCTTCTCGCGAGGAACACCTTTCTCATTTGAAACCGCCTCAGCGACTAGCAAAATCTCTTTATTCATCCTCTTGCCTCGTTGATTTTTGAATCCATCAAAACTTAGCGATTAGGTTGCCTCTGCGGATATTATCCAAGGCAATAATCAGTTCGTTACCATCTACAGAAAGCGTGAGCGTCTGCCCCTCGACCCCAATAACGGTACCTTTTAAATTACGACTACCCCCAACAGGCATAGTCAGTTGAATTTTTACAGTCTCATCGATGTAGCTCCCATACTGTTCAGCACTGAACAGAGGTCTGTCTACACCGGGAGAAGAAACTTCTAATGTAAATTCGGTTGAAATGGGATCCTCAACATCGAGAACAGCACTTATCTGGCGACTGGTTTCGGCACAATCTTCGATAAAAATACCGTTATCATTATCGATATACACTCTAAGTATTGAATGCTTGCCAGCTTGGATATATTCCAAGCCCCACAGTCTATGCCCCAATGCTTCAACTGGAGATGAAAGCATCTCTTCCAGTTTTTTTTCTATAGTAGCCAAGGTTACCCCCCGAAAAACAAAAAAGGGCTAAATAGCCCAGATACAACACTGCATAAGCAGCATTTTATAAGTTACAGATAACAAAAAACCCCGTAATGACGAGGTCGTTGAATTTAAAACCTGTAACCAATATTAGACTATTATGCCTGATATTAGGAAGCTGGTTGCGGGGACCGGATTTGAACCGATGACCTTCGGGTTATGAGCCCGACGAGCTACCAAACTGCTCCACCCCGCGTCAACTGCTGCAAGTATATTGAGTAATCTCATAACTTGCAATAACAAAGCGAATAAGCTTTCACTTTATTACTCTCGACTTCAAAATTGAAATCAAAAGTTGGTGCGGATGGGGGGACTTGAACCCCCACGAGCTTACGCTCACCAGCCCCTCAAGCTGGCGTGTCTACCAATTCCACCACATCCGCATGTGACTGACCATTTTTACATCTTGGTTTAGATGTTTATCACAAACTGGCGTGTCTAATTATTATCAAGACACCACCATATCCGCATGTGACTTTCACCTATCTGACTAATTGAGGCTAGTCGCAGATTGTCTTAATCAGGAATCTTATCTTCCGTCTGTTGTACTTCTTCACTAACTTGATCAACAACCTGTGCAGCATCGTTAGATAGGTCATTCCAAGCATCTTCTGATCTAGTATGATTGGCACTTAAATTGCCAATAATCAAACTGAGAGCGAAGAAGCCAATTGCTAATACAGCGGTAGAACGAGTTAAAAAATTACCCGCACCAGATGACCCAAAAAGAGTAGCCGAAGCACCAGCACCGAAAGATGCTCCCATGTCAGCACCTTTACCTTGTTGAATCAGAATCAGTCCAACTAGACCAATCGCAACCAACAAGTAAACAACCATTAGAACTTCTTACATATTATGCGCTCATCGCTATGGAACATAAACTTAAAAACTCGGTGAATTAAGCTCACGCC
>NZ_ABIC01000059.1 GCF_000172075.1 Shewanella benthica KT99
ACAAGGTAACGCAATACGGTGCCAATGCCTTAGCGGGTCTGATATACCTTAAGAGTAATGATCCAACGGATGTGTTTGAGCATGGGGCCGAAGTGTCAGTGGGTGATGATAACCTGACGACTTTCAGCGGTTTTAGCTCTGGACCATTAACCGATTCGGGTAAACTCCTCTATCGGGTATCTCTACAGCAGCATCAACAAAATGGCTATCAGGATAATCTCTATCTTGGCCGCGATGATACCAACGCCCGTGATGAGTTTTCTGGCCGAGCTAAATTGCGCTGGTATGCCAGCGACGATTTGCAAGTCGATCTGACCTTACTCTACGCGGATTTCGATAATGGCTATGATGTGTGGACCTTAGATAACAATGGCGAAAATACCCTAACTGATGCACCAGGCGTGGATAAGCAGCGCACCACAGGTAGCTCGCTTAAGTTTACCTATTCAGGTGCCGAGCAGTTCGAACTCGTCTCTTTAACATCATATGCCCATTCTGATACTCACCATAATTATGATGGCGATTGGGCAAACCCAGATTACTGGGGTGGACTCGATTGTGGCGGTGAGCCTTGCCAATACGATTATACTTGGGACAAGCAGGGTGAGCGTAATACCATTAGCCAAGAGTTTAGATTCAGCTCAACTGAAGCTGGACGTATCTTCTGGGGTAGCACAGATTGGTTACTGGGCGTTTATGGTATGCGTTTAACTGAAGACAACGACACAGTTGAAAATTATAACGGTTGGCTAGACACGCTTGCTGCCGAATATGAAGCGAATAATACTGCCGTATTTGGCCAATTAGATTCAGATCTCGGTGCGGGTTACGCCTTGTCCTTCGGCCTGAGAGTCGAACGTCGAGACAGTGATTACAGCGACAGTGCCGGTGATGAATTTAGTCCAGGTGAAACCATGTGGGGCGGACATATTGCCCTGAGTAAGACGTTAAACAGCAGTCATGAAACCTATGCGCGCATAGCTCGAGGTTATAAGGCGGGTGGGTTCAATATGTCATTGCCAGCTGAGCTGTCAGACAAGAAAGAGTATGATACCGAAACCTTATATAACTATGAGATAGGGCTTAAATCACGCTGGCTCGATGGTGCTGCCAGTACGAATTTCTCTCTATTCTTCATGGATAGACGCAACCAGCAGGTTTCGGCATCCCAACAAAATCCTGAAGAACCACAGAAGTTTATCCTGTATACGGAGAACGCAGGTAGCTCACACAACTATGGCGCCGAGCTAGAAGGGAATTGGTATGCGACAGATAATCTTAAGCTGTATGCCAGTCTTGGTTGGCTTGAGACTGCTTATGGCGATTATGCTTATCATGATAAGTACGGTGGAACAGTGGATCTGACGGGGCGCGAGCTGGCCCATTCACCTAATTTCACTTACAGTGCCGGAGCCACCTATCGTACCGATTCAGGTTGGTTCGCGAACCTGACCACCAGTGGCAAGAGTGAGTTTTACTACTCAGACAGTAACGAATCAAAGTCTGAGGCCTATACCATCTTCAATGCCCGTGTCGGCTATGAGACAGATGTCTGGTCTGCGTACCTGTGGGGGCGCAACTTGTTCGATGAGCAATACGGCACTCGCGGCTTCTACTTCGGTAATGAGCCAGATCAAGGCTGGGCAGACAAGCAATACATACGTTACGGTGATCCACGCCAGTTAGGATTGACTGTTAACGTCAAGTTCATGTAATTCACTCCCTAGGGGATTAAATTGCGACCGCTAGCGGCTGAAAGCATAGCTAGAGCAAGCAGACATGTGTTTTTATTTAATTGTGGTGGCACCTCTTAACTGAGTGCCACCTGAGGTCGAGAAATGAAATTAACCGCCGAGATAAGTTGTTACCCCCTGCAAGATAACTACCTGGATCCTATCCAATGGTTTATCGACCGTCTGGATAGCTATGACAATATTGAACGTAAGACCAATGCCATGGCCACTCAGGTGTGTGGCGAGTATGGCGACGTGATGGCTATGCTGGCGACTGAGATGCAGGCTGCCCATGAAAAGTGGGGCAAGGCTGTGTTCGTGTGTAAGTTTATTGGTGGTGAGCTGGATTTGTCACACACTCAATAAGTTTATCGCATTACGTTTACATGTTTAGCCTATGCTCGCCAGACTCGTAAGAGTCTGGCGAGACTCTGTTTTACGTTAGCAAAGTCTTATTTCGGGAAAAAGTGATGATAGATTTTTGGTCCGCGCTCATGAGCACCATAGATGGTGCATTAATGCAAGCAACGGCATTAACGGCCTGGGAGGGCGTAGCTGTGGTGCTAGCGGCGGCCTACCTGATACTGGCCATGAAGGGCAGTATCTGGTGTTGGTTTGCCGCGTTCGCCAGCACGGCTATCTATACGGCGCTCTTCTGGAAAGTGTCGCTATTGATGGAGTCTGTGCTCAATGTGTACTACATGGCGATGGCGTTCTATGGTTTTCGTCAGTGGTCAAAGGGCAAAGGAGATGATTCTGGCATTGAAGTCATTTCCTGGAGTCTGAGACGTCATATTCTGCTTATACTCACAACCGCTAGCATCTCAGTGGTCGTGGGCTATTTAATGGCCACCTATACCCAAGCTTCCTATGCCTACCTCGATGCCGCGACTACGTGTTTTGCGGTTATGACGACATATTTAGTCGCAAAGAAGGTGCTAGAAAATTGGCTCTACTGGGTAGTGATCGATTTTGTCTCCATCTATCTTTATCTGCAGAAAGGGCTCATGCTAACGTCATTGTTATTTATCTTGTATGTGGCTATGGCTATAGGTGGCTATTTCTTATGGCGCACGGCGATGCGTGATCAACGTATTGCATTGGCTCAATAGATCGAGAACATGACATATATAACATGAGATATAGCATGAGATATTGGATGTGATGAAGCAATCCCAACTATTAATGAGTTTGCCGCAGGATGTAAAGACTGGGCTGCAAGGTGCAGGTTTAGTGCTGTCCTCTTCAGTTTCAGTGTCTGTGTTGGCTGAGGGGTTGAGTAATCAAAATTACTTGATTCGAGATAGACATGTCAGTTGGGTATTACGAGTGAACTCATCGGCCAGTAGTCAAATTTGTGATCGCGATGCCGAGGTGAAAAATTGGAAGATAGCGGCAGAGCAGGGACTGGCACCTGATTTGTATTTTGTCAGTGACGATAAAAAATATTACCTCAGTGAATTTATCGAGCAAGAGCAGGGGCATAGTTGGGGCAAGTTGATCACCGCCAAATCGGCGCACCCCCTTATTGATGAGTCGATATCATGGCCCGGCGCCGAGTCAGCACTATTGCGACTCTTGACTCAGTTAGCCGGACTCGAATGTCCTAAAAACAGTCTCAGCGTATCCAGGCAGTGGTCCATTTATCAGGCTTCTATGTACGATATATGGAGCAAAATTTGCAATGGGCAAGCTCAAGGGGATGAGTGCCGCCAGCACAGAGAGTGGCGGGAGAAGCATCTGCAACTCCTGTCTCTTCGAGACGACATCAGTCAATGGTTAGATGAACTCGATGCCTGCGCACTGGGGGAGCAATACAGCCATAGAGATCTCAACCCGCATAACTTATTGTTTAAACATGGCCGACTTCAATGCATAGATTTCGAATATGCTTGCAGTTCACATCCATTATTCGATCTGGCCGGCGTGCTATCGAGTCACACTCTGTCGACGGCTCAACGGCATTTTTTAATCGACGCCTATCTGGATAATCATCCGAATTTGACCCTCGACGCCAAAGCAGCATTGCCAGCGGCAATTAATATCTATTGGGTGTTTTCTGCTTGCTGGTCCCTGCTGATGGCCGCAGACGCAGAAACCGAGATAGAGGGTGCTGAAATCTTAGATTTACCCAGAGATTCAAGCTCTGAACATGGGTTAAAATATCTGGATTGTTTCAGTCAGTTTTATTCGTTAATTTTACCCTAAGCTCGCAGTCGCTGCCGCAGCATTCACATTGTTTACTCTGAGATTGATATTAAAATGAAATATATTTCCTCTCAATATGGTCTATTCTGACAATAGCATTTGTAAGGAGTAAACATGTTAGTGGTTAAGGCATATCAGAAGTTTTTAAATGTGGTGCAACAGGTATCGGGTATTGCTCCCTTAGCTTTACGTTTGTACTTGGCACCCGTGTTGATGCAAGCGGGATATAATAAGTTATCTCATTTCAGTGATACTGTGGCCTGGTTTGGTAACCCTGATTTGGGGCTTGGTCTACCTATGCCTGAAGTGATGGTGACTATGGCGGCGGGGACCGAGTTTGTCGGTGGTTTCCTGCTGATAATTGGTCTCGGTACTCGATTAATCTCCATACCTTTACTCGCTACCATGTTAGTGGCGGCTTTCTCCGTACATTGGAATAATGGCTGGTTAGCCATAGCCGATGGTGGTTCTTGGTTGGCAAATGATCAGGTACTGGCAGCGGGTGAGAAGCTCAGTGCCGCTAAGGCTATTTTACAGGATCATGGTAATTATGAATGGCTGACGAGCTCAGGTAATTTTGTCATCTTAAATAATGGTATCGAGTTCGCGATAACGTATTCAATCATGTTGCTTGCCTTGATAATGATTGGCGGGGGACGGTATACCAGTGTGGACTACTACCTTCGTAAGGGGGTATCGAAACGTTTTCCTGACCGCAGTTTATAGCCAAGTGAAGTTTCCAGCTCATTGATTCTGTAAATTCCACCACTTTGGTGGGATTTTTATTTGTGCCTTTGTTATTTTTGCCGGTAAATAACAATGATACCATTCCGAGTAAGTATCTGATCATTCAGCGGGAGTTCAAAGCGCTGTAGGCAAGGTCTATATTTGCTCCTGCAATATAGACATTCACCACATCCATGTGGCTTGCGAATGTTTGAAGCTAATAGTTATTCTCGGCAACAGGCTCCTGCGTTGCTCTCGATAATTGCTCCTGCATTATTCTACCTTCACCCGTCCATGGGCTCGTACCTCCTGCATCTGACCTCCATGGAAGGAGGAAATGTCTTATTTTGTATGGAACAAAATAGACCATGCAGTCGTATATCGAAAACATTCAACGTAGCATAAAGGGCTTTGCCCTTTGCTTTAAACATCAGCCGCACTGCGTGAGGCTCTCAGTGTTTCCACTTCTGTGTTACATTGACTTAAAAGGGAATAACCATTTCCTCATCAATGCGCCTTGAATTGAAAAAACTGAGAGTCTCTGAACTGACTAGATACTTATATGGAATGGTATTATACCACTTGAATTATTCAAGCTCATTCACAGAAGGACATACTCTTGGACGCGACTGAATTATTACTGACTCGGCAATCTTGCCCACGCCTTATAGCCCCCGCTCCCGATGAATCTCAACTGAAAGTCATCTTAGATGCTGGTGTGCGTGTACCCGATCATGGGGGATTATCACCTTGGGAATTCATTATCGCTCAGGGTGAAGGACTTAATCGTCTGGGAGACATTTTCTTACAAGCAGCGACTGAGAATGGAGCGGATGAGGCGAAACAGGCGAAGGCTCAGTCTATGCCATTGAGGGCGCCCATGGTGATTATTGTGGTTGCTAAGCCTAAGACTCACGGGAAAGTCCCTGAGATTGAGCAGTTGATCGCGGCAGGATGTTCGACTATGGCGATGCAGCAGGCGGCTTTTGCACTTGGGCTGGGTGGCATTTGGCGAACGGGTGACTTTGCGTTCGATAAGCGAGTGCATCTAAGCTTAGGTTTATCTGATGCCGATCAAATCGTTGGGTTTCTTTATCTGGGCACTCAAGCGGTAAAAGCGCCTTCGAAGCCGAGTAAGAGTGGCAGTGAGTTTGCTCGCTACCTCTAGTGATATCAGTCTAAATCATAGCTCTCAAAGTTATACTATGGATTAAAATACAGCCCATAATCTTAAAGTCATGGGCTGTATTATTTGAGAGCCAATAGCTTATCAAGCTTCAATCAGCTATTCGAGATGGCCTGACCGACATCGAGTTGCTCAAACCAATCGAGAAATTGCCCCACCTGTTCACCTTTGAAAATCCTGCCATGCTGAGGACAGAGAAAATCGATATCGAGTTTACGTACCCGATTTATCCAATCGTTCTTCGCGCTGTTTGATGGCATCCATCTCTGATGGAAAAATTTCATCTTTTTGATATGAGCGTCGAAGTCATCGACAAAAATATCGACATCATGATCTTCTAAGGCCGCGCCGATATCGCCTGACATCAGGACTCGAGCGACGGGGTCATACACATGGAAATTTCCCGAGGCATGCAGGTAGGATAAATTGCACTTCGACTTGATCGAGCAGCAGTCTGCTGCCTACATCCGGAATAGCTTCGTAGCCGATATTGTGCATGCCGAAATGACGAATAAAGCCTTCCCAAAGCCAAGGAGAATAGAGCTTGGCTCCCGGTAAGGTCTGATCCCATAGCCCGAGAGATGAGATAATGTCCGGATCTTGGTGGGAGGCAAACAGATGAGTCAGTTGCTCGAGGGGGATGTGTTTGACAATATTGGCTAGCATGGGAGCAAACAATTCAATTCCGCCGGGATCCATCAAGAGGGCTTTTTTTTCAGTCACTAGCATATATTGATTGGTATCTATGATTTTATCCGGCTTCTCCGGATCCCTGCCAAAGTAGATCCACTGATGAGTGGGGGTTTCAACGATAAGCTGACTCTTCATGTGTAAAAGCTCCCTGTCTTTAACGCGACTGTTTGTTAATGGATATATAAATTGGTCTTTAAAACCTCAGCATTAATCCTTGGTGTTAATTAATAAGATTGAGTAGGTGAAAGAGAATGGTTTAGGCGGCTTTTTGATAAGCTGAAGTATCAAACAGGGCGATGGCATTATCGACCCGTTGACGTATCAGATTCGCGACACTATCGACCCTGTTGGCCACATCATTAAAGGTTGCCTGATTAGCCACATATACCCTGCAGGCTTCGATTCTACAAATAGAGGCAAGAATATTGGCGGTTCTCAGGTTTCTTTTCAGATCATGGAGTTGCTGCTCCATCTGGTTAATCAAGGCTTGGAATGATTTCTGCAATTTGTTGTAGTTGCTCACAGTCTGAGCCACGGCGGAATCCATACTGGCAGAGTATTTAGCATCGACGGCCTTGAGTTTTGCTTTTTCGAAGTGTTTGAGCGCCGCAGCCGCTCTGGCGGTATCCGTAGCCATCTTACTCGCACTATGGGCGAGGATGTTGATGTCGGTCGCGGCCTTCATGGTGTAACAGGCCAAGTCATCGATAAAGCCGGTTAATGCTTTAAATCCTAAGGCCGCATTACCGACTCGAGATGACGCTGCCTGAGCATTGCTCGCGGTAAGGTTAATCTGTTTACAGTAGGCTAAGGTGTGATTTAGCTCAGCGGCGACGACGGCTGCAATCACATAATATTGACTGACTTGAGTGCGCTTCCTTGACATAGTGACGGGCTTCCTCTGCATGACTGAAACAAGTATAGTTGATATAAAGTTTTTCAAAGGAGCTGGGATAAAATTGATTGTTTTAGAAACATCTAGACTCATTCTCAGTGTTAGATAAAGTGGGTATGGCATTCGATTCGACTATGGTCCAAGTTATATAGGTCGATAATAGTGTCATCTTAAATGAGTCATTACTGTATTGATGAAGGAGAGTAGATTGGATAGTACAGAGCTAAGCGAGTGCTTATCGGGCGAATATATGGTGCTTGAACCTTTAACGCTAGAGCATGTTCCTGCTTTATCTCTGGCGGTGGCAGATGGGGAGCTCTGGCAACTCTGGTATACCTCGGTGCCCCACCCAGACGAGATGGCTGTGGAGTTTAGAACCCACTGGCATAATCAGGCTTCCTGAGAAGTGATTACTCGCCTCGGTGCCAAGCAAGATGCTTGATTTACTCTTGACTAGCGGTTTACAATCCATGAACAATAACTTATGTAGCGCTTGATTAACTAAGGCTGTCTGAATATAGTCGAGGTCACGAGTTGCGCCTTAGAGCCGTTTCATTGCAGGTGAAACAGTATAACAAGAAAGGGATCCCCAATGCCGAGTTCAACACCTCGCTTAGTATCGATTAATCATCGACGTATTAGTCAAATTAAACATAGTCTTATTTTCCCTCTTTTATGTCTGGCACCGCTTGCTGTTTCTGCCGCTCCTAGCGAAGCTGAAATTATATTTAGCAATGAAGTGATCGAGTGTGCATCCTATTACCAGATAAGTTCCGCTGCCATCGCTGCTATGAATGCGCCTCAGATGCAGGTAGTCGGTGAACGCTTGCAGAGTTCATCGACTAAGGCCATCTCGATTGCACAAGAGTATCAGGCTAAAGAAGATGTCGCCGATGTGTTATCGAACGTTCAGCAGCAGCAGCTGGCGTCACTGCCGGACAACAAGAGTTTACGAGACTTGATGGGCAAGTATAAGGACAGCTGTAAAAATTTACTTGCAGAACCGCAGCAGCGCTTGGATTATTGGATCATGGCGACCATGTAATGTGGCAGAGCTCAAAATAGTCGTTATTTGCAAAAAAAGAGCCACCGGGCTCTTTTTTTGCAATAAAAATGTGCTCAGATCTGTCTATCTGAATAGTGCCACTTATTAATGACACAGATTAAACGTGAGGACGTCTATGAATTACTATTTTATCGCGGCTGCAATTCTTGGTTTTTTGACCTGTATCGGTCACTTTACCTATGGGGTGAAGCAGTACCTTAATCCTATGCTAGCGGCGTCTTTCGATCCCGTGGCTAAAGCTTTCATGCACTGTGTATTTCATTATGTGTCGGTATTTCTGCTGTTATCGACTCTGGTATTAACTGTCTGCGGTTTAGATCTTGTGTCATATATGCAAGGCATCAGCCTGGTACTCTTCGTCGCCCTTAACTTTGCACTTTTTGCTGTGTGGCAGATCTATTTCGCCTTCTTTAGTGAGATAAACACTCCCTTCAAGCATCTTTTTCAATGGACTCTGTTCTCAAGTATTTCGCTCTTGAGCCTGATGGGGATCTATCTTACCTAAGGGCTCACCATCACTTTGTTCTCAGCAACACTCGAACTCTCATCATTGCAGTGAATTTAATTAACTTTGCAAAGTTAATTAAATTCAATTGCCTGCACACTCGTTTGTCGGGCATTGTATAATCGAAATTATACACAAATACAAATGATGACTGAATTCTAGGGACGGAATATGAGTGTAAATGAGAGAGTACTATGATAAGAGTCAATGGATTAACGAAAGAGTATCAGATGGGGGAATCGTCAGTTTTTGCCCTCAGAGGTGTCGATTTTACCATTAAACAAAATGAATTTGTGGCGATCATGGGGCCATCTGGCTCGGGTAAATCCACCTTGATGAACATCATCGGCTGTCTGGATAAGCCTAGCTCGGGGAGCTACCAACTCAATGAGCAAGAGGTTGCCAGCCTGGATGATGATGCGCTATCCGCGGTGCGAAATAAGGACATAGGTTTCGTGTTTCAGAGTTTTCACTTGTTGCCTAGAATGAGTGCGTTGCAAAACGTGCTGCTACCTCTACGATTTGCCATCCCCCCTAATAACGATACCCGCTATGCCAATGAGCTCTTGATGCGAGTGGGCTTAGGTTCACGTCAAGATCATCGACCCAATCAGCTGTCTGGTGGTCAAAGGCAGAGAGTCGCCATCGCGCGGGCTCTGGTGAACAAACCTGCTATTTTATTGGCCGATGAACCTACGGGGGCACTGGACAGTAAGACATCGGTGGAGATCATGGAGCTATTCACCGAGCTGCATAAGGCGGGTCAAACCATCATCTTAGTGACCCACGAAGAGGAAGTGGCAGCCTATGCCCAGCGGGTGATCCGCATGCGGGATGGCCATATCGTAGAAATAGAGGAGCGCGGTGTCTATGCGGCTTAATTCTCATTTAGCTCCATTGCCAGCAAAACTTGTCTTGCTGGCGATATTTTCTCTACCGGTCAGTATGCTGGTGGCCGCAGAAGCGAATGTCAGTACTGCGCCGAGTGGAATATCTGGTCCAGGTGTTACCCACCTAAGCGAACAGACCTTGTTATTGACCGGGCAGATCTCCTCGGTGCAGTCTCAATCCTTTATGGTACCTAAGGCAGGTGATGCCTGGCGCTATCAAATCCAGTGGATGTTGCCCGAGGGCTCCGTTGCCGAGCCGGGTCAGACTGTGGTGATCTTCGACAAGAGCCAAATTGCCAATCAGATCGAGCAACTTGAGGCGAGTCTGCTGCGGGTCACGGCTCAAGAGCAGAGCCTGAGTATCGATCTTACCGCCAGTGTGCTGCAGGCCAAATTCGATGTTAAACAGCAACAATCTGAACTGGAGAAGAGTCGGCTCGATGCCGATGTACCAGCGGATTATATTGCGGCTAAAGATTACGCCGAGAATCAATTTAACTTGATGCAGGCAGGCAGCGAGTTATCAAAGGCCGAGCAGGCGCTCAAAGAAGTATTGGATAAACAAGCCGCCAGTAAGGCGCAATTAGCCATAGATCGACGCCGTGCGCAATTAGAGCTAGCGCAAGCATTAAACGGATTAGAGCAACTCGAACTAAAGGCCAAGATAAAAGGCCCTGTGCTCTATGGTAGCGATCCCAGGAGTAATAAGAAATTTGCCGTCGGTGATACCGTACAGATTGGCCGGCAAATAGCCACAGTGCCAGCGATGGAAGAGCTAGAGGTTGTCGCCTGGGTCAATGAGGTGGATGTCGACAAATTAGCCGAGGGGAGCCCAGTGACACTCAGACTGGATTCCCAGTTGTCGAAGCCGTTTACTGGCAGTATTAAAGGTATCAGTCGCCAGGCGCAGAAACAACCAGCCTGGGGTCAGAGTAATTGGTTCAAGGTTGAGGTGAGTTTTGAGGCCGATGAAGACATTAAGATCGTTCCCGGCATGAGTGTTTTAGTCAGTACCGGAGCCGAATCATGAGTAAGATATTGCACCTCTCACACCTCTCACACCTATCGTATCTCTTGCGGCCTTCGAGCTTAATTCTGTCGCTTTCCTTGCTAACGGCATGTACCGGGGCACCTGTGACTTCGGTGGAGCTAGGAGTGTTAAGGCAGAGTATCGAGGCTAGCGGAGAGCTGGTATCCGCCGATACCGTTTCTATGATGCCGCCTTCGATCCGTAGGGTGTGGCAATATCAGGTTAAGCAGCTCGCACCGGAAGGCTCCCTGGTTCAAAAAGGGGACATGGTCGCTCAACTCGATACTTCTGAATTGACTCAACGTCTATCGGTCAAGACGGCCAAGCTGGAAGCGACCCTGCAGGATATCGAAACGTCGAAACTGCGCAATGCCAAACAGTTGGAAGAGCTGAGGCTAGATCTCGCCGAGGCGAAGATGAGTTTCGACAAAGCGGTGCGTAAATTTAACCTGTCTGATGACACTGTCGCGGCGATCGATAGAATTAAGTATGAGAAGGATGCCGTCATCGCCAAGGATAAGGTTCAACTCACCAAGCAAAAAATAGATCTTGAAAATCAGAGTGCCAAACAAAGAGAAGCCATGTTAGAGGGAGACCTACAAAAGTTTTCCTCCGAAGTTACAGCGCTTAAAAAGGGCATTAAATCTCTGACGTTAATCGCTCCCCGTGAAGGAATGGTGGTGTACGGTAATGATTCTCAAGGCAATAAGATTAAGGAAGGCCAGTCTGTTTTTATGGGGGATGCGGTACTCAGTATACCGAATCTGAATCATATGCAGGTGAACATGACCATACCTGAGATCGAAGCGAGTCGGGTTAAACTGGGTCAGAAACTCAAAATAAGGCTGGATGCTAATCCGGATAAAGTCTTTTACGGGGAAATTATTGAACTCGGGGCCGTGTTTCGTCATAAAAATCAGGATGTGCCTCTGGTGGTATTCGATGCGGTGGCCAGCATAGATGAAGTGGATACTGACTTGATGAGACCCGGTATGACAGCAAAAATCTCCATCGATATCGCCAATGAGAAGCAGGAACTCCTGTTGTCACTCGACGCCATTCATTACGAGTCCGGTCAGGCTTATGTACTATTACCTGGCTTGTTTGGCGAGTCTAAGCAAGCAGTCACCATAGGCACCATAGGCAAAGAGCTGGTATCAATAAACAGCGGACTCGATGTGGGTCAGGAGGTATTACTGCCATGATGTTTAGTTTAAGAAACAGCTTACTGGCCTTCAGCTTGGTATGGATTGCGGGCTGTAGTCAACAAGCCAGCGACGGTGTACTCACCATGGATGTGAGCCGAGCCGACTTTAAGGTCGACATTCCGGCCACTGGAGAGCTAGAAGCCAGCCAGTCAACCTCAGTGAACGTGCCGACAGGATTACGTGGCCCACAGTCTTTAGCCTGGATCTTGGATAACTTCAGCCGGGTCAAAGCGGGGGATGTCGTCGCCAGAATGGATCCTACCCGTGAAAATTATCGCCTCAAGATGGAGCAGTTCGATTTTGATAAGTTGACGTTCGATAGTCAGATGCAGACAGAGAAGGACAAGACGATCAGTCAGACACTCTCAGCCGGTACCCGAGTGACTCGCGAAGAAAAAGAATTAGCCGAACGTTTCTTCAGTGAAGATGAGCGCGTCTATACCAAGATAGAGATTATCGATCAGATGCGTAACCAAGATTATCTTGTCGCTAAGATGCATTATTTCGATTGGGGGTTAGATCAGCATGGTGACCAGGCCGCTGCCGAGCAGGAGTTGATAAAGCTTAGGCAGAAAGGTCACTCGGCCAAGATAAACCGTTATGAGAATAACCTCAATCAGATGGAGATCATCGCCCCTCATGATGGCTTGTTTGTCTATCAGGCGGGATGGGATGGCTCGTTTCCCGTGGTGGGTGACATGATGTGGTCAGGTTTTTCCATCGGCCTCTTGCCCGATACCTCTGTGATGCAGGCGAAGTTATTTGTGCTGGAATCTGAGGCGGCGGGTCTCGCCATAGGAAAGATGGCGACCGTCTATCTGGATGCTTATCCGGATAAACCATTTACCGGCAAGGTGACCCAAGTCGATGCCTTGGCTAAACCTAAAGAGAAGGACAGTCCGGTAAACTATTTCCAATTTACCATCAGTCTGGATAAAACCTTAGTGGCGATCATGCAGCCGGGCAGGCAAGTAAAGGCCCAGGTGCATCTGTTTAATCTGCAAGATGTGCTGACTGTGCCTAATCAGGCTCTGTTTCAGAAAGAGGGCCAATATTGGGTCTACCTTAAGACCCGTGCTGGTTTCATTAAACAGGCGGTGACGCCTGGGCGTCGTAGCCTGAATCGAACCGTGATCACCGAGGGGCTGAACCAAGGCGATGTGATCGCGCTTATGACGCCGCCGAAGAGGAGCCGAGTATGAGCTTAGTTACAGTGATCGCCGATGGGCTGAACCAAGGCGATGTGATCGCGCTTATGACGCCGCCGAAGAGGAGCCGAGTATGAGCTTAGTTACAGTGATCGCCGATGGGCTGAACCAAGGTGATGTGATTGCGATTATGACGCCTCCAAAAAGGAGCCGAGTATGAGCTTAGTCAATGAGAGTAAGATTTATATCGAAGGGATTAAGCAAGCCTTCGATGAGATGCGCCACCACAAGTTGCGCACGGCTCTGACCCTGTTGGGGATGATATTTGGTGTCGGCGCCGTGATAGCCATGTTGAGTGTGGGTGAGGGTGCGGAGCGAGAAGCGCTGAAGATGATCGAGTCCATGGGGGTCCGAAACCTGGTGATTAACGCCAGAAAATCGGATGGTGAAGCGCTCAAATCGATTCGAGAGCACAGCATAGGTTTGAGTCTCAGAGATGTGGAGAGTGCCCAAGATACCTTACCCTTCGTGGAAAACTGGAGCGCCGAGAAGCGGGTAAAAATCTTCAGCTTATTTAGCCTCGAAGGCCGTAGTGATGCCCAAGTTAAAGGGGTGACGCCCAGTTATTTTGACTTGAGTGCCCTGAAAATGAGCGAGGGAGCCGCCTTCGATGCTAAAGATGAGGCCCATTATCGACAAGTTGCCGTATTAGGTCCGGAAGCTGCCAGAAGCCTATTTCCACAGGGAAAGGCTATCGGCAGCGTGATCAAGATAAATCATCAGTGGTTCACCGTGGTCGGTGTGTTGACCGATGCCCAGAACGGTAAGTCAAAAATTCAGGGCGTCAAACTGGGTGGAGAGCGCAATGAGGTATTTATTCCTCTGGCCACGGCGCTGAAAAAGATGAATTTTAAGAGTCTGGAAGATGAGCTCGATGCCTTTAAGGTGTCACTTGCCGAAGGGGTCGAGCCTTCATTGGCAGCCAAGAGCCTGAGGCATCTGCTCAAGCGTCGTCATGGCGGCGAGAAAGATTATGACATAGTGGTACCGGCGGACTTGCTGGCCCAACATCAGCAGACGCAACAGATATTCAATATCGTTATGGCTTGTGTGGCGGGGATCTCTTTGCTGGTGGGCGGCATAGGCATCATGAACATCATGTTGGCCACCATCATGGAGCGTACCGCAGAGATCGGCTTGCTCAGGGCATTAGGGGCCAGGCGTAAGGATATTGCCCGCCAGTTTCTTATCGAGAGTATCGTTATCTCGGCCACGGGCGGCGTCATAGGCATAGGTGTGGGCCTGTTGTTGGCGTTCGTGATCTCTTCCGCCGCAGGTTGGCCGGTGGCCTGGTCTCCCTTCGCCATCGTGTTAGCGCTGGGAGTGTGTATGACTATCGGTGTGGGTTTTGGCCTCTACCCGGCCAAGAAGGCGGCTAAACTGGATCCGATTGTCGCCCTGCAAAGAGATTAGCCTCAGTTGTGATTAAAAAAGCTTCAGCAAGAGCGGTTAAGCCGTGTTTTATAGGGAAATGGCTCGGTTTTCATGTATGCTGACGCTCCATTTTTCTGTCTGCGCCGCCAAACTGCAGACCAAGAGCATCGGCTCGCCGACATAGAAGTCAGATATGTTTTACAACCAAGATTTAGCCCTGCGTTTCCCGAAAGGTAAGTTTGCCATGTGGAGCGTCTATAGCTTCACCGGCGCTTCCATCTTAGCCTCCATCATATTTTCCTTATTGCTGTTTCTGTCCATCGATGATGACCCTATTATGCAGTTACTATTTGGCGGCCTGGCGGTGATTTTTGAACTGGGTAAATTTTTTGCCTGGTATGAGGTGGGTGAGCGACATGCGCGACGTAACTATCCGGGCATGTTATCTGCGTTGGGTTTCTATCTGGTGCTGGCCGCTATCTCTATCGGTGGCTCAGTGGGCGGTATTAACAGTGCCACTAATAAGGCACAGGAACATGTGAATGTGCAGCAGAGCAAGGTGAACGCTTACAATATGCAGATCCAGGCTATCGATGCACAGATTAAGCTTAATAATGTCGCCGCCGAGAAATACATTCAGATGGAGCTTATAGCCACAGGTGTGAGCCGCATTCAGAAAGAGAACAATAAGCTGAGACACGAGCAACAAGCCCTGGCGATGGAACGTGATAACTTACCTGTGGTCAGTCAGGGTTCTGTCATTGGCTTGATCGACAGTTTAGCCAGCTTCTTGAATATTCAGGCTAGCACGGCTCAACTCGGCCTGGTGGTCTTTCTCTCGGTTCTGCTAGATTTCTTCGCCGCCTTCTTCGTCGGCCTTATCGGTGAGGAGAATCGTTTCCGCCATCAGTTCCACAACATGAAGCCGCTGACCATAGAGGGATTTAGCCCGGCAGAGAGTAAATCACCCGAGTTACTGTCTCATTTTGACGATACTGACACAGTGAATGAAGCCGAGAAAACGCCCTATGAACAGGTGCTGCTGGCATTAAGTCTGAATCGGGTTAATTGCAGTAAACGGGCGGTGAGTAAGTACTTAAATTTCTCCACCGATGAGGTGGATAAGATTTTCAAGAGGCTGTTTGATGAGGGCATAGTCAGCAAGAAAGCCAATAACCATTTTCAGTGGCATGGGGTCGCCAAGGCCGACCCTGAATAAGGCTAGCCTGCTCGGTAAACACCGAGTCTAGGGCAAACATAAGGGCTATTGTTGAGAGAGTGACTCATCAATAGCCCTTTTTATTTGTTGCCAGTTTATGCTGCTGGCTAGTTTGCCAGCACAATTAACCTGAACGAGTTAGGCTTCAACCAATTCTGCTTCAATGATGTTATCGGCATAGCTTTGGTAGGCAGCTTGAAAGTCTCTGGCCATGGCATCGGGGAAGAGATGATAGGGAGGTCACTATTCCTTCGGCCACCACACTGGTGGGCTCGGCTACTTCTGTCATACCACCTTGCGCCGCCATATCGGTATTGATAGGACCGGGGTGGACACTCAATACTGAAATTCCTTTCGGCGCAAAAACAACCAAGACACCGAAACGTAAGCATTCACCAGAGGGGGATTGACTAAGCTGAGGTTAGTCCAAATACGTCTGGGTAGTCGCATTTACCCACCACGCCCGCAATGATAGTGCTGATCACTGTTATCGGGGATAACTTGCGCTTCTTGCACGTTTCAACGACTGAGAGGATCCGAGATCGAAACTTCTCACCCCTATCTGAACTGGTGCCATAGCAGATCTTGCGCATGATCACGCTGCCACGCAAACAACGCTCGGCTTCGTTATTGGTCAAAGGTGTCCCTGGGTGATTGAGAAAAACCCATAAACCTTGCTCATATTTGAGAATATGCCGGCATCGGCCTGAGTAGCGTGAAGCGGGCACATTTTCCCCGCACTCAAGCCAGCGCTTAATATTGCGCCTTAGTCGTTGCATTCGCCGACGCCACATTATTTCGTCAACGTCACCGGCTTCATATCTATGTTGAGTGCGAAATACGGACTTGAATAGCAATACCAGTCGATTGCCGATACTCGCGGTAAGCCCCTTACCTGAATAATCGGCCATTTGTTGTAAATTACGCTGCACATGGGCAAGGCAAAATTGATGCCGTTCGGGCTCAATCCAGTTGTAGCTGGGACATTGGTCACTCACGACAATCGCTTGGGTATGCTCGCCTAATATCGATTTGGCTGCATCCTTATTACGAAAATATTTCACCTGTTGGAATACGGCATCCTCACTCGATAACAACCAGACCCAGCGGGTATGCTCTTCACCATTACGATTGTG
>NZ_ABIC01000058.1 GCF_000172075.1 Shewanella benthica KT99
GAGACGCGCTGATCGCATCTTCATTTCTAACACCGTAGGTGGTTTCCGGCGCCAGTGTGACAGAGAAGCTTACGCCAACCTCTTTACCTTCAATTGAATCTTCAACACCAGGCATCATGTTGTTATGGCCGTGAAGATACGCGATAGGATCCAGATCTTTATTCGTCTCTAAAACTTCGCCCTTTTCATCGCGCAGTGTGTATTTAAACTGCACAACCATATCATTTTTAATGCTCATCAAATGTCCTTAACTCTATACCTGACTCTATTTTGGTGACGAAGCTTAACAAAAGTCCTTTACGCACTCTAGTGTTAAATATTAGCGGCTCGAACCATCAGGGATAATCGCGAGTTGTTCTATATGTTTAAGTATCTCGTGATTAGCCAAGGCAAGCTAACACACGCTTGTGGTGATCCTGTACTTAAGGTCATCTGCAATAATCCTAACTTGATGAATAAGCTGACTAGTTGATTTCAATGGCCTTAAACGTCGCCTCATCGGGGAATCCATCCGCGAGCAGGCCCACACTCTGCTGATAAGCACGTAAGCCTGTCTTAGAATTTTTTCCCATCACACCGTCGGGTTTGCCCACATCGAAACCCTTATCATTTAACTTAGCTTGCAACGCCTTAACACGAGCACGGCTTAAATTATCTTGTTTCGGCGGCGCTATGGCTAATGCCACGCCGCCATTAATCCTATCGGCTAAATGACCGACTGCGATGGCATAAAATTCAGAGCGATTCCAGCGCATGATCACATCGAAATTCTTATAACCTAAGAAGGCCGGTCCGGTATGCCCGGCTGGAAGATAGAGTGTTGCTGTCATGTCCGGGGTCGATAAGGCAGCGCCATTACTCTGAGTCAGACCAAGTTGTTTCCACTCAGTTAATCCTTGAGCCTTAGACTTACCGAGATAATCATAATTGAAATTTGCAGGCAATCTCACCTCCCTGCCCCAACGCTCATTTCGCTGCCAACCGAGTTGATTGAGGAAGTTAGCCGCCGAAGACAATGCGTCGGCAGTGCTATTCCATAGGTCGGCTTTGCCATCACCGTCACCATCGACGGCGTAGTGAGTGTAGGCGCTCGGCATGAATTGAGTATGCCCCATGGCCCCGGCCCAAGAGCCCACCATAGTGGACACATCAAAATCATACTTCTCTTTAAGCTTTAGTGCTTTCATCAACTCGCCGGTGAAATACTGACTACGACGAGGATCACAGGCCAAGGTCGCCAATGAATCTAACACCGGCATCTTGCCCTTATATGCACCAAAGTTGGTTTCGAGCCCCCAAAATGCCATCAAGTATTGCGGTGGAATACCATAGGTCTCTTGTAGTTTCGCCAATAACACCTTGTGCTCTCGCAACATTTTTCGGCCTTGGCTTACACGCCAATCTGTCACCCGCTTACTGAAATAGTTATCGAAGGTCTGGCTAAACTCGGGTTGCTTCTTATCGAGCTCAATCACTCTGGAGACATAGTTAACATTGGCTAACGCGTTATCGATTGTCTCCTTCGAAAGACCCTCTCGCTGGGCTTTCTGCTGCAGATTAACCACACAAGTTGCGAAATCATCTGCGCTAGCAGGCAACGCCCAGAGGGAAGAGACGAAGAGTACGGATGCTAATGGGACATTTTTAATCAAAACGACAACTCCAAGAATGCAAAAAGATATTTTAACTATTAATGCCTTTTTTTCGACAGAAATAAGGTTATTTTTACTTAATGTTTATCTAATACCATTCCATATAAGTATCTGGTCAATTCAGAGGCTCTCAGTTTTTTCAATTCAAGGCATATTGATGAGGAAATGGTTATTCCCTTTTAAGTCAATGTAACACAGAAGTGGAAACACTGAGAGCCTCACGCAGTGCGGCTGATGTTTAAAGCAAAGGGCAAAGCCCTTTATGCTACGTTGAATGTTTTCGATATACGACTGCATGGTCTATTTTGTTCCATACAAAATAAGACATTTCCCTGACCCATAGGGATATGGGAAATGTCTTTAAAGCGTATGGAACGCTTAAGACCATGGAGGTCAGATGCAGGAGGTACGAGCCCATGGACGGGTGAAGGTAGAATAATGCAGGAGCAATTATCGAGAGCAGCGCAGGAGCTTGTTGCCGAGAATAACTATTAGCTTCAAACATTCGCAAGCCACATGGATGTGGTGAATGTCTATATTGCACGACTATAGGGATATAGGAGGTAGAGTAACGCAGGAGCAGTTACCGAGGAGCAAATATAGACCTTGCCTACAGTGCTTTGAACTCCCGCTGAATGATCAGATACCTACTCGGAATGGTATAACTGACGTTAATCAGCAAGATTCCCTTGGAGAATAGCTCGCTTGGCGTATAATGACCCGGTTTTAATTACACACTGAAGAGATCCATCATGAGCGAAATTACCCCTGAACTAGCCAGCTTTATCGAGAATGTAAAACAACATCAAGTTGTCTGGGGATTACAAGATGAGACCGGTGAAGGCTGGGTTGTCTGCGATTCATCGGAATACGAACATACTGACGTAATGCCGCTTTGGTCTTCAGAAGCGAATGCCAAAATTCACTGCAGTGAAGAGTGGTCAGATTATCAAGCTGTGTCGATCACCTTAGTCGAGTTCCTTGAATTTTGGGTATCGGACCTAAACGACGATGGTGTACTTGTCGGTACCGATTGGATAGCCGATCAAGAATGTTTAGAAATAGACCCTATCGAACTGGCTCAATCATTAGTCCAGGTTGAAGCAGAGTAATTGATCTCTCGCCATGCTCTTATGCTGAAATGACAGACTTTATTGAATTTCAGGCATCATATTGCGTCATATCTGTCTTGGATAGATTATGACGCCATCTGTTCCCCTCATCGATGTCCCCTTCGAATTTCGCCATACTTGCTGGTTCTGTAATGAGCCTTCCAACTGCGTATTTGAATATCATGCAAGCGTGCATACGCCTCATTCCAGTTTAGCGGTTCCGGCATGTAAAGAGTGCCTGAAACTGGCGATGAAAAGTCCGTTAACATCTATTTGGGATTGCCAGCTAGCCGTCAAAGATGGATTAATGCGTATCTACGCCAACCATCTTGCCATTGGAGTTAATTGGACAGAGCAGGAATTAATCGACTCTGAGTTTTCCTGTCACGTTTTTCAGGGTTTCAAGAAGAGTGCCTGGATGATGTACCTAATTGCCAGGGATAGAGTCAATTCAACGGGTTGGCCACTAAGCTTAGATGGAGTGGAAATAGATGATAGTGATTTTGTCGTAGGCTTTGAATTTGACGGGGTGAAATATGGCTCACTTGCTAAAGCGGTTAACCATTACAGTCAAACTTTAGGCTTGGATAAACATTTTTTCGAAGCCGTGCTATCCCAAGTAGGTCGTAGTCGCTTCGGTTATGCTGTGCGTATCAGCCGCATCAACATAGCCTCACCTAAACGAGTCAAGCAGGAGGTGGTAAAAGACATAGCCATCGAGCAAGGCACGCCTTTAACCGACAAAACTTGGTTCTAAGCCCACTAGTTACCCAATTATTTATCTAACTAGCTCTCTTAGCCTCTGTTGCACCACATCGACTAACAAGTCCGGCTGAAACTTAGAGATGAAACGATCACAGCCTACCTTCTCCACCATGGCCTTATTGAAGCTACCACTTAATGAAGTATTCAATGTGATAAAGAGATTATTCATGCGCTTATCGCTGCGGATCTCATGGGTTAATTTGTAGCCATCCATCTCCGGCATTTCTGCATCGGTGATCAGCATTAAGATCTCATCGTGCACCGATTTACCCTCATCACACCACCCCTGTAGCGTTCTGAGTGCCTGCAAGCCGTCTGAAACCTCTAAGATCTCTATGCCTAACGGCTCGAGTGTCTCCTTTATCTGCCTTCGCGCCGTCGAAGAGTCATCGGCGATTAAAATCTTACGCCCCTGCATCTCGTCAACCAAGCTCAGGTCGAGTACCCCTTCAGACAGGGTGACGTCATAATGGATGATCTCGGCCAACACCTTTTCCACATCGATAATAGACACAATTTGGCTAACCCCATCGATTTCGATGCGAGTTATCGCCGTTAAATAATTATGTCTGCCCGCCGTTTTGGGCGGTGGTAAGATATCTCCCCAGGTCATATTGACAATATGCTCGACTTTACCCACCTTAAAGCCCTGAACACTGCGATTATACTCAGTGATGATCATATTAGCTTCATGTTCACCTGTAATAGGCCTATAGCCGATGGCACGACGAAGATCGATAACCGGGGTGGACGTTCCACGAATATTGGCCACACCGCAGATATGAGAATGGCTACCGGGAACGGCACTCAATCGAGGCAGTTTAACCACCTCTTTTACTTTAAATACATTTATCGCAAAAAGTTGAGTGGCATTGATGCGAAACAGTAATAGTTCAAGCCGATTTTCTCCTACAAGTTGGGTTCTTTGGTCAACCGAGTCGAGTACTTTTGCCATTATGCTGCTCTCAAAATAAAATATTTAAAATAAAGTTCTAAAAATAAAGGGACAAAGATAAAGGGCATCCCGATAAAGTTCTTGGTGATTATAGACTTTATCACTATCTTCGAGCTGATAGAAATCAAGTTAAGCTCAAAATGATAACTAAAGTTCAGGATTAACACCCCCCTATATTCTTGCCGCTATGGGTGCCACTGGAATGAGACGAGAACCATGATTCACTACTATATCCATGATACCTAGATGCAACTCTTTCCGTCACAAACAAAAGTTTTACAGCTCAATTATGTTTCCAAAGAAAAATCGCACAATAATATGGTAATGGCATTGACAATGCCATTACAGGGGGTATAATTGTCGACAGTTTTGAGAAGCCTATATTTAATTTTATTTGTAAGTCCGACTCCATATCGTCACTGCCTCGCAAAAATATTATAACGCCGGTTCAACTCCTCAATTTTAGTCATCTAGCTGTCATACATCTGTGTTTAACTTTGTTCCAATCGGTTCACTGCTTATTAGACAGATTACAATTGTTAACAATTAATGATAACTAGTTTACTTGATTAAACCGTTGAAGATGGGTAGCCTCAAAACGAACTTATGCTCATCTTTTGCTAATTGCTAAGGATTTTATTATTAAATACAAACTGCTACTGATTAATGCTAGCAGTAACACATAAGGAGTATGACCTATGTCGTACAATGTAAATGGTCACCAGATCACAGTTAATTTTCCAGTAGATTCTATTTCAGTAAATAAATCTTCTATCGCGTTCACCGATAGCCAAGGAAAAAACCGACAGACTTTCTCTAAGCGCACCGAAGCGTTGGAATTTATGAACTGGCTATTATCTGGCAATAAGTAAGTTTAAATGAGTTTTTGTCAGACCTCTCACTAGGCTGCTAGTCAGAGTTAGTTCAAGCAACAAACAGATGCTAATCGATACACTCCTCTCACTGGTATCGAATGTTTCCCCGCTAATAAACAGGAAACAGATAGGACCGGCACCATAAGTCGGCTATTAAGCAATAAAGCAACTCCTACCTTTGGTTCAGGCTGTATCACTTTCACAGATACTTAGCCTGACCAAACGGTAAATACTCCCCACAACGCATCTCATACATCCAAACGTCACTCTTGGTTCGAACCAGTACTATAGATTAACATCATACTTTTAATCACCGTATTTCCGCCTGTATCTGGGTAACATGGTTTCATTACCTAATAAGCCCCCTTGATGAAGATATAGAATAGGCACATCATCCTGGCTGATACTTAGATACTGTTCCAGCGCCATCCAACCGAGAGGATCATAAAGTAGCTCGAAAGCGATGCCACTGAATGAGAGCGTTTTCCACATCTCATAAAACTCAGGATATAATTTCCCGAAATGATACTTTTTTGCCAGAGTCACAATCTCAGGGTGGTGTGTTGGATTGTCTGACAACTCGTTAAATTGCTGGGTTAAATAGGCGCTCCCCCCAACCGCGGCACAGGTAAGCACCTGGATACTCATCTCTTGTTCAACAAAAAACTTATTAAGATACAGTGCTGTGGTTCCGGTACCAGCAGGCAGAAAAACGACGAGATGACGTAATCCACTCTCCTTTGCCCACTGCGCTATCTCTGCAGCCAATTTAGATACTCCGAACTCGGCATACTCGCAGCGACCGCCTTCAGGAACAAAAACCGCATTGGCCTCAAGCGGCAGCACCACCTCTTGTATATAGGTGTGAGTGTCCCGGCCAGCTCTATCATCCAGAGTATCGAGTGAGATGATATGGGCGCCATTGGCTAATGCCGCACCATAATTACCACTTGGATTCAATTTGCTATGAGAGGCGATGTGATCCACATAGAAGTCTAGACTCCACCCCTTAAGTTTTGCTAGCGCCGACATAGAATAGAGGGAATTAGCCTGAGGTGAGCCATAGCCGATGAGCTTAGTCACTCCCGGAAAATCATGCTCGAGGAAATAGGCAAACTTTCGCGCCTTGTTACCTGAAAATTCAGGATGGAGCAGATCATCTCTCTTGACAAAAATGTGTCTGTTAAACATCTCTAGGGTATCGACAGGGGTATGGCTTAGCTTCATTTCAAGGCATTAAAACTGGAATAGTCAGGCAATGATTTTACCATTGGCTAGGCATCACAATCGACTAAAAGTACTAAAAGCTGATAAATTTCACTAAAAGGCTCCCCACAACAAACCATAAGCAGTTGAAAACAAGCTACTTACATGATTGGCACGGTATTCGCTTGATAAGATTTAAGAATGAAAATAACAAATGATTTTTCTCTGGAGGTCTAAATGGCAATATTACGGTTAATTTTTAACATTGCTTGGTTTGTGCTTGGCGGCTTTATCATGGGATTAGCATGGTGGCTAGCTGGCCTACTCTGCTTCATCAGCATCATAGGGATCCCATTCGGACGCGCCTGTTTTGTCATAGGCGAAATGACATTTTGGCCCTTCGGTCAGGAACAGATGAACAGAAGACACCTCACAGGACAAGAAGATCTGGGTACCGGCGCTTTTGGCACCGTGGGAAATATTATCTGGTTCCTTTTATTTGGGATCTGGCTCGCTATCGGACATATCACCCATGCCTTAGCCTGTTTTGTCACGATTATTGGCATCCCTTTTGGCATTCAACATCTCAAACTGGCCATGTTGAGCCTAACGCCAATCGGCCAAACTGTGGTGGCGAAAGCCTAAATAACGGCTAACGGTGACTGAGTCAAACCTATGAGCCACCATTAGCAGTTTTCCCATTATTTATTGGTCGTCGCGACAGAAGTCATATATTTATCCAAAATAGATTTCGCGTCTATTTTAGCCAGGCCAAGATTAACAATATCCCGCCACTTGTCGCCATCAGGACTATTTTTAAAGGCAACATATAATTGTTTCTCTTCGAGCAGCTTTGGATTTATCTGTAACTTATCGGCTAATGGCTGCAAGTCATCTCTCGCCAATATGTACCTGAGAACATGTACATCGATAACGGCGCCGTCTACACGACCTGTCGCCACCTTCTTGATATTATGTTCATCAGAGCTGACGACTTCGACGGGTTGAGTCCCCTGTTTGATCATGATATCGAAAGCGGCGGTATTCACATAATCCCTGACAACACCTAATGTATACTCATTGAGATCGATAAGTTTGGCCCAGCGGATAGGATAAATTTTTCTCTCTACCAGGCCCAGCGGGCTTACGCCGAGTGATTCAGAAAAAATAAAGGCCTCTGTAGGGTAAGAATATTCGGGTAAATATCCCAGATACATAGAATCATCTCGGCTAGCCAGCCTCACCGCCCGACTCCAGGGATAAAAGTCGACGGTAAGCTCATGACCCATAGCATTAAGTGCGGCGCGAGTAATGGCAATCAATGCCCCTTGATCCACCAGCTTTTTACCTGAGTAAGGGGGCCAGTGTAACGAAGTCAACTTGAGGGTATCTGACTTGGCGGGCACGCTTAACAATAGGGCTAAAAGTAGCATAAGCCTGATTCCGCATTTCCCTGATAAAGTGCTGAACCCGGTAAACGCAAATATTATTCTTATTCGGTTAATGGGGATATCCTACTTAGCATCGATTTTACATAAGTATAGACAGTTTATACTTAACGGTTATCAACAGAGCGTGACCTGCACGCTCCTCTTAACAAAGACCTAGCATAGAGTCTGAGATCTGCTTCACAATTACTTAATCCAAAAATACGATAGACTCTATCGAAACAAAGTGTTACCGCCTTCATTGGTGAAGGAATAAGATAGCCTCATAAAATACCCACACAAAAAACAAGTATTTAATGAGGTCTAGTATGAAGCAACTTTCTTGTGTTTCTCTCGCCATTCTCGCAGCTATCAGCACGGCTGCCATGGCTCAGGAGCCTATCCAGATTATTGAACCTGCAAAAATCACAGCACCAAAAAAAGTCGAATTAGGCAAGATGCTCTTTTTCGAACCCAGACTCTCAAAATCTGGCTTCATCTCATGTAACTCATGCCACAACCTGTCATTAGGTGGCGTCGATGCACTGCCCACATCCATAGGTCACAACTGGCAACAAGGCCCCATTAATTCGCCAACCGTACTCAATGCAGAATACGGTTTAGCCCAATTCTGGGATGGGCGAGCCAAAGATCTTCAAGCGCAAGCAGGTGGCCCTATCGCTAACCCAGGAGAGATGGGGTATACCCATGAACTTGCTGTCTTGACTGTAAATTCTATGCCTGCATATCAGGAAAAGTTTGCTGCAATATATGGTAAAGATGCTGTCAATATCGATAATATTACCAATGCAATTGCGGAATTTGAAAAGACGTTAGTGACACCAAATAGCCCGTTCGATCTATATCTTCAAGGTGACAAATCAGCAATCAGTGCAGAGGTCAAATCTGGTTATCAATTGTTTAAAGATAAAGGCTGTACTAGCTGTCACAACGGACCCGCTGTAGGCGGCACCATGTATATGAAGATGGGGCTCGTCAAACCATTCCATACCAAAAACCCCGCCCAAGGCCGTAAGGCTGTTACAGGTAACGAAGCCGATAAATTCGTATTTAAGGTGCCAACACTCAGAAATATCGAGTTGACCTATCCCTACTTCCACGACGGAGCAACTTGGACACTGGAAGAAGCGGTGAATACCATGGCAGAGATCCAATTAGGACAGGAGTTGACTGCGGCCGAAACCAAAGAGATGGTGGCTTTCCTTAAGTCTCTAACCGGTGAGCAGCCGCAGATTGTGTTACCTATCCTGCCGCCATCGAACGCTAAAACACCAAGACCCGTGCCATTTGCTGACTAGACCAATCTGTATAAACTTCAGATACACAAACGCCAGCTAAATGCTGGCGTTTTTATGTCTGGAACATTTATGTCGATTTTCCATGGATGGATAAAAATCTACGTTATGTCTGGAACATTTATGTCGATTTTCCATGGATGGATAAAAATCTACGTTATGTCTGGAACATTTATGCAAGCTTGCCATGGAAGGCTTGAAGCTTGCTTTATGTCTGGCTTCTCTTAAATAGAGAGTATGTACTCTTCCTATTAAAGAGACCATGGATGGATAAAACCTAGCTTATACCCTAACTCTTTTGGTCTTCTAACAGGCAAGTTTCATTGAAAAATTATTATAACGTTCAAGGATTGCAATCAAGACACCTTGACGTCTCATATTATCCATCACCCCTGGGCTAAAGCCTTCGAGTCGCGTCATGGCGGTGAGCAATAATTGGCAATCATGCAGGCTGGCATCGGCAATATACTCGGGGCGGTCAACTAAATGACTATTTTGATACCAATATAGAAGATGAGCACTGAACCTAAGCTTAACGGTACGATATATAATAAGTATCGGCCGTTAAGCCGATTTGCTTTCTCTACTGGGCTACAGGGCCAGTTGCTGACACCACTACTGGAATGCTATAACTTAGTGAAGCTCTCAATTAAAGCTAAACGGATAGGATAAGTATATGAACAAGCTTTTATATCTCGCATTTCTCTTGGTGTTAACCACAGGTCTGTCTCTATTCACGACTGGGGTCGAGGCTAAAAATGACAAGAGCGAAAAGCATCAGCAACACCATAAGCAGGGCAAACCTTCGACTCTCCCCTATGGCTTACAGAAAAAAGTCGCCAAAGGCGAACCATTACCACCCGAATGGCAAAAGAAACTTCACCGAGGGGATATATTGAGTAATGACCTCTTCTCTCGCGGAAAAATACATTTCCCCATGGATAAGCAGGGCAATATCACTCTGGATATCGATGGCTCACTGATAAAATTTCATGATAAAACACGCAAAATACTCGATATCATCACAGATTAATCTGCTTGGAAGCTGAGACCCGCTAGGCTAGAGCTCTGCACGATCGAACTCTTCCATAATGAGCTCAGTAAACAGACGTCCCGCCTTACCCAATGGACGCTCCATGGTCGACACTAGCTTAGGCGTGAAGCTGTGGCGACTACCACCACTGAAATCCACCTCAACCAGCTCCCCACGCTTAAGCTCATCATGAATAAGAAAGTCTGGCATCCAGCCAAAACCTAATCCCATCTCCAATGCATTCTTCTTCATGATGAAACCTGACAGATAAAACACCTTATCACCACCGAATTGGAGCTCATCCTGATAGCTTATCTCGGGAGAGGAATCTTCGATGGTGAGCTCAACATGCCTTTGCAGCTCAAATAACGAGATATTCTCTTCCACGGCCAAGGGATGGCTTGCCGCCACGACGAGTATGCTGGTGATATCCGGCAGAGACTGAGGTCGATAATTGGGACCGGTACGATAGTCTTTCACTAACATCAAGTCGGCATTATCTCGCTCAAATCTGGCTTGTACTCCACCGAGAAACTCCATATTCAATTGAATTTTGGTCGGGATCTGATGGGCAGCCATACGTTTCAATGCCTTCATGATGGGCTCCATCGGCAAGGCTCCATCGATCACAAGTTCCAGTTTTGGCTCCCACCCCTCACTGAATCTGCTCGCTAAATGTTCAATGTTTGCCAGATACTGCAACAGTCTCTGGCCTTCGGCGAGGATAACTTTACCTTCCGGCGTTAATTCGGCTCGGTACTGATCCCGACAAAAAAGATTTACACCTAAGTGTTGCTCTAACTTCTTTATCTGATAACTCACCGCAGACTGAGCCTTATGTAAACGCTCTGCAGCCTTAGCAAAGCTGCCTTCTTCGACCAAAACCTCAAGTACTTTAAATGCATCAACATCTATACGCATACACGCCTCATTAGTGTAAACCTAAACATACCATCTATTTTATAGATTAACTCACACCAATTATTATTCTTTTTTTTGTTCATCTGAGTAACTAAATTGATATTAAGATCACAATTTAAGTGAAACTGGTGTCTGGCTCAAAACAGAAAGACATCACATCCCAAACATAAAACATAAAAAAGCACCCATCAAGGTGCATGAAAAATTGAACGAGGATAGAACAATGGCAAGCGCAAAAAATCCACTGGGCTTATTGGGCATAGAATTCACTGAATTTTCCACCCCAGATCTTGAATTCATGCATAAAGTATTTATCGATTTCGGCTTCTCAAAACTGAAAAAGACCAAGAACAAAGATATCAGTTACTACAAGCAAAATGACATTCACTTCCTGCTGAACAACGAGCGAAGCGGTTTCTCGGCCGAGTTTGCTAAGACTCACGGCCCTGCGATCTGTTCTATGGGCTGGCGCGTAGAAGATGCACCGTTTGCCTTCGAAGGCGCGGTAGCTCGCGGTGCTAAACCTGCCGATGATGCTAACAAGGATCATCCTTATCCGGCTATTTATGGCATAGGTGACAGCTTAATTTACTTTATCGACATCTTTGGTGAAGAGAAGAATATCTACCAAAATGATTTCGTCGATCTCGAACAGCCCGTCATCACCGAGGAAAAAGGTTTTATCGAAATCGATCATCTCACCAATAATGTCTACCAAGGCACCATGGAATTTTGGGCTGATTTCTATAAAGATATCTTCGGTTTCACCGAGGTGCGCTATTTCGATATTAAGGGGGCTAAAACCGCCTTGATCTCTTACGCCCTACGCTCACCGGATGGCAGCTTCTGTATTCCAATCAACGAAGGTAAAGGCAGCGAGAAGAATCAGATCGATGAATATCTGAAAGAGTATGATGGCCCGGGCGTACAGCATCTGGCATTCAGAAGTCGTGATATCATCGCCTCTCTCGATGCAATGGCAGGCTCATCCATTCAGACGTTAGACATTATCCCAGAATATTACGAGACCATCTTCGACAAACTGCCTCAGGTCACCGAAGACAGGGAGCGCATCAGGCATCATCAGATATTGATCGACGGCGATGACGATGGCTACCTGCTGCAGATCTTCACTAAGAATCTGTTCGGCCCTATCTTCATCGAGATCATTCAACGTAAGAATAATCAGGGCTTCGGCGAAGGTAACTTTACCGCCCTGTTTGAGTCGATAGAGCGTGATCAGCAGCGTCGTGGCGTGCTCTAACAAGCCAAGTCTCCTACGTTAACTAGTGTGCTGATTTAGGTTGGCCGGATGTAAAACCAGCCTCAATGGCTGTTTTTTTGTTTTCAGTGGGCACAATATTCTCTAGACTGAGCCTCCTTCTAACAAAAATTAAGAAGCTTATTACCGATGCCAGATATCGCCCTACTCGCTGTTTTTCTACCTACCTTCTTCTTCGTGTCAATCACCCCCGGCATGTGTATGACACTCGCCATGACCTTAGGCATGAGTATCGGTGTGCGTCGAACCCTGTGGATGATGGGTGGGGAGTTGATTGGTGTGGCTATCGTCGCCATTGCTGCTGTCATGGGCGTCGCAAGTATCATGCTTAACTACCCTCAAGCCTTCTCAATCATCAAATATGCCGGCGGTGCTTACTTGGGCTATATTGGTATCCAGATGTGGTTATCTAAAGGCAAAATGACCATAACCAATGAGCAGCAGACACAAGTGAGCCGCATAAGTCTATTCAATCAAGGACTGATGACTGCGATTTCAAATCCCAAAGGCTGGGCCTTTATGGTCTCCCTGTTACCGCCATTCATCAGCCCTGATAAGGCGGTGGCGCCTCAGCTGTTCTGGCTCTTGTCTATCATCTTAGTCTCTGAGGCTGTTGCTATGCTCGCCTACGCTTCCGGCGGTAAGAGCCTAAGAGTGTTTTTGTCTAAAGGTGACAACATTAAACTGATGAACCGTATCGCAGGTTCATTGATGATAGGTGTCGGTTTCTGGTTGGCGTTAGGTTAAACACGATACAGAACAAGCCCTAGATCCTAGCTCTTAGGGCCTCATTAATCCTTGTGCTTAAACGGCAGTGACTTAGCTGCCTCTATCATGTAACGTCGATTTTGTTCGGCTTCCTGTAGGGTAAAATTCTCGATGGCGTCTCTGAAACCGGGGTGGGCAATCTCATGGTTTGAGTAGGTCTCCACCGGCTCAAACCCTCTAGAAATCTTATGCTCTCCCTGAGCACCCGCATCCAAGATCTGCAAATTATGTTTGATGCAGTATTCAATCCCCTGGTAATAACACGCCTCGAAATGTAAGGCGTCGGCCTCTTCTAAACAGCCCCAATACCGACCATAGAGATGCGTATCGCTGGTGAAATAGAGCGCAGCAGCGACGATACGGGCATCTCCGAGTTCCTCTGCTGAGCCGATATGGTCATCCAAGCTCTCTGGAGTATCCAAACTATCTGAACTATCTGAACTATCTGAACCATAGAATTGCGGCAGTGGCTTCTCGACAACCAGTAATTGCACTTGCTCCGGCATCGTTTTTCCAATGAGTTTAAAAAAGTCTAGATTAAGATAACCGTAGTGGCCCGAGCGTTTCGCATAGGTTACCTGGTAACAGTAGTAGAAGGACTGCCACTGAGCCTCTGTCACCTCACAACCCGGAACAAACCTGAAGGTATAACCTTGTCCTTGGGCCTTATTTCTCTCTTTGATGATGTTTTTTCGTTTACGTGAACTCATAACAGACAAGAAATCATCAAATCCCCGGTAACCTTGGTTACGCCAATGAAACTGAGTGCCGGTGCGCTTAAGGGGGGTTAAAGATGAAGGTGAAGGTGAAGCTAAGCCTGACGCTAATTCTGCTTCTAACAGGGACTGTGGTTGTGATTGTGACAGTGAGATAAGCTTATGTTGCGCCTCAGGCATAAACAGGCAATGCCAGCTTGAATAGCTTCCGCGCCTCATCTCATGGCAGAGCGCTTGAATCATCAAGGAGACGACAGACTGAGCCTCTTGTTCACTTAATTGCTTATCTATGCCTAACCTGTTGCCCGTGACAGGCGTAAAAGGCACCGCGCTCAATAGCTTAGGGTAATAGTCGATGTGATTCTTTTCATAGGCCTCGGCCCAGGCCCAATCGAACACATATTCTCCATAGGAATGGCTCTTACTGTAGAGAAGCATCACAGCAATCCGCTTATCTTGGCTCAGCACAGACATATGCATGGGAGTCCAACCGGATTTAGGGCATACACAACGACTCTCTTCCAACGCCAGCAGATAGGCATGACAAGTAAAGGGGTTAACTCCCTTACCTCGCTTGTCAACATTTCCCTGCATCAAGGTATTCCATTCATCGGCAGGAATACTGGAGATTGACTCCGAGAACTCAAGCTTCAAGTCTGATCCTAACACGTACTTCTCCTACTTTTTTTGTCTTGCTATTTTATATGATTAACGGCACATTGCTGAAATAACTATAACTTTCTAATATAAAAAAGGGATTTCAATGCGCTCGCTAACACGATTATTCGTCGCCATCTCTGTGGCCGTGCCTTTACTGGGCTTATCCTCGGCATTGCATGTCGCCCCCGTACAAGCCGCTGAATCTTCAATATACAGCCACACGGCAACCGTGCAACCCGTTTGGGCTAAGCATGGCATGGTGTCGAGTCAAGAGGCATTAGCGACTCGAGCAGGCGTAGAGATTTTAAAGCAAGGCGGTAATGCCGTCGATGCCGCCGTGGCGGTTGGCTTTGCCCTTGCGGTGACCTTGCCTCGTGCTGGCAACATAGGTGGCGGTGGCTTCATGTTGGTTCATCTCGCCGAGCCCAACAAGACTATCGCTATCGATTACCGTGAAATGGCGCCATCGAAAGCCCATAGAGACATGTACCTCAATGAGCATGGCGACGCCGTTGCTAAACTGAGCCGCGAACACGGCCTCGCCGTTGGCGTACCGGGTACTGTGATGGGCATGGAACTGGCCCTCGAGAAATACGGCACCATGACCATGAAGCAAGTGATGGTTGCGGCGATAACAATGGCGAGTGAAGGCATTACCGTCACACCGGATCTCTCTACCTCTTTAATTGGGCTTAAAAGACGAATCGCCCAATGGCCAAGCTCTGCCGAGATATTTTATAAAGCAGACGGCAGTAATTATCAAGTCGGTGACGTACTAAAACAACCTGAACTGGCCCACTCTTTATCCTTAATTGCCAAGCAAGGCAGTAAAGGCTTCTACCAAGGGGAAACGGCTCAAAAATTAATTGCAGCCGTTCAAGACGCTGGCGGGATCATGACACTCGATGATCTAAAGCAGTATAAAGTCGTCGAGCGTAAACCGGTGACAGGGGATTATCGTGGCTATAAAGTGGTGTCTATGCCACCACCGTCATCCGGCGGCATCCACATCGTCGAAATGCTCAACATATTAGAGACCTTCCCCATCGATAAACTGGGTCATAATACCGCCGCAACTCTTCACCTGATGACTGAGGCGATGAGACGCGCCTATGCCGATCGCAGTGAATACCTTGGCGATCCAGACTTCTACAAGGTGCCGGTAGATGCCTTGACCAGTAAAGACTATGCCAGAAAGTTAGCCAGTCAAATCGCTATCAATAAGGCCACACCGAGCAGCGAAATTACACCCGGTAAACTTATCCCCTATGAGAGTGACCAAACCACCCATTACTCTGTGGTCGACAAATGGGGCAACGCGGTAGCCAATACCTACACCCTAAACTTCAGCTATGGCTCGGGATTAGTGGCTAAAGGCACAGGCATCTTACTCAACAATGAGATGGATGATTTTTCTGCAAAGCCCGGCACTCCAAATGGTTATGGCCTGATCGGCGGTGAAGCCAACTCAGTCGAAGGCAACAAACGGCCACTCAGCTCCATGAGCCCAACCATAGTGATGAAAGATGGCAAACCCTTTATCATCACCGGCAGCCCAGGTGGTTCACGCATCATCACGACCACGATGCAGATCATCATGAATGTCATCGACCATGATCTTAATATCGCCGAAGCCACTGCCGCGCCTCGCATACACCATCAGTGGTTGCCCGATGTACTACGTGTCGAACATAGCCTCAATCGTGACACCATTGAGCTACTCGAAGCTAAGGGTCATAAAGTCAGTGTGGGTAACGCCATCGGCTCGACCCAATCGATTATGGTCACGGAGCAAGGCATATTTGGCTCATCAGACCCTCGCCGCGCTGGATCGCTGACCTTAGGGTATTAATCTTAGATAATGTATAAAAACAGAGCATGCAAAACATTTGTTACAAACAAAACATTATTTTGATAGCTTTAACACCTTTAACCATGATATTTAAAAGCTATTAACGTCAGTTTAAGACTTTTAACGTATAAATTGTCATGATAAATTTTGTCTAGCTTAAACTGCACGCTTTCGCCCGCTATGGGCTTGGCGACAATATTTCAACACCAGCAAATAAAAACAAATCGGGGATATAAATATGCAGGGATTAACCCTCAAACCACTAGTAACCGCTATGGCACTCACCTTTGCATTAGGTGCATGTAGCTCTTCAACGACAGGAAGCGGCGATACCAACCTGGCACCTAACGTCGTAGCGCAGCAGATAATCGACAACAATGCGGGTAACCCTTTCTTTAAGCCATACGATACTTACCTTGGTATTCCTGATTTCGATAAGATCAAACCAGAACACTATCTACCTGCATTCAAGGCCGGTATTGCTCAGCATCAAGCCGAAATGCAAGCCATCATAGATAACCCAGAAGCACCCAACTTCTCTAACACAATCGAAGCGATGGAGTTTTCAGGTGAGCTAACCTCAAAAGTCGCCAGCGTGTTCTACAACCTAACGGCTGCAGACACTAACGATGCGCTACAGGCGATCTCAAAAGAGGTCTCGCCTATGCTTTCATCGGCCAGCGATGATGTACTGCTAAACGACAAATTGTTCCAAAAAGTAAAAGCGGTTTATGACTCACGGGATTCCCTGGGCTTGAATACCGCTCAGTCTAAGCTACTCGTTGACGCTTATAAGTCTTTCACTCGTGGCGGCGCTAACCTAAACGACGCAGACAAGACCAAGCTTCGTGGCCTTAATGATCAGATTGGCAAGCTCAGCCTGGAATTTGGTGACAACCTACTGGCCGAAACTAATGCATTTGAGCTCGTCATCGATAACAAGGCCGATCTTTCAGGTCTACCACAAGATGTGATTAACACGGCAGCAGATACTGCAGCCAAGCGTGGCCACGAAGGTAAGTGGGTGTTCACCACTTCACGCCCCTCTATCACACCGTTTTTGACCTATGCCGACAGTCGCGAGCTACGCGAAAAGATCTACAACGGCTATATCATGCGCGGTAATAACGACAACGCTAATGATAACAAGCAGATCTTGGCTAAGATGGCAGCCCTACGTGCAGAGCGTGCGCAGCTGATGGGTTACAAGACCCATGCACATTTCGTACTGGAAGAACGCACCGCTAAGACACCTGAAAATGTCTATGAGTTACTCAACAAGGTTTGGCCTGCAGCCCTTGCCCAAGCCGAAGCCGAAGTTGATGTGATGCAAGAGCTTATCGACTCTGAAGGCGGCGATTTCAAACTCGCAGGTTGGGATTGGTGGTACTATTCAGACAAGATCCGTGTGGCTAAATACAGCTTTAACGAGCAGCAGACCCGCCCCTACTTCTCACTGGAAAATACCCTTAAAGGTGTGTTCTATACGGCTAATCGTTTATTTGGCATCACAGTCAAGGAACGTACCGACCTACCTAAGTACAACGATGAAGTGCGTACCTGGGAAGTGTATGACAAAGACGGTTCCCTGATGGCCATCTTCATGGGTGACTACTATGTTCGCGACAGC
>NZ_ABIC01000057.1 GCF_000172075.1 Shewanella benthica KT99
TTTTTCCCGAGTTCAGCAACCGTAGGCGGCTCTGTTGCGAATTGTTTTTTCTTTTTCATGAAGCTATTTTGACACGGCAAAGAGATCGTTCAATAGCGATATGACCAAACCTTATTGATCATCAATTGATCGTGTCAATAAGGGGCTGGTGAACGGTTACGTCTCGTCAACATGCACTAATGACGCTTTTTTTATGTGTTGATGCAGAGCTTGGTGTGTCGGCGTCAGCATACTACTGACTCGCCCTTGCGCTTCAGAAATCAGACCGGTAGAGAAATGAGTCCCGTATTGGTCTTGCAGTAAACGTTGAATTTTACGTACGCTCAGGTGATACAAGCCACTGAGCACAGCCACGTAACTGAGCAATCGTGGCCCCATCTGACCATCGGGAGCCTCTTCAGGCAAGGCTCCTTTACTCACTGTGTTGCACTGCTGACAACGCCCGTGAAATAACTGGTATTCGGTGATGTCAAGTGTAGGTTTAGGTAATTCAAACACCTGATGGCGATAACTTGGCGACGAGTTAGCCACAACTTTACCGCCACAATCAGCGCAGCAACTATCTGGCAAACAAGCAATTCTCTCGTCAGTCTCTGTAAGCTTTGCTAATGGTCTTTTATGCCCCGTATGTCCAGGTTGAGCGCCAACCTTATTTCCACTACGAGGCGTTTGAGCTTTTTTCGCTCGGCCTTATCCGCAGGGGAGTCAGAGGATGGTGATTTGGATGAGTTTCTAGAGCTCAATGCTAGGCGGTCTTCATATTCACGTAACTTTTCCCACAGTTCTTGAATGAGTAAGTTTGCTTTGTTTTCACCGAGTTCAGCAACCGTAGGCGGCTCTGTTGCGAATTGTTTTTTCTTTTTCATGAAGCTATTTTGACACGGCAAAGAGATCGTTCAATAGCGATATGACCAAACCTTATTGATCATCAATTGATCGTGTCAATAAGGGGCTGGTGAACGGTTACCTTTAAAGAGCCTTGAGAGTGAGGGGGGTCATAGAGAAAGTCAGAACATCAAACGAATTGATCTATTTGTTTAAAACAGAATTTAAGCTGCTTGAATATCTATCATAGCAAGCACGCCGTTATCATAATCGACAACTACCGTTACTGCCGTTATCAATTATGATAATAAATACCACCAGTAACGGGATTTGAAAAATGAATTTTTAGCTCTCGATTTACAGATCAAAAAGATCTTTAAACGATCTAATCTAAAAGCCCTCAAAAGACCTGTAACAGATTAAATTATAAAACAGACACACTGGCCTATTTGCTGCTAAAAAGCCCTTAAATCGCTTAATAGAGGCCTCGTGTTTCGATTTTACATTATCTTTCTGCTAAACCGTCGCAAAGCGACTGCTCTTAGATCACTAGTTATTTGAAATGAAGTTAAAAGGCCTTAGGCAAAACGAACCTGGCTGTTTGTTCTTGGTTTTAAACTCACCCCTAGCGAAGCTAGGACTTGGTGAGGCATTTAGCTTGAGTTTTTTGTTTTTGGGGTATGCCGGTGCGCGTAGCGCGGGTAGGGCCGGCAGGGGCAGAGCCCCTAAGAGGGGGTTTCACTTAGTTTTAATTTTATCCACAGATTTTGATGAAATAGATCCAATAATAGATCCTAATAGATCCTAATAGATCCAAAAGAGATCCCTGTATCACTGTAGGCCTTGGTGTATCTAGTTTACAGCCAAGTGTGGTGTACCCTAATTGGGTAAGTGGTGTATTCTAATTGGGTAAGTGGTGTACCCTAATTGGGTAAGCGGTGTATTCTAATTGGGTTCTGGGTGTACGCTAATTGGGTAAATTGGATGTTTTTTAGTTGATAACTTACTTACACAAATTTGACTTTATTATCAATGGTTTAGAAGCTGGTTTGATTTTTATCTTAGAATAACTATTCATTGGTTTATCCCCAGCCCCCAGATATCTATATAAATAACGATGAAACCATCAAAATTCGATTGCTTAGCACCCAATCAGTGTACTCTAATTGGGTCATAAAATAATTAAGGTGTACGCTAATTGGGTTAGCCACTTACTTCTCTTTCACAGCCAACAACCATCTCTTTTGTTTCCATTTTAGACATGAGTAGATACATATTTTAAATATGCTGAAAAATAATTAAAGGATAGATCAAAATCAGGGAATTAGGTGTATTCTAATTGGGGGGCATGGTGTACTCTAACTGGGTTCGAGTATAGGGATAATCATGGACTTATCAGAGAAGCTATTACCAGCAGAGCAAGAGCCGTTAAACGGGCAACTCCTCCAAATAAATAGTGCTACCAGCGTACAACCTAATGTTCTGCTCAGAACAGGCGTGTTCACACCTGTGGGACGCCGAACCAACACCAACGAATTAAAAGCAATGGACCTCAGTCAAGATCTCGTACACCTAGAGATCTGTCAAAAAGAAGGTTATGACTCTGTCGCAGTGAAAGGCCAACGATTGAATGTCGAAACGGATTTTAAGATTTGGTGCGGTATAGTCTTAGTCTTTAGCAAATATGGTTACGCCTCTAATATCGTAAAGCTCTCATTTGGTGAGTTTGCAAAGCATTGTGGCTATCCAAGTCGCCGCTTTGATAAGAACCTCCGTAGACAGATAGGTGGTTCACTAGAACGCATACAGAGCCAGAGCCTAACTTTTAGACGCAAGAATGCCGAAAAAGCGGTCCATACAGGTATGCTATTGCGTGCAATGTATGACGGTGAAGAGGATGTTGTCGAGCTTATGGCCGATACAACCCTCTGGGATCTATATAACCTTGATTATCAGGTTCTGGTAAGTTTAAGAGTTTTAGATAAACTCCCTCGCGCAGAGGTAGCACAGTGCCTGTATTTGTTTTTCACATCATTACCAAATAATCCCCACCCAGTATCCTTTGAACGCTTAAGAGAGCGTTTACGTCTCGAAACAAGCAAAAAAGAAGCTAACCGAAAGATAAAAAATGGTATCAAGAAGCTAGAGTCGATTGGTTATATCAAGGGTGACTTTGCCGTGAGAAATGGTGAACAATATTATTTAATCGGTCAGCGATACAAGAAGCTAGATGCCGCAGTAAGTAGCGGCAAATGATAACGTTACAGAATCAAACTAGCTTGCATCTTTAATCGCTTCGATCAGTTTCTTGTCATTTATCTTGCTACGCATGTGGATCAAGCCACGAACGAGTTTAGCCGTAGTGATCTTTTTACCACTGATAGACTGAAGTTCATCGAGCCACAACGTGAGTTCAGCCTTGTCATTTTCAGTTAGACGCATTGGAACTGGTGAAGTACCGGTAGTAACGTTACGCCTAGTTGCTACAGTGGTGATTTTAGTCGGTTCGACATCAGGATTGATGCCTGGAGTAGCCATAAACTTAGCCGAAGCCAGCTTTTCTTTTTTCTTTTCACGTCTACTTAATGCAGATGTACCAGTTAGTTTATTCATATTTTGTATTACACTTGTTATACATTTATAAGCTTGCAGACTTCTTCTGCAAGGCTCCGATAATCGTCATTCGTTGAACTCTTAGGCTGGTAGCTCAGTAGAGTCTGACTGCTCACACTCGCTTGGCCTATGGCTTCAGAACGACGAATGGTCGACTTAAGGACCTTGTCACCGAGCCCTTTTAATTGTTCATCCAGAAAGTTATTGATCAGCTTATTCGCCTTAGCGTACTCATTCCGAAAAACGGCATAATTCACATCATCGGTTTCTTTGACTTCTTCCAGGGCATCGAGCAAGTCGGCCAAGCCATTTAACGAGAACGAGCCTCCATCGACAGGAATTAAAAACAGATCTGCTGCCATCATGGCATTAATAGAAGTAAGGCTCAGATTAGGCGGGCAATCTAAGATCACTATGTCGAAATCACTAGAACAGCTTTCCAGCTGCTTCATCAAGATTCGTTCGCGATGGATCTTAGTTAGGCTCTGCTCGATAACTCTGCTTAAACGAATATCAGTAGGGCAGATACATAAATTAGGTATCGGCACACCTTGGGATTGAGCCGGTATGATGGCACTCAAAATAGGATGCTTCTTGGCAGATTCAAATACATCAGTTATCGATGTTTCAAATTCAAATTGGCCGCCGGTCATTACCACGGTCAAATTAGCCTGGGGATCAAGATCAATCACCAAGACACGCTTACCTTCACTGGCTAACTGCGCCGATAGATTGATCACAGTAGTCGTTTTACCAACACCACCTTTTTGATTGATCACAGCTAAGGTCTTCACAAATATACTCCTGTCATTTTTGTAGAACAAATGTAATACAAAAAACCCCTGAAATCCATATATTAATGACCACTTAAAAAAATGCCTGACAAAATACACGAAACAACAATCCATTCCTAGCCCCAGTAGCGCGATCTAAAACTTGTGATCCGTTAACCCTGAGCATGTGCCAATTAGGGCAGTTGCGCGTTTTAGAAGTCATGAGAAAGTGGTTAGGCATCACAAGAGATGCTAATTCAATTTAATAGGAACCTATTATGAAATACAAAATTATGAGTGCACTGACCTTAGCTGTTGTTTTACACACCTATAATGCTGCAGCTACAGAGATCAACTTCAAAGAGACTCAGACATTAATCGAAGGAGAAGATGTGCAGACTTTTTTACTGAAGGATATCGACGGTGATCACCGACTCGATGTGATCTGGCAAACATCCGATGGTGAGCTGAAATATAGACTGCAAGATAATCAGGCCATGGTGACATTTGATAGTCTCGCCGGTACCAAATGGCGCATGACATATGACCAATCTGGCTATGACAAGAAACTGAACTTCTTTACTGATGGAGGGGTAATTGAAGATCGGAGTAACTATCAATTTAATATCGTCGATGTAACGGTGACAGAGCTCAATCAATTGAGCTTTTGTACTGACTTTAGTACGGGCCTAAACAGAACGCGTTGTAACTGGAAGTACCAAGTAACCGAAGTCTTACCCAACATGATGAAAGGTGTCGATCAAAGAACCGGTGAAACCTGGACGGCTTACAAACTCATCAACTAACCAATAGAACTCACCAACTCCTGTTGTGTAACAAACAGGATGTTAGGCGCCTGTACTTTTTGGGCGTCTATGAAGTTTGACACCATAATGGAGAGGTTCTTTGAACCTAACCTGACAAAATAATGTTCATAAGATTATTTTCGGAGATTGGGCGAAAAAAACCTATAAATCACCTTCAAAGAGGAAATGTCTACCAGAAAATGTTCAAGTTGATAGGTATAAAAACGAGGGTAAAGCAAAGTGTTAAGCCGAATAAAAGATACCTTTATAATCTACCAGGTCTTTAAAACGCGTTATTAGTAGATGATAAATTTTGATAAAAAATATATTATAGCTATATAAACAAAATGTTATCTGGTCAGACCACATGAGTGGCAACAATAAGCAATAATACCCTCAGAGGGGAATTTGATGGTTGTAAGCAAATCGAAATCTACCTACGTCCTTTCTGACGTGCAAAAGGCTTTAAGAACGGTAAGAAGCCTAAGAATGACAAAAACAGCAAGAAGAGGCGCTACAAGTTTGGGGTTTGATGATCAAGATATTGTCGATGCCATTCAAAGTATTACTAGCAGCCACTTTTACAAAACAATGCCATCCGATACCTCAGGGTACCCACATCATGACGTTTATAAATTTGTGTTTAAAAACGTCTATATATATCTAAAGTTTCAAGATTTGGCCGGCCATATGGTCGTTTCATTCAAGGAAGTTTAAATTTTCGGAGTTCAATATGTCGATTCTAAATGGTAAAACCTGCCCATTTTGTGGAAAAGGTCACTTACAGCAAGGATCACAAGATCAAGAGTATGACTATCAAGGTCATACTCTTCTTATTGCTCAACCTGGTATTTATTGCAATCAATGCGAAGAAGCCATCTTAGAACCTGAACATCTAAAAGCTACACGAATAGACTTACAAGAGTTCAGAGCCAGAATAGATGGAATTCTTGGCCCTAGAGAAATACGGAAAATACGAAAGCAAATAGGTTTAAACCAAAAAGAAGCAGCAACATTATTTGGTGGAGGTAAGAATGCCTTTTCTCGCTACGAGCAAGGTGAATTAGCACCATCAAAAGCAATTAGCCAATTATTCAAAATCTTTAATAATCATCCAAATCTAGTCAAAGAGTTAAACTAACTCTCCCCCCTTAAAAGCCCATTAAAAATGGGCTTTTTTATATGCGCGCAATCCCTTTTATGGTAAATCCTAATCAGTGCGATTACCCACAGTCTCTAAAACTCGACTTTGTAACTTTTTCAAGTGCCACCCTTAAATTAGACATAAATGAAATTTCCAAGTGCAAATCCAAAAAACACTAGCCAATAGCCAAAGATCCATATTAAGGCTCCTTGGTTACTGATGCTTACAACGGGTGTTATGGTAAATATAGTGCACAGATAACCATCAAAAAGTAACCACTCGATTAGATTGGGGTTATCGCAAGGAGCAGTCATTTAGGAATAACTTTCTAATTCCCTACCGTTAAACACACCGAATTTTAACAAAAAACACACATTGACAGCACGGATGACATAAGTTAGGTTTGTTTGGCAAAAAAATTATACTGATCAAACAAAAGGAATTGAAATGAATACTAAAATAAAACTTGGCGATATCAAAGAAAAGCAAGCACCATGTGGAATGGGCGAGCCAGTTGTAGCTGGTGTTATCGTTGCCGTAGTCAGATTCTTTCTTAAAAGGAAATAACTTTAGTTAGTTAAAGCCGATATTATTTATCGGCTTGTTTAAAGGAATAATTAGTGATAACAGAAAATTATAAATTGATACCTGGCTTAAATGAAGCTTTTGATAAACTTAGTTATCTAATGCTTAATCACAAAAAAAGCGAATTGATTGAAGAGTATTTAAAGTGCGTTAAAAATGGGAGTTTTGATCTATTTATAACTGAAACCCTTTCACATATTGAATCAGACAGCTCTTTTACCCCCATCTGGATATCTGCGACAGAGTGCCCAATTATAGCAACTGCTAATTCAGTTGTCTCATTAAGGTATTTCAACCCAAACTCAGAACAACTGTCAATATATGGAGCACCAGAAGATATCCTTTTAACACTACTATCAAGTCACTCCAATGTTGAAGTAGATATATACAATATAATAGAACCTTCATATAGTTTGGAGTTGGCATTTAGGGAAAGACTAGAAAAACACGATACAATAACAATAAAAAAAGGTCAGACTTTCAAAATAATTTCTGATAGTGGAATTGTATTAAGTAGGTTATTAATGGGGTTAGCAAAAGATACTCCTGTGTTCGATGCTAAATCTCTTGAATTTATCAGCATGCTATCACTGAACCCTACCGATTCAAGATGGTACTTTATGGCAAAAACGGCAGGAAAACTTGAATCATCAGTTGCACTTCCTTTATTAAACAAATTAATTTTCCACGAAAATTACAATGTTAGATGGACTGCTCTTCAAGAAATATTTAACCATGATGTAAATTCTGGATTGTCAATCTTAGAGAACTTTAAAGATGATCCTAGTCCGTATATTCGAGACGAAGCTAGAAAAGAACATTTTAGAATAAAACAAATAATGAGAAACGGTCATGGCTATAATTAAAGATTTAAATATAAGTAAAAGTATATCTATCGAAGAGTTTAAGGAAAAAGCTTTACAAGTAAATTTTGATGATGAAAATGAAATACTAAAATTATCTCCATATTTAAAAATGCTGTCTAACAATAAAGGTTGGTTAGAAGAATTTATTAAAGATGGATTAAATGATCCTAGTAACTTTCAAATAGATAACCTTTATTCATCCCAAAGTTATATTTTAGCTGAAATAGGTGAAAGAGCCTTTTTGAGATTTGCAATTTGGTCACCTAAAGGATTCAGTGATGCTTTAGATGAAGACAACTTTTATTCATACAAAACAGCTCACAATCACGATTTTTCTTTATTAACAGTAGGATACATTGGTAGTGGTTACACAACCTCTTTGTATAAAATAAACCCCACTCAAAAAATATTAGGGTATATTGGTGAAAATTTAGATTTAAAATACAAAGAAAAAATACAATTATCTGAGGGTAGAGTTATTTTGTACGAAGCCGGTACCGACATTCATATACAACATGAACCAAATGAATTTTCAATAAGCCTGAACCTTATAGTTGAGCAAAGTCAAAAAAAAATCGACCAATTTTATTATGACGTTGATAGTAAAAAAATTGCAGGTTATGTTGGTAACACTGATTTAAAACCAGCAATGTTTATGCGATATGCTGCTGCCATGAATCAGAATGTGTATAAAAATTTTCTAGAAAAGATTTCTAAAAACCATGAAAGTGCAATAACTCGATTATACGCACATAGAGCGTTATCTCAGAATTACATCCCAAAATCCACCGTGATTTCCAACATTAAAAAAGATAAATCAAATATGGTAGCTGAATCAGATTATCTTATCGAAAAAGATATTAACGAGCTACATATCTGGGGATAACATTTAAATGAGATACTTGTTTTTATTATTAGCTCACTTCACTTTATCGGTTATATACACTAAGTATTTAGTGTATATAACCGAGAGTGATACTTATTTTTACGTTTACAGTGTTATAGCACCAATTTTATACTTAACCTTTACTAAAAAAACGGCAAGAGAAAGGATTTCTATATTCATAGGTATGCAAGGCATAACGATATGGACTTTTTACTTTATGCTTCCCATTGAATACAATATTATTACGAATACGCTTAGCATCATTCGAGGTTATCTACTTGTAATATTCATTGCAATAGAACTATGGGCTCTGATTTATTTTTACCGAAAATATTCGAATGCAACCAAGACATTAGGTTTACTCCCTGAAGAAGCTTTTTTACATGCGTTAACTTTTTTCCCGCTCCCTTCTGAAATGCTCAAACTATACTCGGTTGAATTCAATAATATTAAAGCGTTTATCAATTTGTTTAAATTCAATAAAAACATTAAAGAACAACCATTTAAAATAAATTCTGGATATTCATTATTTATGTACATTGCGATTTTAGTGTTTTTGACAATTGCTTTTTCTGCGTCGATATGGCTACTTGATGGATATTGGGCTTTATTACCATCCGGCGTCACTTTATATTTATTCCTTTTGGTAAATTGTGATTACAGTAATTTAAAAGATAATAGCATTGTAAAAATTGACAATACCATTCGTATTCCAAATGGGATATTTGGATTTATAAGGATAGACATTGAAAATATTAGTAGTATAAATATTTTAAAAGGAAACAAATCTTACGATGATGTCGATGTGAAAGTTCATCGATTAATAAAGTCAAATTTGGTATTAGAATTATCAAAACCAATTGTTTATTTTGGTGTAAATGCAGAAAAAATATCCATCAGTGTAAAGCCTGAACATATAAAAAAATGGATTAATTTGAAGTAACCGTTCACCAGCCCCTTATTAACACGATCAATTGATGATCAATAAGGTTTGGTCATATCGCTATTGAACGATCTCTTTGCCGTGTCAAAATAGCTTCATGAAAAAGAAAAAACAATTCGCAACAGAGCCGCCTACGGTTGCTGAACTCGGTGAAAACAAAGCAAACTTACTCATTCAAGAACTGTGGGAAAAGTTACGTGAATATGAAGACCGCCTAGCATTGAGCTCTAGAAACTCATCCAAATCACCATCCTCTGACTCCCCTGCGGATAAGGCTGAGCGAAAAAAGCTCAAACGCCTCGTAGTGGAAATAAGGTTGGCGCTCAACCTGGACATACGGGGCATAAAAGACCATTAGCGGAACTCAGCGCAACCGATGAGCAAGTCGCTTGCTTACCCGATTCATGTTGTTCTGATTGTGGTGGCGAGGTCATTGCCAACCCGACTCCAAGCTATCGTCATCAGGTATTTGAATTACCTAAACCTGCACTTGATATAACTGAATACCAGTTATTTCACGGGCGTTGTCAGCAGTGCAACACCGTGAGCAAAGGAGCCTTGCCTGAAGAGGCTCCCGATGGTCAGATGGGGCCACGATTGCTCAGTTACGTGGCTGTGCTCAGTGGCTTGTATCACCTGAGCGTACGTAAAATTCAACGTTTACTGCAAGACCAATACGGGACTCATTTCTCTATCGGTCTGATTTCTGAAGCGCAAGGGCGAGTCAGTAGTATGCTGACGCCGACACACCAAGCTCTGCATCAACACATAAAAAAAGCGTCATTAGTGCATGTTGACGAGACGACGCACAATCGTAATGGTGAAGAGCATACCCGCTGGGTCTGGTTGTTATCGAGTGAGGATGCCGTATTCCAACAGGTGAAATATTTTCGTAATAAGGATGCAGCCAAATCGATATTAGGCGAGCATACCCAAGCGATTGTCGTGAGTGACCAATGTCCCAGCTACAACTGGATTGAGCCCGAACGGCATCAATTTTGCCTTGCCCATGTGCAGCGTAATTTACAACAAATGGCCGATTATTCAGGTAAGGGGCTTACCGCGAGTATCGGCAATCGACTGGTATTGCTATTCAAGTCCGTATTTCGCACTCAACATAGATATGAAGCCGGTGACGTTGACGAAATAATGTGGCGTCGGCGAATGCAACGACTAAGGCGCAATATTAAGCGCTGGCTTGAGTGCGGGGAAAATGTGCCCGCTTCACGCTACTCAGGCCGATGCCGGCATATTCTCAAATATGAGCAAGGTTTATGGGTTTTTCTCAATCACCCAGGGACACCTTTGACCAATAACGAAGCCGAGCGTTGTTTGCGTGGCAGCGTGATCATGCGCAAGATCTGCTATGGCACCAGTTCAGATAGGGGTGAGAAGTTTCGATCTCGGATCCTCTCAGTCGTTGAAACGTGCAAGAAGCGCAAGTTATCCCCGATAACAGTGATCAGCACTATCATTGCGGGCGTGGTGGGTAAATGCGACTACCCAGACGTATTTGGACTAACCTCAGCTTAGTCAATCCCCCTCTGGTGAATGCTTACAATTTGAAGATGTAGTATCACTTTTTCAGACAAGTGTTGTTAAGGCCCCCCTGTTATAGCAAGCATTGTTGGGCAAGCAAAAACGATGCACACAATCCCTTTTATGTTAAATAGCCAACTTCATACCTTAAAACGCCCCCCAGACGCCCCCAGAAACACATAACAGCTATTTTAAGCACTCAACCACACCAAGAACTGCAAAATACGCTTGAAAGTTTAGAACGCGATTGAGGCACTTTGAGGTGTGTTTTTATTTGGATACCACTTGGGCTTAATTTAATGCTGTGACCGAGATTTTTAATGCTTTTCCATTTAGCCGGCACCAGGAACAAATTGACCCTGGCACAGGAAAATTATTACCAGTGTTGCTAGAACGCTAAGCTTGGATCTCTAAAACAATGGCAATTGTTAGCCTCGCAGAGCAAGGATACGTTGAGCGCCGAAGGCTGCGAATAAGGTAGAGCGTTAAGTGGCAACTACCTGCGCAGCAGGGTAGGCCTACTTAACACATCTTGCCTAGACTTAGAGGGTCGTTTAAATGTGGTTTTTACGTAGTACCCCCACCCCAATAGTTACACTGTAATTATAAATCAAAATCGGTCTAGCAGAACGAAGGGCTACTGAGGCAGGCGTCAGATTTCAGGCTAAACAAAACAAATAAAAACGAATATGTAGTTATCAATATTGACAACGAGGTGAACGGGCGTTATCATATATGACATCAACTAGAGGGGGTGTTATGAATAATTATGAAGATTGGATCGCCCAATCGAAAAAAATGTACCATGTTGTCGCTGATGAAGCATATCTATTGTGTGCCGATTTCAAAAGAGAATTATATGAAGAAGTGATGGCTGATTATATCCAGTCAAAAATAAGTAAAACTGATTTCACGGTATTGCACTCACTCATGATGAATAATCTAAAAGAGGCTGAAAGTACTTTCAAAATTAACAGTTTTGAGGACTTCATAGATCGTCATAGTGTGGGTATTTCAAAGCCCAACCTTTCCCGCTCTTTAAAGAGTCTTGAGAGTGAGAGCTTCATAGAGAAGGTGAGAACATCAAACGAATTAATCTACTTATTCAAAACAGAGTTTAAGATGCTTGAAAAACTATCTTAACAGTATTTCTCGTTGTCATAATTGACAACAGTGAACTTTCAAGTTGTCAATTATGACAACATAAATGGGTACCTAAAATGAAAACAACTACCTTACAACAACTAAGAGAAAAGGCTTTTAAGAACCAAGAAGTTAAAGAGGCTTACGACAATGAAACCCTAGATGTTAAGGACGTTGAAGTTATCAAAATAAAATCAGAATCAAATGAGCACTGAATTAGACCAAATAAAAAAAGAAATGCTGGAGTTAGTCAGTAAAAGACGTTGCGGCCAATGCTCCGGAAGCGGTAGCCTGGATGGAAAGAGCGGCTAACCTGGTTCGCAAGGATCAATTACAACCAGGGCAAGTATGGAGGCACAATGCTGATAGAGGGCTTGAAAAGATTTGGGTAAATTAAATCTGTATAGCGAAAGTATTTTTCCCTTCCAACTTTAGCAGTCCAGAAGTAACTAACTTCTTAATCGAACGAGATACATTCGGCTGTTTCAATGCCAGATCTTTAGCTATCCGAGACTGATTAATCACAAAAATTTTCTTCTGTTCAAACTCTGCATATTTCATCATTAGGTGGTTCAACAGCAACACATCTGCTTTTGATAATTTATGATTGTGCATCGCATTGATGAAACTCGAAACCACTCTGATATCACTTTCCATCCCACCCTCATTAGTATATCAATTTTGATATTAATCATTGTACCAAAATCTGCACACGATGACTATATCAATTCCGATATACCTTCCATCTTAATTATCTCTTCCCGCCGCAGCAAAAGATAAAAGCAAAGAACGGGGATTTCCGCATGAGGAACACTGCTCCTCTCCCCGCTACGTCAGACAATTAAAATTGCCTGTACGTAGCGGGGAGACTGCATTACCTGAGTTACGCGCACAAAAAAAAACGGCTATTGCATCACAGATCTTTGCTGCTCTATAATGGAACTCTTATCTCCGCGTCCCTTGGCGCTCAAATAGTAAATCCCAAAGTTAAAAAATAGCTATATTGGCGCTTCTCAAACCCCTTCCATGAAGGCGTTTTTTTCATTTTATTCAGCGCAAAAAGGTGTGAACAGTCCGACCTAAACGTGGGCGAATCGGTGCTTTTGGTAGCGCCGCACTGCATATGCAGTGGGTGTTCTTACAAAGGAAATCCCATGGAATTCGATTCAAAACTAGAGCTGGATATTCTCCAGTTACAAACAAAACAGATCCGTAAAACTCGTTACTCCAGGTCTCGATTGGACAAGTATAGAGAGCAGCTGCTGGAGTTACGTCAAAAGGGAGCTTCAACCTCACAGCTGCAACGCTGGTTGCACACAAAAAAAATGAACACGGCTTGGTCTACAGTCTCTCGATGGCTTCAAAAAAATGGCTAGATTTTCATCCCCAGCCAAGCAAGCGGCGTCCGTTATAAAATCCCTCCAAGGGGGGGTTATAAAATCGGTGAGTACAGCCAGTAACTACGAAAAATGCCTGACTCAAGTCGCTAAATACATCCAAGAAAAAAAACTGGGTTCACTGCGAGAGATGACGCCAGAATCGGCTAGACACTATTTGGAACACAGAGGGCAGCAAGTAGGTCTAAAAACACTGGATATGGAACGTCAGGCGCTTCAGAGAATGATGATCCATGTTACCAAGCAACTAAGTGACACTCAAAAATTGCCTCGGATAAAATCAGAGCTTGATGAGGCGTTAGACTCTCGCGCTTACCCTATTCACCAAGTCGAGATGATCCTCAAATCACAACAACCTCACAATGCCTTAGCCAGTGAAATATCTTTCGCCGCCGGATTGCGAGCCCATGAGCTACTAACCCTTCAACCAGCAGAAAAAAAACCAGCACATCTACGGCCTAAATTGGAAACAAAGTGGCAAGGACTTATTGGTGATCGGTTTACGGTAACGGGAAAAGGGGGGTTAACCAGGGAAGTGGTTATTCCAAGGCGTTTAACAGGACGATTAGAAATGCTAAAGCTAGACCTCCCAATCCTGAAAATAGATCGCGGGATCTACTACATGCAACACTATGCCCTTGCAGGCGGGAAAAACTGGTCAAGTTCATTTTCATCGGCATCAAAGCGCGTTCTTGGCTGGTCTACAGGCGCCCACGGCCTAAGACATTCTTACGCACAAAACAGAATGGATACTCTACAGAAACTAGGGTTAGCCAGAGATTTAGCGCTGGAAACGGTATCCCAAGAAATGGGACATTTCCGCCCTGAGATCACTGAGGTTTACCTAAGGTAAATGAGTATATCAAATATGATATAAGCCTGCTGGAATTTAAAAAAGGAGGTTATATGAGTACATCGCAATAGTCGTTGGGGTTTTCATTTGCCGTTATTTGTATTTGAAGCTCCCAAGTTATTTCGATAAAGACTCAAAATAGGTGTTTTGCGCCCAAGCCATCGAAATTAACCTTATCAGCTGATATTTGGTCTTTTTTTAAATATGTAATTTTGAGGTCTACTTTAAGTTAACGTAAGTTTGTTCCTATAAAAATAACACGCTTCAAGTTTTGTGCACCTCTTGTAAACTTGCACTACTGTCCATATATCCAGTTAGAGGGCTTTCCTCTTAAACATTTAAGGACAACTATTATGAGTCTTAAACCTGGTCCCAAACCAATTGCTGAATCAACGGGGAAACCTGATCAACGTCGACGTGACAATAAAAATACTCCGGGAAATACCCCGTCGCTAAAGCCTAGTAAATCCTCCAAAAAATAAGAAAGGCTACTGATAAAAGCTACCTTTTGGGTGGCTTTTTTTTATTTAATATTGTAACTGGGGTATGAGCACCTACGGTACGAAAACGTACGCTAAGCCTACCGTTACTAATACTTTGTTTGAGATACGGCTAAAGTTACAAACTTTAGAGCAAAAAACAAATTTTTTGACGAGCAACACATACGATCGTTTGTTATAAACATATTGTAAGCCATTGAAATATAAGCTAACGTATTTTTCGGTCGAGTGGACTTCAAACCCCTATAAAAATTTCAAAGCCCAATCTTTCTCGATCTTTAAAGGTAAGCATTCACCAGAGGGGGATTGACTAAGCTGAGGTTAGTCCAAATACGTCTGGGTAGTCGCATTTACCCACCACGCCCGCAATGATAGTGCTGATCACTGTTATCGGGGATAACTTGCGCTTCTTGCACGTTTCAACGACTGAGAGGATCCGAGATCGAAACTTCTCACCCCTATCTGAACTGGTGCCATAGCAGATCTTGCGCATGATCACGCTGCCACGCAAACAACGCTCGGCTTCGTTATTGGTCAAAGGTGTCCCTGGGTGATTGAGAAAAACCCATAAACCTTGCTCATATTTGAGAATATGCCGGCATCGGCCTGAGTAGCGTGAAGCGGGCACATTTTCCCCGCACTCAAGCCAGCGCTTAATATTGCGCCTTAGTCGTTGCATTCGCCGACGCCACATTATTTCGTCAACGTCACCGGCTTCATATCTATGTTGAGTGCGAAATACGGACTTGAATAGCAATACCAGTCGATTGCCGATACTCGCGGTAAGCCCCTTACCTGAATAATCGGCCATTTGTTGTAAATTACGCTGCACATGGGCAAGGCAAAATTGATGCCGTTCGGGCTCAATCCAGTTGTAGCTGGGACATTGGTCACTCACGACAATCGCTTGGGTATGCTCGCCTAATATCGATTTGGCTGCATCCTTATTACGAAAATATTTCACCTGTTGGAATACGGCATCCTCACTCGATAACAACCAGACCCAGCGGGTATGCTCTTCACCATTACGATTGTGCGTCGTCTCGTCAACATGCACTAATGACGCTTTTTTTATGTGTTGATGCAGAGCTTGGTGTGTCGGCGTCAGCATACTACTGACTCGCCCTTGCGCTTCAGAAATCAGACCGATAGAGAAATGAGTCCCGTATTGGTCTTGCAGTAAACGTTGAATTTTACGTACGCTCAGGTGATACAAGCCACTGAGCACAGCCACGTAACTGAGCAATCGTGGCCCCATCTGACCATCGGGAGCCTCTTCAGGCAAGGCTCCTTTGCTCACGGTGTTGCACTGCTGACAACGCCCGTGAAATAACTGGTATTCAGTTATATCAAGTGCAGGTTTAGGTAATTCAAATACCTGATGACGATAGCTTGGAGTCGGGTTGGCAATGACCTCGCCACCACAATCAGAACAACATGAATCGGGTAAGCAAGCGACTTGCTCATCGGTTGCGCTGAGTTCCGCTAATGGTCTTTTATGCCCCGTATGTCCAGGTTGAGCGCCAACCTTATTTCCACTACGAGGCGTTTGAGCTTTTTTCGCTCAGCCTTATCCGCAGGGGAGTCAGAGGATGGTGATTTGGATGAGTTTCTAGAGCTCAATGCTAGGCGGTCTTCATATTCACGTAACTTTTCCCACAGTTCTTGAATGAGTAAGTTTGCTTTTTTTTCACCGAGTTCAGCAACCGTAGGCGGCTCTGTTGCGAATTGTTTTTTCTTTTTCATGAAGCTATTTTGACACGGCAAAGAGATCGTTCAATAGCGATATGACCAAACCTTATTGATCATCAATTGATCGTGTCAATAAGGGGCTGGTGAACGGTTACGTCTCGTCAACATGCACTAATGACGCTTTTTTTATGTGTTGATGCAGAGCTTGGTGTGTCGGCGTCAGCATACTACTGACTCGCCCTTGCGCTTCAGAAATCAGACCGGTAGAGAAATGAGTCCCGTATTGGTCTTGCAGTAAACGTTGAATTTTACGTACGCTCAGGTGATACAAGCCACTGAGCACAGCCACGTAACTGAGCAATCGTGGCCCCATCTGACCATCGGGAGCCTCTTCAGGCAAGGCTCCTTTACTCACTGTGTTGCACTGCTGACAACGCCCGTGAAATAACTGGTATTCGGTGATGTCAAGTGTAGGTTTAGGTAATTCAAACACCTGATGGCGATAACTTGGCGACGAGTTAGCCACAACTTTACCGCCACAATCAGCGCAGCAACTATCTGGCAAACAAGCAATTCTCTCGTCAGTCTCTGTAAGCTTTGCTAATGGTCTTTTATGCCCCGTATGTCCAGGTTGAGCGCCAACCTTATTTCCACTACGAGGCGTTTGAGCTTTTTTCGCTCGGCCTTATCCGCAGGGGAGTCAGAGGATGGTGATTTGGATGAGTTTCTAGAGCTCAATGCTAGGCGGTCTTCATATTCACGTAACTTTTCCCACAGTTCTTGAATGAGTAAGTTTGCTTTGTTTTCACCGAGTTCAGCAACCGTAGGCGGCTCTGTTGCGAATTGTTTTTTCTTTTTCATGAAGCTATTTTGACACGGCAAAGAGATCGTTCAATAGCGATATGACCAAACCTTATTGATCATCAATTGATCGTGTCAATAAGGGGCTGGTGAACGGTTACCTCCGAGTTACCCTACTACAGCAATGATACCAAGACGTGTCTTCGATACTAATTTGAGTTCTTCTTGGGCGTGGCATAGCGGACTCCTTCTTTCAATCAATATCTAAAGCTTAGTAGGTGGTTAAACATCACGCTATTAACTATGGCTGTCTCTATTTTTCCTATTAACTATGGCTGTCTCTATTTTTCTCTTATAAAACAAGAAGGCAAGGCTGGATCAACTACTTTGGCATAGCCAACGCTTATCAAGGATGCGTCGACTTAGACCATTGGATCCGTCGTCGCGTGCGTATGTGCCTTTGGGTTATGAAGAGTGGCGTCAGTGGCGAAAACCAAGGACTAAGGTACACTCTCGCAACTATAAGTACTTAAACGTGGCGTCAGGATCCAATCCGCTGTTGCTTGTGGGATCACAAGCAAAGGGCCGTGGCGAAGCTCGACTCTTGTTAAAATCTTTGACCAGGGATACAGCAAGCACTAAGTAATGCAAAGCTCGAAGTAAGAGTTAAGAAAGCGGGATTATGTTCACTAAGAGATGAATGGATCGCAGTTCATTCTCGCAACAAAGAAGCTAACCAGAAAGTTTAGATTAGGCGTTCTAAATGAACCGCCCTCGGCAACAAGCTCCTGCGTTGCTCTACCTCCTGAATCCATTCAGTCGTGTGCGGAGCCGCATGCAGGGTGGTGTGGGGGCTGGAGGCTAGATACCTCCGGCTACCCGATTATATTTTTTATGCCACTGCAAAATTTACAAAGTGGACATTGGTTAAATTGATTTGCTGTTTAGCATGCCAGAGATCGTAGTTGTCTTGCATTGATAGCCAACTCTCAGGAGTTCTACCAATTGCTTTAGATAAGCGAAGTGCCATTTCTGGTGAGATAGCGCTTTGGCCTTTTAGAACTCTATTTAAAGTAGACGATGCAACATCTAGCTGTTTAGCTAAATAACGGCAGCTAATACCAGATGGTTCCAAATAAACGTCATAGATAAACTCCCCAGGGTGTGGCGGATTATGATGAATACTCATTAGTGATAGTCCTCATAGTTGAGAATATAAGCATTACCATCGATAAACTCGAAAGTAATGCGCCAATTACCATTTACAGTAATAGACCAAACCCCGTCACGATTCCCTTTTAAGGGATGTAATTTAAAGCCAGGTAAATTGATATCATCAATTTCTTGTGCGGTATCGATTGCAGCAAGTTGCATACGTAACTTACGTTGATGCTTTGCCTGAATACCTGAAATACTACCCGTCTGGAAATATTTCTTAAGGCCTTTATGCTTGAAAGATTTAATCATGCAATAAGTGTAGCGTGATGCGCATCACTTGTCGATAAGAATATAACGCCGCACTAAGCGGACTAAAATAGTGGGTTAAAATGTGTAGCGAAGCGAAACGTAACCCACTGTTTTAGTTCCGTTTAATTGCCTTGTGTACGCCCAGCATGGGCATGAACTAATGAGGTGAAAGTCCTCTGTAGGAAGATCACCGTTCAATAACATACTGTTATTAAACGTTAACTACTAGCGAATGGCAAGGGCTTATCCGTGAGGATTGGTCCGAAGGAAGCCGCTAGCAAATTTGCGAGCTGATGAACAAGAACATCATATGAGGCGTAGGCTAGAGGTGAGTTGGCACAAGACGACGAAACCACGTGATCTAATGGCCACCGTAAATGATGCAGCAGTGCAAAGAAAGTTCATGTTCTTATCTGGGGAGATCTGCTTCACACGCGATCGGTCATTAACCAGTGAGGCTCTGGTCTATAAGTGCCTTGGCTTTTCAGCGTCATCGACTGAAAAGAGCGAACCAGATGGAAACCGATAGCGCATGACGGGGTAACTCGGTATGTGATTAAGCAGAAGTCAGCAGACGGCATAGTAGCCAAATGCCCATCGTAATGGTTGGGACAGGGTGAAGGCCTGAACATTTAGAAGAAGGAGGAGTCTTGTCAAACTTGTCGATACCCACTACGTCGCCAGACGATTACTATCAGCAGCGTATTGATATGCAACCAGCCTTCAACAGCGATCTACTCCAACAACTGCTCGAACCTGAGAATCTACACCGAGCGTGGCGCCAAGTTAAAGCCAATAAAGGCGCGGCGGGCATCGATGGCATGACCATCGAAGCCTTCCCGCTCTGGATGCAACAAGGCGGCTGGCAACAGTGTAAAACTCAACTTGAGCTAGGTGATTACCAACCCTCTGCGGTCAGGCGTGTAGAGATCGACAAACCTGATGGCGGTAAACGCAAACTGGGGATCCCTAACGTCATTGACCGTGTGATACAGCAAGCGATAGCTCAAATACTGTAACCGTTCACCAGCCCCTTATTGACACGATCAATTGATGATCAATAAGGTTTGGTCATATCGCTATTGAACGATCTCTTTGCCGTGTCAAAATAGCTTCATGAAAAAGAAAAAACAATTCGCAACAGAGCCGCCTACGGTTGCTGAACTCGGTGAAAACAAAGCAAACTTACTCATTCAAGAACTGTGGGAAAAGTTACGTGAATATGAAGACCGCCTAGCATTGAGCTCTAGAAACTCATCCAAATCACCATCCTCTGACTCCCCTGCGGATAAGGCCGAGCGAAAAAAGCTCAAACGCCTCGTAGTGGAAATAAGGTTGGCGCTCAACCTGGACATACGGGGCATAAAAGACCATTAGCAAAGCTTACAGAGACTGACGAGAGAATTGCTTGTTTGCCAGATAGTTGCTGCGCTGATTGTGGCGGTAAAGTTGTGGCTAACTCGTCGCCAAGTTATCGCCATCAGGTGTTTGAATTACCTAAACCTACACTTGACATCACCGAATACCAGTTATTTCACGGGCGTTGTCAGCAGTGCAACACAGTGAGTAAAGGAGCCTTGCCTGAAGAGGCTTACCCGATGGTCAGATGGGGCCACGATGCTCAGTTACG
>NZ_ABIC01000056.1 GCF_000172075.1 Shewanella benthica KT99
AAGTGCGGCTATGGGAGTCGGCGTCAAACCGTTAATTCTGTAAGTGTTGAAAGGCGTATGCTCTCGTAGTGCTTTACGGGTGATATCTCCCTGATAGCTGTCCCCCATGCCATATATCACAGTAGGATCCGTTTGTAGCCGCATGCCCTTGTTGAGTCGATTGGCAAATACGGCGGAGATCCATGGGCGCTCACTGGCTTTACCCGTCTCTTTTTCTATGATTGACGCCATGATCAAGAGTTCATATGACGATTTAAGAGGCAAGTCTTCGGCCCGCTGAGCCCAGGCTTTCTCTAGCTCCTGCTGCATTTTGTGATAACTTTGCCGCACAATTGCATTGATATTGTCACCGGCAACATAATGATAGGTATCGGGATAAAATTTCCCTTCGGGTAAGCCTGATTCATCGCCGTTGTCACTCAACACCTGGGTAAAAACACCTTCATCGTATTGGCTGTGGGGTAAGGCTTGCAGTATTTGGCGCCACTCCTTGATATTTTGCCCCTCAATCAAGGTGACGCTAAATACTTTCTCGTCGCCTTTGACTAATTTGGTCAGCAATTCGTCCACCGACTCACCCGGGTGCAGCTCATAGAAGCCAGAGCGGATCTTGGCTAACTCAGGTTTTAATTTAACCAGCGCCTTTAATTTCCAACCTTCGGCAATGATCTCTCTTCGCTCTAATGTTGAGGCCAAGAGTGAGAAAGAGGTCCCCCTCTGCAACACTAGCTCTTGTGGCTCAGTCATATTTAACGGGGAAAGAGCAAAATCCATGATCGTTTTATAACCCCAAACACCCAGGCCAGCGGCGAGAGTGAGCAAGGCAAAACAGCTAACAGTCAGGGTAATTATTATTTTTTTCATAATGTAAGATGCAGTGTTTGTCTTATCTGCTGAGTAAAGTCGGCATGAGTGAAGTGAACGTCATCGACGTGATTGATATCGAGTATACCAACTAAACTATTAGTCATAAATACATGTTGATAATGGCACAAGTGTGAATAGGCGATAGGACGAGCTTCAACATCATATCCCGCCTCAAGCAGCGCATAGATGACTTGCTCACGCATCACGCCGGCGACACCAGAGCGCGATATTGAAGGTGTAACAATATGCTTACCCGAGACAAAAAACAGGTTCGCCATCGAAGACTCGACGATATTATCCAGGCCATCGAGCACTAACCAATCTTGATAACCGGCAGGCAAACTTTCCGACTTGATCAACACCTGCTCGAGACGATTGAGATGCTTTATGCCAGCTAACCTAGGTTGTTGAGACAGTTTAATCGGTGAACAGGTTAAGGATATGCCGGTTTTTTGCCAGCTGGCATAGTGAGTGGGAATCGCATGGAGCGAAATAACCTCAGTTATCTCACATGTTGCGGGAGCCCCATAGCCTCTTCCTCCGGTGCCGCGGCTCAATAACAGCTTTAAGCAGCCAGTCACTTGGATCTTGGCCTGATGCTTAACGTGTGTAACCAGAGCCTGAGAAGGAGACCAAGAGAAGCCTAAGCGTTTAGTACCTTGAGTGAGCCTGTCGAGGTGCGCCGATAAGAAAGCAATCTGACCTTGTACGATTCGCATCGTCGCGAAGAGTCCATCACCATAAGCCAAGCCGCGATCCAGTGGTTCTATATGACCATTAAGCTCACCATTAACCCAGACTTTTGTCACTTGCTCAGTCATCTTTTTTCATCTGTAAATTATCCAGCCCGCTACAGTTAATTATCTTGGCTGATACGGCTGGCCGTTAAATATGCATGACCTCTGACGCCTATATGTTTAAACTTATCAGAGGTAAACAAGATGTAGGGTCGCTCTTAAAACCAGTTATATGTTTAAAAGATGCTGAATTCTAGCCTTTAAAATATCGGTCGCGATACGGTTCTTGCCGCCTCGAGGCACTATGATGTCGGCATATTGTTTAGACGGCTCGATAAACTGCAGAAACATGGGACGAACGGTTTTTGTATACTGAGACATCACAGATTCCATGGTGCGACCACGCTCGGCAACGTCACGTTTCAAACGACGCATAAAACAGATATCCAATGGGGTATCCATAAACACGCTGGCATCCATCAAGTCACGTAATTTAGGATCGGTCAGCAATAATATTCCCTCTAAGATGATCACCTTCTTCGGTGTCATCTTAATCGTCTCGGCCAGACGCGTATGCTCGCTATAGCTGTACTTGGGGATCTCAACCGCTTCACCGGACTTCAATGCTCTGAGATGACGACACAAATGTTCATGATCTAACGCTTTGGGATGATCGTAATTGGTCTTTACCCGCTCATCCATGGATAGATGGCTCTGATCGTTATAGTAAGCATCTTCGGCGATGACTCCAATCTGATCTGTGCCTAGATCCCGGCACAGCTCCTCATAGATAGTTTTAGCAATTAAACTTTTACCCGAGGCTGAAGCCCCCGCGATACCTATGATGACACACTGAGAATTCATGCTAAAACCTTATTCGTCTTCTGAAATACTGATTGATAAACTAGATGTAACTTTGGTAAGCGCCAGTTGCGCGCCTACTTTACGAGCAATCTCACGATAGATTGCCGACACATCACAGTCGGGATCGGCAACGACCGTTGGCACGCCCTTGTCGACATCTTCACGTATGTTGAGCTTGAGTGGCAATTCACCTAATAGGGGGACATGGTAACGCTCGGCCAGCTTGCTGCCGCCATGGCTGCCAAATGGATGTTCTTTATGGCCACACTCACTGCAGACATGAAAGCTCATGTTCTCGACGATACCCAGTACAGGAATATTCACCTTCTGGAACATGTTGATGCCTTTCTTAGCATCGGCTAACGCAATATCCTGAGGAGTCGTCACTATGATGGCGCCAGAGACGGGCACCTTCTGCGACAGGGTGAGCTGTATATCGCCGGTTCCCGGTGGCATATCGATAATTAAATAATCGAGTTCAGGCCACTGAGTGTCATTGAGAAGCTGAGCGAGTGCGCCAGCCGCCATTGGACCACGCCATACTGCAGCCTCGTCTTGACCAAGCATAAATCCAATCGATTGCGCCACAATGCCGTGAGCCTTTGCCACTGTCATCATCTTGCCATCGGGTGACTCAGGCTTAAAATCACTCACCCCCAACATCAGGGGAATAGAAGGGCCATAGATGTCGGCATCTAAGATGCCCACCTTGGCGCCTTCGGCGACGAGTGCTAAGGCTAAGTTTACCGCTGTGGTCGATTTACCCACACCACCTTTACCCGACGCTACCGCAATCACTTGCTTCACATTAGCAAGAGGTTCGACTGCGCCTATGGCAGAGATAGCAGCCGGTTGAAAATCAATTTCACATTCGACTTCATCGATTGCATCTAACACGGCCAACTTTTTGGTGATAGCCATCACAGTGTCGCGATATTGAGTCATACATGGGTAAGGATAGACAAGCCCGAGAAGCAGTCGCTTACCCTCGATGTCGAGTGTGTTAACACATCCGGCACTGACTAAACCTTGTGCTAAATATGGATCTTGATAAGCGTCTAAGATGGCCAAAACAGGCCCGAGAAGATCGTCATTGAGACGATAGTGCTGAGAAGCTGAAGACAAAAGTGCTACCCCCTATAAATAATTTGCCCAAGTGTAGCAGAAATCAGGGTAAATATTCGGGTAGTTTTAACCCACTTAAACTCGCTTTTAATGAAACTCGCACAAGGATCGGTTAGTATCTATGCCATTAATTTGGGCACTCAAGCAATTTCGAGACAAGATGGCAAATTCACAACGTAAAATATTAGTGACAAGCGCACTCCCCTACGCCAATGGACCTATTCACTTAGGTCATATGCTGGAATATATTCAAACCGATATTTGGGCACGTTTTCAAAAAATGCGTGGCCACGAATGTCACTATATTTGTGCAGATGATGCCCATGGCACAGCTATCATGCTTAAGGCTCAGCAGTTAGGTATGGAGCCAGAAGAGATGATTGCTCAGGTGAATAAAGAGCATCAACAGGATTTTGCTGACTTCAATATTCAATTCGACAACTTCCACAGTACCCACAGTGTTGAAAACCGTGAATTAGCCAGTGAGATATACCTCAAACTGCGCGATTCAGGTTACATTGAGACGCGCACCATCTCGCAGTTATTCGACCCTGAAAAGTCTATGTTCTTGCCAGACCGTTTCGTAAAAGGCACTTGCCCTAAGTGTAAGAGCGAAGATCAATACGGCGATAACTGCGACAACTGTGGCGCAACCTACAACCCGACAGACATGATTAATCCCAAGTCTGCCATCTCGGGTGCCACCCCCATCATGAAAGATTCTGAGCATTTCTTCTTCGACCTGCCGGCTTTTGAAGGCATGCTCAAGGAGTGGACCCGTTCCGGCGCCTTGCAAGATGAAGTGGCCAACAAGCTAGACGAATGGTTAAAACAAGGCTTGCAACAATGGGATATCAGCCGTGATGCACCTTATTTCGGTTTCGAAATACCCGATGCTCCGGGTAAGTATTTTTACGTCTGGTTAGATGCACCTATTGGCTATATGGGCTCATTTAAGAACCTATGTGATCGACGTGAGGACCTAAATTTCGATGATTTCTGGGCCAAAGACTCAACCGCCGAGGTGTATCACTTCATCGGTAAAGATATCATCAACTTCCACTGTCTCTTCTGGCCAGCCATGCTAGAAGGCGCAGGCTACCGTAAGCCGACTAATGTTTATGCTCATGGCTACGTGACGGTCAACGGCGCCAAGATGTCAAAGTCAAAAGGCACCTTCATCAAGGCGCGTACTTATCTGGACAACTTAGATCCTGAATACCTACGTTACTACTACGCCGCTAAGCTGAGCAACCGCATCGACGATCTCGATCTTAATCTCGAAGATTTCGCCCAGCGGGTCAACTCAGATCTCGTGGGAAAACTAGTCAACTTAGCTTCACGTACCGCTGGTTTTATCACTAAGCGCTTCGATGGCAAGTTTGCCAAAGTGGCTGATACCACACTAGAACAAGTGTTTCTAGGTAAACAAGAAGTCATAGCCGAGCTTTATGAAGGCCGTGAATTCGGTAAGGCCATGCGTGAGATCATGGCACTGGCCGATATGGCCAATGCTTACGTTGCCGATGCAGCGCCTTGGCAGTTGATCAAACAAGAAGATACGCAAGAGGAAGCCCATCAGGTTTGTTCTAACGCACTTAACTTGTTCCGTATCCTGGTGACTTATCTGAAACCTGTACTGCCCAAATTGGCAGACGATGTTGAGGCCTTCCTGCAATTCCCTATCACTTGGGATAACTTGAATGCCAACCTTGCGGGACATGAGATAGCCAAATTTAAGCCCCTAATGCAAAGGGTAGAGATGAAAAGCATCGAAGCCATCATAGAGGCATCGAAAGAGAATTTACTCGCTACGACCGATACGCCAAAAACAGCGGATAGTGCAGCGACAGCAAGTAAAGCAGAATCTAATGATGCTCCAGCGAGTGGCAATCACTTAGAAGACGATCCTATCTTGGCAGAGATAAGCTTCGAAGACTTCGCCAAAATCGACCTGCGTATCGCCCGTATCGCGAAAGCCGAGCATGTACCCGAAGCAAACAAGCTACTTAAACTTCAGCTGGATTTAGGCGGCGAGACGAAACAAGTGTTTGCCGGGATAAAGTCGGCTTACTCTCCAGAAGAGCTCGAAGGCAAGCTCACCGTGATGGTGGCCAACCTGGCACCACGCAAGATGCGCTTTGGCATATCGGAAGGCATGGTAGTCGCGGCGGGACCCGGTGGTAAAGACTTGTGGATATTAGAGCCACATGAAGGCGCAGAGCCGGGTATGCGCGTTAAGTAAACTTAACTCCATATCTCAAAAAAAGGCCGTATTTATAGCGCATAAAGTAGACACCATGTCCATTTATGTGTGAATGAATCACTCTATACGATACGGCTTAGCTAAAACAACGTACACACTATGTATAATGGCGTGTACGTTTTTTTTCATTTAAAATCTGTTCACCGCAATTTACCGTAGATTTTTTCATGTGCGACATCAGCATTCCAGGCAAAATTATACTGAACTTATCATAGTTTAAGCATAATCATGAGAATACATTATTATTCAACCGCTTACAGAATGAACCGTGTTGTACTTTATCGTTTTATAGGTAAGCGTCGAGTAAACCCCACCTTTATATTAAACAGCCGATAAATCATCTGAGCGACTTACTCCGCTTTATGACAAGCTGCGTGAAATGTTACTTGAGCAAGCCGTTATCCAAGCCGATGAAACTCCATAAATTTCTCTGGTTGGTACTGCAACGCGTGCTACCCAAAGGATTACGGCGGGTCAGAGATTATGGACTGTTAAGAGGGAATTGCAGCCAACTTAGGCAACAGATCCAGCTCATGCTGGCTGTTGCAGGCGCGGTATTGCCGTTAGTACCAAAGGTAAAACGAGCTTTAGCGACACGAACTTGCCCCTGCTGCCATCAGCCGATGTGCTTTATGGGGATACTAAAATACAGCCGACCGACAAGCTTAACGATCACAGCCTAACGCCTATGTTTAAGCTAGAAGTATAAGGATAATGTATTAACTAAATAGGAGGGCTAAAGTAATACAGTAAGTTCAGCTGGCTGATATTAAAGAAGTTAAATGATTGCTCATTAGATCAAGGCTGCGTGCTGACTAAAACAAAATATTCGTCCTATTATGGCCTCAAGCATAACGAACCCTCGCTCAGCTATTTGCTTAATAAAGAGTATGACTAAACCCCGACCTCGGGCTTACTCCCTGTGATAAATAGTACACTTGGGATAAGGACGCGGCTGCGCGCGGCCTATCCTTATACGTTATAACCACTTTGTTCTCCCAAAATCAAACCACGGAGTACAATTTCTCCACTTTAATTGCTGATATTGCATGCCTTGATTTTTTGTTAAAGCAACAATTTTAGAAATATGAGAATCGCTGCAATTCTCCCCGAATAGAATGCCACTCAGTGAGTTTTTAAAAGCAAAATATAGTTCTTTTTTACACTCAAAAACCACGAATCGGTATTCAGACTCATTCTTCCAGTCTTTTGCTTTTTCAAAGTAGAGGCGTTTTTTATGTTTAAGTAAATGGTCGTAAACATAATCTTTTTCGCCTCGGCGCTCTAGATGATCTACATTAATGATGAATGCTTGATCCATTTGAATATCAGGTAGTAATCGATCTTGATAATCAACATTATCACAATGATAAGTCATTTCACTGAATTGCTTATAAAATAACTCAGAGAACCTTTTGAAATCGAATATTAAGCATACACCTGCATGATTATCACCATATTGAGCCCACATTCTCGGCTTACAAAAGCCTCTCTGTGGATTATCTTCCATATGGTTACCAGTTAAGTTTCCATCTTTTGAAAAGCAAAGTAACTGAGTTGCTTCTTTAAAATATGGATTTAACAGCTTAGAAAATAAATCAGAATTGTATTTATCTAAATTTCGTCCTTCATTTGTCCCTGGAATAAAAAACCAACTTTTAGTCTCTTTTGGATCATTAGTTTTGGAAAAAGAAGATAATTTGAGAGTCCGATCATTCAATATATGGTCTATCGCAGTTTTGGACTTTGTATAGTGATAGATATATTGTGAATTATCTTTTTGGAAGGTAAACACCAAAACTCTCCATGTGCTTATAACAGCTTATTGATTAGCAGCAGGATAACGTTCCTGTCTATTTATTCACTTTTCGCCAGTTTATCACCGCTAAGTGGTTGTTGTAAATGTGTTATTCCCATAACTCACAGATAGAATACCGTAAATAATCAGATGAAAAAGATGCACGGGGGTTTACGAGGTCTGCATAACGCTTTTTACCACATTACAACCTATTGATAAGATTTGATTAATATTTTTACATTAGTGTTATCGATGCATTAACCCAGCGATTTATGCATCTTTTTTATAGCAATTATCTCAACTTAAGTTATACCTGTATATAAACACAGTGAATCAATAAGGTGACGACTATGGGGAAATTAACATTTCTGGAAGCTATACGGACAGAGATCAGGTGAGCGACATTACAGCTACCAAACAGAAAAGTCCTACCTCTATTGGAATCGCTATTTCATTCGACACTGTAATATTCGTCACGGTGCTGATATCACACCCGCTTTGATTGAACACTTTCTCTGCTTCTTAGCAGTCCAGTGCAAAGTTTCGGCGAGCACTCAGAAACAGGCCCTATACGCCATTGGATTCCGGCGCAAAAGATCTGCCGGAATGATGACATTGAGGGTTCATATTACCTCTCGCTCCAATTAAGTAGCCACAAAACTAGATGTTAAAATGTGCGCTAGAAGCTGGCTAAATATGACCTGTTAATTATACAGATCGGAGTTACTCTATCGGCAGTTTATGATCACTGCCCCACTGTGCCCAAGAACCGTCGTAAAGGACATTGTGATGATAACCTGCCTCTACCGATGCCAAGATCAAGATACAGGCGGTGATCCCCGAGCCACAACTGAAAATACGCTGAGTATCTTGCTCATTTGCCAGCCCGGCAAAAATCTGTTGCAGTTCTTCCGCGGTTTTCAGGCCATGATCCTCTAAGACTTGAGAGAAAGGCAGATTGACCGAATTGGGAATATGGCCGCTGCGAACCCCTTCTCTGGGCTCAGATGCCTGGCCTGAAAAGCGCTTAGCTCCGCGGGCATCGAAAATACTGACATGTTTATCCGACAGCTTATTGAGCAGGTAAGTTGAATCACATACCCAAGTATCCTGCACATTCACCTTAATCTCACAGCCACTCTTTATAATTGAATCGACTGAAACTGGCTCGGCTAGCGTTGAAGGTGAAAAACGATTCGCAGTCGTCCTGCCTTCAGCTAACCATTGGGGTAAGCCGCCATCGAGCACATAGACATTATTAAATCCCATCACCTTGAAGATCCACCAGGCCCTGGGAGATGAGTAAATACCCTGATTGTCATAAATAATAATTTGGCTGGTCTGAGAGATCCCTAATGCAGAAATAATGTCAATAAACTGCGCTACTGTTGGGAACGCATGGGTCTGCTTTGATGTCAGATCGCAAAGTTCATTTTCAAGATCGAGTTTCTTGGCACCGAGAATACAGCTGAATGTGTCATAGAGGATCTGTGGTCTTCCCACCACCTTTGCCATGCTCGCATCGAGCACGATGAGCCTATCATCATCTAGGTGTTGTTCGAGCCACAGCGTGGTAACTAAGGGAGATTTTATCATCTGTTGCACTCAACTCTCTATTGAACAGCTACTCCGGGGGCCTGCCATGCAGCTGTGTTATACAGGGGGACGGTCGATAAGGCATGCTTATGACTGCCTTGTGTCTCTTTGGTGGAATATGACAGATACAGTAAAGTTTGATTTTCTGCATCATAGATACGGCGCACTTTCAGCGATTTAAATAAGATACTCAATGATTGCTTAAAGATGACTTCACCATTGTTACTCTTATCGATAGCCGCAATTTCTTGCGCCGATATCGGGCCAGTCTGACGACATGAGATGCTCATATCCGATGGGTCAGCTAGACTCAGGTTCGCTTCTATGCGGCTAATATGACAAGTGACCCCCGGGAGTTTAGGGTCGTGACGTGCATCTATGATCACATCTTTAGTGGTAAAAAACCCCAGGCTCACCTTGCCGACATTGTCGCCGCCACAGGCTGAGAGACCGAATAAGATAAATCCTGTTGCGATGACTTTTCCAGACAATTTTATCAACGAAGTGCCAAACTGATTGCCAATTTTCATTTTTTTTCCTGTTTAAATACTCTCTGTGCCCAGCGAGTTAAGCCCGCCGTGACACTGCCAAAGTGGTCGCCGACAACGATCGGGATCTCCGGATGTAAACTGGCTATTTTATCGTAGATAGCCGGGCTCCTGGCAGTACCGCCAGTCACATAAATAACATCTGGCAATACACCTGCCACGTTAAGTGCTTGTTGCATCAAGGCCTGTATTTTGGCGCTGGGTACGGCAATGGCCTCACTAAACAATTCTCGACTCACCTCGGCGCTAAGCTGCGGACAGATATAATCTAATTTAGATGTGACCGAATCTACATCTGTTAAGCCTATCTTAGCCTGCTCGGCACTGCGGACGATACGGTATCCTAACTGATTTTGCTGAACCTTGAGTAACCTTTTAAGTAACTCGGGTTTTTCGGCATCATGAATCAAATCTTCAATCAATTTACGTGAACTCAATGACACGAAATCTCGTTGTGCACTGATGTCATTGACCGCGACGGCATTCCAAAATGGCTTACTCGGCACAGGCAGGCCATTAACCATATGGCAGCCTAAACCAAGGTGACTCATAAACGCTTTCATCGCCAGGGCAATATCCAAATCATTGCCGCCCACTCGTTGCCCGCTGTGGCCTAAGAAATCTTGACTGCGTTGACTCGCATTAATATGCGATGGTCCCATTCGCACCACAGAGCAATCTGTGGTTCCGCCGCCAACATCGACCACCAGCACCACCTGATCTTCAGTCAGGCTCGCCTCATAATCCATGCCTGCTGCTAGGGGTTCAAACAGAAAGTCTACCGCGGTAAATCCGGCACGTTTTGCCGCTAACCTCAATATTGACTCGGCCTGTAGATTACTTTCCTCACCACCTATGGCCTGAAAATTAACGGGTCTGCCGATAACCGCATGGGTTATCACGCCTTTATTATTGAGACCGGTATCAGACTCGGCAATCGACTTTACATGTAGCATCATCATGGTGACGATATCTTCAAACAAGGCGATTTGATCGACTCTGAGTCCACTGGCACCCAGAAATGATTTTGGCGAGCGGACATAGAATCCCTCTTCGGGCATATCTAAGTAGGCCTTGACTGCTTGTTCGCCGACAAAAACCGCTTGTTCATCACTATCGAGATCTAATTCACGCCGTGCTTGCCGTGCTCGGCTAAGTTGAGCACCACGTAATTTAGCAAAGTCGGCTCTTAAATGCTGCGGCATCTGTTGATACACAGCCTCGGTAATCAGCTCCCTGTCGAGGGCATAAAGCGCTGAGGTCATATATTTGGAATCTGCCGACAAGGGTAATAATCGTACATCGTTCTCATCCATGACGCCTATGGCACAGTTGGCACTGCCATAATCAAAACCAACAAACATTCGCACGCCCCAAAAATTTAAATGATCGGTTAAACAGGAAAAATTAACATATCAAGATAAAAAGCCGTGAAAAATACCACAGATTGCGAGGAGTAAAAAGCGGAATTATGTCTATAGCCTCGTTTGCTGACATCAGCGGTATTCCTCAACAGCGGATATCAGCAAAGATGGCCACTCGAATATTCATCCACAACGAGTCTAGAAGTGACTAGGGTAACTTTTGTCATAGCAGTTATCATAATCGCCAAACTTAGGTGTACCAATAGGCTCACCGATAAGATCGGCCAGCAGTGTCCCCGAGAGTAAGGGCGTATATTGCAGGTGATTAATCTTAATCAGGTGACAATGATCGCCGGCTTCTATATAGACCATATCTTCATCGATCAGGCGTTTATCCAACATCATCTTGATGCCATATGCCTCGGCTAATCCAGGAATAGCCCCTTTAGCACAATCATGAAATAATACCTCAAGATCTTGCTCACCGGCTAATTGGTACACCTCACCCATCACTTCACTCACCTTCAATACCGATAACCTGTGTCCCGAGCCAATGCCGGCCAACAGGTGATCGCCCTCACTATTGACCAGTAACACGGCTTTGATGACCTGAGCACTGGGGAGATGGGCCGATGCAGAAGAGTCCAGGGAAGAGAGGGTCTTACGATGTTTTACGATGGAATACTCGACCCTATTATGGTTAAGAAACGATGCCAGAGTGATCGCGATACCCATATATACCTCCTTGACCCAGCCAAAATAGACGATGAATTCGTTCTTTTAGTATAGTTAAGTCATCATCAATTCACTCAAACCAATTTCATTAAGCAGAGACGTATTATTTTAGCTAGACTTTACAATAATGGCTGTGAAGTTATCCTATGATGATTCGCTTTCGAACGATAATGGACCCTCTCCATGCAATGCTCTCTATTGCATTGTTTCTTCTTTTATTTTTTACACCTTCACCCCTCGCCAGCAGCGAGACTTCATCACAGGCACAGATCGGCACTTCAACTGAAATTCCGGTACTCACCATTAAGGGGGCTATAGGTCCCGCCATTAGCGATTACTTAACCACTGAGATAGCCATAGCCAACCAGGCCGGTGCGCCTCTGGTGGTCATCATCATAGATACCCCGGGAGGCTTAGTCTCTAGTTTGCGTGACATCAATCAGGCTATACTCAATTCTCAAGTACCCATCGCCTGCCTGGTTCATCCCGCAGGGGCCAGAGCCGCCAGCGCCGGTACCTATATTTTGTACGCTTGCCACATAGCCGCCATGGCACAGGCAACCACCTTAGGGGCGGCAACTCCCGTCAGTATTGGCGGCTCTCCCAAAGCCCCTCAAGACAAGGACGATAATAAGACAAGTTCGCCCTCCGCCATGGAAAAGAAGATCCTCAATGACTCCATCGCCTATATTCGCTCTCTCGCTCAGTTACGTGGCCGCAACGAAGAGTGGGCCGAGCTAGCCGTCAAAGAGGCCGCAACCTTAACCGCACAAGAAGCATTAGAGAAAAATGTCATCACGCTTATCTCAAACTCGACAGCAGAATTAATCAAGCAGCTCGATGGATGGGAGGTGAGCATCAATCAGCAGCCTCATATACTTGAGCTCTCAGAGGCCAAATTGACTCCAATAAAGCCGGACTGGCGCAATCAATTTATAGCGACTATCACTAATCCTAATATCGCCTACATACTCATGTTAATTGGTGTCTACGGCCTCATTCTGGAATTTTACAGTCCAGGCATAGGCGTGGCTGGTGTCACAGGTGCTATCGCTCTGATTATCGCCATGTATGCCTTTCAGATGTTACCAGTAAATTATGCCGGCTTACTCTTACTGCTATTCGGCATAGGCTTGATGATAGCCGAAGCCATGATGCCCAGCTTCGGCATCTTCGGCATAGGCGGCGTGATTGCGTTTGCGCTGGGATCTGTGTTTCTTATCGATACCAAAAATACCCAATTTCAGGTTTCCTTGCCCGTTATCGCCGCCGTCACTGTGGTGAGTGCGGCATTTATGATTTTCTGCCTGGGATACCTATGGCGCTCACGGCATAATAAAATTGTCAGTGGCCAGGAAGCCATCGTAGGCGCCGAAGCCAAGGTGCTGGAAGACTTTATCGATCATGGTTTTGTATTACTCGGCGGTGAGCGTTGGGCGGCCATATCTGCTGTTCCCCTACAAAAAGATCAGCGGGTCGAAGTCGAACAGGTCGACGACTTAACCCTCATTCTTGGTCAAGCGATTGACAAAAAAACCAACCCTAATACAGGTTCTGATAAAAACATCGAAGCAGAAGGAGAAAAATAATGGATCTCATCTTGCCCAGCGGCGTCATGTTCGGCCTAGCCGTACTCTTGCTGATATTTGCAATCATACTCAGCGCCTTTCGAGTTCTAAGGGAATATGAACGGGGAGTTATCTTCCTGCTCGGACGATTCTATCGGGTCAAGGGCCCTGGGCTAATCATAGTCATTCCCATCATCCAACAGATGGTCAGGGTCGATCTGAGGACCATAGTGATGGATGTACCCACCCAAGATGTGATCAGCAGAGATAATGTCTCAGTTAGAGTCAACGCGGTGATCTATTTTCGAGTGCTGGACTCTCAAAAAGCCATTATCAATGTTGAAGACTATCTGCAAGCTACGTCTCAACTGGCTCAAACTACGCTTCGTTCGGTACTCGGACAACACGAGCTCGATGAGATGTTAGCCAATAGAGAGATGCTCAATACCGACATTCAGAGCATTCTAGACTCACGTACCGATGGCTGGGGGATCAAGGTGTCTAATGTTGAGATAAAACATGTTGATCTTAATGAAACCATGGTCAGGGCCATAGCCAAACAGGCGGAGGCCGAGCGTACCCGACGAGCTAAGGTGATTCATGCCTCGGGAGAGATGGAAGCCTCGGCCAAGCTAGTTGAAGCGGCCGCGAAACTGGCACAAGAGCCCAACGCCATCTTACTCAGGTATCTACAAACGCTGACAGAAATAGCCAGCGAAAAGAATTCGACCATACTGTTTCCCCTCCCCATGGATCTATTGCAGGGAGTGTTAACAACAAATACCCAAGGGCGCAACAAGAAAACCGATAAGAGCAGTGATAGATAACAAAAAATCGCCAATAAAAAAGCCGTCTGAGACGGCTTTTTTGCGGCATATACAAAGGTATTAACCGATTTATTTTTTATTCAGTTCCAGCTGAGCTTGCTTCAAACTCTCTTTCTCACTGCGGCGAGCCAAGATAACGGCTTTTACGTCACTGCCTATATGGGCTTCACCACGCTTTTCGGCGAGCTGCATCTGACGTTCACGTTCTTCGAAACGCTGACGTTGCTTGTCTGAGATTGACGCGATGCAATGAGGACAACTCACCCCCTGAACATAGGCCTCGCTGGCTTTCTCACTGGCCGTAATTGGCATGCGACAGGCGTTACACTGGTCGTACTGACCTTTTTCTAAATCGTGATTCACCGCGACTCGATTATCGAACACGAAGCACTCGCCTTGCCAGAGACTCTCTTCTGGCTTAACTTCTTGCAGATATTTAAGCACACCGCCTTCGAGGTGATATACCTCATCGAAGCCTTGCTCCTTCAGATAAGCCGTCGACTTCTCACAACGGATCCCGCCGGTACAGAACATGGCGACCTTCTTATGTTTGGCCGGATCTAAGTGCTCTTTTACGTAAGCGGGAAATTCTCTGAATGTACTGGTCTTAGGATCGACGGCATTCTTGAAGGTGCCAATCTGCACCTCATACTCGTTGCGGGTATCGACTAAGATGACGTCGGGATCTGAGATCAACTTGTTCCAGTCTTGAGGCTTCACATAAGTGCCAACCACTTTGAGGGGATCTATGCCCTCGACCCCCATGGTCACAATCTCTTTCTTTAATTTAACTTTGGTGCGGTAAAACGGCATATCATCATCGAAAGATAGCTTATGCACGATATTGTCTAAGCCCGGTTGAGTATTCAACCAATTGAGCAGATTATCGATAGCGTCTTGAGAACCGGCAACGGTACCATTAATGCCTTCACTGGCGAGTAACAAGGTGCCCTTGATACCCGTATCAAGCATAGCATTAAGCAATGGCTGCTGAATCGATTCAAAATGTGGCAGAGAAACAAACTTATATAGGGCACAAACGACAACTTGGGACATATCAACCTCAATGCTGGCAGGAGCTTAATCTCCAGCGCATCTTAAAAAATAGTAACAACCCGACCCACAGTTGAGCCAGGTAACAAAATCGCCAGAAATTCTACCTGAGTCACGCGCCAATAAACAGGTAAAAAGTCAGCTTATACATAAAATGCTAAATTTCGCTTATTTTGCTCTCGTCTCCCCATTTTTATTCGTTGTCATTTATCTTCAGTCGGTTAAGAATAACCGCCATAATCATGTATAAAATGAAATAACACCTATGTCTTTACCCACCCTCTATTCCTTCAGACGATGCCCCTATGCGATGCGCGCCCGTTTAGGTATTTTACTTTCGGGGACGTCTGTCTCTTTACGTGAAATACTCCTTAAACATAAACCCGAGCCCATGTTAGCGGCTTCACCTAAAGGCACGGTTCCCGTGCTTATCTTACAAGATGGCAGCATCATAGATGAGAGCCTAGACATCATGCGCTGGGCGCTGGGGCTAAACGATCCTCACAACCTGTTACTTACCGGTCAACCTCAACCACAAGAGCAGGCTAAGACACTGATTGACAACAATGACAATGAGTTCAAATCTTGGCTGGATAAATATAAATATGCCGACAGATACCCTGAGCAGAGTGAAATTTTTTACCGCACGGAAGGCGAAAAGTTTATCGCTCAACTTGAACACTTGTTGGAGAAACATCAGCAGCTGTTAAGTGATTCTGCCAGTATCGTCGATTTTGCCATCTTCCCTTTTATTCGCCAATTTGCTGGGGTCGACAGAACCTGGTTCAATCAAGCTCCCTACCCAAACGTGCAGCTCTGGTTAGCCAGTCACCTTGAGAGCCCAATATTTGCCAATATTATGAAGAAATATCCAACTTGGCTTGAGAGTGGTGAATCTTTTTTGTTTGGCCCATGACGTAAGCGAGGATAACAATAGATAAACATGAGCTCCCGGCTGTTTTTCGTTACCACGCTATAATATATAAATACACTTAATTTCAGGTTAGTCATGGCAAATTTCGGTGATCGCCCGTACAATAATCTTTCTCTCAGATAACGCTTATCCTCCGGTTATCGATATCAAGAATGCCCAACATAATTTATGTCATCTAACTCGATAGTAATTATATGTGCCCAATCTTAGGGCTTTTTCTCACTTACTTAAGAGGTATTAGTGAAAACGGCATCCAATCAAACAAAGTCCACAACAGATCTAGCAGCCAGTTTAAACCTTGTCATCTTGATTCCTATGTTGTCAGCCATAATTGCAATCACACCATTAGCTATCGATCTTTATCTGCCCGCCATGGCGACAATTGCCGCGAGCTTCCATACCGATATCACTATGGTGCAGCAGTCACTCAGTATCTATTTAGCGGGATACGCATTAGGCATGCTCTGTTTTGGTCCTCTGGCCGATCGAGTCGGCCGCAGGCCCTTGGTCATTATAGGCCTCACCGGCTTTGCCTTAATGAGCTTTCTACTCGCCTTTGTCACCAGTATCGAGTCATTTTTAGCCCTCAGGTTCGGTCAGGCCTTCATCGGCGCAGCCGCTACTGTCGTCGTTCCGGGTTATATCAAGGAGGTCTATGGGAAAAATACGGCTAAGGGTATGTCTTATGTCAGCCTTATCATGATGTTGGCTCCATTAATTGCTCCTAGTATAGGCAGCTTGATTTTGGAGTTTGGTGAATGGCATCTCATCTTTTTCATCTTAGGTTTCTACGCAATGATCATGCTAATGTTGGTGTTTTGGAAGTTGAAGATGCCCAGCGATACAGATTTAAGTCAGCGTAGCCAAAAATCTTTTTTCGAGGCCTACGCCGTGGTATTAACTAAACCGGGAGTCAAACTTCACATCGCCAGTGGCGTGCTGACCTCCTTTGCATTCTTCTGTTACCTGACGGCTTCTCCATTTGTCTATATGGAAGTCTTCGGCTTAGATAAATCCCTGTTTGCCATCTTGTTTAGCACCAATGTCGGCGCTCTGATGCTGGCCAATGTCATCAATAGCCGCATTGTCGTTCGTTATGGTTCACGCAGAATCCTCAAGGTGGCCACCTTGCTGGCTATCATCGCTGGCTCGGCCCTCTTCGCGGTGAATTGGCTAGAGATGAGTTATCACTTTACCGTGATCACTCTACTGCCATTTATGGCATGCCTCGGGGTGATGTCTGTCAATGCCGATGCTATTGTCTTGATGCAGTTCCAACAAGAGACAGGGACAGCCACCGCAGTCGTTGGCACCTTGAGGTTTGGTTTCGGCGCGGTAGCAGGTCCTCTATTAGCCCTGTTTTATACCGGCACTGCTGTACCTTTCTCCGCCTTAATGCTAAGTGCGGTAGTCTTGGTCGCTATCTGTCAATTCTTTGCTCATCGGCGCAGCCAGAGTGATTTAGCCCCCGTGGATTAACTCGGATCAGGCTATACAAATAGGCCGCTTTATATATGCAAACTGTTGAAAAACCTGTCCATTCCCCCTAGTCACCAATAAACCAAACTCCATCAATATGATAAATACTGGCAACATCATCTTGATTCCCTCACTAAAAATTCACTTTTTAGCATTATCAGCATCTTTAACGGTATTTTTTCTCATAAACGGCGTTATTTAAAAAATAATACTTGAATAGATCTATTTTTTTTATATGATGAAATTCTGTTCATTTGAAACAGGTGTCGCGCCTTACAGGGTGAAATCAACTTTAAACCCAAAGTTATTCGGCATATCGAGAGCAAGGATCACCGTCCACGCTCATTTTATTCAAGCGATTACCGTCGCTGTTGCAAGATACTGCATACCGTAGCGGTAACTTATGAGGGTTTACAAATGGAGAAGTTATCCGGCGCCAGCATGATCGTTCGATCTCTTATCGACGAAGGCGTAAAACATATATTTGGCTATCCCGGCGGATCTGTACTGGATATCTATGATGCCCTTCACGAAAAATCAACAATTGAACATATTCTAGTCCGTCACGAACAAGCTGCCGTGCATATGGCCGATGGTTACGCTCGTTCAACGGGTAAAGTAGGCGTAGTACTGGTGACATCAGGTCCTGGTGCAACCAACACCATCACAGGTATCGCCACCGCCTACATGGACTCTATCCCACTGGTGATTATATCGGGTCAGGTTCCCAGTAACTTGATTGGTAATGATGCATTCCAGGAATGCGACATGATCGGCATCTCACGCCCTGTGGTTAAACACAGCTTCCTGGTGACCGATGCCAAAGACATTCCAACTATCATCAAGAAGGCCTTCTTCATCGCGGCCAGTGGTCGCCCGGGACCGGTTGTCGTCGATGTGCCTAAAGACTGTATGAATCCAGAGATCTTATTTGATTATGAATATCCTAAAGATATCAGCATGCGTTCTTATAACCCAACGACTTCGGGTCATAAGGGCCAGATCCGGCGCGGTTTACAAGCCCTGCTAAAAGCTAACAAGCCTGTACTCTATGTCGGTGGCGGCGCCATCATCTCAGAGTGTGACAAGCAAATTCTAGCACTCTCAGAAAAGCTCAATATACCGGTAGTCAGTACCTTGATGGGACTCGGTGCCTTCCCGGCCAGTCACGATAACAGCTTGGGCATGCTAGGCATGCATGGCTGTTATGAAGCCAATATGGCGATGCACAATACCGATCTTATCTTCGGTATCGGCGTGAGGTTCGATGACCGTACCACCAACAATGTCGAAAAATATTGCCCTAACGCCACTATCTTGCACATAGATATCGATCCTTCATCTATCTCTAAGACGATCAGAGTCGATATCCCCATAGTAGGTTCAGCCGATAGCATACTCGATGAGATGTTGGCGCAACTCGCGACCAGTGGTGATACCAATGCCGATGAAGGTGCCATCGATTTTTGGTGGAGTGAGATAAATCAATGGCGTTCGCGCAAGAGCCTAGCCTACGACACCAGCTCAGATAAGATTAAACCCCAGCAAGTGATCGAAACACTGCATAAGCTCACCAATGGCGATGCCTATGTGGCATCAGACGTGGGTCAACACCAGATGTTTGCCGCACTCTATTACCCATTTGACAAGCCACGCCGCTGGATAAACTCCGGCGGACTGGGCACCATGGGCTTTGGGCTGCCCGCCGCTATGGGCGTTAAATTCGCCCATCCTGATGCAACCGTGCTGTGCGTCACAGGTGACGGTTCCATCCAGATGAATATTCAAGAGCTGTCGACGGCACTGCAATACGGTATCCCGGTCAAGATCATCAACTTGAACAACCGCTTCCTCGGCATGGTCAAACAGTGGCAGGATATGATCTATTCCGGTCGTCACTCACACTCCTATATGGATTCGGTGCCCGACTTTGCCAAGATTGCGGAAGCTTATGGCCATGTTGGCATCAGCATCAGCGATCCAGCTGAGCTCGAATCGGGCCTAAAAAAGGCACTGTCGATGACAGACAAGCTGGTATTTGTCGACATACATATCGATCAGACTGAGCATGTATACCCCATGTTGATCCGCGGCGGCGCGATGAACGAGATGTGGCTGAGCAAAACGGAGAAAAGCTAATGCGTCGTATTATATCTGTATTACTGGAAAACCAACCCGGCGCCCTGTCTCGCGTCGTCGGCCTATTCTCTCAACGCGGCTACAACATCGAGAGCTTAACCGTGGCGCCCACCGATGATGTGACCCTGTCTCGTCTTAACATCTGTGTGGTGGCAGATGAGGCCGTACTGGAACAGATAGAGAAGCAATTACATAAGCTTATCGATGTCCTTAAAGTCTCTAATGTGACTGAGTCTGATCATATTGAACGTGAGATAGCCTTGATAAAAGTAAAAGCTAAAGGCAATGTTCGTGATGAAATAAAGCGTACTACCGACATTTTTCGCGGCCAGATAGTCGATATCACCGCCGAGCTTTATACCATTCAGCTCACTGGTACGTCCGACAAGCTGGATGCCTTTATCGCTGCAGTGAGTGAAGTGACAAAGGTTGTTGAAGTGTCTCGCTCCGGTGTTGTTGGATTATCACGCGGTGAGAAAGCGATGCGAGCTTAATTATACATATTGACTAAGCTTGGCTTGAAAGTCAGACACTAAAAAGGGAGCAGCTGCTCCCTTTTATTATGGTGATTGCGTCTAGCCATAAACCAGTAATGAGTCCAGGCCGTTGACCAATAAAATAAACATTAAACTCGCTTAACTTCACTTATCACGCTAATTCTATCTAGAGCGGTTATTCAGACTCGAGTACCCGTGACCTACCTATTTCAATTTTTCTTGGCTTTAATGCTTCGGGGAGCTCTCTTTGCAACTCGATATTAAGCAGACCGTTCTCAAGATCTGCACCTGTCACTGTGACATAATCCGCCAACTGAAAAGTACGCTCGAAACCGCGTTCGGCAATCCCTTGATAGAGATATTTTCGGCTCTTATCTTCAGCCACTTTAGTTCCCTTGACTAATAACTTCTCGCCTTCGCTGGTAATATCGAGTTCATCCATAGTAAAGCCTGCAACAGCCATGGTGATACGATAACGGTTGTCTTTAAGCGATTCGATATTATAGGGAGGGTAACCTGAATTGCCCTTGTTCGAAGCCGCATGCTCTGCAAGCTGGGCTAAACGATCGAAACCAATGGCACTGCGGTATAGGGGAGTAAGATCATAATTACGCATAGTTATATCCTTGTCTTAAGCAATATATTAAATTTAAGTTGGCCGACTCGACTGCTGCTGCAGTCACTTGTCGCACCGGTTTGTTAATGGTTAACTCAATTAGACCCCGAAGGCATCACGATTTACGTTAACTCATGAACCTCATCGAGCGTTCCATACA
>NZ_ABIC01000055.1 GCF_000172075.1 Shewanella benthica KT99
GTGTTTCGAGCAGGCACAAATTTACAGTAATTAGTAAGAATATCTCAGGAGATTTCAATGGCCAGTCGTGGTGTCAATAAGGTGATTTTGGTCGGTAACTTAGGGAAAGACCCTGAAGTGCGTTACATGCCAAATGGCAATGCCGTAGCCAACTTTACAGTGGCGACGAGTGAGTCTTGGAAAGACCAACAAGGTCAACAACAAGAGCGCACCGAGTGGCACAATATTGTCATGTATCGTCGCTTAGCTGAAATTGCAGGCGAGTACCTGAAGAAAGGTTCAAAAGTTTATATCGAAGGTAAATTGCAGACCAGTAAGTGGCAAGATCAAGCAACGGGTCAAGACCGTTATAAGACTGAGATCAATGCTCATGAGATGCAGATGCTCGATAGCCGTGGTCAAAGTGGCGGACAGCAAGGTGACTATGGTTCACAGCAGGCTCAGCAGCAATCGTCTGGTGGTTACCAACAGCAGGCGCCTCAACAGCAGCAAGGCAGTCAGCAGCAGGCAACACAGCAAAAACCTACTCAGCAGGATAGTGGTCAGCAACAAGCTGCACCACAACAGCAGGCTCCAGCTTATGCGCCCAAGCCTCAGCAAGAAGCGCAAAAAGCACCACAGCAGGCGGCTTCTAAAGCGGATCCACAGCAGCGTCCTGCGCCTCAGTCACAACAGGCTGCGCCGCAACAGAATTTCACCCCAGATCTTGATGACGGTTGGGATGATGATATCCCGTTCTAGCAGACGGTTTATTTAAAAATGTACTTCTTCTGCATGACTCTCAAACCTCGCTATGGCGGGGTTTTTTATGACCTTTAATCGAGACTGTGATAGCTGGGATAGATCTTTGCGCTTACTTTTTACGAAATTATTATTACCCGAAAGTATTACTCCTTTCTTCTAGTTTTTATTTTTAGCCGTAATTTTAGCCATTTTGCTGGTCGTAAGCTTGCGGTTTGCTGTTACTGTGGACCCGTGCGTATCTCTCATAATAATAATACATGCGCCTGTACATTCGTATTGAGTGAGGTACATAAGCATGTAATATGTTGCTTTATGTGGCGTTTGTATAGCTTTTTAAACTTGGGATAGAGACAGCTAGTGTTGCTGACCGCTAGTCGACTGGCTAATATGGGATTTTTCAATGCCAGTAGCGAGCTCGAGTTGAGTCACAATCTGGTTAAACTCACCCCTGATCTCTCTCATCTCTGTTTGCACTATGAGACTGGATTGCCTCAGGGTCGTTGGCATATTTCTCAGGTACTTCTTGCCTGTCGCGGTGCGGTAGAAGGCGGCGATATCTTTAAGCTCTCGCTCCTGGTAAGTACTGGTATAGAGCGCAATAAACTCAGGCTGGATCCGTTCCCAGTTGAGTCGCTTGTTAGCAAGCTCGAAGGCTTGCTCCCTGTAACGGGTCTCAATCTCTCTATGTGCTCTCTTTAAGGGCAGATCTTTAACCAGATGAGCATAACTAGCCTTGAGTTGATACATGGCTTGGGGGATCACGTCTTGGGCTAAGGTTGCATCGAGTACAGCCTGGGCTGCCGCTCGATGAGACGGACTGATCTCATTATTATCGGTAGCGAAAGCGGTATTAGAAAATAGGATGGCTAAGGTCAAAATATATTTTTTCATCACAACTCCTGATGATTAATACCATTCCATATAAGTATCTGGTCAGTTCAGAGACTCTCGGTTTTTTCAATTCAAGGCGCATTGATGAGGAAATGGTTATTCCCTTTTAAGTCAATGTAACACCGAAGTGGAAACACTGAGAGCCTCACGCAGTGCGGGTTTCAAAGCCCTTTATGCTAGGTTGAATGTTCTCGATATACGACTGCATGGATGCAGGAGGTAGAGCAACGCAGGAGCTTGTTGCCGAGAATAACTATTAACTTCAAACATTCGCCTTGCCTACAGCGCTTTGAACTCCCGCTGAATGATCAGATATTTACGCGGAATGGTATAAGGAACCTAGCCCCTAAGATCTAAGAGCTAGGCTGTTCATTGGTTACTTCAGATCTGCCTGAATGGCCACACCTGAGCTGGTGACTTCACTTTCTAAGGTGATGTAATACCAACCTTCACTCGGGTTATTCACAGTGAAAGACTCACTGGTGCTGGCAGCATTAGTAGAGGAAGCCGAATTAGACTGAGCACTCGGCCAGCTAGTGCCACCATATAGGCTCACATCGCCAGTTCCATGACCTGTGCTTACGGTAAGTTCAGTGCTACCTGCATAGATCCACATGCTGTAGTAATTCGCACCATCGGCGCTACAGAGCGCCTCAGCGGATGTGAGTCGTCCATCACTGACTGGGTTGAGTGTCTGACAGGCATCATCGATATTAGCGTTCGCTGGTGGTGTCACAGGCGGGATAGTGCCGCCACCTAAACTAACCTTGATGGTCGTGGCGCTATACTCACTATCGGTATCGACCACTATGTAGCGCCAGCCTCTGTTCGCCGTCACTTGAATCGACTCCAGGTTACCCGCATTAGTCGAGCGGGCGTGCGCATTGTTAGCATCGGCCCAGGTATCTGCGTTGTAATACAGGCTCGCATCGCCGGTTCCACCCGATGTAGTGATGGTCAGTTGAGTATTATCTTCCTCGACATAAACATAGAAGCTGCTGCTACCACCACTGATACATTCATCTTTACCGAATGTCAGTTGGCCATAACTCATGGTCGCAGCGCCACAGTCCAGAGCTGGATCTGGATTCGGAGTGGTTCCACCGCCTTGAGCCGGATCGGGATCGGCAAACACCTCAGTTGTGCTCATTAAGAGGTCGAGTCCGCCGAAGTCACCGGAGAGGGTTATATAATGCCAATACTCATTTGGATTCAGGGTGACCTGTATCACCTCATGGTTACCATTGTCTATGCCGAAACCATCATTAACCTCACCGCTCGCCCAACCTGTGGTGCTGTAATAGATATCGGCATCGCCCCAACCGCCGCCCGTCTTGATCCATAGGGTCTGGTTGCTTCGGTCGACGTTGGCGAAGGCAAAGCTGGCTCTGCCATCTTGTGAGTCGATACACTCCATGGGCTGATCTATAACCAAAGATGCATCAGGCGTGTAGCGATAGGTTTCATTGGTCACTGTACATGGCGAGTAGTCCTTACTTATGCTCGAAACCGGACCAGCCCAATTGCCTTCTGTGCCACTCGCTAGAGAGGCCGCATCGGATGGACCGTGATCGACTATGCCGTTATCGACGGTACTTAAACCACTGGTCAGCCAGCCTGCCCATTCGTTGTCATATCGAGTACCGATATTGTCCATAAAGTTTTGATATTCTGTGTATTGATCGTTCCTTAGGTAGGCTAAAATCTGATCAACATCGGCTTTATGATTCTCAAACATGAAGCGCACTGCCAGGTAGCCCCAGCGATAGATACGGTCCTGACCCGAGTTGTAGTTATTGTTGAATATGGTTGAAAGTGGGAACTCTCCGGTTTCACCTAAGGTGATTGCCCTAGTGTTGGCGTCACGGTAAGAGATGTATTCGGCTAAGCCTTCGATCCACCAGATGGTGTCGACCGAGATGCCACGACTGAAATCACCATGGAGGTTATAGCGTCCATCTAAGTAATGTACGTATTCGTGTTGTAGGTTCCAGATGTGGAAATCGGGTCTGCGCCACTCGGCCTCATAGGCGATAAAACGCGCCTGATTCTTAAGACCAGCTGGTGAGCCTTCCAGATACATGCCGCCATTGTTGGTGGCGATGCCGAAGAAGGTACCGGCATAGGATTGATAATCGCTCGAACTGTCGAATACGACCAGCTCCAGTGCGTTGTTATTGTCATTTGCGACCGGAGTGCGGTTAGTGGCCAACTTAGTATGGAAGTAATTTTCCTGGTTACCGAGCACACCACATGCCCAATTCGCCTGATCACGGTACATACTCTGAGCGCGCATCTTCAATGTTGAAGAGCACTCCCAGTTGAAGGTCAGTGTTTCAGCCTCCAGCTGCGCCTTGAAACCGCAGATATTGTAATAGTTACAGTTACTGCGATCATAATAATCGGCCATCTCGGCGGCGGCCATCCAGATCACTTTCGAGGCATCGTTCTTACTGCTGCTGTCGAGTACTGCCTTGACCAAGGTGCTGACTCGGCTCTTCATCTCAGGGGTGTGATACAGACGAGACATCTCACGCACGGCATTGGTCAGCACATATTCGGCATCGGTACCCACCAGGTGACGATTGGCTAATTGGAAGCTATTTAGGGCATCGAGAATGCTATGGTCAGTGGCAAACAGTGCCTTCATCGGCTCATCCCACTGGGCGCGGAACAGGGTAGTGAAAACCGAGTTCGCGGCGGCATTCATGCCGAAGTTAACTTCCCAGCTGGCATCAAAGCGGCTAAGCACCTCTTTAGTGATGTGATTGAAGTCGGCGCCGAGTCCAATGGAATCGATAAGGATCAGAGCTTCCTTCAGTACGCCAGAGTTCTCCGTAGATACGGTCCAGATATTGCCATTATTGAACAGGGCTGTTATTTGAGTCTTGATGTCAGACTTAACAGCGCTCGAGTAGGCTGGTACATCGCTGGGGCTATAGAACTGCACGTAGAGTGCGGCGCGTTGAAAATAGATCAACGACTCGATACCTGTGGTATCTACTCCGGTATAGCCAGTTGCACGGTCACGCACGGCTGCGGCGACAGTGCGCATAGTAGACTCACTAAATAGCGCAGTGGCATCCGGGCCTTTCAGGTTGTAGAGCGGGCTGACACATTGAGGATCTGAGCTCGCAAGTTCAATCACCAGTTCATTGCCGCTGAGACCGATAAATGCGCTGCAATCGGTAGCGGCCATAGGGCCACTGAGTCCGACTGGGCCCGGCGATGCGAAGGCCGATGCGAAGGCCGATGCAGATTCTGTGTTGGCCCAGGGAGAGCCGGTTCGAGTCAGGGCTGAGACTAGACTCGATGCTAGTGTGGGTGAAGTTAAGGATGCTGAGAGCCGATTCGAGGCTAGATTAGTCTCGTCATGACTCGCTGTGTTACTCATTACACTGAAGCTTGTTGCCAAGCCAAGTGCGACGACCAGGGTGTTAAGTTTCATGGGGTCTCCATTATTCTTGATTGCTCCAGAGGCCTATTTGGCCTAGGAGTTAACTGTCTGCTGAGCAGATCTTGTTAGTGTTGTAGATATAAAGAAGTGACCACATGCATGACATCCGACTATGCAACACTTTCCTCAGGTGATGGTGTAACAAAAAGGTAACAATATAGGTAAGGGATATAATATACAATGTAAAGGTGATCGTTTTTTGTTCGAGGTGAGATTTAATTTATAGCGGTTTTGTTTAACTAACTGAGTTTTATGTGATTTTAAAATTAATAATAAACTAGAGTTTGCTTGTTAAGCATTTACTGATTATAGAGAGCTTGAGTTAATAGATGGAAATCTCTCATTTTGAATCTATTGATTCGATTCATTAACGGGTGTATGTATAACAAATCATAAATAGAATTCTAAACTGACTATGCTTAACACCTCGCTACCCCTAGATTATCTTCATGTTGATTTCGAGCATCCCGGAAACTTTCTTCACCGTGTGGGGTAACCTGTTTATGCGAGCGGGTTTGCAATCTGGAGAAACCGTGCTTATTCATGGTGGTTCAGGCGGGATTGGTAGCGCGGCGATAGCCTTAGTTAAAGCATTCGGAGCCAGAGTCATAGCCACATCGGGCAGCGATGAAAAAGGTGACTATTGTCTGAGTCTGGGGGGCCGATTTAGCCCTCAATTATCAGGAAGGTTGTGTGCAACCTGTGATGGAATACACCTCAAACTTTGGGGGGGGTGAACTTGGTTTTCGATATCGCCGGTGGCGATTTTATCAACCCAAATTTGAAGGCGTTAGCCGTCGATGGGCGCATGGTGTCTGTGGCCATGCAAAGAGGGTCACAGGCGCAAGTGGACATATTTAGGAATGGCTAAGCGGATCACCTGGACAGACTCAACATTGAGGCCTCAGTAAGGCCAATATAGCTGCAGAGTTACGGCAAAAGGTCTGGCCATTACTGGAGCTAACTCGAGATGGTGAATCCTGTGGCAATAAGCTAGTGCCAAATATATCGGCTCGATTTTCTCTTGCAGACAGTGTCGGATCGCATCAACTGATGGAATCGGGTCGGCACAGAGGAAAAATAGTGTTATCGGTCCATGGAGAAGAGTCTGATTGAAATGTTTTTTGTAATATAGCCGAAATATAACTGCCATCAGGCTAGTTCACTATAGCTTATAGGTTTCCGTGGTTTATTTATTGTGGATTAAATTATTTTCACACAAAAAAACTTGAATAATTGAGTCTTTAAGCTAAATTCGATATTAACTGAGATATTAAAAATGTGTTGATTTAAGGGTATTGGCATATATGTATAACACAACAAAAACACCAGTATGGTATGGCGAATTAAGAACGGCTCGAGGCAATGCAATTGTCATTCATGATAAGCAGTTTCCTGAAGCTAAAGCGGGTCGTATTTATCTTTATAATGCGGTGAGAGATACGATTATCGAGTATGCCGAAGAGATAGTATCGGGTAATCTGCATGATCTCGATAAGGCAAAAATCAAGGCTGCCGAAGATGCCTATGGTGCAGCCTGGGACTCGGCGCGTTCAGAATTTATGGAGAAGCATCAGGGTTGGGTCGACGCGAATGCGACTAAGCATAAGCCTCTCATTACCAAGGCAAAGGCTAAATCAAAAAAGCGAGATGAGGTCGATGCGGCCTCATCAGATAATGAGCCTGGCTCTGAGAGCCTGGACAGAGAGTTTGCTAATGACTGGTCCGGCGGGCTCGAAGAATAAATTGTCTAATAATTTGTCCGCTGTAAGGACCTAGCACCTAAAGCCTAGGCGCTTTTCTAGCTTAAAACGTCTTAAATTCATAGCGACTGATATGGTGGTACACCTCTGCTGGTTTTATCCAGGGATCGGCCTCCAGAGTGGGCTGATTGGCACCGTTGGGAAGTTGTTGGGGCTCGATACAGATGGCGTGATGTGCTTTTAACGTGCCTGAGTTACCTTCAAGGTGATTGGCCCCGTAAATCTGCACACTGGGCTGATTGGTATATAGCGTCATACTTCTACCGGACTCAGGTGCGCTGAGGCAGCCAAATCGAGTCATTTCTGAGCCTGAACCGTTAGTTAGGTAGCAGTGATCTATTCCGGATGTGGAGACCAATTCTTCATCATTTTGGACGATAGAGAATATTTTCGGTCGGCGAAAATCCAGCAGAGAACCCGAAGCATCTATCATTCCTGTAGGAATACCTGAGTCGTCCAGAGTGAGCATGCTGGTGGTATCTATCTGTAATTGATGTTCTGCGTTACTCGTGGAATCACTGCCCTCAAGATTGAAATAACTATGTTGAGTCAAGCTAATGGGACAAGGCTTGTTGACGGCGGCGAAGATCTCCATATAGAGATTATTTCCCACCAATCGATAATCTAACTGCACATTACAGATCCCCGGGAAGCCCATATCGCCATCGGGGCTGACTAAATTAAGGCGAATGCCATCCGGGAGTTGACCCATATGCCAGTGTTTACGATTAAAGCCCTCGCTCCCTCCATGGAGGCAATGATTCGCATGATTGATATCTAACTGATATTCATCTTCACCGAAACTCATCTTGCCATTGGCTATGCGATTGGCATATCTGCCGGCAATAGCACCTAAGTGAGCGTCTTGTTTGAGGTAATCTTCGATGGAGTCACAGCCAAGCACGATATTACCTCGCTCGCCATGACGATCTGGAGTCCACAAGGAACGTATGATGCCGCCTAAGCTCAACACTTCCATGGCTATGATGCCATTATCTATCCTGACTCGTTCAATTTGACCTCCGCGAGGATCGGTCCAGGAGTCTAGCGGGCGAAAACGTACCATGGGATATCCTTAAATTGAATTATGTGCAGCCAAGATTTCGCTTCTTAGGCCCTGAATTCTAATAACCTTAGTCTGTTAATAAACCTCTTCATCTACTCGGGTCGCGCCAGCGCTGGCCGAACACAGGTAAACTGTGGCCTCTAATCCTGTTTTTGTTGCGTATTGACTCTCAACCGCTTCGACCACAGCATCGGTCAAGGCATGATCCACTAAGGCAACGATACAACCACCAAAGCCTCCACCTGTCATTCTCACACCGCCACGGTCGCCTATGACTAGTGAGATGATGTCGACTAAGGTATCGATTTCGGGCACAGTGATCTCGAAATCATCACGCATAGAGGCGTGGGATTGGGCCATCAGCTTGCTTAATTTAGCTATATTGCCCGCTTCTAATGCATGGCTGGCATGTTGCGTTCTGCGATTTTCGGTCAGCACGTGTCGTGCTCGTCTGTAGCAGACACCGGACAGCTCAGATTTCGCGGCTTCAAGTTTGCAGAGTTCTACATGCCTGAGGCTTTCGACGCCGAAGTGATCGGCGACTTCTTTACATTGCTCGCGTCTTAGGTTGTATTCAGAGTCGACGAGTCCGCGCTGAACATTTGAGTTAACTATGATAAGGCTCAGGCTGTCGGGAATATGTACCGGCTCGCTGTCTAAGTCTTCACAATCTATCAGTAGGGCATGATCTTGCTCGCCCAGGGCGCTGATCATCTGATCCATGATACCGCAGGCGCAGCCTACATACTGATTTTCACCGCGCTGAGCAATCTGGGCTACGGCGAGGGGGGAGAGCCTAAGCTGGCTGCAATCATTGACAGCGGTGCCGAAGGCTACCTCTAAGCGCCGATGATGAGAGGCCTGCACCTAAGGGCACATTGCTAACCACTGAGATATCGAGTCCTTTCGCCGTGAGTCCGGCTGCTGCCATGGCTGCAGTAAAACCTTTTAGGTAATTAACCCAGCCATCATCAGGATTCATGGCGCCCTCTTGACCGAAGGTCCACTCTTTTATTTCACCGGGGAAGGCGTCGGATACGGCGCGATAGAGATCATCATCCCGACGCTTTACGGCGAGGATCGTATGGAAATTGATGGCGGCGGGCAAGACAAAGCCGTCATTGTAATCTGTATGTTCTCCGATCAAATTCACCCGGCCTGGAGCCAGGTAAAGATCGTCTGCTGTTGTGCCAAAGGTTTGCACAAATAATTTGTTCGCGCGCTGTGCGGGGTTCGACATGCTTTAAAGCTTCTCTTATAAATTGTTTGCTCAATAACTGCCATGAGGCAGGCGTTTAAATACGGCACTTGTTGATCGCTTTATTTTACTTGTTTGGTGTATTGCCTGCTAAATGTGTAAATAAATATTACATAGGTTTTTATAGCATGAGTAAGCCAAGGCTGTAACGGAGTTTTTTCGACATTTTTATGCAAAATAGATTAATTAATCCGTTTATAGTGTTTTTTTACCCTTTTTATAGGTTAACCCTTATGTCTCTGTGCACGGCAAGATCATTATAAATTGAACTTTATGCTCAAGTAGCGATCAGATCACCAAATACTCTTTTTTGGTGATGTTAATGACTGCTACTTTTTTAAAACATTTTGATTCGATTGCGGATCCCCGTATTGAGCGTTGTAAAAAACATAACTTATTAGATATTATTTTACTCGCTATAAGTGCGGTTATGTCAGGCTCTGAAGGATGGGAAGACATTGAAAACTTTGGACATCTAAAGCTTGATTGGCTTCTTCAGTATCGTCCTTTTAAAGCAGGTATTCCTCGGCATGACACTATTGCCCGTGTTATCTGCCGATTAAAAGCGGATGAAATAGAGAAAGCTTTTCAAGCTTGGATTTCTTCTCTCCTAGAAGGTACTGGTTGCGATGTCATTGCCATTGACGGCAAAACTGCACTTCATACTGTGAGCGCCTGGAGTTGTCAGCATCATCACGCTCGATGCTATGGGATGTCAAAAAGAGATAGCAAAGCTAATCGTTAAGCAAAAGGCTGATTATATTCTAGCGCTTAAAGGTCATCATTCTGGTCTACAGGGCGAATTGAAACAAGACGTTGTCAGCAAGTGCTGGTTAATAAAAGTTGGTTAAATAATAAATATCAGTGGGTTGGCTTAAAAAGCATTATCAAAGTGACATCAGACGTACATGAAAAAACGACAGGTAAAGAGACCACTGAAACACGTTGGTACATTAGCTCATTAGATTTAAATGCAGAGCAGGCGTTATCTTCTGTGCGAAATCACTGGCAAGTAGAAAGTATGCATTGGGTGTTAGAGATGACATTCAGAGAAGATGAATCACGGTTCCGTAAAGGCCGAGGTCCGCTTGCTTTTAATGTGATGAGAAAAATAGCAATGACCTTGTTTAAGCAAGACCAGACCAATCTTGATCGCCTTAGTGTTAACATTCTTAAACACCAGAGCGCAGATAAAGGCGGCGATCACGGCCGAGAAGGCGCCGGATAACCAAGACGGCATCGATATCGACAATTCTCTGCGGCTCGGTGGCGTAAAGATAAACACCTCTCTCTATGCCACTCATACGCAGCATATCTTGGCTTTCAAGATAACTGGCATCGCTCCAGCGGATGAACTTCATGGCGATCAGGTTGTTACCCGCTGTCAAATAATCAGAGATATCAAATTCGGCTGGGGTCTTGGCGCATTTGGCCAGGTCGTAGTGAAGGGGTAGCGTTCATCCAGGTAGATGGCATGGCCATAGCCCTGAGTTTCCCAGTTGCCGGGAAACTCAATAGTGCTCCAGCCTGACTCATCGAAGGAGGCGCTGGCAAAGTCGGACGGCGCAGACTTAGGGTTTTTGGCGTAATGAAATTGCCAGATCCCGTTGAGATCCAAAAAATTGCTACTGTTACGATACTCATCTTTAGTGGCCTTGCTGACCGAGCTGTATGGAAAAAAGCTGGCGTGGGGGCTTCTTTATTTACTTCAAAGATGGTGTGGTCTTGCCAACGATCGGCAGCGGCAATTGAAGGAGAGGTGACTAAGGTGGTGGATAGCGTAACTAAAGCGCAGAGAGTGGTTATATTATTTTGGATTAAGTCTGTATTGGCTTGGTTCATAACGTATAAGGATAGGCCGCGCGCAGCCGCGTCCTTATCCCAAGTGTTGAACAAGCCCGAGGTCGGGGTTTAGTCATACTCTTTATTAAGCAAATAGCTGAGCGAGGGTTCGTTATGCTTGAGGCCATAATAGGACGCATATTTTGTTTTAGTCAGCACGCTGCCTTGATCTAATGACCAATCATTTAACTTGTTTAATATCAGCCTGCTGTGTAAATCCCTCCTCTTTAGTTAATACATTATCCTTATACTTCCAGCTTAAACAGTGGCGTTAGGCTGTGATCGTTAAGCTTGTCGGTCGGCTGTTTCCTAAACCATTTTGATGTATACCCATAAAGCACATCGGCTGATGGCAGCAGGGGCAAGTTCGTGTCGCTAAAGCTCGTTTTACCTTTGCTACTAACGGAAATACCGCGCCTGCAACAGCCAGCATGAGCTGGATCTGTTGTCTAAGTTGGCTGCAATTCCCTCGAAGTAGCCCATAGTCTCTTACTCGTCGTAAGCCTTTGGGTAGTACATGTTGCAAGATCAGATAAATAAATTTAGCCGCTGGTAACGTGCGGGTTTTACTGACCTGGGTTTGACTGTCTTGATAGGAAAAACTGACTTGGCCATCGATGTCGCTGATGATGTTGTTATCGGGAAGAACGCCGCGATAAAGATAACGTGACAGGTATTGAAGCGCCGGCAAACCTTTACCCACATGTCGACAGTCGACCACCCATTTCTTGGGGACTGATGCTGGTAGTTGGATATCCAGTTTATGTGTCAGATGTTCTAGTAACCGTGCTCGCCACACTGTGGCAAGGTTGAAGGCGTTGAACAGGTACTTGCCTTTGCTCTTGCGCCACTGTTTTTTGTCTTTGTTAAAGCTGCCAGCAGGGATGATGAAATGGATGTGAGGATGGAGGTCTCTGCGTCTGTTGTGAGTGTGTAATACGCCGGTAAAACCAATGTCACCACCGAGTTGCTTTGAGTTGTGTGCAAACTCTTTCAGTACACTCGCCGCCACCGAGAACATGGCTTGACACATCGACTCTGGTTGATGTTTTACAATGACTCTAAGCTCAAAAGGTAAGGTGAAAGTGACCATGTAGTATTCAACGGGGAGGAGTTTAGCTTGTTGTTTAGTAAGCCAGTCTTGCGTGGTGTTGTGCTGGCACTGGGGGCAACTGCGATGACCGCATAAAAGCGGAAAGTCAGCGGTATGAGTACAGCTCTGACACGCCCAGTGACTGGTGCGCTGAGTATTATTTTGGCAACTGAGCATAGCATAAATCGCTTGTCGTATAGTCGTAGTGATTTGTTGCTCGTATCGCTGGTTAAACTCATCAAGATGGTCGCGTAAAATGTCGATGAACTTCATGCGCCACACTCCCATTTCAGCACTAAACAGTGCTGCTAACTGATTAATAGCCTTTACCGTGTTCTTGCGGGTAATTTGAGTCAGTCTGGTGTAACGAGCGGTAGTGTTAAGGCTGTTATGGCCGAGTAAGGTTTGCACCGAACGTAAATCGAGACCTTGCTCTAACAGGTGTGTCGCATAACTATGACGTAGGTTGTGAGGGCTGATGGATTTGTGAATGTTGCACTCTCCGATAACCCGTTTTAGCGCCTTTTGAATACCGCCTTTGTCTATCAATGAGTCAGGCTTACCATCTTTACCAGGAAACAGAAAACGAGGATGGTGATGGGTTTGCCAGTAATATCGCAGTGCCTGCAAGGTACGTTTAGGCAAGGGGACGAATCTGTCCTTGCCGCCTTTAGCATCACGAATATGCACCTGCATCATTTGTGAATCGATTAAAGAAGCAAAATAGCGCTTCAAATCATCAGTGGTGAGATTATCGGGACAACAATCAAAGTAGGCTGCAATACGCCTTATTGCACTAGTAAGTATTTAGGATGGGGAGATAGAGATGGTTTTATCTTTCTGCCGCATAGCGGCTTCGTTCAACAAGGTATTTCCCATCTTATGCAGATAGGAAATACCACACTAGGTTGTTAGGATGATGTATACAATGCCAGTTTTCTTGAGTGTACATTAACTCTTATTCTTGATCTCTTCGGCGTTAGACCGAGCTACATGGGACTCTGGCAGCAGGTCGTTGACCACATGATCGACAAAACCGGCACCGGCGGCTTCATAGAGGTTATAGATACTATGGACGCCAGACTCCTTTAAAGACTCCCCATCTTCAGTATATTGCACGATGGCACTTAGCTTACCCTGATAATCTAGCCTGCGTAGTTGTTCGGCGGCAAACAAGTTACCTATATGGTGAGGCATGGCTAGCAGTACCAGTTCCAGGTTGGGAGCGTGTTCGAGTTTCTCCCAAAAATCGGTATCCGAGGCATCTCCTTGAACCACGTGACGCCCTAGGCTCTTATGATAGTCGACCAGATCCTGTTTATGTTCTATGCCTAATATTTCGCCATCAAACTTGGCTGCTAATTCATCATAGGCACCGCTGCCTATTCGTCCCATGCCTAAGATTAAAAAGCGTGGATTGCCTACTGGGATCTGGCGATCTTCAGGGTGAAGAGGATGCTTTTCAAGCTGCTGTAATTGGCCTTGGTATTGCTGATATAGACGACTGGAAATGGCATTTAAAGGTGCCGCCAACAGGAAGCTGATGCTCAAGGCGACAGCCAAGATCACCATCCATTGTGGCGGTAGCCAGCCCTTGCTGGTGGCCACTGCCGCGACGATCAAGCCAAACTCACTATAGTTACCTAAGTTAAATGAGGTCATGAGCGAGGTGCGGGATCTGAGTTTGAAACGGGTCAGCAGATAGAGGAACAAGCCTATCTTCAATGGGATCACTAACACTAAGATGGTCGCCAGACCTATGTCTGAGATGCTAGGCAGGCCGTTGAGACCTACGGTAAGGAAGAAGGCGACCAGGAAGAGTTCCTTAAAGTAAAACAGGGACTTTGCCAGCTCAGAAGACTTGGGGTGACCCGCGAGTAAGATGCCGACGATCAGGGCGCCTAGGTCGGGTTTAAGGCCGACTATCTCAAATAACCAGCCACCGAGAACCAAGGCCATGACCAGGCCAAACAGTACCAGGAGTTCACCGTGACCGACACGGTCGAAAGCCTTGTAAATAAGTGGCTTAGCAAAGGGAAGTAGGAGTAAACCTAAGGCCCACACCGAGGGGATTTCCCCCTTTGATATCGTCAGGAAAGCGACGGCGAAGATATCCTGCATGATGAGAATACCTATGGCGACACGTCCATAGAGAGACTGCATGTCACCCTTATCTTCCAGTACTTTTACCGCAAAGATGGTACTGGAGAAGCTCAAGGCGAAGGCTAGCAGGGCGAGCTGATTGAAATCCAGACCGGTGACTTGATCTAGCCCTATCATGCCTAAGAGCTTAAGCAGTGGGATGAAAAATAGCATGGAGCCTATCATGTGTAGACTGGATCCTGCCCAAACCTCGGCTTTAAACAGGCTCCTGATGTCTAACTTGAGGCCGATGGCGAAGAGCAGCAGGGTGACACCTAGCTCGGCGAGTCGCTCGAGCAGGGGCAGGCTGGATTCATCTATGCCAAACAGAAATAGTACAAAACCCGCAACGAGATAGCCTATCAAAGGTGGCAGTCCGACTCGGCTGACAAGCATGCCACATGCCAGAGTGATGATTAGGATGGCGGGTTCCATGTTTCTCCTGAACGGGTTTGAGTTAACTACCTCTTATTGTATAAGAATTTGATGAAGTTTAAATGAATATTATGGCTGAGGAGAAGAACCTAGGCACTAGATTCTAGAATCTAGTGCCTAGGTTCTGTATTACTGACTAAGAAGTATATCTAAGTGCTTGGAAAAATCTGCAGGTTTCATAAAGCCTGTGACTCTTAAGTCGTCCCGGCTCTGGCCCGATGCGTCAAACATCAGTAGCGTAGGCAGACCCAGCACATCATAGTGTTCCAGCAGTTCGATATCGATAGCATCATTTTTGGTGACGTCAGCCTGAAGGAAAACAATGTTAGCCAGACGAGCTTGAACCTGAGGATCTTTGAAGGTGATGGCCTCAAACTCCTTACAGGCCACACACCAATCGGCATAGAGATCTAACATCACAGGCTTGCCCTGGGCCGCGGCTTTTGCTACTTCGGCGTTCAAGTCATCCAGAGACTTGATGCGCTGATGAGATATGTGTTGCTCTGAGACAATCGATGCGCCTGAGCTGTGATGACCCAAGTGAGTCATCACAGCCTGAAAGCCGTAGGAGAAGCTGGCAAGTAGCATCAAGGTCAGTAGAACCGCACGGGTCGTTTGCTTCCAGTTAAACTCGGTGAGTTTGTTTTGGTGCATCAGGTAGCCGACTAAGGTGACTCCCCAGATGGACCAGAAGATATCTGAGACTAGCCCCGGCCAGATCCGGCCTATCATGACGATAGAAACGGCGATGAGCAGGAAGCCAAACACGGTCTTGATGACATCCATCCAGTGGCCAGCTCTTGGCAGTAATTTACCGCCTGAAGTGCCTATGATCAGCAGAGGTAAGCCCATGCCCATGCTTAACACATACAGGGCCAGGAAGCCTTGTAGCAGGTCACCTGTCTGTGCCACATACACGAGTGCGCCGGATAGGGGGGCGGTAGTGCAAGGTGAGGCGACGAGGCCCGAGATCACCCCCATCATGAAGACGCCAATCACATTGCCGCCTTTCTGGTTATTGGAGAACTTGTTCATCTTCTCCTGCCATTTGGACGGCAGTTTTAGCTCATAGAGGCCAAACATCGACAGGCTAAGGACGAAGAACAAGATAGCCAGCACTATCAGTATAGCTGGGTGTTGCAGCGCGGCCTGATACTTCATTCCCGCCGAGGCGACCACGAGTCCGAGCAATGAGTAAGTGATCGCCATGCCCTGGACGTAGACCATTGACAGGCTGAAGGCCTTGGCCGTAGATAATTTCTTGCCTTGACCGACTATGATCCCGGATAGGATAGGGTACATGGGGAACACGCAAGGGGTCAGTGCCAAGCCGATACCGAGTCCGAAGAAGATGACCAGAGTCCACAACAGGCTATCACCGGACAACATCTGGCTCAGGCTATCTTGCTGGGTGACCGGAGCTTGGGAGCTTGTCGAGTCGGTAATGACTTGCGTATCAACAAGTTTCTCACCTGTGGGAAGCTCGCCGGTGAGTGAACCGTCATTGGCTGCGACTTTACTGAGTAAGGCGGTTTTCTTGGTAGGAGGGAAACATAGCTTGCCTTCGGCACAACCCATAAATGTGACGTTAACTGTGCCACCTTCGATAGCCTCTCGGATGGTGATGGGGATCTCGACATAAGAGTAATAGACCTCTTGCTTGCCAAAATAGTCATCGGTGTGATCTTTTCCCCGTGGAATCGATATATCACCCAATGTTGCCCCATCGGCTTCAAATTTGAGCTTGTCGCGGTACATGTAATAGCCATCGGCAATGACCCAACTGACGGTGAGGCGCTCATCTTCTTGTTTGAAATCGAAGACGAAGGCTTCATCCACACGCATCAACTTAGGTTCACCTTTGAGGAAGTCGAACTTATTGCTGCTGAAGATCCCCTCGCTGTGAGCTAACGGCGTTAACAGCAGGGAAGTAAAAATTAATGAAATAGCTAAGGTGACTAATTTTTTCATGGTTGCTTGGTTTCTTGTTTCCATTTAATACATAGGGTGAATCAATATAACTAGCGGTATTTTTTTGTGCTAATACTGTAATAAGTTAAGCGTGAGTCACTTCATTTACCCAGTTTATATATTCAGGTAAGCTAGTATGGTTAAACTATTCGTTTCATCACACTCAGAGAAAATGAATTTTCTGCAGCGGTTTACGTCTGTTTAAGGGACATACTCTACGACTTTTAATTGATGCTTGCATTAAGACATAGCTAAAATAGTGAGCTTATCCATGAATCGTCCAGTCGACCCTGGTGAAATTGCCTGTGTTGTACTTGAAAATAGACCCGAAAACCTCCATTTAGGTTTCATATTGGGTAAAATAATGTTTATTCATCGTCAGTATTTGTGAGGTCAGTGTGTTTTTTCTTTTATTCGTTATTTTCGTTCTGGTGCCAGTCATTGAACTGAATGTACTGATCAGTGTGGGTGAATCTTTAGGTAGCTGGACTACCGTAGGTTTGGTTTTCTTCACTGCTATCGTCGGTGTCTCTCTGGTTCGCAGTCAAGGGCTTAGCACCTTAATGCAGGTACAGCAGAAGCTGTCACTAGGTGAGGCTCCCGGGCAAGAGATCGTCGAAGGTATGATGCTGGCGGTCGCCGGTTTACTGCTATTGATCCCTGGGTTCGTTACCGATTTTATCGGTCTGGTGCTCTTGACGCCCTTCACTCGTATTCCTGTCGCCGGTTTTCTCTATAAACGGTTGCAGGTGAAAGTTGCCACCAATGGTGGATTTCAAGCTGGCTTTGGTCCGGGGGGGGGCACTCAAGGCGGTAATCCATTCGCTAATCAAGGACAAGGTCCTAGTCAGGGCAGAAATCCCGAAGGTGGCGACACCTTCGATGGGGACTTCGAGCATAAGCCCGACCCCAGTGACAAGCTTCCCGAGATTGATCATATCCAGGATGGTAAAGATGAAAATAAGGAAGGCAAAGAGCCTAGGAACTAGAACCTAGGCTTCTAGGAACTGATTTTCGGATTTTTCGGATAAAAATACTCTTCCCTGCTGTTTATGTGGCTGAATTTTCGCGTATTCTTGTAGGGGAGTTTCATAAATCCAGATACTCCTTTCCCCGGGATCTTACCCACATGACTCAATATTCGGTTTAAACTGGCGCGAAATGCCGCCAGCTTTTTGGGATTGAGTAATCTTAGATAGCTGTGGATCTTCATATGATTAGGCTGCACCTCGAAGATGATGCAGCCTGTGTGGTGGATCCTATTTATCCAGGCCAGTTCGGTCATTATCTCGGGGGGGAGTTCAAGGTTTTCGTCCGGATCCCTGCCATCTTCGAAGTAGGAGTGCAGGCGAGACTTATCTTCCTGTGAGGGGGCACTGCCGACCTCAAATGGCAGCTGCTGCTCAGGGTCGATATCGAACGGTGTGTTGGTATCTTCCCGTTCCAGGTGGAGTGTGTCCCGGGCATTGAAGAAGCAAGCCTTGAAGACACCGATGCGGCGAATACCTCTGGCCAGAGTCACCATGTTATTAACGGCTAGTATTAGTGCTTGTTTCTCATTGGCCTTGTAGAGAGCCAGATTTGAGTCGACAAAAATGCCGGTTTCTCGCCAGTGGATAGCTAAGCCTCCCACTATCGAGTATTGACTCAAGCGGCCGACCGCGGCGATAAAACCTTTCTCTGTGTCTCCCATGCCCGCCATGAAATTACGGTAATATTTTTCCAGTTGCAGGTCGTCCATCTTCTCGATGGGATCTTCCGTGTTGTGCTCTCTAAGGAATGACTTCCTGGAGCTATAGATCACCGTTTCTACATCTTGGCCTTCAGAGAGCTCCCAAATAGGTATCTCTGCAATTAATGCAGGCCTCGGGATATCAGGCAGATGCAGTCTATGACTGTGAAGCATACTCTTGAGGAAGTAGTCACCGGCACGCTTACGCTGCTCGGGGTCATCACTGAGCATGCCATCTAAGGTTCTGGCCAGCTCTACCGGGAGGCCGATTGAGGTGGCCTTAATGACCTTGCTGCCAAAACGGCTGGATTGTCCGGATGCGATGGCATAAAGGGTCGCCGCCACACCTTGCTCATCGAAGCGAGTACTGGACAGTGCACCGCTCAGCTGCTCTTCACCGATAAAGTAGACATCGCCCATTCTGGCGTTGGTATGCTGATGGTCACTGGAGAGCAGGTCCATGACGTTACCATTGACCGGATTCCCTTGAGCGTCTCGTTGGGCGAACACGGCCGAGCCCCAATCTATGAGGGAGAGGTGATTATTTTTGACGTCGTAGACTAAATTCGAAGGCTTGATATCTCCGTGAACTAAGGGGCGACCATGATGAAGATACTGAAGTACATGGGCAAGCTGCCTGGCGATGCTCATCACCATATGAGCGGGCAATGCACCTCGTTTGAGGCAGAGCTGTTCCAGATCTTCCCCCGGTGCCCTAGCCATGACTAATATTCCTTGCTGACCGGCATGGGCAAACTTGATGGCTGGTGGAACATTAGGATGCTTGACCTGAGCCAGCATGAAGGCTTCCTCTTCCAGCCTGTCTTGCACATTCTGTGGCAAGGTGACCCGAGAGAATTTAAACACATGGGACTCACCCTGAGGATTTATCCCAGCGAACACGAAACCATAGGCGCCTTTACCTATGAGTTCTAAGGCGACATAGTCCAATTTTCGCAACTCTTGCTTACATAACCTTATCCAAGCCCTGTGCTTGCGCGCATCGTTAGCCTTGAGCAGATAGATGGATTGCTCTTCAGATATATAGAAGTGCTGCAGTTGAGGAGTGGGTTCAGGAGTCGTCTTTTTTGATGTGGCCATTGAGGAAGATAACGCTCATTCGCTGAAGTAAGATCGAGAGATCAGTATAGATCTAATATCACATAAAATGCGAGGCTCATCGCTATCAGTCAGTTAATCTATGCAAGCTGCTTTTTCTCAACATGCAGCTTAAGCCACTATCTTGGTATTGATGTTGAGATAGTTTCTCGAGTGAGCTTGTTTAGATCGGTTTTTGTCTCCTACGGCATTTTTTCGGGACCGTTATTGACCTAAATCAATTCAGCTTTAAACCTTGGGATGTAATCTTTTAGTTAATTAAAGTGCTTAACTCACAACGAGTCGCTTGCACTATAAATTAGCCTCAAGCCTTGCAGCGAGGCATCATTGAAGAGGAGGGCATATGCCGAAGATGGATAAGGCCCAATTAATTGAATTACTGGGATTTCCCAGAAAACGTATCCTACAATCTATGGAGCTGAACTCTTGCCCCCATGCTGGATTTTTCAATAGCAGCGATGAGCAATGCCTCCACTGCCATCAAGGCATGGAATGTACCTGGATGAACCATAATGATGAGTTGGTCGCGGTTGAGGAGAAGTCGGTGAAAGAGATTAAGCAGCAGTTGCTTATCGCCGTCGATTTTATCGACTCTAACCTCACACCGCATCATCTTTCGAGACGAAACTGTGAATGTGATAATTGTTCTTGGCTGAGGAAGACGCAAAAGCTGTTGGCGATAGATTATGCTGACTAATCTATGGGGGTGACCTGGCCTATTGCTTGAATCTTACCTCCCTTGTTACTCAAGCATTACTCGCAAGCCCTGAAGCCAAGCATTGAAGCTAGGCTTTACACATAAGCCGAGTTCCTATTAGAGTATCGACCAATGATAGCTCCTGCTCTTCAACCTTTGAGTACTTATTGGTACCGGGCCGAAGGCGGATTAATACAATTGGCATAATAGGACAGGTATATGGAACCCGGTTTTTGGCATGACAAGTGGGATGCAAAGCATCTAGGTTTTCACTTGGGTGAGGTCAATGCATTATTGATAAAATACTGGCCAGAATTAGCTTTAGGCCGTGATAGCTCTGGCTGTGACATCAATGTGTTTGTTCCCCTGTGTGGTAAGTCCCTCGATATGTGTTACTTAGCCGAGCAGGGCCACAATGTGCTTGGTTGTGAATTGAGTCAGAAGGCGGTCGAGCAGTTTTTCTCTGAAAATAACTTGCCTCACCAAATTGAGCCGTCTGATCCCATTAATAAGTTCACCACCGAGCAGGTGACCATATTACAAGGCGATCTATTTACCTTAGCTCCCGAGCAGTTTACCGAAATAAATGCATTTTATGATCGCGCCGCATTAATCGCTTGGCCCGAATCTATGCGCCTCGCCTATGTGGATAAAATTTCTGCACTCATACCCCCTAAGAGTGTTGGCTTGTTGATCACCTTAGATTATCCCCAAGAGGCGCTGAAAGGCCCACCATTTGCTGTGTCTAATGATTGGGTGATGGCGAATATGTCAGCTACATTCGAGATAGACTTGCTCAGCTGTGATGATGCACTGATGGATAATCAAAGATTCGTGAATAAGGACGTGCCTTGGTTGACTGAGTCGGTTTATAAGCTAGTCAGAAAAGGGCAAGGGGCGAGAACGCTTCGCTCCTAGAACGCTACGCTTCGAGTTCGTTCGTAAACTCACTTCTAGGACGCCAACAAGTTGGCTACGAGACAAGAGCTAAAGCTTTTTTTCGCAGGGCGAAGCCCGCCCTCGGAGGCGCTTTCTAGCCGTTCTAGCAGTGACGAAGTCACGTTCTCGTAGCTGCTTTTCTGCGTTCTCGTAGGCCGCCCTCTTAATTATCTCTTTTTCTAAGGCAACAAAAAAGCGACCATCAGGTCGCTTTTTTATTACGTTAAATTTTAAATCGTTTTAGAGCCATGGGCTCACCGATTAGAAGTTGTAACGTACACCGACAGTGAAGATGTTGTCGTCTTCTAGGTCAACTGTACCTGTACCTATTTTATGGTCGCCTTCGTACATAGCGTAGTGGCCATATATCAGAGTCGATTTAGCGATCTTATAGTCGGCACCGATAGTGATCACCTGAACATTGACGTCAGAACCATCGGTATCTGTGATGTTCTTGTAGTACTTACCGAAACCAGCTTCATCTTTACCGTATTCAGCTTTTAGGTTAACGCCGTTTAGGTTGTAAGATACGTTGACGAAGTAAGAGTTACCTTCTTGATCTGAATTTGTCTGGCTTTCTGTGTTTTGGAACAGACCGCCTACTTTGAAGTCACCTAGCTTAACTTGACCCACGGCGCGGTAAGCATCTATGCCACCGATAGTGTTGTAAGCTATAGCTGCATAATAGCTTTGTGCTTTTAGCTTCTTGTCACCGATAGTCGCACTTAATGCATACTGGTCTTCGTAAGAAGTCTTGTTTGCATCGTTGGTGTAGTTATCTTCCATTAGGTAAGTGGCGTTCAACGTGACCAAGCCAGCAATTTTTGGCGAGTAGTACCAGACGCCATCGGCAGCACGAGTCTGACCACCAACCAAACGGTCGATATCAGCGTTGCTGTTACCGAATAGATCGATTCCGCCTTCGGCTTGCTTGAAGACTGAGTCATTACGACCGACGAGTACGGTACCCATTTCGGTTTTAAGACCTAAATACGTGTTACGCGCCTTAAATACGTCTTTATTTGTAGAAGTGTTCTCAACTTGAAATTCCATCTTGTAGATGATGTCGAAACCGTTAGCGATAGTCTCGCTACCTTTGACACCCACGTGTGAGAAGTTTGTTTCCAGTACAGTACCGTCTTTGCCTTCTTGAGTGGTAGCGCCTGTATCTGAGTCAGTCACAGATAGATCCAGACGACCGTAGAAGTTAGGTCCCTCGGCTAGTGCGCCGAATGATGCCAGAGTTAAAACTGATGCTATAGATGCAGAGATTAGCGTTTTTTTCATATTTAAGTGCTCCCAAGAACCTAAGTTCTTTTCCATTGTATAATGGTTATTTATGGTTTATTGCTCTTGCTGCAAGGATCCATCCTTGTAGCAAACATGGGGCCAGATTTTACAGTTTTATTCAATAAAAT
>NZ_ABIC01000054.1 GCF_000172075.1 Shewanella benthica KT99
TGTTGCAGTGATTTTTCTGGATAGATAAGTCAGTAATCCGTGTTGATTGGCATTAAAACTGAGGAACATACGCGACCAGAGCATCTCTTGAGTGCGATAACCCGATTTTTGCCAGAGCTGAAAGAGCGGATCACACTCTTCTGGCCTCGATTTACCATAGAGCCAGAGTGATTGAGCGCCTTTAAACGCGGTTGCTTTATCGCCTGCAGCCAACTTAGCACGGTAGAAATAACACTGTAAAATGGTGTTATTGGGTCTGCTTGGGCTGACCATTAAGAAGTCATCCCAACGCTGCTTGGCGCCAGTTGTCATTAAATAGCGATATCTAGCCGTGTTAAATAGGGGAGTATCTTTAAATTGGTCAATCTCTGCTCTGGCTTTGCTACCTTTATGAGTCAGAATGCCATTGATATTGGAATTAAAATCCAGGTAGACGGTCAGAGGGTAGTCATCGAGTTGCTTACGTAATTTGTTATATCTCGCTAACTGATTGTTTTTTAGCGCTTTTCTTGCCTCTAAGTACGTTTGTTGCTCGGCAGTGTAATCACTGGCATGAGCTGGGTTAACCACCGAACTCGCCATCAAGAACAGGCTCAGGCTGGTATAAAAAAACAAGGATTTTAACACGCCGTTAAACTGCTTATGCATCGCATCTTCCTTTAATATCCATATTTATCAGGAGATCATCTGTTGACTGACTAATTCAATTTGGCCCCAGGTTCTGGATAGTCTGATAATGCGCTATCCAATAAGCGCTGATCGATTTTTTTACTGGTATCCACACCTAATTGCTGCATCTGATGGGCTTGTCTGACTAAGTTTCCTTTACCACTTGAGAGCTTGTTCATGGCGTTGGCATAGCTTTTCTCTGCGCCTTCGATGGCCCTACCGAGTTTCTCCATATCTTCGATAAAACCGCACAGTTTATCGTATATCTTTCCTGCTTGTTTGGCGATACGTTGAGCGTTTTGATTTTGATATTCATAGCGCCAAATATTGTTAATTGTCCTTAATGCAACTAAAAGATTGGTAGGGCTGACCAGCATGATGTTGAGCTCTAAGGCATAGTTCACCAGGCTAGGGTCATGTTCCAGTGCGAGTAAAAATGCCGGCTCCAAGGGGATAAACATGAGCACGTAATCCAGGCTGGTTAGCCCATGAAGCTTTTGATAGTTTTTTTGGCTCAATCCTTTAATGTGACCCCGGATAGAGAGGACATGATCTTTAAGCGCCTGTGCTTTGATATCATCATCATTATTGAAATACCGCTCATAGGCGACCAATGACATCTTAGCATCGATGACGACATCTTTATTTTCAGGCAGATGAACGATGACATCGGGCTTAAAGCGCTTACCCTCATCATTTTTAAGCTCAGTTTGGGTGTCATACTCATGACCCTCTCGCAAACCACTCTCTTGTAATACACGCTCTAAAATGACCTCTCCCCAGTTACCTTGTTGTTTATTGTCACCCTTGAGTGCCCTGGTGAGGTTGACAGCGTCTTGACTCATCTGCTGGTTGAGGGCTTTGAGTGATTCCAGCTGGTGCCTGAATGCACTGCGCTCGGATTGTTCAATAGTATAAGATTCCTGAACTTGTTTCCTAAATCCCTCAAGCTGTTGTTTAAAAGGGGCTAACACCGCATCTAAATGCTGAGTACTTTGGCTCTGCAACTTCTCACTGCGTTCTTCAAAAATCTTATTGGCGAGATTCTCAAATTGGATTTTTAAACGGATTTCCACACTCTCTAATAGAGAGACTTTATCTTCCAGAGCTTGTTGCTGCGTACTAAATTTGACGGTTAAGGTCTGTTGCATGGCATTGGATTTTGATAGGGATAGCTGGGTTTCCATCAGTTTTCGCTGAGATTCTTGCAGTTGACGGTCTAATTGAGGCAGACGACTCGATTCGGCTTGAGCTTGCCCTAAGGCGCTGAGATTTTTCTCGACCTTAGCGTATAAGGTTTCTATCTGTGCTTCTTTATCTAGTAGCAATGAATCCCTGTGGCCGATCTCAATTTGGATTTCATCTAACGTGTGTTGGTGTTGGTCTGCAAGTTGCTTTTTAACATCTTGCCACCTCTGTCGAGTCAGACGTTGGTTCAATAAGGCGCCGATGAGAAGAAACAGAAAAGCGATCGCACTCAATACGATGATTTCGGGCAGTGACAGAGGTAGATTTGTTGGCATAAGAAGGTGGCCATAAAGAATGAAGCGAATAGACTCTCATGCAAGATGACTATCTTCAAGTGGCATCTTGCAGTATTTAGCGTAAATGAATAACTCTTAATCGTATGTTGTTAATATGTTGACTCGCGGTTGTGGGGGGGAGATGAGCGTTTAAAAGCCGATGTGATAAGGTTAACTTCTAACATCAGATGAATATAGATTAAGTTAACTGAGATTTTAGGAAATTTTTTGTTACTTTTTCCTGTCTAATACTTGTGTGTGATTTTTACCGCTTAACATTCAAAAGGGACTGTATAGATGAAGTTTACCCAAGGTATAAGACAAAAAGCCCCATGGGAGCTTAAAGATTCAGATGTGACGCCGGAAGCTGTGTTTAATGACCGTAGACGAATCATCAAGGCTTTGGGGCTTGGCGCCTTAGGTGCGAGTATTCCAGGCCAAGTTCAGGCCGGAATCTTCGATCTCTTTGGTGACAAGAAACCATCTCAATTTCTTACTTCACCGTTAACTTATACCTCAAACTTGAGTTTTACCGGGAATGGGACGACAACGCCGTTCAATAAAATCACCACTCACAATAATTTCTATGAGTTTGGTACCAGTAAACAGGATCCTTCTGAAAATGCTCAAGGGCTAAGTGTCGATCCTTGGAAGCTTGTCATCGAAGGAGAAGTCGAGCGTCCCTTGACCTTAGATTTAGACGATCTAACGCAGATGATAGCCTTGGAAGAGCGTACCTATCGTCTTCGCTGTGTCGAAGCTTGGTCTATGGTGGTGCCTTGGGTGGGATTTCCTCTTGCTAGCTTGTTGAAAAAGGCCGGGGTGAAGAGTCATGCTACTCATGTGGCTTTCGAGACCTTGTTTGATCCCGAGCAGATGCCCGGTCAGAAGAGTCGCTTAATGGGCGGCGGGATCCATTACCCCTATGTCGAAGGCTTAACCATTAACGAAGCGATGAACCCATTATCCTTCATGGCGGTTGGCTTATATGGCAAAACCTTACCGCCTCAAAATGGCGCGCCAATACGTTTGGTTGTGCCTTGGAAGTATGGCTTTAAGAGTATTAAGTCCATCGTCAGGATCCGCGTCATGGATAAACAGCCACCCACTAGCTGGAATCAGCTTGCGTCTCATGAATATGGCTTTTACGCCAATGTGAATCCAAATGTCGACCATCCACGTTGGTCTCAGGCTACCGAGAGGCGCATTGGAGAGGGAGGCCTGTTTTCGGCCAAGCGGATTAACACGCAAAAGTTTAATGGCTATGGGGAGCAAGTGGCAGATTTATATTCGGGGTTAGATTTAACAAGATATTTCTAGTCAGAAAATGCAGCAGGCGATAAACAATAGCGGTGATAGGCTTATACCATTCCGAGTAAGTATCTGATCATTCAGCGGGAGTTCAAAGCGCTGTAGGCAAGGCGAATGTTTGAAGCTAATAGTTATTCTATATCGAGAACATTCAACGTAGCATAAAGGGCTTTGAAACCCGCACTGCGTGAGGCTCTCAGCGTTTCCACTTCTGTGTTACATTGACTTAAAAGGGAATAACCATTTCCTCATCAATGCGCCTTGAATTGAAAAAACTGAGAGTCTCTGAACTGGCCAGATACTTATATGGAATGGTATTAGTGATACAGTTGGAGAAATAATGCGGTTAACTTCGAAACATCTTTTTTGGCTGAAAGCCGTCATGCATCTGGTCGCCTTATGGCCTATCGCTTATCTGGTTATATCCGTAGCCTCAGGTGATGCTGGGGGGGACCCTGTGCAGTACATCATTCATTATACCGGAGTCGGTGCCCTCAATGCCTTAGTGATCCTACTGATGATCTCTCCTTTAGCACGTCGCTTCAAACAGGGGATATTGATGCAGACACGCCGTCTAATCGGCCTCTATGTGTTTACCTATGCCAGTTTACATATTCTGGCCTTTATCAGTTTAGATCTCTTGTTCGAATGGTCACTCTTGTTTCAGGAGATCTTTAAGCGCCCCTACATATTAGTTGGGGCTGTGGCTTATCTGATTCTCATTGCCTTGTCTATTACTTCATTAAAAGTCATCAGAAAGAAAATGGGCAGACGTTGGCAGCAATTACATAACTGGGTTTATCTGGTTGCCATCTTAGTGCCTATTCACTTCTATTGGTCGGTGAAGTCCGAAATCATCGAGCCCAGTATCTATATCTTAATTGTTATCGGGTTATTGACATTAAGGTTGCCGATAGGCAAAAAGTTGTCCCAGATATTCACTAAAAGTTATATCGGTAAATTATTTTTCCACAAATTTCTTAAGGATTATCAATAGACATGATTATTAGCCTTTTTAGAAAGGTAAAAATCTCGAGTTGCCTGTTTCTTATGTTGGGTTTATCCATACTCGCGACCACATTCATGTTCCAGTTTGCTCTTATGAGTATCGATAATATGTTACTGGGTGAGAAAGAGAACTAAAAACCAGATAAATTAATTTGTCTGGTTTTTTAAATTAACCATGACTTGCACAACGTCGTCATATGAGATGTTGAATTGTCTGGAAATATTGATGACTTTAGTTTTATAAGTTTGAATGTTTTCATGTTGGGTTATTTGGTGCTTCTTCTTTGCAACCAAGTCTTCTACCGTATCTTGTAATATGAGTAAACGACGTAAACTATAATCAAGCGAATCGATATATTTAGTCATCTGCTGTTTATTTCGAGCTTGAGATAAATCACTCGAGTGTTTTTTATCGAAGCCGTATTCATCTAAAGCCGCAATGGCATCTTGTAAGTCATTGTTATCAAGCATTAAAGTTCAATTATCTCGAGTGGGTAAGAAGGACAGTAGTATTACGTTCCAATAATAGCTAATTATAGACTTTTTGTTCCGGCTCTCAAAGGCATTTGATCATATAAAAGCTAAAGTAGGTAAATGTTTCAGGATATTCTTGTTGTCGTAATAGTGAAGGAGTAATCTTTAATTTTATTCAATGGAGCATAAGATGAAGGATCTGCTACCTGATTTATTCGATTATTTTAATAATGAACTGGTTTTGTTAACGACTCAATACCAGCAATACGGCAAGCGTACAATATTTTGGGGTGAGCTGGTTACTATTAAGTGTTTTGAAGATAACTCAAAAGTAAAAGAGATCCTTAAAACAGAAGGTAAAGGTAAGGTACTCTTCGTCGATGGCGGAGCTTCGATTAACAGGGCTCTACTCGGTGACTTAATCACCTTGAGTGCAGTTGAAAATGGTTGGGAAGGTATTGTTATCAATGGATGTGTCAGAGATGTCGGTGCGTTGAAACTGATGGATATAGGCATCAAAGCCATTGGTACTAACCCGATAAAAACACAAAAGAAAGGCGTAGGTGAAGTCAATTGTATGATTTCAATGGATAACATTATAATCACACCGGGTATGATGTTATATTCTGATGAAAATGGTATCGGGATCGCCAATACCGAACTCGACCTCTCTCGCTTGCTATAAATTTATCTCAGCTATTTGGATGGAACCTGTTATGAAAATTGTTAAATGGTTTTTTGTTGTCTTATTCCTCATGTTCGCGAGTCTCGTGGCCTATCTGACCCTGGTTTTTGATCCAAATGATTTTAAATCTGAAATCGTCAATGCGGTAAAGAAGCAAACAGGGCGCGATCTCATCATAGCAAAAGATCTCACATGGACATTTTTTCCGAGCATAGGTATCGAACTTGGAGATATTACATTATCTAATCCTAAGGGATTCGATAATGTCTCTATGTTAAAGGTGAGCAAGATAGTTGCGGAAGTAGAGCTTTTGCCTTTATTTAGCAAACAAGTAGAGATTGCTAAATTAAATCTCGATGGCTTGGTCGTCAATCTGGAAACCCGCAAAGATGGACGCACCAGCTTCGATGGTTTACAGACTTCAGCCACGGAAGATAAATCGGCTCAACTTAATGATACTACTGCTTTATCGGGCAGTTTATCGAGTTTGGATATTGGTGGCGTCTCGATCACTAATACACAAATTCGAATCTCAGATAAACAAGCCGGGACCGAACAAGTATTTAGCCTGGATTATTTAACCCTTGGGAAGTTCTCCTTGGGGGAGTTTGCGACTCTCGAGTATAGCTTCAGTGCTGAAATGCCTGATATGACACTAATGAGTCAGGGTAAGGGCTCAATCAGAGTCGCCCAAGACATGACTCAGATTCAAGTTAAAGATTTTAAGATAACTAACGCGATAGCCGGTGAGGCAATCCCCAATAAGAAGTTAGATATCTCATTGTTAACCCAGCTGGAAATCTTGCTAGAGACCAAGCAAGTTCATCTCATCTTGGATGAATTAAATGCAGGCGACATCCAGGCCAAAGGTAAAGTGGATATCGCTTATGGTCATAAAGTGCCTCAAATCATAGCTACGTTAGATTTGGGTGACATAGATCTGGATAAATTGCTGCCACAAACAGATAAAGCTGACAAGGCCAAGGAGAAGAGTCAAGCTGAGGCGACTCAAGTTGAGCCAGATTTAACTGCCATGAAGTCTCTCGATCTCACCTTGGCGCTGACGGCAAAATCCATCAAGGCTGCAAATATGATGACCAGCAATTGGGTTATGGCGCTAACGTTGAAGAATGGCATTCTCAATCTTAAGCAGCTTAATGCCGATCTCTATGGCGGCAAAATTGCTGTCACTGCCCGTCTCGATGGTCGCCAAGCCGTACCCAGTTACAGTTTTGAAAAATCGGTTACAGGCGTTCAGATCCGTGAACTCTTGAAAGATGCGGCTGATGTCGATCTGTTGGCGGGGACGGCAAACTTCAGTGTTAAAGGCAAGGGCAGGAGCCTGCTTGCCGATAATATCAAGAAGAATATTGCCGCTAAAGGTAAGTTTGAGATTGCGGACGGTGCCCTATACGGAGTGAATATTCCGCAAATGATCAGAGCGGCCCAGGCAAAGCTCAGTGGTGGATCATCATCTACAAGTTCATCTGAAAAGAAAACCGACTTCACCTCAATGACCGGGTCTTTTTCGGTCGTCAAGGGCGTCGTATCTAATCCGGATCTGCTGATGTCCTCTCCGTTAATCAGGCTTTCGGGGGCTGGAACTGCCAACATCATCTCCGAGGCGCTGGATTATCAATTAACCACTGCAGTGGTGGGTTCCCTCGAAGGACAGGGTGGAGGAGATAAAGACCTACTCTATGGTATTGAAATTCCATTCTTAATTACTGGCACCATGTCGGAACCCAAATTTGCTTTAGACACCGCGGGATTGTTTGACGCTAAATTGAAACAAGAGGTAGAGAAGGTGCAAGATAAGCTCAAAGATAGTCTGTTAAAGATATTCGGTGGCTTTTAATGAATAAATTATTCTGTGTTTCTGTTGGGCTTATGGCCTTATCTGCTTGCTCTCAAGAAGTATCGCAAGCAGTTACCCCTACTCAAGTTAAACCGCAATCAGTTGTCCAAGCGGAGCCCGCTGGAATCGATGCTTCATCATTAACGTCTACCGAGTCCTATAAATTGGCTAAAGATGTTGAAAAAGCGGAGGGCAAGATGGATAAAGGATTGTTATCCGGACAGTTACAAGTCTCATTGAAAACGGGTTTTACTGTGTCACTCATTATCAGCAACAATCAGAGTTTCGCTGTGCCAATTCAGTATCGCTCGGGTATGACGGCAGATCTTCATTTATTGGACCCGCAAGGAAATAAAATCTGGGCCTGGTCCGATACCATGATGTTTACTCAGGCGCTACGTGACGTGGTGATACCCGCTGGCAAAGTGATTCCAGTGAGATTTACTCTGCCTAAAGATGTATTAGCCCAAATTAAGGGGAAAGGTTATAGCTTAGTGGGGGTTTACGTTGGACATGCAACTGAGTCTAGTCAGCAAGCAATGTCAGATACACGATTATCTCTTGATTCATATCTCAATTAACTTTATATCATAGGTTGGGGCAAGATTAAGAGAATAGCTATAATCTATCAATTTTATTGATGCCAAGGTGTTTAGTTGAATTTCTTGGCATCTTTTTATATATCTTTTTAGCGTTGGCTATCAAATTGATTGACTAAGTCTAATTGTCTTCTGCACTGTATTTTTATTTTCTGACTGCTCAGTGCCGTATTTTCACAACCATCATTTAATCTAGAAGTAGCGGCAGCTAGCTCTTGAGCGTTGCCATAGATCTGGTTTATCACCGTTGCCTGTTCCTCTGAAGCCACTGCTATTTGCTCACCATTTGCGACAATATTCATTAGAGAGTGGCTGACCGATTGGAGACTATCACTTAGCATTTGATCTGATTCGACACTCTTTTCAGTCAAGAGATGACTCTGTTTCATTTTTGATACCGCTTGGGATGTTGTTTTACCTAAGGTATCTATGATTATTTGTATCTCTTTTGCCGATGTTTGGGAGCGATTCGCTAGACTTCTGACTTCATCGGCTACAACAGCAAACCCTCGTCCGGCTTCCCCGGCACGAGCCGCTTCAATCGCTGCATTGAGTGCCAGTAAGTTTGTTTGCTCGGCGAGGGCCTCAATAACCTCGAGAACCGAGTTAACTTGCTTGCATTGGATCTCCAATGTTGAAATAGACGTTTGTGAATCATCTAGCAGTTGAGCTATTTCAGAGGTTGCCTCCTGGCTCCGTGTTAGGGCGATTTCTGTTAATTCTATTTGTTTGACGAGCGCCGAAATCTCATCGCTAGAGTGTGTGGTGTTACGAGCGATGTCAGTGACAGCACTGTTCATTTGACCTATGGCAACCACGATTTGATCCAAATTTTCAGATTGTTCTTCTAACAGATCTTGGTTGTTAATATTTTGTTGGCTGTTCTCGTCCATCTGCAGAGTTAATGCCTCTGATGAGTCTTTAACTCGTCCTATGATAGATAAACTCTCAGCCGTCTTCATTCTTAAACTCATCTCAATATGTGATAGTTCATCGACATAGCCAGTGTAAATTATTTGGCTTAACTCGTTATTTTGAATTTTCTTACTCATAGTTAAAATACAGTTGAACCTTCTGTTTAATTTGAGTAAAGGATATAGAAAACAAAATAGTGCGAACAATATCAAGATGCTTGAGGATAACGTTTTGAGTTGGCTGGCGATGAGCATTAAGCTAATACTGGTGATCCAAGCAATGAATAATGAGGTCACTATGCTAAATGTATTTTTTGCTTTTGGTAATTTCCCCGCGTTGATCGCTTTATAGCAATGACTCGCTCTTTCCTTTAATAATGGATCAGGTTTGGTTCTGACTGATTGGTATTCAACGACTTTGCCATTGACCTTTATTGGGCTTACAAAGGCATTGACCCAATAATAGCCACCATCTTTACATCTGTTTTTTACTAGCCCCATCCAATTCTTGCCATCCTGAATGGATTGCCACATATCTTTAAATGCTGCCTTGGGCATATCTGGGTGCCTGATCACATTATGAGGCTTGCCGATGAGCTCTTGCGCTTCATAGCCTGAGACCTTGGTGAAATCTTCATTAATGTGGGTAATCGAACTATCTAAGTTAGTCGTAGATAGTATTTTATACCCATCAGGGAAGATCACTTCTTTTTCGTGAGTGTATTGGCCGCTATCCATAATATCCTTTAGCCGATTGAGGTGCTTTAAGGGGATGATTATTATGTTTATCGCTGTTGAAAACTGTGATAATCAACAAGTTATAAGATGTATGTTATATGTTTATTATCCAGGTGTGATAGATATCGGTTTAGTTAAGGGTGTGTTTGATTTATGGATAACAGTTAAACGAGGATATTTTGGGGTTACTCGATAGCAAGCCGCCAGAAAGGGAAAGATAACTGCAGTGGTTGCAGTTATCTTTATGTGATCACGAGTATCTGCAAATATGAGCTAGGCACGCACCTTGGTTACATCGACATAGAGCTTTATTTTTTGGCCTTGCTGAATGTACTTAGATTTTTCTAATGCATTCCAACGAACCAAGTCATTGATGCTGACTTTAAACTTTGAGGCTATGCGCGCCAAAGAATCTCCGTTACGCACCGTGTAATGCACCTTGCGGGTGACTGATGAATTATTTTTACTGCCTGTCCAAATCGCTAATTTCTGGCCTATTTTAAGGGTATCTTTTGGTGCCATATTATTCCAACGGGCTAGCTGCGCAGTGTTAACTTTATGGGCTTGCGCAATTTTCCAGAATGAGTCACCCGACTTAACGATATAGTCAATTTTTTCGCTACCACGGCTAATATTTTGTATTGACTTTACTCTTTGAGCTAGGCTGAAGGCGTATTGTTCCAGATCGTTTGCCGCTACTGGGATGAGTAGATGACGCCCAGCTATGATGGTATTGCCTTTAATGTCATTGACAGCACGAAGCGCCGCAGGTGTGGTGCGATAACGCTGGGCTATCAGGCCTAAACTATCACCTGATTTTATCTGGTAGCGTTCCCAGTGCAACCTGTCGTCCGCGTTTGTATCTGCCATGGCTAATTTGAATTTTGCCACCTTGTCTACAGGCAATACTAGGTTGTGCGGGCCATTGGGTGCCGTTGCCCAACGGTTATATCCAGGATTGAGCTTATGTAATGCGGATGTGGTCATATCGGCAAATCCGGCAGCGAGTGCGAGATCTATCTGACTACCCACATCGATCACTTGGATATTGGCTTGATTGTCTATCGGGTAGAGTTCTATTCCATACTTGTCCGCGTTCTTGATGACATCGGCTAATGCGAGAAGTTGAGGGACATAGCGCTGTGTTTCTGTCGGTAGAGCTAATGACCAAAAGTCGGTAGGTTTTCCTTTGCGCTTATTCTTCTTAACGGCGTTTATCACACGTCCTTCACCTGTGTTGTATGCCGCGATGGCATAAAGCCAGTTACCATCCGTCTTCTTATACAGGTATTCGAGCATATCTAAGGCGGCAATGGTTGCGGCGGGAACGTCTCTGCGACCGTCATACCACCAATTCATCTGCAGACCGAAATGTCTTGCCATGGGTGAAGTGAACTGCCACAAGCCAGATGCGGCGCCATGTGAATAGGCGAAAGGATCGAATGCACTCTCAACGATGGGAAGAAGGGCCAGTTCGATAGGCAGATCACGCTTCTCAATTTCTTCGACGATTAAATAGAGGAAAGGGGTGGCACGTTCCGATACTGTCTTGAGGTGTTGTGGGTGCTTGATGTACCAGTCACGATATTGAGTGATTAACTTGTGCTCTGGCACATCGAATGATAAACCCAGGCGGATCCTTTGCCAGACATCGGTGACTTCTGCAACTTCAACTTTTGCTTCAATGACTTCTTCAGGCGAGATCATAGGTAGAATGGGTATAGCTTGAGTATTGTGTTCTTCAGAGACTGACTGACAGCCTGAAAGCAGCACAATACTCCCTGCTAGGACAATGTTTGGTATGCGCATCGAAAAATAATTCCTTAATTCTCTGTCCCTCTATGTTGAAACACTCGAAAAGGGGACTTATTTAGCGCTGCATTGTAAGCTGTTTTTTAGAAATTGTCTTTCCATTGCCTTAGAAGGGCAAAGGTGTCCACAGGATCTGACGCATTTTTCATGAAATGTTGATTAACTGAGGCCTTAATCGTATCGGCATTGCAACGTAGAAAAGGATTGATGTTACGTTCTGTGGCTATGCTGGTTGGAATGGTTGCTACTTGCTTATTTCGTTTGTGCAGACAAAGCTCATGGTATTGGATTAGCTCGGGGTTAGTCGGCTCCACCGAGAGGGCAAAGTCCAGATTGGCTAAAGTATATTCATGGGCGCAATAGACTCGGGTCTCAGCTGGAAGCCGGGACAATGTCATTAAAGAGTCGTGCATCTGCATAGGAGTACCTTCGAAGAGTCTGCCACACCCGCCGCTGAATAAGGTATCGCCACAAAAAAGCTCACCCGCCATCAAATAGCCTATATGGCCTAATGTATGACCGGGCAAAGGAATAATATCGACCCTTAGCTTGAATTGTTTTAGCTTGATATGAGTCTGAATCTGGCTATTGGTGGAGATGGGATTATTGAGATTGGCAATGTTCTCACTATCGGGCCCATATACTTCAATCTGCTGCCCAGCATATGCTAACAGTTTAGCGATGCCGCCAGTGTGATCATGGTGGTGATGTGTTATTAAGATACCCGCGAGTTGTAATTGCTCCGTGTCTAGATAATCTATGACGACTTGGGCATCGCCCGGGTCGACGACGTACACTGACTGATTGCCATTTTGTGCAATAATCCAGATATAATTATCATTGAATGCGGCTAATAGGGTGATTTTTAATTCCGAAAATTCAATTGCTTGCATATGTGTCTCATCTTATCTGCTGGTAATTTCCACACTGAGGGCAGAGCTTCAGTTAATCAAGTAAATTTATTGCGAAGTTTACAGATTCACGTTTTAATGGAGTTAATAACCCTATAATTATACCACTGTAGTTTAGTCAGGTATATTAGCCAGAGTCGCAGCATCAACCAAGGGAGTACTGCTTGTTTAATGACATGAAGGTATTGGTACCTCGAACGTGGTCGCAATTGCCTAATGGAGAAAATATCAAGGCGAGTGTAGAGCAAGAGCTTGCATCATGGTGGCCAAGAGTGTTTGGCTACCATATGTTAAGCCTTGGTCCCTTAAGCGCTGAATTAAAAATGCCTGGTTTGCCTATCGGTCGCCAGTTTTCTCTGTTCGATGGTGATGGTGCAACTTTGCGCGCGGAGTTTAATGCGCTACCCATACAGAACGGGGTCATCGATGCCGTCGTTATGAACATGTTGCTCGAGTTTGAATATGACCCTTATAAGTTACTGCGTGAAACAGACAGAGTGCTAATATCCGGTGGATATCTGTTTATTGTGGGGTTTAATCCCTTGAGTCCGGCTTTTATTGGTAAAGTTCTGCCTAAGTACCAAGATAAACTCCCCTGGTGTGGTCGCTTCTTTACGCCGTCGAGAGTCAAAGATTGGCTTGGATTATTGGGTTACCAAGTGGTGGCTGATGAGCGCATCATTCATCATCATCTGCTGAGTGAAATACGCCAACAAAGTATCTGGCAAAACGCTTTGAAGGCCTGGTTGCCCGGAACCGGTAGCGTTTATCTGATCGTCGCTCGTAAGTTAGAGACGCCATTGACACGGATACATGAAAGGCAGAAAGTCCGTCAGCCTAATTGGACTGCGGCACCCTCGGCGGGAAGAACTGGATATACCAATTCCACTCAATAGATGTAGTAGAATTTAAATGCGAATAACACTGAAGCAATTATCAATATTTGAAGCCGTCGCCCGCAGTGGCCAAGTTGCCAGAGCCGCCGCAATGATGAACTTATCGGCCCCAGCGACCTCCATGGCACTGTCTGAATTAGAGAAGCAACTCGATGCTAGATTGTTTGAGCGGGTAGGTAACCGATTAAGGTTGAATTCTCAGGGGAGCCTCTTACTGCCCTTGGCCACCGAGGCGTTACAGAAGCTAGAGCAGATAGAGCATCTGTTCTCCTCTTCGGAGGCCGAACTCAGTGGCACGTTAAATGTCAGTGCTAGCTCCACAATCGGTAATTACTTGATGGCAAAAAGTGTGGTGGCTTTCTGCCAGCAACATACCAGCGCCTACATAGATCTCGATATTGATAATACTCAAGCCGTGATAAAATCTGTGTTGGAGTTCAGAACTGAAGTCGGGTTTATCGAGGGACAGTGCCTCGATAGCCGCATTAAAGTGGAGGCTTGGCATAAGGATAACTTGCTTGTTTTCTGTCACACGGCGCATCCCTTAGCGGGAAAACGGGTTAAACCCGTGGCATTACGTGGGCAACCTTGGGTGATGAGGGAAGAGGGCTCAGGTACCCGAGATTATTTTATCAGTGCGGCCAATGCACTGGATATGCAGCCCATAGAAAGATTCAGCTTCAGTACGCCCGATGCGATAAAACAAGCGGTCAAGCAAGGAGCCGGCCTGGCCGTGCTGTCCGAATTGACCCTTGAAAAAGAGCTGAGTCGCAAGGAGCTGGCTGTTATCGAGGTTGAAGGACTCGAGTTAACCAGACAGTTTTATCGCATCCATCATAAGAGCCGAAACTTTACCCCGTTATGCGATGCGTTTATCGCCTTCTGTACCAATTTTAATAACTTGTCGGCTTAGCAATCAGCTCTGGCTTAAACCGGATAACCTATATCTTCCTGAGTCGGCTTGGCTTCGGCGGCCACTCTGGCTAAAGTGTCACAGCGTTCATTTTCTACATGACCCGCATGACCCTTAACCCAGCGCCACTCTATTTCATGGGAGGCTGTGGCTGCATCTAAACGTTTCCAGAGATCCACATTCTTTACCGGTTGTTTCGCGGCAGTTTGCCAGCCCTTTTTCTTCCAAGCGTGGATCCATTGAGTTATGCCCTGTCGCATGTATTGACTGTCACTGGTGAGCACGATTTTACAGGGCACTTTCAAGGCTTCCAATGCGATGATAGGCGCCAGTAATTCCATTCTATTGTTGGTGGTTAATAGGAATCCGTCGGAGAGTTCTTTGATTCGTGATTTGTACTGCATCACCACCCCATAACCTCCGGGGCCTGGATTTCCTAAACAGGATCCATCGGTAAATATAGAGAGCGGTTTTAACATCAAGTTGTTACCATAGACAGATTAGTGGGCGAGTATACCCAAAAACTTAAGAAGTGTTAGCAAATTTATGAACATAGTGTCTAGTGCAAAACGTCAAGTTATTCTCGATACCGAAACCACAGGTATGAACCAGGGCGCAGGAGCTATCTTTCTAGGACATAGAATCATAGAAATTGGCTGCGTCGAGGTTATTAACCGTCGTTTGACCGGTCGTCATTATCATGAATATATCAATCCACAACAGCTCATCGATGAAGAAGCCATTGCAGTCCATGGTATTTCCAACGAATATGTCGCGAATAAGCCAAAATTTGCCGAGATAGCACAGAGTTTTATCGAGTTTATTGATGGTGCCGAAGTCGTGGCCCATAACGCGTCGTTCGATATCAGTTTTATGGATCATGAGTTTGGTTTATTGCAGCCAAAAGGACCTAAGACTGCCGATATCTGTGCCATTCTGGATACTTTAGCGATTGCGAAATTTCTGCATCCTGGTCAGAAAAACAATCTCGATGCCCTGTGTAAGCGTTATGGCATAGATAATTCACGTCGCGAACTCCACGGTGCATTATTAGATGCGGAGATCTTAGCCGATGTCTATCTGCTGATGACCGGTGGGCAGACTAAGCTTAATCTTTCAGGCGACAGCGGAGGTGCTGGTGGCATCATACGATTAAGTCAAGAGCGCACCAAACTTAAAGTGATCGCGGCATCGGCCGATGAACTAGCTAAGCACGAAGCGCGTCTCGATATCGTGGCTAAGGGCGGACTCTGTGCCTGGCGTGATTAAGTCACTGGCACAGTGTGATATCAAATAGAGAATAAGGGCATTTTCTTATAGGTCGCCCTATAAATAGCATCAGAACCAAGTATCCGACACTGTATATTCCAATTGCTAACTTTTTCGACGAGGACAGACGTCATCTTTATGAGTGCTAAACATTTTGTTTCGAGCAAAAAAGCATTAACCGCGTTAGTCATGATGCTAAGCACGGTGTTTTCTACATTTGTGTTAGCCGATGTTGTGCCTTCTAGTGAAGCCAGTGTATTGAAGAATCGCTTTAGAATCGATCATATGGTCGATAGTCTCACCCTGTTTATTCAACGCCAATATGGCAGTTCTCCAGTCGTCATCGTTTTACCCGATGGCAGCAAGTGGTATGCCAGTCGGCATCCGAAAGAGGTGCAATGGGTCGATGGTTTGAGCGGTGATATCGTGACCATACATAAGCCTATGCCAGGGCCCTGGCAACTCATAGGCAGAGTTGTAGAAGGCTCTAAGATTCAAAAAATCTCTAAACTGGGCATCAAGGTCGAAGCATTACCCCAACCCTTATTTCAAGGTGAACGCTTAAAAGTGACGGCTCAGCTATTGGGAGATGAACAGCGTTTAAGAATGCCGGGGCTAGATTACTTAGTCGAATGGACCGCTCGTTTCATCAGTGAACGCCTGCCTAGTGATGAAAATTTCGCTGCGGGTACTCTGGTCGTTGGCTTATATAAAGATTATGGCGAAGGTTTAGATGAACGGCCAGATGACGGTATTTTCACCGGGAAAATCAATTTAAATCAGCCATGGGGCCACTATACCTTTCAAGTCAAGGTGCGTAATAATGTGTTTTCCAGAGAAAGCCAGTTTAAGTTCATGTTATCACCTATCCCGATTGAAATTGAAATTCTTGAACCTGAAGACCCTTTAGACGGGCGCTGGAAGCTATATGTAAAAGTCGATGAAGCTGAGGTGCAGTTATCCGAGACACATTTAGATTTTGAATTAGTCGGTCCAGCCGGACTTCAATTACCCATTACATTAAGCAGATTAGAATCATCACAGAGTGAGATTGTCCTTCCGGAAGTATCAGATTTCGGTAGCTATAGAATCAAAGGGATGGCTGCAACGACAACGTTAGGCGGACGAGAGATTGTATTAGCCTTACCTGAACGCTTCTTTAATTTAATCGAGCCTCCTAAGCCGCCACCGACAGCCGAAGAGTTGGCGGCCAGAGCGACAAAGAAAGCGGCCATTGAAGAAACGAAGGCCAAAGGTGATGCTATTTTCTGGATAATAACGGTTAATGTCACAATATTGGTATTGGGAAGTCTGGGATTACTCATCTGGCGTAAGCGACGTAATTTAAAAGAGGCATTAGCCGCAACTCAAAAAAGACTAGATGAAGAGAAAGAGAAAGACTTAGGTCCGACATTAGATGAAATTGATCTGACCATGCCTGAAGATCCTCCTGAGGAGGGAAAAGGCTAGTGAGTCATTTTTCACCCCGGGAAAGCAGTGATTTACGCCTAACTGCTGATTTTTTAACTGATCGGTTTGTCTGCTTAAAATAACTATTGACGCGGCATGCTCGGCTACGTATCATCACCGCGACTTGATGTGGAACGGTAGTTCAGTTGGTTAGGACTATTTGTAAACATGGGCGGCCTGTCACGCCCTTGGTCGCGGGTTCGAATCCCGTTAGCTCAGCATAGTCAGGCAGAAAAGTTAGGAGCGGTAGTTCAGTTGGTTAGAATACCGGCCTGTCACGCCGGGGGTCGCGGGTTCGAGTCCCGTCCGCTCCGCCAAACAACCAAGCCCTCGTCGAAAGACGAGGGCTTTTTTGTGCCTGAAGAATTTGCTAACAGCGAGTCGTCAAGCGTATCTCATCCTTGTGGGTAAATCGAAGACATAAAGAAGGAGGCGTGAGCCTCCTTCTGGTTATTGATTAAATCTTGTGACTCTAAGCGGCCTTTTCATGGCTTTGTTTGCCTATTGCCATGGCTTTCAACTCATCCGGGTCAAAATCATCCACATTGATGGATTTCATGCGACCGATCTCGGCGCGTTCAAGCAGGGCAACTTCTTCATCTGTGAGTACACCTAAGGCTTTCCCTTGTGCGGCAACTTTATCGAGCCACATAAATGGAATACGCTTATCCGCGGCCTTAGATACCTTGGCATGCAGTGGTTCACTGGCAATAATGTCGATGAAGGTCTGCTCCTGTACTCCGACCGGGTTATTTGCACATGGGGTCCAGAATTGACCTTTACCTAAGCGATCACGACTGGCACAAGGTGTCTGCATTATGGTCGCCACTTTATGATCTAGCACATCACTAGGTCGCTTGAGTGGGCGTCCGAACGGGAAGATAATGCCTCGAAGGACAAGGCCTAATCTCATAGGGAAGTTGTTGAGTAGATCGTCGAGTGAGTCCTGTAACTTATATAATGAATCTTCGACGGCCCACTGAACTAGCGGCAAGTCTTCAGTCTGACGTCCCTCATCTTGATAACGCTTAAGGGTGGCAGAGGTGAGATAGAGCTGGCTGAGTAGGTCGCCTAATCTTGCCGATATGCGTTCCTTACGTTTCAGTTCACCGCCTAATGTCGCCATCGCCAGATCCGAGAGCAGGGCTAAGTTAGCGCTGAAGCGGTTCATCTGTTGATAATAACGTTTGGTTTTATCTGCATAGGGCGCATTGGAGAACCTCGAAGATGTCACTCCAAGCCAGAAACTGCGGGCCAGATTACTGAGGGTAAAACCGATATGACCAAACAAGGCTGAATCAAAGGTATTGAGGCCGCGGTTAGCATCGGTATCGAATGCTGACTCCATCTCGGTGATCACATAAGGGTGACAACGAATAGCACCCTGACCATAGATGATCATAGAGCGAGTCAGAATGTTTGCGCCTTCCACCGTAATGGCGATAGGGGCTGCCTGATAGCCTCGACCTAAGTAGTTATTCGGGCCTAAACACACTCCTTTACCGCCGTGGATGTCCATGGCGTCAATCACACACTTCTGCATTCTGTCGGTCAGGTGGAACTTCACGATGGCAGAAATAACCGAGGGTTTTTCACCTAAGTCTATTCCCGTTGTGGTTAGACTGGTCACCGCATCCATCAGATAGGCGTTACCACCAATACGTGCCATGGGCTCTTCGATGCCTTCAAACTTGCCGATAGGCAGCTTAAACTGACGACGGATACGGGCATAAGCGCCAGTTGCCACAGCGGCTGTCTTGATGCCACCCGCTGAATTAGAAGGCAAGGTGATGCCACGTCCCACGGACAGACATTCGACCAACATGCGCCAGCCGTGTCCGGCCATTTTCGGGCCACCTATGATAAAGCTCAGAGGCACAAAGACTTCATTGCCTCGGGTTGGCCCATTTTGGAACATACAGTTGAGTGGGAAGTGGCGACGCCCAATTTCAACACCTTTCATATCGGTAGGTATCAGGGCACAAGTGATTCCTAGCTCTGTCTTATCACCCAGTAGTTGATCTGGATCGCGTAACTTAAATGCCAGCCCCAGCACAGTGGCGACTGGGGCTAGCGTAATGTAGCGCTTGTTCCAGGTTAACTTCATCCCTAGAATTTCTTCGCCTTGCCACTGACCTTTACACACAATGCCAAAGTCAGGGATGGCACCTGCATCACTACCGGCTTCGGGGCTGGTAAGGGCAAAACAGGGGACTTCCAGACCTTGAGCGAGTCTGGGTAAATAATGGTTTTTCTGTTCGGTGGTGCCATAGTGTTGTAACAGCTCGCCCGGGCCTAAGGAGTTAGGCACGCCGACCGTTGAGGCCAGTTCACTGCTGAGACCGGCAAGTTTTTGCAACACGCGAGATTGCGCGTAGGCCGAATACTCGAGGCCGCCGTATTTTTTCTTGATGATCATGGCGAAGAAGCCATTATCTTTCAGGTATTGCCAGATCTCGGCGGGAAGATCACCCAGTTGGTGTGAAACCTGATGTTGATTGAGCATCTTACAGACCTCTTCAACGGGGCCGTCCAAGAAGGCTTGCTCATCGGCACTCAATCTGGCTACCGGATAGTTGTGGAGTTTCTTCCAATCTGGATTTCCGGCAAATAGATCGGCTTCCCACCAAGTGGTTCCGGCTGCAATGGCTTCTTTTTCTGTCGAAGACATCTCAGGCATGATGCCACGATAGATCTTTAATAATGGTTTAGTAAGGAAATGTTTACGAAATGCACTGATGTTCAGTGGCAAGGCGATGGCTAAGAAGATGATCCACGATAGGGGACTCACGACTTCAGTTGCTGAACCGACAGTCATAACGACTGCGGCAATGATGCTAGATGTTAGCAACGAAACTCTTAGGTAGGCGAGTGTGCCTAACACAAAAAGAAACGCGAGGATCCAGAGTAAGCTTGTCACTGTTATTCTCCTTAAGGTGCGACCTGAATATTGAACTGAGGCCAGAGATTTTTCTGATCATTATCACAATTATAGGTTGTGGTCTGACCTGTGTCGCATAAAATTTAAACCTATGTGAAATTTAATACAAGGTTTATTTCAAACAAACGTTTAGATAAATTATTAACGTCGAGATTACACTTTCTGCTTCAAATAGCTAGAATGCGTTAGAATTTAAATATTACAGCTGTAATTAAAGGGTTGAATTAATGTGTGAACTCCTTGCCATGAGCGCTAATGTGCCGACGGATATTGTATTTAGCTTTACCGGCCTGGCTCAGAGAGGTGGTGTTACCGGTCCCCATGTGGATGGCTGGGGGATCACCTTCTATGAAGGAAAAGGTAGCCGTACGTTTAAGGATGCTCATCCAAGTAGTGAGTCCCACATCGCCGAGCTCATTCAGAGCTATCCTATTAAGAGTGAAGTCGTTGTCAGTCATATTCGTCAGGCTAATCGGGGGTGTGTGTCGTTAGAGAACACCCATCCGTTCACCCGTGAGCTTTGGGGGCGCTATTGGACCTATGCTCATAACGGCCAATTGAGCGACTATCAGGACAAATTTACCGTCTCAAGGTTTCAGCCTGTGGGTGATACAGACAGTGAATTGGCATTTTGCTGGCTGTTAGAGAAGGTGGTCGACAAATTTGGTGAGCAAGAGCCTGAAGATATCAGCCTCGTGTATCAATTTATCGCTAAGCTAGCCGATGAAATTCGTTGCTTGGGTGTATTTAATATGATCTTGACCGATGGCGCGCACCTGATGAGCTATTGCAGCAATAACCTCTGTTATATCACCCGCAAAGCTCCTTTCGGTAAGGCTAAGCTCATCGATACCGATGTGGTCATAGATTTTGATAAAGAGACGACTCCTGACGACATCGTCACAGTGATCGCCACCCGGCCTCTGACTAAGGATGAAGAGTGGCATATTTTAGCGCCTGGAGAGTGGAAGTTATTCCGCAAAGGTGTGCTGATCATGGATGAGGCCTGAAACAATTTATTTCGTCCTTTTGCTGCTTGTCTATGGCTGTACCGTTAACTCACTAGCAAGCTCGTCAGCCTTCACGGTTTGCTCAGGAGAAAAATAATAGCTGAGCAGTTTGATATCTAACTGCTTACTGCCTCTTTCGAAGTGAGTTACACGCACGGGCAAGTAGCCTAGATCCGGTGCCATCCAGAAAAAGGTTTGACGTTTCTTACTGTCCCTGACGACTTCAATCTTGATGGTTTCGTAGCTGCCACTCTCGATATTCATTCTTTCTTTGCCTATGACACGAAAGCTATACTCATCGACCTCTCCCTCTTTGACCATGGCATAGTGAAACTCTTTCTTTCCTTGGGCCATGTCGAGTCGAAATTGCAGCTGAGCCATGAGGGGGTCGTACAAGATATCGGTATAATCGAGTGTAGACCTTTCATCTTTATAGCGAGTGTGAACGACTTCTTGTTCTCTGGCAAAGGCGGCTTGTTCTTGAAAGCTAGGGCCCGTGCCTTTCCTGTTATGGATATACCGCATGGGGATGAGTTGGTCGCCTTCGCGGATGAAATCACTGCGTACATTACGTCTATCTGATAACACCAGTAGGCTGACATCACTGTCGAAACGGTAATGGTAGAGATTGCCTTCGGGTTTAGGGAGCTGAAAACGGGCCTTTCCTAGTTCGATACTGCCGTAATTGACCTGATATTCTGCGGTTTGTGGGCTTAGCGGGCTCGGGGCCGCAGCCACGTAGAGGCTGAAGAGGAACAAATTTATTGCTAACACTACACGCTGACCAATCGACAATGACGTCTCCTTAAATGTTTGCATGGATAAGTTGTTACTTGCTTGCAGAGTCCAGGATCGCTTTATAGCGACGGCTTAGTTGCTGTGACTTAGCCTTAATATTTGTCCTGAATTGTCCGATAATCCAGTTTTAGTTAAAACGGCAGTTGTAAAACCAGTGTGGCCATATCCGGTCGCCATTCAAATTTGGCTAAAGATATTCGTCCTCGGTTGACCTCTACGCCATCTAACCTGAGTAGCTGCATTTGAGTTCGGAATGCTTCAGTATCTGGTTTGAAAGAGATTTTTCCTTGGCTGTTGATGACTCTGTGCCATGGCAGGTTTAATGTTCCAGGTGCCATCTTTAAGGCTTTAGATACGTATCTTGCCATACCGGGTAGCCCTGCTAAATCGGCGACCTTACCATAGGAGCTTACTCGCCCCTTTGGCAGCATGGCGACGATGAACCAGATTTTTTCCATGGGGGATTTAGCGACCGCGGGGGACGTCGAAAAAGCGTCTGGATTAGGGGGTGTGCAGTGTTCCGCTAACCTTGTCATTCATACCACCCATTGACCATTTACTGCATCATATCCTCTTCGATTTTAACTCGCTAGTTCAAAGGGGAATAAACCGAGATCTTAGTGAGTGTCTGTAATGTCTGCGGCTGATTTGTCACGACTAATTTAACTAGTTGTAATTACTTGTAAAATAAAAAGATTGATGCGTTATTTACTATAAAGATTCAGCTTTATAAAAGAGACATGGGCTTTCTACTAGGGATTAGGTTTGGCAAAGTGTTGTTAGATATACCGATTGGAATCATAAAAAAGCCCATAATTCATCACAGAATTATGGGCTTTTAAACTGACAGTCATGACAAGATTAATTGGGTACTCACTGACTAAGCCACCTCTGCTTCACTCTCCAGAGGCTTATTCTCTGGGTGTTTCATGACACCAAACTTGTGGAACAAGACCAGGCCTAGGGCTGTGACTAAACCGAAGGCACCTATGATGTACCACATGAGATCTGGCCTTTGAGCTTGTTTTGCCACTTCTGAATAGAGATAGCCGGACAAGGGACCCGCCAGTAAAAATCCGATGGCAGATGATACGAAGTAGTAACCCATAAACATGGCCTTCTTGTCGTGTGGGGCAAAGCTGGCGACATATTCCTGACTCTTAGGTGAGGCGACCATCTCTCCAACAGAGAATACCAAGATAGAAGTCAGCACCATAGCGCCCCCATGATGGCACCGTGGGCCACGCCGCCTAAAGCGGTGCCGAAGCATGATCACAGTGCCGGCGACAGCACGGGTAAAGCTGGATTCTCTGCACACGGCTGACTATACTGCAGACACGATAGAGAAAGTAGCCCATCATGTATTCAGGTTATCTGACGATACTCTGTAGACAGCATG
>NZ_ABIC01000053.1 GCF_000172075.1 Shewanella benthica KT99
CGAACAAGTCACTCGCGATCAGAACCTCGTCGATATCGAGACTGATAAAGTTATACTCGAAGTGGTTGCACCCGAAGATGGTTCAATCGCCGAATTCTTGGCCGAAGAGGGTGACATAGTGCTTGGTGAAGTCGTTATCGCCAAGTTTATCGCCGGCGTAGTAGCCGGTCAGGAAGTGACTAAGGCCGAAGCAGAAGCTGCGTCTCCTGCAGTGATTGATGAGTCAAATGACGCCCTTAGCCCATCGGTTCGCCGTTTGATTGCCGAGCATAATATCGATGCTAGTAAGCTTAAAGGCACAGGTGTGGGCGGACGTATCACTAAGGAAGATGTCGAAGCCTTCGTTAAGAACGCAAAGGCTGCACCAGCACCAGCACCAGCACCAGCATCAGCATCAGCACCAGCACCTGCTAGTGCACCTGCTGCTGTCGCGCCTCTGGCTGAGCGTAGCGAGAAACGTGTGCCTATGTCACGCCTACGTAAGACGATAGCTAAACGTCTTCTGGAAGCTAAAAATTCTACCGCTATGCTGACTACGTTCAACGAAGTCAACATGCAGCCTATCAAGGATATCCGTAAGCAGTATCAGGAGCTCTTCGAGAAGCGTCATGGTGTGCGTCTGGGTTTCATGTCTTTCTACATCAAGGCCGTGACCGAAGCACTGAAGCGCTTCCCTGAAGTTAATGCCTCTATCGATGGTGATGACATCGTTTATCACAACTATTTCGATATTAGCATCGCGGTTTCCACACCACGTGGTCTGGTTACGCCTATACTGCGTGATACCGACTCCATGAGCCTTGCCGATATCGAGCTTAATGTGCGTGAATTGGCGCTTAAAGGCCGTGACGGCAAGTTAACCGTTGCAGAGATGACCGGTGGTAACTTCACCATCACTAACGGTGGTGTGTTCGGTTCATTGATGTCGACACCTATTTTGAACCTGCCACAGAGCGCGATCTTGGGCATGCATGCCATCAAGGATCGTCCTATGGCAGTCAATGGTCAGGTTGAAATCCTGCCCATGATGTTTCTGGCACTCTCTTATGATCACCGTATTATTGATGGTCGTGAGTCAGTTGGCTTCCTAGTTGCTATTAAGGATTTCCTCGAAGATCCAACTCGTCTACTGTTAGATTTATAAAAAAAATGCAGTGACACCATACCAATCACGTCCCGGGATGTGATTGGTATTACCCTCGTACTGGCCCTAAAGAGCCAGTTAAATTTGATTAGAAGTATATGGATAGATCATCATGAATTTGCATGAGTATCAGGCAAAAGCTCTTTTTGCCGAATATGGTTTACCAGTGTCAGAAGGTTTTGCATGTGATACAGCTCAAGAAGCTGTAGAAGCTGCTGGCCATATTGGCGGTGATATGTGGGTTGTTAAGTGTCAAGTACACGCCGGCGGCCGTGGTAAAGCAGGTGGCGTTAAAGTTACTGGCTCTAAAGACGAGATCAGAGCATTTGCCGAACATTGGTTAGGTAAAAATCTGGTCACTTACCAGACAGATGAGAAGGGTCAGCCAGTTGCTAAAATTTTAGTAGAAAGCTGCACCGATATCGCCAACGAATTGTACCTAGGTGCCGTTGTCGATCGTGCTTCACGTCGTGTGGTATTCATGGCTTCTACCGAAGGTGGTGTTGATATTGAGACTGTGGCTGAAAATACGCCAGAGTTGATCCACAAGGCCATCATAGATCCTTTGACGGGTCCTCAGCCATTTCAAGCCCGTGATCTTGGTTTCAAGTTGGGTCTAAATCCGACTCAGATGAAGCAGTTCATTAAAATCTTCATGGGCTTAGCTAAGATGTTTGAAGACCATGATTTTGCACTTCTCGAGATTAACCCGCTAGTTATCACCACCGAAGGCAATCTTCACTGTCTCGACGGTAAAATCAGCATCGATGGTAACGCTTTGTACCGTCAGCCTAAAATCCGTGACATGCACGATCCATCACAAGATGATGCGCGTGAAGCACATGCTGCTAAGTTCGAGCTTAACTATGTGGCACTAGACGGAAACGTCGGCTGTATGGTTAACGGCGCGGGCCTTGCTATGGGTACCATGGACATAGTTAACCTACACGGCGGCAGACCAGCTAACTTCCTAGATGTTGGCGGCGGAGCGACTAAAGAGCGTGTTGCAGAAGCGTTCAAGATCATCCTGTCTGACGATAACGTTAAAGCAGTATTGGTTAACATCTTCGGTGGTATCGTGCGTTGTGACATGATAGCCGAAGGTATTATCGGTGCGGTTAAAGAGGTCGGTGTAACCGTACCTGTTATTGTTCGTCTTGAAGGTACTAACGCAGAACTTGGCCGTGAAGTATTGGCAAGTTCTAATCTCGATATCATCGCTGCCACGAGTCTTACTGACGCGGCTCAGCAAGTTGTTAAAGCTGCGGAGGGCAAATAATGTCTATCTTAATCAATAAAGATACTAAAGTTATCTGTCAGGGATTTACCGGCGGTCAAGGTACATTCCATTCTGAGCAAGCTATCGATTACGGTACTCAGATGGTAGGTGGTGTTTCACCTGGTAAAGGCGGCAAAGTTCATCTTGGTCTGCCAGTATTTAACACAGTTAAAGAAGCCGTCGCTGAAACGGGTGCTACTGCATCTGTTATCTATGTACCTGCTCCTTTCTGTAAAGATGCCATTCTTGAAGCTATCGACGGTGGCATCGAGCTTATCGTTTGTATCACAGAAGGCATCCCGACTCTGGATATGCTTCAGGTTAAAGTTAAACTTGAAGAGACTGGCGTGCGTATGATCGGTCCTAACTGTCCGGGTGTTATCACTCCTGGTGAGTGTAAGATTGGTATCATGCCTGGCCACATCCACAAGCCGGGTAAAGTCGGTATCGTTTCTCGCTCAGGTACCCTGACCTATGAAGCGGTTAAGCAGACTACCGATGAAGGTTTCGGTCAGTCTACTTGTGTTGGTATCGGTGGCGATCCAATTCCTGGTACTAACTTCATCGACGTCCTTGAGTTATTCCAGAACGATCCACAGACCGAAGCGATTGTCATGATCGGTGAGATCGGTGGTACTGCTGAAGAAGAAGCGGCCGAGTACATCAAGGCTCACGTGACTAAACCTGTTGTTTCATACATTGCCGGTGTAACTGCACCTGAAGGTAAGCGTATGGGGCATGCTGGTGCAATCATCGCCGGTGGTAAAGGTACAGCTGAAGATAAGTTTGCCGCTCTTGAAGCTGCAGGCGTAACGACAGTTCGTTCACTTGCCGATATTGGTAAAGCACTGCGTACTAGAACGGGTTGGTAATTAGTCTTTCCGGTTTAAAAAGGCGCCTCAGGCGCCTTTTTTATTGCTATTTTTTACTGACGCTTTGAGTTAACCATGTCGATTATTTCAATTGTTTTCCCGCTAATTTTCATGGTGGGTCTGGGCTAGCTGCTGACTCATATCAAATACTTAAGCCGTGAACATATATCGGGTATAGGCAAGTTTGCCTTCAATATCAGTATTCCCGTCTTCTTGTTCCTCAATATGTATAAGCTAAAGGTACAGCAATCGGTATTGGCCAGCACAGTCGTATTATCGACTGTGCTATCTGTGTTTAGTTTTGGTTTCTGGTTGTGGATCTTGTTATAGGACAAAGTGCTTAAATATTAGTTTCTAGATGCTTTAGGCCTGATGTCTGAACTCGGGGGACTTGAGAAAGAACACATCTTCGGCATAGAATTGCTCGGCACGGCAGCTATCCCACCAAATCTGCCAGGCATCATCCAGTTCACCGTTTTCAATCAGTGCATTCGGCGCTACGGGTTTTATTAAGCTACCCATAGACATGAGTAAGCCGTAGGGTGAGCGGCGTTTTATCATTTGTGGCAGCAATTTAGCGGGATCATCTAAGCCCATGCTGCCGACGAGTTCATAGAAGCTCTCCAGGGTATTGTGATGGAAATTTCTAACCCTCAGACTCTTCTGCTGCACATTGATTGCCTTGGCTCTGGCAGGATCTTGGGTGGCGACGCCAGTGGGGCACTGGTTGGTGTTGCAGTGGCGGGACTGGATACACCCCAGAGCTAACATCATGGTGCGCGCGGCGTTAACCGTATCGGCGCCTAGGGCAATTTTAGCGAGCAGGTCGAAGCTAGATGCGGTTTTCCCCGAGGCTATGATGCGAATTTTATCTCTTAACCCCACGCCGATTAAGGCATTGTGAACAAAATACACGGCTTCGAGACACACCATGCCGAGCCGGTTAGTGAACTCTACCGGTGCGGCGCCTGTGCCACCTTCGGCGCCGTCGACTGTGATGAAGTCTGGGGTGATGCCGGTTTCAATCATGGCCTTACAGATCCCGAGAAATTCGGCGGGATTACCGATACAGAGTTTGAAGCCTACAGGTTTACCACCACTGAGCTTTCTTAAACGCGCAACAAAATTCAGCAAGGCTATCGGGGTGGTGCATTCTGGGTTTACCGCCGGGGATACGCAGTCTCTGTCCATGGGTATATGACGAATTCCGGCAATTTCTCGGGTGATTTTAGCCTTTGGCAGTACACCACCGTGGCCAGGTTTTGCACCTTGGCTGAGCTTTATCTCAATCATCTTTATTTGTGGCCGCTTAGCCATGATCTCGAAGGAAGCCGGGTTAAAGTTGCCTTCATCATCACGACAACCGAATAGCCCTGAACCTATCTGCCACACTAGGTCACCACCGTGTTTAAGGTGGTAAGGGCTGGCGCCGCCTTCTCCCGTATTATGAAAGCAACCGGCCTGTTTAGCACCAAGGTTCAAGGCTTCGATAGCGTTTGCGCTTAATGAGCCAAAACTCATGGCCGATATGTTTAAGTATGAGGCCTCATAGGGCTGAGTGCAGTCGGGTCCGCCGAATCTGATACGTTTCACCTTATCGCTTACTTTTTTTGGGGACAGTGAATGCCATAGGCTAAGATAGTTCTCTTCGAGCAGATTTCTCTGGGTACCGAAGGCAATAGTGTCGCGGACATTCTTGGCTCTCTGGTATACCAAGGACCTCTGCTCTCGATTAAAGGGGCGTTCCTCTGTGTCATTGGCGATGAAATATTGTTGGATCTCGATCCGATAGGACTCGAGGAAATAGCGAAGGTAGGCGACCACAGGGTAGAGTCTGTTTAAGTTGTGAGAACTAAACTTGAGATCATAAAAGCCGATGACTGTGTAACAGACTGTGAATACTAATAGCAATATGGAGAGGGGGCTTGTACTTAAAAAGTAGAGGGCTAATAAATTACCTACACTGGCAATGAGCCAATATATCAATTGCATAATTGTCATGTTGCTTCCTTGTGAATCGTGCTGAACCAAGCAAATATACGCTTTATTGTGGGATTATTTTGATAAAAAACGAACAGGTATATAAGTTGGTTACTAATTTAGCTTCGTCGCATTAAATTGTGTTTCGATATACGGGGTTCAAACATTAGCCTTAAATTAAGGGATTATATGATCATTGCTGAAACGGATAGGTTGATTTTACGACAATTTGAAGCTAAGGATATCCACACCCTATTCTTGCTTAACAGCATACCAGAGATCTTGACTTACATTCCGGTGAACCTATGACCTCGGTCGATCAAGCCGAGCAGATATTTTCAGATGTCATTATCGCCAGCTATGAAGAGTATGGCTATGGCCGTTGGGCGGTAGAGCATAAAGCGGATAAAAAAGTCATTGGCTAAGTATATTACTGAGTTTAAGAAAGTCGCGCTGGGATACCGTTATCTGCCTGAATATTGGGGTCAAGGTTATGGCTCTGAAGCGGGGAAATCGGCATTAGCATCGTTTCCAGACTTTGGAGTCCATAAAGCGATTGCACTCATATTATTGGGTAATAAAGGGCCGGAAAATTTGGTCGAAAAGCTGGTAATGGAACAAAGAACTAGAGACCGTTTCATGGGGCACAAGGTGAATGTGTTTCACAGGTATCTTTAATACCGATTGGTATAATTAAAGAGTTTGACACAAAAAACCAGCTTTGGGACTGGTTCTTTTAGGACGCAACTTAATGAGTATTAAGCGTCGTTGTGCTCACACTCATCATTAGTACAGACACCGTAAAGGTATAGGCTGTGGTTAGTGAGTTTTATATTGTGCTTCATGGCTATCTCATCTTGTCGAGTCTCGATCAGATCATCTGAAAACTCGATGACCTTGTTGCATGATAAGCAAACTAGGTGATCGTGGTGATGTTTAGTCGCCAATTCGAATACTGCCTTGCCGCTCTCGAAGTGATGACGGGTAACGATACCTGCATCATCGAATTGGTTGAGTACACGGTACACGGTGGCAAGACCGATCTCTTCACCTAACGCGAGTAATCTTTTATACAGTTCCTCAGCACTGATGTGTTGATTTTCGGGTCCTTGCATCAGTTCTAGAATCTTGACTCGTGGTAAGGTAACTTTCAAACCCGCTTTTTTTAGCGCCTGATTTCCATCTGTCATTACTAATCTCTTGATTGCAGAACCATCAGTTTAACTATCGGTTCAATAGTGAATATTAAGATCTATTATAGAGGTAAAATTAAAAACTTAAACCTCTGAAGGTCTTTATCTCACCTTTATCAAAGCAAATACAATAAATCGCTATAAATCAGAGATAAAGCATGCGATTTAAGCTTACACTTTGTATTGTTATTATTGAATTTATACTAATGCATAATATCGCGTGTTAGATATTTGAGTCAGGCTAGTCGGGTTATATTTAATAAGAATAAAAACAGCATGGAAGGAATGAAAATGTATCGGCAGATAGTGATTTTAACCGGCGCTGGAATTTCAGCAGAATCAGGTTTAAGAACGTTCAGAGATCAAGATGGTCTATGGGAAGAACATAAAATTGAAGATGTTGCGACGCCGGAAGGTTATGCACGAGATCCCGAGCTTGTGGATCGATTCTACAATACTCGTTGGAGCCAGCTGCATAGCGGAGATGTGGAGCCGAATGCAGGGCATGATGCCTTAGCGCGCCTCGAGAGGAAGTTTGATGGAGAGCTATTGGTCGTCACTCAAAATATCGATGATCTCCACGAGCGAGCGGGATCGCACCGTCTATTGCATATGCACGGAGAGTTGTCGAAAGGACGTTGTCCGCGTTCGCGTCAAACCTTTTTACTCAAAGACCCATTTGGCCCAGAGCATACTTGCACTTGCTGTATTCCGGCCCAGAGGCTAAGACCCCATGTGGTTTGGTTCGGTGAAATGCCCATTGGCCTGGACCGTATTCAACATGCTTTAGACACTTGTGATCTGTTTATTGCCATAGGGACCTCGGGCACCGTTTATCCGGCCGCAGGTTTTGTCGATACTGCTAATCACCATGGCGCTCAAACCGTTGAAGTCAACTTGGTTGAAGCTGATCGCCATAGTCAATTTCAATATCATCTGCAGGGTAAGGCCAGTGAAGTCTTACCTGATTTGGTTGATAATATCTTGTTGGGTACAGTGATCAGTAATCGCTGAACAAGCAGATTGAAAATAGAATGTCGTGGTCGTTGAGGTAGTTAAAGATGGAAGAAGCCCTGAGTCGAACTCTGCCAAAAGTGGAAGAGAGGGAGGAGAAACAGCAACAAGGTCAGAGTTTGAAAAAGTTAGCCATCATCATGCGTGGTCTGCCCCATCTCTTGACTGGATATACTGGTATCGTTTTCGCCTTTGAACCAGAGGTTACCCGCATTGTCTATTTTGACCAAGGTCTTGATCAGCTCAGCTAGTCTGGGGTGATCGAAAAGGTATATTTCGCCGACCTTTAAACGAGTTCGAGAAAAGCCGCTTTACTGTCGAGTTTATTCAATAAATTATAAAACATGTTCGGCCCTTACTTGCTGTTTGATTGAGTCGCGGCTTTCTTTCGACGGTAGATAGTGATGGCGAGTCCTAGGGCTGCCACGGCAGGAAAAATCCACAGCAAGTGAACCTAACGACCAATGAGCATGATCATGTCAAGGCCGCGGGGGCGATAAGCAGAGTAGATACTAAGGTGAGTGCTGCTTAAAATCTTTGCTTCATGGGTACTTGACCTTAACTATTAAGTGGGTATCTGATGTCTGGTTTGAGATAGGGTTATTACTAGTGAATGATCGGAGTCAAAGCGTTCATATCGACACATTTAGATCCCTGTAACTGGCTCTTTTGAAATAGGTATAACTCTTTGCAACTGAGTTTCAATCCGTGAAGAATGGCAACATAGATGGGCTCATTATCTGCTTGAGTGATAAGTCGGTTTCTTAATTGATGGTAAGGGATCATAATATTGCTAAGTTGAGCGTCGGCTTTTCCCTGTCTGCCGTAGAGCTCAGACAGGTTATGGTAACTGGCTAACCAAGCCATCATGACCTGTTCATCGTTGGCATGTGCGGCATAGAGGTGATTAATCCTCGACACTGCGACCAAATATTGATGCTCGGCATCTTGCCAATTACCGGCCTGAAAAGCTTGGTTGGCCTCAAAAATCAGCTGTTTCCATGTATCCATAGCCTCACTCCTCAATATCCACAAGCCTTAAGGCAAATAAGAATCAATCTCATTATGTTCGTAAGAAGGGATTTGTCAAGGTCGGTACAATGGATAAATCTAACATTTACAGTTGTTACATAGTGATGGGAAGGCGAGAGGACAGGGGACTGAGGGATTAGAGAGTGGGAATCGTTCAGGCGCCCAATAGAGGCAGATGCTTAATTATTCGCTCATTAGCTTTGAGGTGCTGAACTGACTCTCAACCGCCCAGACTCGATATCTTAGTTCGCTGCCTTCGGGTAGATAAAACACCTTATCCAGACGACTGTCATACTTGATTTTTAGATCGGCTCTGATGGGCACAAAAGCCTCTTTTTTGGCTTGCTTGAAACACGCCATCATAGTCGTTGGCCCCTGAGTGATCGAATCAAGCTGGTAATAGTTATATCCCCACCCTTGAACCGAATCTTGTTGCAAGTCGCCCGACAGGCTCCCGCCATTACAGTCCACCATCTGAGTTTGACCTATCTGTATTTCGACCATGTAGTTCGACTCATCATCTAGCTTAGGCAGAGTGAGTATGTGTTGCACCATGCCTGTTTCTGGTACGGGAAACATCTTAGTCGCGTCTTGGACTTGGTAATTGGATGAAGAGAAGACCTGATATGTGATGATATTTTGCATGTGGCCACTCTGGTTAAGATCCGTTGGGTGAGCCGGGCTGGTGGCCGATGCATTAAAAGATAATAGTGACACGGCTAAGATGCTTGCTGCTGAAAATGTAATGGTCAATGCTTTCTTAGCGGCGTTAAGTGTCGATGAATTCATAAAATCTCCAAAAATAAAAAGATGTTTCTGTGCTGGGGCCTGTTTATCTTTCTCGCTAGAATTTTGCTCAACCATGAAAGGTCAACAGGTCCTGGTTACCTTATAAACGACCGGAAAATGAAAAGGGGTTAATTATTTTAATTTATTTTAAAACCTGAAGTGCACCACTTTAAAGCGAAAGCACCGAAAATGTACATTGTTCTAAACTGACCACTATCTATTTCATTGATTTTGTTGGTTTAATATTTTGGCATGAGGGCTGCATTGTGATGGATATTGCTGAGATAAAGCAAAAGTAAAATAGAATCTATTCAATGTGGGGCGAATTTTATGTTGTTTGGTCGTAAAAAAAGAAAGCCTATCGTGATACCCAGCAAGAAAGTTGCACAGTGGAAGTACACCACCTGTAATTACTGCTCTACGGGCTGCTCTATCGAGATTGGCTTAAACGAGCAGAACAAGATTGTCACCACCCGAGGCCACGCTGGCGCCGATGTGAATCGGGGTAAACTCTGTATCAAGGGGATCTTAGAGCACGAGTTGTTCGAGAGTCCGGGCAGGGGAACCGAGCCTCTCATAAGAGACAAGCATTTTGAAGATTTCGAGCCTACCTCCTGGGATCACGCCCTGGATACCACGGCCACTAAGATTAAAGAAATTCAAGCCAAGTATGGCCGCGATTCTTTTGCCATCGTCTCTTCCGGTCAGCTGTTAACCGAAGAGTTCTACACCTTAGGCAAGCTTGCCCGCGGCGTAATAGGCACTAATAACTACGACGGTAACACCACCTTGTGCATGGCATCCGCGGTCAGTGGCTATAAGCGCTCCTTCGGCGCCGACGGTCCGCCGGGCTGTTACGATGATTTCGAACACACCCACTGCCTGATGGCTTTTGGCTCCAACCTTCCCGAGCAACATCCTATCATCTACTGGCGTCTGAAAGAGGCGCTGGAAAAGCGTCATTTCCCCTTGATCGTGGTGGATCCCCGAGTCACCATGCTGGCGCAATTTGCCGATATCCACCTGCCAATCACCCCAGGTACAGATTGTGTGCTGATCAACGCCATGCTGCATGTGATCATCAATGAAGGGCTGCAAGATCAGGCCTATATCGACGCGCACACCCAAGGCTTCGAGGCGGTTAAGGCACTGGTGCAGGACTATGATCCTAAACAGGCACAACACATCTGCGGCATAGACGAAGATACCATACGTAATGTGGCGAGAATCTATGCTAAGGCCCCGGCCGCCATGAGCATCTGGACCATGGGAATTAACCAATCCACCCACGGCTCTGATGGCGTCGCCAACATCAATAATCTTAATATGATAACCGGCAATATCGGTAAACCCGGTGGCACCAGCTTATCGATAACCGGTCAGTGTAATGCCATGGGCACCCGGGAGTGGTCATCTTGCTCGGGCTTACCCGGATACCGCTATCTGGAAAATGAAGCCGACAGAAATGAGATTGCCGATTTCTGGGGCATAGATCCTGAGTTCTTTCCCAAGAAACGTGGCCTGGCCGAGACCGATATCTTTCCCGCCATAGAAACCGGAGAGATAAAAGGCCTGTGGATCGTGGCCACTAATCCCATGACCTCAATGCCCAACACGGCGCGTATCCGCAAGGCGCTGGAGAAGCTGGACTTTCTGGTTATCCAAGACGTCTATAGGGACGTTGAGACTAATCAGTATTCTCATGTGTATCTGCCAGCATCGGTCTGGGCCGAAAAAGAGGGTACCCACACTAACACTGAGCGCAGGGTCAACCTGATCTGTAACGTCTTGCCCCCCTTTAAGAACTCTAAGCCAGATTTTTGGATCTTTAATCAGCTGGCCAAGCGCTTCGATAACGGTCAGATGATCCATTTTCCCGAGACGCCGGAAGGGGCGTTCGAAGAGATGAAACACCTGTCTAAGGGCAAGTTGTCCCATGGGGGTCCGCGTCACTTAGATATTTCGGGCATGACCTATCAAAAAATCGAGGCGGCCAGAGGCATTCAATGGCCATTTAGAGAACAAGATGAAGGTCTCAAAGGCACAGCCAGGCTCTACAGCGATGGCCTGTTTCCGACGGCGAGTGGTAAGGCAAATCTGCTGCCCATCAGCTTCTATAACAACAACGAGCAGCCCTGTGACGAGTATCCCTTCTGGCTCAACAGCGGCAGGGTGGTGGAGCATTTTCATACTCGTACCCGTACGGGCAAGATAGGCAACTGCAACAAGTTCAGCCCAACGGCGTACATGGAGATGAACCCGGATGCGGCTAAAGAACTTGGGGTTGAACACCAGAGCTATGTGCGCCTCACGAGTCGTCGCGGCGATGCCGTGGTGATGGTGCAACTGACCCACAGGGTGCCCCGTAACATGGTGTTTATCCCGTTTCATTACCACGATTGTGTCAACCGCCTCACCTTAGGCTTACTCGATCCCTATTCACGTCAGCCGGCATTCAAGCAGTGCAGCACGCGAATAGAGCCGATCGATCAGGATGAAGCGGCGCGGATCAACGTCGAGCGTCGTGCGTTTTAGGCTTACGGAATACTTTTGCGAATTTGACGCCTGAGATTTAAGGCTGGGGACGAGATAATGACATCACAGATAACTGAAGGCAGCAAATTGCACAGCGGCAGTGACAAGGCCGGGGCCGGGGCCGGGGCCGGGGTAGGGCTATTTACCCCTGAGACCGGCTCAAGCATAAAGGTGACAAAAGCGAACGCTTTGCCTAAGAGAGGCGAAGAGCAGCTGGGGCGCTCAAATCATTGGGAAGTACGCACCGAAGAACAGGCCTATGCCTATCTGCCTAAGACCGACAGCGAGATAGAGAACCGCTACGGCAAGCGTATCGACTTGGTAGAGTTGACCGACAATCCGGTGGGCCGCTCCATGTTTATCAACGACAACCCGGCAGTCGGCACGAATCCGGATCGTAACAAGCAGCATGGTTTCTTCTTTACCGCAGACAACTGTATCGGTTGTCATGCCTGTGAGTCTGCCTGCGCCGAGAAGAATGACACGCCGGCTCATCTGGCGTTTCGTTCGGTCGGCTATGTGGAAGGGGGCTCATATCCGGATTACAAGCGGATGAACATCTCCATGGCCTGTAATCACTGTGACGATCCTGTCTGTCTCAAGGGCTGTCCGACCCGGGCTTATACCAAGCATGCCGAGTATGGCGCCGTGTTGCAGGACCCTGAAACCTGTTTTGGCTGTGGATACTGCACCTGGGTGTGTCCCTACAATGCGCCTCAGTTGGATCCGGTCAAGGGAACTGTGTCTAAGTGCAACATGTGTGTCGATAGGTTGGAAGTGGGCCTCAAGCCAGCGTGCGTCTCAGCTTGTGTGGGTAATGCACTGGATTTCGGTGTGATTGAGGATACTCCGGAGAGTCGTGAGCAATGTAAGACCAGCATTCCCGGCTTCCCGTCACCGGAAATCACGCGGCCCAACATACGTTTCCAGCAGACCAAGTCTATGCCGGAGGAGATGACACGAACCGACTCCATGCCGGTTAAATACCGCAAAGGGAAAGACGGCCAATATAAGCCTGTGATAGATCAAAAAGTGGGCAAGCAGCAACACTGGAACCTGGCCAAACTCAACAGCCGGGAGAATCCTCTGGTGCTGTTCACCCTGTTTGCTCAGGCTGCCCTGGGTACCTTTATGGTTCCCTTCCTTGCGGCTTTAGCCGGGGTCGAGATATTCGAGCTATTTATGGCCTCAGATATGATGTTAGTGCTGGTGGTCACATCGCTCTTTATGACCTCTTTTGGCCTGTTTATGAGTGTGACTCATCTAGGTAAACCTTTTCGTTTCTATCGTGGCTTCAACAACCTGCGTTATTCACCCATGAGCCGTGAAGGATTAGGCCTGGCTTTGTTCAGCGCCGGACTAGGCCTGATGGCCGTGTGCCTGCTAGCCACGAATACCTGGTTTAGTGAGCTGCTGGTATCGGGCTTCGACATCGAACTCTCCGGGCTTACTCTCGCCTTGCCCTTGGTTAACCTAACCCTGGGGGCGGGAGTTTTTGCCGCCATCGCCGGCGCCGCGGGTTTGTATTACATGAACCAGTGTTATCAGATCAAGGCGCGTCCGTTCTGGAATCATTGGCAGACGGTGACCAGCTTTGTGGGTAACAGCATGTCCTTGGGGGCCATGGTGAGCGGCGTGATGATATTGAGCACTCTCGCCGTGTTGTCACTGCCACTCTTACCCGCCTTACAGCTACTGGGAGGTGTGTGGTTAGTTGGTGTGGCGCTCGAAGCCATAGGTCTGATAGGTCATAACCGGGATCTCAATGCCAGTGAGAATGAGGGCGGCGCGGCGCACTATATTCAGTGCACCACCTTCGGCAAGACCTACAAGCTACGTAACCTGATGTTGACCTTGAATATCTTTGCCGGCCTGACATTACTGGCCCTGGGTGAACTTGGCTTACTCAATACCCAAGGGCTAGCCTCAGAGCCGGTAGGCGTTAACGTGTGGGCATTCGTTGCATGGTCAGTTATTGCCCTGATCAACTGCATCAGCGCCGTCATAGGTCGTGCCTTGTTTTATAACCTGGTGATCCCTACCACCATGCCAGGCGCTTTCTTCTGGAAGAATAAGGGGTTCGAGCAACATGCCAGAGACATAGGTTTGGCGGACAATCCGGCCTGTGGTGTGGCGCCACTGGCCCATTAACTTAGCTTATTAGCTTATGGACACATGCTTCTTGCCCTAGTGATAGGGCAAGATAATAAAGTTCAGAACTAAAACCAGAGCAGTAACAAGAGCCAGAACAATAACTATAACCATGATAAGAATAACGAGTAGACACGAGGTGAGGTGAGTATGCTGACATTGGAAACGACCATAGAGAAGACCTGCTTGATTGGGCTGACCTACTTTACCGCCGAAGGGGAGATGCTCAAGCAATCTTTGTTGGCGGGAAAGGTAAGCTCCTGTGATGCAGAAAAAGGCATTGGCATAGCCCTGTTCGAAAAGGAGAAGTCGGATCAGGCGAGTAAGCAGTTCCTCATCCCCACAGATCTGTCATGTTGGTTTACTGCCCCCAAAGGAAAGTTCCACACCAGTGTTGAGGGCATCACTGTGACCGATCCAAACTACCTGATCACCTGGGATATTTATCAGACCCGCTCTTATAAGCAAGAATCTGATGAGGGAGAGGCTGCTAAGCCGATATCGGATAAGCAGTCAGGCAAACAAGGTGACGAGCAGATGCAGTGGTGGGAATGGAAACCCAGGACGGAGCAACCTAAGGTCGGATAATTAAGTAATTGAGTTTCTAGTGTTTATTAACCACCATTCGAGACCTTAGTGGTCGCATGAGTATACAGGTGTTTATTTTAGTATTTATTTCTGAATTAATTTAGTTTATCATCTTAGCTAAATACCAGTGTAGTTCTATGCTGGCACCTGTATATCTAGGGGACTTAGGTGGATATAAATATGAAAGTGCTACCCGAAGGCGTGAGTTATTCCCAAGGACGCTATGCCGTTGAGATCCCAACCTTTAGCGGCCCTGAAACTAAGTATTATAAGGATCCGCTTACGGCATTTACCACCAAAAGAAGGGCGGAACGCAAAGAAGCGATAAGGCAGGATAAGCGGTTAGCGATGCAGTTGGCCAATGCTTAACGCCGTGTTATTTAACCATTACTGATAAAACCGCCGCCATGATCGTAAGGTTTAATTGTGCCTGCGACTTGTTTCATGGCGCGAGTTAGCTTAGTCAGCTGCTCTGGTGTGATCACATAAGGCGGCATGATATAAATCAGATTAGAAAACGGTCTGATCCACACACCTAAATCGACAAACTGCTGCTGCAGCTCTGCGGTATTGACGGTCGACTTCATCTCTATAACCCCTATGCCGCCCAGCACCCGCACATCTTGTACTTCCGGGAAATCGATGGCTTCTGCCAGTTCAGTTTTTAATTGAGCTTCTATGCTGGCGATTTGTCCTTGCCATTCACCATTTGCAAGCAGGTCTAAGCTGGCACAGGCGGCGGAGCAGGCTAACGGGTTACCCATGAAAGTGGGGCCATGCATAAACACGCCGGCAGGGGAGTCGCTGATCCCTTGTGCAACTTCATCACTGCATAGGGTGACAGCGAGAGAGATATAGCCGCCGGTGAGCGCCTTGCCTAAGCAGAGGATATCGGCCTCGACGCTGTGTCCATTAATCCTGGCGTGCTCATAAGCAAACATCTTACCGGTACGGCCAAAGCCCGTGGCTATCTCATCGAGTATCAGTAGCACCTTAAATTCATCACAAAGCTGACGCAAACCGACCAGATAATCCGGGTGGTAGAAACGCATGCCACCTGCGCCTTGCAGAATCGGCTCTATGATCACCGCGGCAATTTCAGCGTGCATTGCCTCAAGTTTGGCCCGCATCTCGTCAAGTTCAGCGGGATTAAAACTGGCGCCAAAACTCGCCTGGGGGGCGCTGACAAATTCGTGCTGAGTGACTGAGTCGCCGAACATGGTATGCATGCCGCCTTCGGGATCACATAGGCTCATGGCGGCGAAGGTATCGCCGTGATAGCCGCACTTTACCGTGAGAATGCGTTGTTTGTTAGGCTGATTTCTGCCTTGCCAATATTGTAGGGCCATTTTAAGCGCCACTTCGACGGCAATAGAGCCCGAGTCCGCTAAAAATACCTTAGTCAGGTTATCACTGGTCATGGCGAGCAGTTTTTTCGACAGTTCGATGGCGGGTTGATGTGTTATGCCGCCAAACATCACATGGCTGAGTTTGCTTAGCTGGGTCTGCATGGCATCGACGATGGCGGGATGACTGTAACCGTGAACACAGGCCCACCAGGAGCTGGTGCCATCGATAAGCTGGCGGCCATCATCTAAGGTGAGTTCGCACTCTTTTGCCGATACCACACCGAACGCGGGCAAGGCATTATTCATCGAGGTATAAGGGTGCCAGATGTGCTGCTTATCAAATTCAAAATCTATGCTGGACGTTGGACGCTTAGAGGTTGAAAGAGTCGCTGCTGAGAAACTAGGACTGATATCAGAATTACTCTTGTTCATAAATTGACCGTTAGTAAACCTATTTGACTGGTTGGCGTTGACAGATTACGACCTGCAGGTATCCTAGGCAAGATAAAAACAAATTATATTGAGCAAAAAGGGTAAGTTAAATGTCGGATGTACAGCTGCGCCATGATTGGCAACTTGATGAAATAACAGAACTTTTTGATTTGCCTATGAATGACCTCCTGTTTAAGGCGCATTCATTACATCGTCAGGTATTCGATCCAAACGAAGTGCAGATCAGCCGATTATTGTCGATTAAAACCGGCGCTTGTCCCGAAGATTGCAAATATTGCCCCCAGAGTGCCCGCTACGACACGGGTCTGGAGAAAGAGCGACTCATCGAGATTGATAAGGTATTGACCGAGGCTCGCAGTGCTAAGGCTGCCGGTGCTTCACGTTTCTGTATGGGCGCCGCTTGGCGTAATCCCCACCCAAGAGACATGCCTTATTTAAAAGATATGGTCAGGGAAGTTAGAGGCATGGGTATGGAGACCTGCATGACCTTAGGCATGCTTTCTCCTGAGCAAGCCAGCGAGCTGGCAGAGGCGGGCCTGGACTACTATAACCATAACTTAGACACATCTCCCGAGTACTACGGCGACATCATCACCACGCGAACGTATCAGGACAGGCTCGATACCCTGTCTAACGTGCGCGCAGCCGGCATGAAAGTCTGTTCCGGCGGTATCGTCGGCATGGGCGAACAGGCAAGCGATCGTGCCGGTTTATTGCAGCAGCTGGCGAACATGGAGCAGCATCCTGAATCTGTCCCTATTAACATGCTGGTTAAAGTCGCCGGCACGCCGTTTGAGAATATCGACGATCTCGATCCCTTAGTCTTTGTGCGTACGATCGCCGTGGCGCGGATCTTAATGCCTTATGCAAGAGTTCGTTTGTCGGCAGGGCGTGAGAAGATGTCTGATGAGATGCAAGCCATGTGTTTCTTCGCCGGGGCTAACTCTATCTTCTATGGTTGTAAGCTATTAACCACCAACAACCCGGAAGAGAATGAAGATATGGCACTGTTTAAGCGTTTGGGTTTACATCCGGAGCAGGGCAAGTATGCCACTGTAGAAGATGATAAGGCCGTGTTTGTTAAGGCGACGGCTAAGGCGAATGCCATCAGAGATAAAAAGAGTGCCGCTTTCTACGATGCAGCGGCCCTATAAACTAGATGAGAGTGCTCAATTGGCTCTCGAGTGAGCAAGGGCGATGAGTACTTCACTGCTTGATAAGATTGACAAGACTCAGGCCCAGCTTGCCAGTCAAGGCTTGCTGCGTCGTAGGCATGCTATTTCAGCAAGCTTACCTCGCGAGCTGCATCCTGAATTGTCCGGCGCGTTATCCTTCACGCTTGAGGGCAAGCATTACCTGAATTTTAGCAGTAACGACTATCTTGGCTTATCTCGCTCATCTCAGTTAATCGATGCCATGTGCGGCGCCGCCAAACGTTATGGTGTCGGCAGCGGCTCTTCACCTTTAGTGACAGGTTACAGCGAGGCACATTTAGCATTGGAGCAGAGGCTCTGCAAGATCACCGGCCACCAGGCGGCCTTGTTATTTTGCTCGGGTTTTAGTGCCAATACGGCATTGATGAAGACCCTGTTCGACTCAAGCGACACTGTGATGGCAGATAAGCTGATGCATGCCTCTGTCATCGATGGCTTAAGAGATAGTCAGGCTCAGTTGAAGCGATTCTTACACAATGATATCGCCAGCGCCGAGCGCATAATGAACCAGCGGGTGCCCACCGCCTTAGTCACCGAAAGTATTTTTAGCATGGACGGTGATATAGCACCGCTGTCATCGCTGTCTCAACTCTGTAAGCAGAATCATGTCTGCCTGATTGTCGATGATGCTCATGGTTTTGGCGTGCAAGTGCCGCCATTAGTCGATGCCAAGATTGCCGATATCCAGGTGGTGACCTTTGGTAAGGCCTTAGGTTGTCAAGGCGCGGCTATCTTAGCCAGTCAGCAGGTGATCGATTTTCTGGTCTCCAATGCCAGAGAATATATTTACTCGACCGCCATTTCACCCGTGAATGCCTGTGTTGCTCTAGCCGCGGTGGATTTAATGGATACAGACAGGTTTCTGGTTCAAAGACTCAGTGATAACATTAGCTACTTTAGGCAGCAATGTGCACAGGCCGACATCAAGTTGGCCGATTCAGGCACTGCCATTCAGCCCTTGGTACTGGGTGATGTTGATACCACCTTGCTCGTTGCCGACAAGCTTAAGCAGTTAGGACTCTGGGTCGGGGCTATCCGTCCTCCAACAGTGCCTAAAGGCTCTGCGCGACTACGAATGACCATCACAGCCATGCATACTCGCGATAATATCGACAGGTTAGTGGATGGACTGAGCACTAGCTTAGCCTGATATCTATAAGTGATGCTAAATGGTATTAAAGGCTCTGCGCGACGACGAATGACTATCGTGCACAGCCATGCATACTCGCGATAATATCGACAGGTTAGTGGATGGACTGAGCACTAGCTTAGCCTGATATCTATAAGTGATGCTAAATGGTATTAAAGGCTCTGCGCGACGACGAATGACTATCGTGCACGGCTATGCATACTCGCGGTGATATCGACAGGTTAGTGGATGGATTGAGTACTAGCTTAGCCTAATTTCAAATAGTGATAGGAAGGAGCCCGAAGTAGTGAATCAAAGGGTAGCACAAAGCGTTAATGATCAAACCGTTGCTCAGCGATTTTCCGCTGCGGCCAAGCATTACCATCAACATGACCGAGTGCAGAAGCTCTCCAGCATGCAGCTTTTTGACGCCATGACCCCTAGCGGGATCTTGCTGGACATAGGTGCGGGGCCGGGGACTGATTTCAGTCAGTTTTCATCGGTTAACCAGGTGATAGCATTAGATATCGCTCAAGGCATGCTCGAGCAGGTTAAGCTGTATTTTCCCGATTATCAGACGGTCTGTGCCAATGCCGAATCCATTCCACTGGCTGATCACTCAATTGACAGTGCCTATTCGAATCTCGCCCTGCAGTGGTGCGGCGACCTTTCCAGCAGTTTCAATGAGACGGCTCGGGTGTTAACAGCTGGGGGCGAGTATCATCTGGCGATTGTTGCCCAAGACAGCTTACCTGAGCTGGCAGAATTAGGCTTTAGGGTGAATGCATTTCGGTCGATGGAGGAGATCCTGAATCATTTTGATAGGGACCAGTGGCAGATAATCTCGTTTGAGACGACGGCGATTAGCGTCTACTTTGCCGATCTGAAATCGTTACTCTATTCCATTAAAGGCGTCGGCGCCTCTATTCATGGCAATGGCGATGACAATGTCAATGAGAGTACTAAGGACAAGCCAAGCCGTGGGATCCGTGGCAGAGGCGATTGGCAAAAATTATTGGCGATAGCCGAACTTAGCCGAACTGCGCAAGGCCTGCCGCTGACTTATCAGATTGCTACTATTTCAGCAAAAAAACTAACAGGTTAATCCATGAAGTATTTCGTCACCGGAACAGACACAGATAGCGGTAAGACCTTAGTCACTTCGGCGCTCTTGTATAAAATGAAATTAAGCCAGGCTTATGGCCGTACCTTAGGCCTTAAACCTGTCGCCTCAGGTTGTGAGACGACTGAGAAGGGCTTGAGAAACAGTGATGCACTGGCCCTCATCGAGCAGTCCAGCATCGAGTTGGATTATGATCTGGTTAATCCTATCTCTTTCTTGCCTGCGATTGCGCCGCATATTGCTGCGTCACAGACCGGAGTCGACATCAGTCCCGGCGTATTACTGGCCAAAATACAGCAAAGTATTGTTGCAGCAGAGCTGAATGATAATGATGTGTGTCTTATCGAAGGGGCGGGGGGCTGGCGTCTGCCTTTAGGGCAAGGTCACTTTCTCTCTGAGGTTGTGCAGGCCTTAGATATGTCGGTGATTTTAGTCGTGGGTGTGAAACTAGGCTGTTTAAATCATGCTGTGCTCACATATGAAGCCATCATAGCCGATGGGTTAACCGTCGTTGCTTGGGTCGCTAATATCGTGGAGCCACAGACCCGTTGTCTGGAGGAGAACCTCGCGAGCTTACAGCAACTTATGCCTTCTTCGTGTTTAGGCGTAGTGCCCTATCTCAGCGAAGCTACTGCGGCAGCTGCGGCTGAGCATCTAAATCTGGCTGCTTTGGTTTCATAGACTGCTGAGCTTATTGTTATCGAGTCAAGCTTAGCCCTGAATGTCATCAGGGCTAAGTTTGAGTCATACTTGCTGGCTTAGTCTTTTAAGCCCCTACGCTTGAGTAGGGCATCTGTGGTCGGTTTACTCCCCCTGAAATGCATATAATCTCCCATCAAATCCTGACTATTTCCCTTGGATAGGATGGCTTGGCGGTATTTGTTGCCGTTTTCCAGCGTCAGGCCGCCGGTCTGATCCATGTAGGAGAAGGCATCGGCTGCCAGTACTTCTGTCCAGAGATAGGCGTAATAACCCGCCGAGTAACCGCCGCCGAAACTGTGGTTGAAATAGCTGGTCTTGTATCTGGGAGGAACCGGCGCGTAGTCTATGCCGTGTTTGGCTAATACCTTATGCTCGAATGCTTCGACATTATCGATACTCGACCCCGGTGCTATGGAGTGCCACTCCATATCTAAGATGGCGGCGGCGAGATATTCTGTGGTGTCATGGCCCTGATTAAACTTGTGGGATTTAAGGATCTTGTTTAACAGTTCGGTAGGGATAGGCTCCCCAGTCTGATAGTGCTTGGCATAGTGGCCGATCACCTCAGGGTTTATGTCCCAATCTTCGTTAAACTGAGAGGGAAACTCGACGAAGTCTCGAGCGGTAGCCGTGCCTGCGATACTGGGATACTTCACCTCGGAGAATAGGCCATGAACGGCGTGGCCAAACTCATGAAACATGGTAGTGACCTCATCGAAAGTCATCAGGGTTGGCTTTCCTGCTGCGGGCTTAGGGATATTCAGTGCGTTGTACACCACAGGATGGGTGCCTAATAAACCGGATTGAGTGACAAATTCATCCATCCAGGCGCCGCCATTCTTACCTGGGCGCGCATAGGGGTCGAGATAGAAGATGCCGATAGAGCTGCCGTCTTGGTTAAACACTTCGAATGCCATCACATCTTCCTGCCACACCGGCAGATCGATGCGAGGCTTGATCTCTATGCCATAGAGTCGATTCATGGCGTAGAATAGCCCATCTTTCAATACTCGGTTAAATTCGAAGTAAGGCTTAATCTGATTTTCATCAAGATTGTATTTTTGCTGACGGACCTTTTCGGCATAAAAAGCCCAATCCCAAGGTTGAAGCTCAAAATTGGCTCCCTCTCTCGTCATCTCTTCACGTATGTCCTCAGCTTCTGCTCCCGCCTTGGCGATGGCCTTGGGAACAAGATCATCGAGAATGGCAAACACGGCGTCTGGGGTTTTAGCCATTTGATCGCCAAGGGTATAAGCTGCCCAATTAGGGTATCCAAGTAGGGCAGCTTTATCTGCGCGCAGTTGTGCCAGCTTAATGGCTAAAGGACCATTGGTGTCCATGGCGCGATCGGTCGATGCCTGCCATATTTTTTGGCGCAGTTGTCGATTACTCAATTTCGCCAGTATGGGCTGCCTGGTGGTATTGACCAGGGTTATCATGTAACCCTCTCTGCCCGTAGATTTCGCGGCAGCGGCGAGTGAGGCTATCTCATCGGCGGACAAACCGAGCAGTTGGCTCTTATCGGTGACAAGAATTACATCATTTTTAAACGACTTTAATACATTTTGCGAGAAGTCGGCGCCGGCTTTGGCCAGGGAAGTATTGAGGTCTCGTATCTTAGTTTTATCTCCCAAGGAGAGCTTGGCTCCCGCACGCAGGAAATTGTTGTAGTAGAGCTCGGTGAGGCGCTTCTGCTCACCTTTTAGTGAGTCTTTATCTTGGTAAATTGTCTCGATGCGGGCAAACAGGTCTCGATTGAGATAGATATTATCTTCATGGGCCGTGAGCTCTGGCAAGATAGTATCTTGGATCTTAAGCATCTCATCATCGGATATCAGGCCAGATAGGTTGAAAAACATGCGCGACACCCGGCTCAAAAGGGCGCCGGAGGTCTCCATCGCCGAGATAGTATTGTCGAAGCTAGCTGGGGCCGGATTATTGATGATCTTAGTGATATCGGTATCGTGTTGAGCCATCCCCAGACTAAATGCCGGTAGATAATCAGCGGAGACTATTTTATCGAATTGAGGAGCTTGATCCTGTAATGGACTGAGATGAAGTAGCACCTTGTCGGCATTTTGTTGGGTGACCATGTTTGCCTTTGCTTGAGTTTGCGGCGTATCGCCAGATTGAGCGGAACATCCACCCAACACAAATACCATACCCATCGCGATTGTTATTAGATTTTTGCGCATGTGAAATCTCTTCTTCTATTGTTGGTTGACCAGTTTGTTTTATGTAGTTGTAAGTTCAGGTCTTAACTTTTGTTGCCGTGACACCCTAGCAAGGTTGACGTCTGCTGCATAATGTTAAACCTTAGCTAGGCTTGGCCTGCAGTTATTTATGTTAGATAAAATTTGAGTAATTGATTTTACATCGTGTTAATTATTTGTTTTTATTGTGTTTTGCGCTGGTTGCTTTTGTGAGGGGCTTGGTGTTCGCGAACACTCTAACAGCTGAAATCATCAGGTCGTCTAATTTTCTCTTAACTTAGATTATTTCTCAGTTGTGAATTATATGATCGTCCGTTAAGGCCCTTGTGGTCTGTAACTGCTGAGGTTAATTTTTATTCATCTTTCTTGCTCATGTAGAAATAGGCGCATTTCATCACCTTGTAAGAACAATTTTTGCCACGCTTGGCCATCGCGAGTTTCTGTGCAGAACTTAGTCTGATCGAGTTCATTGGGTAAGCTTTAACATCACGCACTTTAATCCGCTGAGGTTGATGATGAGGCAAAGAAGCCTCTCCTGTTAGCCAATTTCATGCTGAAACCTTGCTTTTTAAAGCTGGGTATATTTGGGCTTTGTCACAACAAGATTTGAGAGACATCAGTGGAGTAGGTGTACCTAGATAACCAAGTTTATTGCTTATTGTCAGCTGTAGTTAAGCTAGCAGTAAGGATTTAAGCTTTACTTAATGTAAGCCTCCTAGACTGCGTCTCTATATGGAAGCTAGTATTTTGCGAGTGTAAAGTGATCCCGAATTGAGTTTAATTTGTCCAGATGTACATTTTTTTACTATTCTCCCCTTGAATTCTCGCCATTCGGACATATTATGTCTTTAGAACGCAACATCAGGTA
>NZ_ABIC01000052.1 GCF_000172075.1 Shewanella benthica KT99
TAGTATTTTGGGAACTTGATGAAAAAAATAATACTCTTGCCTCTTGCTTGGTTTATCTATCAAGAAGTCTCGACTGAGAGCCTTTCTGTGGCTAAGAAACAGAGACCCATGGCTAACGTGGTGGTGGCTAAGGCGAAGATTGAGCTTATTCGGGATAGGGGACCAGTAAGGCCAATGAGTCGATAACCGTCACTCCGAAAAGCGATCACGATCAACTTCGAAGACGGTGATATCGTTAAAAAAGGCCGTTTACTGGTTCAACTTCAGGACAGAGTGCAGAGAGCCCTGGTGAAAGTCGCCAAGGTACGAGTCAATGACCATATGCGTGAACTGGACAGAATTCGCTCTTTGGTCACCAGTCAGACCATAGCCGAGCTCGAACGTGATAGATTACAGACCCTGATCGATACCGCCAAGGAGGAATTGGAGCAAGCTCAAGCAGCCCTGGCAGACAGGAAGATATTAGCGCCTTTCAATGGTCGATTAGGCCTACGTCAAGTCAGTGTTGGCAGCCTGTTGCCCCCCGGAACTGTGATCACCACATTAGATGATATCTCTGTGATTAAGTTGGATTTCTCTGTGCCAGAGCGCTTCTTACGTTCTCTTGCTATAGGTAAAATTGTCGAAGCCAGTGCGGTAGCATTCCCGGGTGAACTCCTCACAGGTAAGGTGATCTCCATCGACAGCCGGATAAATCCGACTACACAAGCCGTTATAGTCAGAGCCGAACTCCCCAATCCAGACCATCGCTTGATGCCGGGCATGTTGATGAAAGTCACCTTGATCCAACAGAGTCGTGAAGCCCTTATTTTGCCCGAGTCGGCGATCATCCCCATTCAGGACCGGCATTATGTCTATCTGGTCAATGATGAAAATGTCATCGTTCGCCGTCAGGTTACCTTGGGTCTACGTAAGCGTGGCTGGGTCGAAGTGCTCGATGGGGTCAAGTTAGATGAACAGGTGGTTATTCGGGGGATCTTGAAGGTCAGGCCCGGGGACAAGGTAAAGGTTCAGTTTAGTGAGCGTTTTAGTTTTCTTAAACAAGCTAAAGTTGGGCCACCGCATGCTGTTAACCGATCTTTCTGTAAAGCGTCCGGTTTTCGCTGCGGTGATCAGCATATTGCTTATCGCTTTTGGCTTAGTGGCATTCGACAAGTTACCCTTGAGAGAATACCCCAATATCGATCCGCCAGTGATATCGATACAGACCAATTATCGTGGAGCCAGTGCCTCTGTGGTCGAAAGTCGTATCACTCAGCTGGTGGAAGATAGAATAAGTGGCGTCGAAGGCATACGTCATATCAGCTCATCGAGTCGTGACGGACGCTCTACCGTGACCCTGGAGTTCGATGTCGATCGTGACATCGAAGCTGCCGCCAATGATATTCGTGACAGGGTCTCGGGCTTATTAAACAATTTACCCGAAGAGGCTGAGCCGCCGGAAGTACAGAAAGCCAATGGTGGTGATGAGGTGATCATGTGGCTAAACCTGGTTTCAGATCAGATGACCACACTGCAGCTCACCGATTATGCCCGGCGTTATCTGACCGATCGGTTATCTGTTATCGATGGTGTGGCGAATATTCGGATCGGTGGTGGCAAGGTATATGCCATGCGAATTTGGATCGACAGGCAAGCTCTGGCAGCGCGAAATTTAACCGTGCCCGACATAGAAAGAGTGCTGAAATCTGAGAATGTTGAGCTACCTGCAGGCTCGGTTGAGTCCAAAGATCGGCATTTTACTGTGCGCGTCGAGCGTAGCTTTAGCACCGTGGAGGATTTTACCAATCTGGTGCTGAGCGAGGGTGACGATGGTTATTTGATCAAGCTTGGGGATGTCGCTCGGGTAGAAATAGGCTCCGAAGAGGAGCGCATCATGTTCAGAGGCAATCGAGAGGCCATGATAGGCTTGGGGATCTCCAAGCAATCCACGGCTAACACCTTAGACGTATCGAGGGCGACCAATGCTTTAGTGGATGAAATCAACCCGACTCTGCCCGCCGGTATGGAGATAAAACGCTCCTATGACAGCTCGGTGTTTATCGAGGCTTCGGTGAGGGAGGTGTATCAGACGCTGTTTATTGCCATGCTCTTGGTTATCATTGTCATCTACCTGTTCCTCGGTAGTGTGCGCGCCATGTTGATCCCGGCTTTGACCGTACCCGTGTCCCTGATGGCGACGTTCATCGTGCTCTACGCGCTGGGCTACACCATAATGACCTTGCTGGCGATGATCTTGGCCATCGGCATGGTGGTGGATGATGCCATCGTGGTGCTGGAGAATATTCACCGCCGAATAGAGGAGGGGGATTCGCCCTTGAAGGCGGCCTACCTTGGCTCCCGAGAGGTGGCGTTTGCCGTTGTCGCCACCACTCTGGTGCTGGTGCGGTCTTTATGCCGATCACGTTCCTCGAAGGTGACATAGGTAAACCATTTAAAGAGTTTGCCGTGACGATGAGCGCCGCCGTTATTTTCTCGAGCATAGTCGCCCTGACCCTGACTCCCATGATGTGCTCTAAATTGCTCAAACCCGCAGGGAATGATTCTTGGTTAGTGCGCAAGGTCGATGCCGGCATGAGCTATGTCTCAGACAAGTATCGTCAGCTGTTGACCAAGGCCATGTGCCATCCGGTGATTGTGACTTCGCTGATTGTGGTTGCACTGGGATCGAGCATGGTCTTGTTTACGTTGGTGCCCCAGGAATTTGCTCCGCGAGAGGACAGGGGCTCTATGTTTCTTATAGTCAATGGTCCTCAAGGCGCGAGTTTCGAGTATATCGAGTCCTACATGGATGAGATCGAAACACGTCTGATGCCCCTAGTTGACAGTGGGGATATCAAGCGACTATTAATCAGGGCGCCGAGAAGTTTTGGCCGCAGTGCAGATTTCTCTAACGGCATGGCCATTATAGTATTGGAAGATTGGGCGGTGCGTAGAAGCGCCGCAGAGATAACCACAGATATACGCGAGCGACTGGCCGATCTTGCCGGGATCAGGGCCTTTCCCGTGATGAGACAAGCTTTCGGCCGTGGTGTCGGCAAACCGGTGCAATTTGTGCTTGGTGGACCCAGCTACGAAGAGTCGGCCAGGTGGCGCGACATCATGCTGGAGAAAGCCAAAGACAATCCGAATCTGGTGGGATTGGATCATGATTATCAAGAGACTAAGCCTCAACTTAGGGTGATCATAGATAAAGACAGGGCGGCAGATCTGGGTGTATCCATCTTCTCTGAATGTCATCTCTAACACCCAATGCATACTTTCTACTTGCCAGTGATTTCGCACAGAAGATAACGCCTGCTCTGCATTTAAATCTAATGAGCTAATGTACCAACGTGTTTCAGTGGTCTCTTTACCTGTCGTTTTTTCATGTACGTCTGATGTCACTTTGATAATGCTTTTTAAGCCAACCCACTGATATTTATTATTTAACCAACTTTTATTAACCAGCACTTGCTGACAACGTCTTGTTTCAATTCACCCTGTAGACCAGAATGATGACCTTTAAGCGCTAGAATATAATCAGCCTTTTGCTTAACGATTAGCTTTGCTATCTCTTTTTCATCCGCTTTTAATCGGCAGATAACACGGGCAATAGTGTCATGCCGAGGAATACCTGCTTTAAAAGGACGATACTGACGAAGCCAATCAAGCTTTAGATGTCCAAAGTTTTCAATGTCTTCCCATCCTTCAGAGCCTGACATAACCGCACTTATAGCGAGTAAAATAATCTCTAATAAGTTATGTTTTTTACAACGCTCAATACGGGGATCCGCAATCGAATCAAAATGTTTTAAAAAAGTAGCAGTCATTAACATCACCAAAAAAGAGTATTTGGTGATCTGATCGCTACTTGAGCATAAAGTTCAATTTATAATGATCTTGCCGTGAGGGCAATCGAGAAAATCAAAATACCGCCAGAGATCTGGAGAATATTTATGTTCGCTCGGACAGGAGTCAGGTCTTGACCCCCTTGTCGAACTTGGTGAGCGTCGAAGAGTTTGCCGATGCCAGCAGGCTAAATCGTTATAGTTATAATCGTATGCGGGCTATCACCATAGAGGCAAACCTTGCCGAGGGTTATAGTCTGGGTGAGGCACCGGATTACCTCAATGAGCTTGCCGCTACGTATCTGCCCGCCGAGGCGGTCATCAGCTATAAGGGTCAGTCACTGGATTATCAAAATTCGGGCAGCTCTATGTACTTCGTGTTTGCTTTGGCTTTAGGCATCGTATTTCTGGTACTGGCGGCTCAGTTTGAGAGCTTTGTTCATCCCATGGTGATCATGCTCACTGTGCCTCTGGCAACGCTTGGCGCTCTGATTGGACTCTATTTAACCGATCAGAGTCTCAACATCTACAGTCAGATAGGCATCATCATGTTGGTGGGATTAGCGGCCAAGAATGGCATCTTGATCGTCGAGTTTGCTAACCAGTTAAGAGATCGAGGGCTTGAGTTTGAACAGGCTATTATCCAGGCTGCCTCCCAGCGACTCAGGCCTATACTGATGACGGGCATCACCACAGCTGCAGGTGCTATTCCCCTGGTTATGGCTCAAGGTGCTGGCGCCGAGACTCGATTCGTCATAGGTGTGGTGGTATTATCGGGTATTCTGGTTGCCACCTTGTTGGTGATCCCCGTGGCCTATTCTCTGTTTGCCCGTAATACGAGTTCACCCGAGGCCGTGGCGCGGGTATTAGAGATCGAGCTGGAAAAGTAAGCTCAGCGAGTGATCATTGCCGATTAAGTGTGCTAAGCCAGCCAGTTATCTGATTGGCTTTTTTATTGTTATCTGGCTAGCCTCTTCTTTTCCTTAGCTCCCTTTATTAGTGCCTAAAACTGGGTGTGCATCTCTAGCGCAAACTCAGCCTAACTTGTTAAGAAAATGTTGCGTCATTGTATATCGTATATTATATTTGTTAGTTTAGCTCTTGGTGATAAATCGAATAATTTGTGTTCAATCATTATGGCATTGACTCGAATTGATTATTAATCGACAAGCCAATATCACCAGCATGACTAATAAAAGCGGCATGGGTAGATAGTTCTCATAAGTCGCAGAACAAAAATCGTGGCATCAGAGGCCTCAGCAGTGGCCCGTCACGTTACTTTATCCTGATAAAAACGAGAATATAACAATGATAAAAACCATTAAAGGTGGTGCTATCTTAACTGCACTAACCCTATGTGCAAGTTTGCCTATTGGGCATGCTTGGGCCGGGTTGTCGGTCAATAAGGTAAGTCAAGCCCATAGCAATCAACAAAAAAATACCATGTCGAGTCATCTAAAGTCCGGAGGTCAGGTATGTGGCACTGACAGTAATGGACAAACTTGGGTGCCGAGTCCAAATGAAGGATTATTTTTCGGTTCGACTTCATCACAATCACAAGCTCAGTCAAAATCTTTCTCTCGTCACGCCAGTTTCTCTGTGGGAGTACAATCTATCGGTAATGCCGATCAGGGCGAGTATATCGTTCCTGTGGTATTTCACGTCTATGGTGCAATACACAACTGTGATACCGGTAGCGCTTGTGTACCTGACTCGCTTATTGCCAATGCACTAAAGAGATCAAACGAAGATTTTCAGGGACTCAATAGCTTAGATGGGCCTATCGCCAGTCAATTTCAAGCGATAAGAGAGAACATGAATGTCGAGTTTGTGCTGGCTCAAATCGATCCTTGGGGAAATCCAACTAACGGCATCATCAGGCATGGTGATGCCACGGGTTACGGTAATTATGACGCCCCGAACGATGCCGCTAGAGACGCGAAAAATGCCGAGATTTCAGGGGATGCCTGGGATAACTATCGCTACATGAACATCTATATCATGAATGACTTAGATGGTGATGGCGCCACCAATAACTCAGGTGTTGCCTGGTATCCAACCACATCTATGTCTGACTCAGGTCTGGCTCGAGTGGTCTATAACGGTGCTTATTTAGGCACTAATACAGGTGAAAATTTCCGCTCGATTTTGACCCATGAGTTCGGCCATTGGCTTAACTTACCCCATGTATTTGACGGTGCTCAGTGTAATACAGATAATGAAATTTTCTGTTCTCATTCGGGAGACCGAGTCTGTGATACGCCCCAGATGAGTAGTCAGTCAATGGCTAATAATGCGCAAAATTGCCTTGGGCAGGCCACCAATACTGAAAACTTCATGCACTACACTGACAATTACGCCATGTTTACTCAGCAACAGGCTCAGCGTATGTACGGTGCCTTGAATCATCCGGCTCGCAAGACGCTGTGGACCGATGATAACTTAATTTCTGTGGGACTCAGTGCCTATACTTCTAACTTTCCACATAACTGGGATGGCTCGGGTGTCGATGCACCACCAGAAGGTGCGGTATTGATGGAGTTACCCGGGCTGTCGGCCTTAAAGGGAGAGAGCAACACTTATACTATCGATCTGCCTGTGGGCACCGAGGTGATGGCTGTTTACCTGGATGGCTTCCCTGAAGATCCCGACTTGTATCTCAGATATGCTCAGGCGCCGAGTTATGACGGTACTAATTGGACCTATGATCTTCACTCTTTTAGCTCGGCGGGCACCCCCGAGTTCATCGGTCTTGTCGGCCCTAAGACCACAGGGACTTACCACATTACCATAGATGCTTTTTCGGCCTATACCAATGCCAGATTGATCATCGTTGCCATGGACGATCCTACCTTGTGTAACGGCTGTGAGCGTGTCACTGTAATCGAAGAAACTAAGCTTGTGGCGCTTAAAGGCTCTGCAGCTAAGCACTTTAGTTTCACCGTGCCTAATGATGCCACTCGTGTCATGGTTGAGATCCCTGCAGGTTATGGCAGTACCCTTCAAGGAGGGCCCGATCCGGATCTGTATGTCAGTCGTGATATCATCCCGACGACCGCTGTTGCCGACTGTAAGCCTTTTGCGGCGCCGGGGTTAAGAGAAGTCTGTGAATTTACCGGGGTCGCACTCGGTGGCACTTATAACGTCATGATCGATGCATTTCTCGACTACAGTGAGGTGACACTTAAAGCCGTTTATGATCATCCGATAACGACCAATGCGCTGCCGACGCCTCTGGCTAACGGACCCTACTCGGCAACCTTGGGCGCAGCCATCAACTTTTCCAGTAATGGGTCATCGGACTCCGATGGGTCGATTGTCAGTTATAGCTGGGATTTCGGTGACGGCAACATCAGTGATCAAGCCAATCCTATTCACACCTACGGATCAGCCGCGACATTCAATGTGACCCTGACGGTTACTGACGTTCTCGGTGATATAGGCAGCGTAGCCACGACGGCGGTCATCAGTAATTCGGGTCTTGTGGAACTGAAAAATGCGATACCTCAGTCAGGAATTTCGGTGAGCACAGGTGACTTTGCTAAGTTTTTTGTCAATGTCCCTGCTGGAGCGACCAATCTTGTGATCAAGATAAGTGGTGGTAGCGGTGATGCCGATCTCTATACTCAATCCGGCGCCGAGCCCACAGATAGCAGTTATGTATGTAGACCTTATGTGGGCGGCAACAGTGAGACTTGTACTCAAGTTGCTCCGGCAGAAGGACTCTGGTACGTGAACCTCAAGGCCTACAGTACCTTTGCCGATGTGACTGTGGTGGCAAGTTTTGATAGCGGAACGGCCAATGCTGCGCCGATAGCTAATGCCAATGGCGGTTATGCGGGCTATGTGGCTCAAGGCATTAGCTTCTCAAGCCAAGGCTCCAGTGATTCTGATGGCAGCATAGCGAGCTATGAGTGGAATTTCGGTGACGGCAGAGTCAGTAGTCAGGCGAACCCAAGCCATGCGTACTCGGCGGCGGGCAACTATACGATTACCTTGACGGTTACCGATGATGGCGGCTTGAGTGATATCAGTACCACGACGGCCACCGTTAGCGCCACGCAAAATATGGCCCCTACGGCCGCGGTTAACGGACCCTATGCCGGAGATGTGAACGCTAATATTAGCTTCTCCAGTCAAGGGTCCAGTGATGCTGACGGTACTATCGTCAGCTACAGCTGGGCGTTTGGTGATGGTAGTACCAGCACTCAAGCTAACCCAAGTCATGCTTACGCAAGCGCCGGCAGTTATACCGTGTCTCTGACCGTGACCGACAATCTCGGTGCCATAGGCACCAGCGTTGCCGATGTCACCGTCTCGAGCGTACCGAGCAATGGTTTGGTTAATGTGTGTGGTACTCAAGGGGCGGTGGATTATATCGAGGTGCAAGCGGCTAGCTCAATTTGTGTCACATCGGGCAGTGATATGTATTTCTACTTCTACGCCGATGGGCTGAGCAAAACCGTTATCCGTACTCAACACGGCGGCGGTGATGTGGCGCTTTATTATAGCAACTCAGGTTGGCCGAGTAGCTCATCTTATACTCAGGTTTCCAATACCTCAGGTAATACTGAAACGATCACGGTCAATGGGCTGGCAAATGGCTGGCACTACATCATGGTTGGCGGCAGCCATTCTGGTGTGACGCTTAAGGTCGATATGCAGTAATGCTTGTGCGATACAGGTAAAACCCTAAACCGGTATGGTTCTCCATGCCGGTTTTTTTACGCCATGTTTCTGCTATGGGTTCGAGGTCAATAGCGGGTCAGACTGGGATCTACGTTATCGATCCAGGCCAAGATTCCTCCCTTGAGATTGGTCACCTTGCTAAAACCTAGCTCAGTCAGCTTGTCACATACCTTAGCCGATCGGCCCCCCAGCTTGCAGTGAAAAACCAACTCACGACTCGGGTCCAGCTCGGCTAAACGCGCATCGAACTCTTGCATGGGAATAAATTGACTGCCCGCGATCATGCATATTGCTCGCTCGAAGGGCTCTCTGACATCGATAAGAATCACGCGGTTATCTTTATCCATCCAAGTTTTGAGTGCTTTGGCTTCTATCTCTTTATAGGGCTTAGCCACACTGCTTTGAGTGAGGCCACAAAATGCCTGATAGTCGATGAGCTTAGTCATGGATGGGCTCTCACCGCAGATGGGGCAGTTAGCATCCTTTTCTATGGCAAGAAATTCAAAATCCAGAGCCAAGGCATCGTATAAAAGCAGGCGTCCAGAGAGTGGTGTGCCGATATTGGTGATCATCTTGATGGCTTCGGTAGCCTGAATAGACGCTATGATACCGGGTAATACACCGAGTACCCCGCCTTCGGCGCAGGAGGGCACCAGACCTGGAGGGGGCGGAGTAGGATAAAGGCAGCGATAACAGGGACCGGCTTGATAATTGAATACACTGGCCTGACCGTCGAAGCGAAAGATGCTGCCGTAGATGTTAGGTTTATTGAGTAAGACGCAGGCATCATTGACCAGATAGCGGGTAGGGAAGTTGTCTGTGCCATCTATGATAATGTCGTACTTGTCTATGATCTTGAGTGCATTGTCGGCAGTGAGGCGCTGACGATACTTGGTTATATTAATATTTGGGTTGAGCCGTTCGAGACGCCGCTTAGCGCAATCGACCTTAGGGTGACCTATGTCATCGACGGTGAACAGCACTTGTCTCTGCAGGTTTGATTCATCGACGACATCATCGTCCACCAGACCCAGATGGCCCACTCCGGCGGCGGCTAGATAGAGGGCTAATGGACAGCCCAGACCGCCGGCGCCGATGATCAGTATGCTGGCGTTTTTCAGGGCTTCCTGTCCTGAGATGCCTATTTCAGGTAAGAGAATATGTCGACTATAGCGACTGAGCTCATCGGCCGACAGACAGGTATCGAGCGAACTACCTCCGGCGATGGCCGGGACAATTCTCACTTCACTGCCCGCTTGTAGCTTAGTATCCAGACCCTCTTGCTGACGTATATCTACCTTGTTGTGATAGAGGTTAACAAAATTTCGCAAGTCCCCGGTGTCATCCATGATCTGCGGCTTAATATCCGGATAGCGGTTAAATAGTTCAGAGAGTGCTGCTTTTACTGTTAAGGCATCGAGTTCTATCTGCTTCTGATTGTCGGTAAATCGGCGCAGCGGGGAAGGGATCTTCATTATCATCTTCATGATTTATCCTCCATTAGAATGTCTTCTGCATCGAATTGGCTATGATCTTCTCTGAGTTGCCAGGAGCGATAACTGTTTACCTGACCTTTGAGAATGGAGATGATGATGTAGCTCAGTCCGGGCCAGGCATGCGAGCGGTCAAATTCCGAAGGGTCATGGCTATGATCCGGGTGTGAATGCACTATGCTGATGATGGCCAGTCCCTCCTCATCGGCCCTGTCTTCTGCGCTTCGATATTGCAGTGGGTCGATAAGGAAGCGGCGGTTTTTCTCAGTCAAAATATTATGACAGGGGAGGTAATAACTCGCCTTAGACAATGGGGTATCTGCCTGTGAGCCTGTGATGAAACCACAGCACTCATGGGGGTAACAGGTCTTGGCATGGGCTAAAAATTGGGCCTCGATCAGCCTGCTTATTTCTATGCTCATCTAAGCTCCTCAGGTTCGTCATCATCGTTAAACATGTGTTTTACCGTATATTTCAATCTAGATTTTATCGCTGCCACAGACCTGAGCTGATGTAGCGCTCGCCTAAATCACACAATAATGTGGTGACGACGCCCGAGGTCAGGCTCTGCATTAACTTCTCACTCGCGGCCAGGTAAGCTCCGGAAGACTGACCGAGGAAGTAGCCATGACTCGCCATTCTCAGACACATCTCCTTGGCTTCATCGGCGCTGATGTCTATCCACTCATCGACTAAGCCGGCATCAAAGATGGCAGGTATGATGTCAGCGGGATCTCCCAGAGGCTTTAAGCCTTCGATGCCGGGCCAGATTTCGGGCCAAACACCGACAATGCATATGTCGCTATTGGTTTGTTTTAGGCGCCTGGCTATCCCGGTTAATGAGCCACCGGTGCCGACGCCACAGACGAAGTGGGTGATGGGCTCGGGACTTTGTTGCAGCAGTTCGTTAGCGGTGCCGTGAAAGTGGGCCTGGACATTGAATGGGTTGCTGTATTGATCGCAGTAGAAATATTTGTCCCTCGAATCGGCATAAATGTCGCGTACATGACGTAGCGCCTGATCGTAACCTTCTAAAGGATCTGTCTCGATAAGTGTCGCACCATGGGCCAGTAAACGTTGCTTGCGTTCATTGCTGGCGTTACCGGGAATGACTATGGTGACTGGAAACCCCAGGGCGGCGCCTATCATGCTGTAAGAGATACCGGCATTGCCACTGCTGGAGTCGAGTATGATTTTTCCAGGTGTGAGTTCGCCTGATTCGATGGCATGTAGCAACATGGCCTTGACTGGCCTGTCTTTGAGTGAGCCCCCAGGATTGAGCCACTCGGCTTTGGCGAATAGCTTGATACGATTAGGTGTTTCGCTGAGAAAACTCAGATCAAGTAGCGGAGTATTGCCTATCAGCTCCAGTAGCGTCATGTCCATGTCTCTTTATTTACTCAGACACGAATGAGTATAGTGCATCAGAATCAGAGCCAGAGTATAAACGGCAGATTAGAATTTCGGGACTGCTGAGTTTTAGTCTTTTGAGAAGAAAAGCAATGTCTGAACTTAGGGGCGACGGTGAACACCCGTTGTGAACACGTTAAGTTTGCAGATGTGGTTGGCTAAGTCGAGGAGCCTGATTTATCATCAGTATTCTCCTTGTCAGCTTTATCTGCACTCTCAGTCTTATCGGTTGCATTAGTCGAACTTGGATCCGATGGAGTGGTCTTTTCCTTAGCCTCGGCTGGCTTCTTGGTTCTGGCACTGAGCTTGGTATCTTTACCGAACTGAGTCATTTTAAATTTAGCACTGTATTTGAGCACTGCAAGATTACTGGCTATTACGCCAATGACAAGAATGATGATAAGCCAAGTTTCAAGATCAGACATTACAGCCCTTAATCAATGTTCTCAATGGAGTAAAACAAAGCCCATAAGGCGGGCTTTGGCTTATTTAATCTACCGCTAGTCTGGCTTCACAGATGCGGATATCTTCTGGGGTATCCACTTCGGGAGAGTCGAAGGCACTGATAGCAACCTTGATCCTATGACCATGCTCTAGCGCCCTGAGTTGCTCAAGCTTCTCAAGATCTTCCAGACGTCCTAATGGAAGTTTAGCAAAGGTAGACACAAATTTTCTGGTATAGGCATAGATACCTAAATGCTTATACACAGGGTAATCCTTGGTGTCACGGCCGAAGGGGATCCGTGCACGGGAAAAATACAGGGCGTAAAAATCGTTATCGAACACCATCTTCACATGCTTAGGATCGTCGAGTTCATGCTTCTCGGTGATCTCAAAGCCTAAAGTGGCCATGCCGAACTCACCGGGATGACGTTTAAACAGGCTGATGATCTGTTCGATTGAGATAGGATCGATCAGAGGCTGATCGCCTTGAAGATTGACGATAAGGTCATCATCTTTCAAACCCAACTGGGTTATGGCATCTTCAATTCTGTCTGTACCTGAGGCGGCTTCCGGGCTCGTCATTATCACTTGACCACCGAAGGCTTCTACAGCGTCCTTGATGCGAACATCGTCCGTTGCCACATAGATGGAGGTCAGGCCTTTGGCTAATGATGCACGCTCAACAACATGCTGGATCATAGGCTTGCCGTTAATCGGGGCGAGTGGTTTTCCTGGGAAACGACTTGAACCATAGCGTGCCGGGATTAACAGGGTAACATTCATGGGATTTACCTATCATTTTACAATTCTAGTTCAATAGATGAGGGCTCAATTGAGCCCTCATTCGTAACATGCGCCGTTAGCATCACATGAGTGCAGCATGATTACATGCGACGGTAGAGTGCCGTTAGCATCTCATCGGTGACTTTCTCTTCCCAGCTTGGGCCGTAGACATTTTCCCATAATGGGCCCATGCTCTTAGCGACCTTAACCATCTTAGCGATAGTCTCATCAGGAAGATCTTTACAGATACCTTTAGGGATGGTGATGTTATGTTTCTCGACCATGGTACGGAACTCTGCAACCCCTTGAGGGTAGAAGTCTTCGAGTACATCGAAGGCAATACAGTTACCGATACCGTGATGATAACCCAGTACATAACCTAAGCCGTAAGATATGGCATGGCAAGCACCAACTTGGCTATAGGCTATGCTCATGCCGCCCATGTATGAAGCCATCATCAACTTATCATCTTTCTCTGCATGATCGTCGATATAGACTTGACGACAAAGATCCATAGACTTTTCTGCGAAGGCTTTAGCAAATTCGTTGAGGAAGGTGCCCTGTAGTGATTCAACACAATGGATAAAGCAGTCCATACCCGTATAGAACCATTGATCTCTTTCGACACCGGCAATCAGTTCCGAGTCCATAATGATCTGATCGAATACCGTGTGATCTGAGTTCAGCCCCAGTTTACGTACCGGACCACACAGCACTGCGGTGCGTGATGCTTCGGCGCCGGTACCCGAAATTGTCGGGATACCGATATGATGAATCGCCGGGTGCTTGATAAGATCCCAACCTTGATACATGGCGCTGCCACCTGGATTGGTTAGCATCAAAGACACAGCCTTGGCTAAATCCAGAGTCGAACCACCACCCAGACCTACTATGCTCACAGGAAGCTTACCATTGAAGGCTTGTACCTGTTCGGTGAGGGCATCGACTTGCTTAGTCGATGGCTCTTCGTCAACGTTAACATAGATTAGTAGATCATGGCCTTTAACGGGAACGCGAGCCGCTAGTGGCTTGTCCTGATGAACATCATCCACGAGAAAGACCACGAAATCATCTTCACTGTTACGCTCTTCGCCCAATACTTTATCAAGGTCGACGAATGAACCACGTCCAAAAATCATTTTAGGTACGCATTTGAAATTTTTAAAACTCATTACAACATTCTCCGTTGAAATGTGAAATTGCGCCTAGATTGCAGGCGCGATAAAAAGTATGGGTTTATGCTATTTAAGCAAAGGCTTTGTTAATGTTCTCGATACGCTGGGCAATCTCTTCTTCAGTCCAGGAGAGTTTAATCAACATAGAGATGGTCTTGCTCATGATGGCATCAGACTTAGGCACCGACACTTTAGTATAGTCAGGATGGTCGTCGATTAATGTGATCGGCAGGGCAGAGCAAGATTTAAGCTCTTGAATATGCTTCCAATTGTTTAGGTAGTGCCAGTTGTTGATATACCAGTAGAAACAACCGTCTACGCCATTTTCGGCTAATTTTTTGTTGATCTCTATGGTGCGCTCTTCAGTTGGCATCATAAAGGTCAGGAAGCCAGCCGAGTCACCTTCTGGATCGGGAAGTTCACGGAAAGTCACTTCGGCGATGTCGCCCATGGCATCCTTAAGGATCTTCTTATGCTTACGCTGGATCTCTATGATGGTATCAAGCTTACGCAATTGCGCCAGGCCCATGGCCGAGTTCAGCTCAGAGATACGGAAGTTGAGACCCATGATTGGATGGCCTTCCGCGCCTCGGTCGTTGCCCACATGGTCGTGGCCATGATCCGAGAACATATGCGCGTGGTTATAGATGGTGTCGCTGTTAGTGATCACGGCTCCGCCTTCACCACAGGTGATGGTCTTAACCGAGTCGAAAGAGTAACAGCCTACATCACCAATAGTGCCTAGAGCTTGACCCTTGTAGGTGCCGCCGATAGCCTGACAGGCATCTTCGAGCAAAACAAGATCATGCTTATCACAGATGGCCTTAATTTCATCCATCTTGCCCATAGAGCCACACATGTGCACTAAGTTAACTGCTTTAGTTCTCGGGGTGATCGCCGCTTCGATGCCTTCAGGAGATAGACAAAGCGTCTCATCTATTTCGGCAAAAATAGGGATTGCACCGGCCATGAATACCGCTTCCACAGAGGCGACAAACGTAAAAGGAGGCACGATAACCTCGTCGCCCGCACCAATACCCGCCGCGGCAAGGGCCGTTTGTAGGGCTGCTGTCCCGCTTGAAAGAAGGTGAGCGTGTTTCACATTCATCTTCTCACACAGTAACTGCTCCATCTCACGCGTTTTCCAGCGGTCATTACGCATATGATCAAAGTTATAACGGAAGGTAAAACCGTTCTCCATTACGTCTGCAACTTCTTGCTTCTCTTCAGGACCAAATAATTCAAAACCGGGCATGGAAATTTCCTTAGAATTCGCTGCGCTTATCTGCGCGAGATATAAATTATAACTGGAAGATTATAACTGGGTTAGTCGGAAAGCTGCGATGTTTATTAAGGATTATTTAACTAAAGAAGCAAGATATTGGAAAGATAGGGCAAAGCGTGTACATCCAGCCCCTAAATTTTAGCGAATTTAAGGGTGGGTACGGTCAAGTTAATCGATTTCTGGTTTAAATTGTTCGTTATCGACGGTGACATCAAGATCCGACAGTAAGCCATTTTCGACACTGTAAATCCAGCCATGAACTGAGACGTTATCGCCTCTTTCCCAGGCATCTTGAACGATGTTGGTGTTACAGACATTGCCGACTTGTTCGATGACGTTGAGTTCACAGAGACGATCGAATCTCTCCGGTTCATCGAGTTTATTCAGTTCATCACTATGCAGCCGATGGATATCTCTGATGTGCCCCAGCCAGTTATCGATGAGCCCGAGTCTCTTCTTTCCCATGGAGGCTTTCACGCCACCACAGCCATAGTGACCGACAACCATGATGTGTTTAACGTTTAGCACTTCGACCGCATATTGAAGTACCGATAAACAGTTAAGATCCGTGTGGATCACCATGTTGGCGATATTGCGATGTACGAAGACTTCACCTGGCATGAGGTCGATAATTTGATTCGACGGAACTCGGCTGTCCGAGCAGCCAATCCACAAATATTCTGGATTTTGCTGTTTCGCTAACAGCTCAAAAAAATCAGGCTTCTCTTGTACGATACGTTCGGCCCAGCGGCGATTATTATCAAATAAGGATTTTAGTATTTTCATTTATTCACAGCAATTAAGTAATTAACAGTCGGTTGTGATGAAATTCATTCTAGCATCGTTTGTTCACTTTGGTGGTCTACTCAGTAACTTATACCATTCCATATAAGTATCTGGTCAGTTCAGAGACTCTCAGTTTTTTCAATTCAAGGCACATTGATGAGGAAATGGTTATTCCCTTTTAAGTCAATGAAACGCAGAAGTGGAAACACTGAGAGCCTCACGCAGTGCGGCTGATGTTTAAAGCAAAGGGCAAAGCCCTTTATGCTACGTTGAATGTTCTCGATATACGACTGCATGGTCTATTTTGTTCCATACAAAATAAGACATTTCCCTGACCCATAGGGATATGGGAAATGTCTTTAAAGCGTATGGAACGCTTAAGACCATGGAGGTCAGATGCAGGAGGTACGAGCCCATGGACGGGTGAAGGTAGAATAATGCAGGAGCAATTATCGAGAGCAACGCAGGAGCTTGTTGCCGAGAGTAACTATTAGCTTCAAACATCCGCAAGCCACATGGATGTGGTGAATGTCTATATTGCAGGAGTAAATATAGACCTTGCCTACAGCGCTTTGAACTCCCGCTGAATGATCAGATACTTACTCGGAGTGGTATTATCAGCTTAACCTTAATTAACGATTAACTGACAGGATTAATTTTGTGTTAATCGAGTCGATTTTCCGTGATGGTTTAGAGGGGGGATGATTTTGACTCTATGATTAATCGCTAGTCTATCTCCCCCAGCAATATGATGAGTTATTCATTTTACAGGTTTAGCTATTCGGCTAAGTGTTTCGCGAGGAACTGACTCAGCTGTTGATTGACAAAATCGGGCTGTTCCAGACTCGAGATATGACCGGCATTGGGAATATTGATAAATTCACTGCCAGCGATGGCATCGTGCATTAAATAGCTTTCTAGCACGGGTCGTACCGTGTCTTCCAGACCCGTCATTATTAAGCAAGGTAAGGTTAATTTATCGACATCATCCAGAGTGTCCCGACGACCGAAGATAATCTTACCTAATCGACAAATACTCTCGATACGTCCAGTGTCTATCTCTGCCAGAGACTGTTTAAAGGTGTTAAATAACTCTGGATTATCCTGCTCTACGCTTTTGGCGAAGTAGAGTGGCGCTATCTGCTCGATAAGCGACGCAGGAATGCCTTGGGTCTCTTTGATGATATCCAGCATCGCGTAATACTTAGCTCTGGCGACCTCGGGCTCATACCCTATGAAACAGTTCATCATGACGAGTGCCTTTACACGAGTCGGCGCGATGAGTGCCAGCTCTGCCCCCCACATACCACCGACAGATAAGCCAATCACTGAAAAATCGTCTATTGATATACTATCCATCAACTGCAGCATCTGCTGGCTGATATCTTGCAATGAGTGGGTCGACTCAGGAAGCGTGTCTGACTCACCATGGCCCCATAGGTCGGGCACGACACAACGATATTGTTTCGACAGATGCTCGATTTGAGGGGCCCACATCTTAGCATCCCACAGATAAGTATGGCCGAATAATAGTACCGGACCCGTGCCTATATCTAAGTAACTAAGATTTTTGTTATCTAAGGTTATCTGTTTTCTTGCGGATGAAAAATTCATATTTTCTACTGTCTTCATGGGTAATGAGAGTCGATTTAGTTAGGTGTAAATTGAGTCAGTGCCATTAATTTCGCCGTGTTGACTCGGTAGTGCTGACTTAGGTTGTCCTACTCGGGAGGCGGCGCAACCTTAAACACATATTCTTGTGTTAAAGCCGGCAGACGTGACAGTATCTCATCTTTAAATATGATGTTGGAGTCTATCAGTGTCTGCTTTAAAGCTTCGATATCGAAATTGCTTAAGATGCCGTTGGATACCGGGTAATAGCTCAAGTGCCAAGGCTCTGGGCTGACGCCGCTCAATCCTTGTTGAAAAGGAAAGTAAAAACCAAATTCAACGGCATGTTCTACCAACCAGAGGTGAAGATTGGCACAAGGTCCACCTGATGAGTATTCGGCGCTCACCAGTTTTAAATCTTCTTGTTTGATACCAGTAGCATCAAAGACATCGATATCGGTTCCCCAGTGGTGGCGTGAGGCGCCGGGCAGTGCTGACCAGAGCAAGATCAGATCTATGATCTCATCGGCAGATTTACCTTTCAGGCTAACCGCTCGCGACTTAAGGTCTAGAACAGGCCGTTTACCACTGGCCTTGGAGTTCCAAATCTTAACTTGTCTTTTGAAATCACGGTGACCGGAGCAGAGCTGCAGTGTTACCCCATAACAGTCGGCGGCACGGGCCATCTCTATGAATGCATCTCGGGTTCTACGTTCGAGCTTATGACCTTGATGTTCTACTAATTGGCTTGTATTAAGGCCATAGGCCGCCATGGAATTTAGCAAAGTAACTTCTCCAATATAACTTCATAACAAAGTGCTAGTTGTTCGATATCATCCACTTTAACGCACTCATTCACTTTGTGAATAGTGGCATTAACTGGACCCAGTTCTATTACTTGTGCGCCGGTAGGGGCGATGAAGCGTCCATCTGAGGTGCCACCTGTGGTTTGTGGGTCGGTATCAGTCCCGGTGACTTGCTTGATTGCTGCTTTGGTCGCATCGAGCAGAGGCCCATCACCGGTGAGAAATGGCAGGCCGTTAAAAATCCAGTTGATATCATACTCTAATCCGTGTGCATCTAAGATATTGAGCACACGTTGGATAAGGATCTCGGCGGTGACCTCGGTGGAATAGCGGAAGTTAAACATGACCTCTAATGCCCCCGGGATCACATTAGATGCGCCTGTGCCACCATTGATATTGGCTATTTGGAAGCTGGTGGGGGGGAAGTATTCATTGCCCTTATCCCAATGCATCTTAGCCAACTCATCTAAGGCTGGCATCGCCTTATGAATTGGATTTTCCGCAAGGTGAGGGTAGGCCACATGGCCCTGAATACCATTGACGGTTAAGTTACCCGTGAGGCTACCGCGGCGACCATTCTTGACGATATCACCTAGCTTATGAGTCGATGAAGGCTCACCGACCAGAGACCAGGTGATCTTCTCATTACGAGCCTCTAAGGTGTCTATGACGCGAGTGGTGCCGTTGATGAAAGGTCCCTCTTCGTCACTGGTGATCAAGAAGGCGATGGAGCCCTTATGATCCGGGTTTTTCTCGACGAAACGCTCTGTCGCCACCAACATGGCGGCGAGCGATCCCTTCATATCGGCGGCGCCGCGGCCGTGCAGATAGCCATCGATAACGACGGGGTCGAATGGTGGCGTGTGCCAACGATTGAGATCGCCCACAGGCACCACATCGGTATGACCGGCGAAGCAAAATAGCGGTTTTTCGGTGCCGCGTCTGGCCCACATGTTGGTGGTATCTTCGAACACCATAGGTTCAATGTCGAAACCGACCTTAGCCAACCTGTCGGCCATTAACTGCTGACAGCCTTCATCCAGTGGTGTGAGCGAGGGGCGAGAGATAAGGTCTTGTGCCAGCGTTAATACATCCTGACTCATAGGCTAAACCAAGCTTGATATTCGGCTTCTTTAAATCCTACATACACCTTATCTGCGGCAACTAATACGGGCCTCTTGATCAGCGTTGGGTGGGCAAGCATCAGCTCGATGGCCTTGTCCTGATCGATATTAGACTTGTCGGCATCCGACAGGTTTCTAAAACTGGTGCTGCGTTTGTTGAACAGGGTTTCCCAGCCGGCCATGGCGACCCAGCTAGTCAGCTGGTCTTTGTCGAGTCCATCTTCGCGAAAGTCATGAAAAGTCACTTGAGCTTGGTTAGCCTGAAGCCATTTCCTGGCTTTTCTTACGGTATCGCAATTTTTTATGCCGTAGAGGATCAAGTTGGTTACTCCATTTGTTACTCATGCCTATGTTACTCACGTAAGTGAGCGGGTTAGCTCAGCAGATGCATGAATTGTTATTGGCACGCATTGTGGCATTGCCATGCAAAGGACTCAAGCATCTTTAGGTGATGGCATTTCATTACTGAGAGTAAATGAATCGCCCATGGCTGCTGCATTATGGACTCTAAAAATATATTTTAGAAAAATACTTCTCTTTTGACTTAAGCAAAAACTAGCCTTGAGTTGTATTAATACACAGTGATATTCTGATTTATAAAAAATCAAACCACTATGGCCAAAACTAATTCACGCTTTACTATTGAGTTACTAAAAAAAGTGGCGTAAATTCAGTGAGATGAAAGTGTGTGTTCAAGTCTTACTCAGATAATAGGACGTGAAAACGCGTAACTGAATTTTGTCCGAAAGTGTATTGGATACAATTTGCTTGTTGTTAAAGTAATGAATTGTTTTTAATGTATTTTTAAGACTGATTTTTGTGCACGTTTTCCCAAGAGGCATTGGCGAAACACGCTTGCCGTATATTAAAATGTTAGTGCTCAAGGAGAGCTTGTGGAGACAATAGAGCATGAAAACCGAGGAATTGACGGATATATATTTTTAATCGCTTGTAAGTATTATCGTGCCGCTAACTATATACCAAAAGATGATCGCGGTGCTCCTTACTATATAAACTTGGCTTTCGCTGGAATCAAGCAATAAGTGCAACACGCTTACCAGTAAAGACCTCGAGGGGTGTTAGCCCGCCTAATATCTTTCTTGGCGTTAAATTTAGTTGCAATATCCTGTTCTCGATTTCCTCCTCCGTCAGCCTAGCCATGTCGAATTTCTTAGGCCAAAACCGCCGAATCCGACCGTTAGTATTTTCATTCGTTCCTCGCTGCCAACTCGCATAAGGTTTGGCAAAATAAACCTTCGCTCCCGTCGCTTCATGAACCTTCATATGGCCTGCAAACTCACCGCCATTATCCAAGGTTATTGTCAATGCAGTATGGACTTGCCCAAGCAAAGCGATCATCGCATCACTCAAGCATTCACTTGGGGCGAATTCTCTTGGCATGCGGTCACAGATCGCCCCAGGAGACCAGTTAAGCACCATGCATTTTCGAATAATCTCGTCAGTACTTGGCTGGCGTTTACAGGCTTTTTTCGACGTCATTTTACGCTTACAGCTTAACGTATGTGCCATTTTCGGGTCATAGTTTAGGCTGGTGATATTTCGCTTTAACTCACGGCATACGGTACTAAAATGTACCCCGACTTCCTCGGCGATCTGACGAAGTGTCATACCTGTTTTACGGGAGGCAGATATTTGGTATCGTAGTTCCTGAGTGAGCTGATGGTACTGTTTGTTCATGACCGACTCTGAATTTGTGTGTGAGAACTAAAATTCTGCCTTCAGCTCTCTCACTTTTCAACCTTAATCTGTTGCACTTATTGTATTACCTCAGCCTTGCAATGTCTCAGCGAACCAGATGGCTTCGCCGCATTACACTCTAGCTGAGGGAGAGATTGAGCCTCTTTGGGGGAAGGCCATTGCAAAGTGTTAACGATGCCACAGATTATGAATCTAACAAACCTAGGATTTCAGTTAGGCTGCCGTCTTTGATTAACGCTACTTATATATGCACTTTCATCTGTTGGCCGTTTGCTGCTTGATCTTAGTGCCTTTCCCGTAAGCGTAGCGTTCTGTTATCCGTTATCCGTGAGCGCAGCGTTTCGTAACAGAAGCGTTCGTTCCATAAGATAAGCGTGAATTTCTCGGTCGAAGCAGACTCAGTTCCCCTTCACTGGGTTTAACTCCTGTGAAGGGATATGACACAAGCGAAGGGAGTTTAGAGCACGACGGTGAAGATGACATCCTTGCCGGCCTCGATGGTGCCCTGCCTTTTATCCAATGATTGAATATCTTCCATGTTGGCGAGGACGACCGGAGTCAGTAGACTCTCGACTTGATCTTTGAGGTAAGCGAGATCAAATTCTAAGATAGGGTCGCCCATTTTTACTTGCTGGCCTTCTTCTGCCAGACGTGTAAAGCCATTGCCGCGCAATTCTACCGTGCCCACCCCGAAATGCACGAAGAGCTCCAGTCCTTGAGGTGATTCTATGCTGAATGCATGGTTGGTCTCGAATATTTTTCCTATGGTGCCATCGATTGGCGCGACGATCTGTTTGCCTTTAGGATTGATGGCCAACCCGTCGCCAACAATTTTCTCGGCAAATACCACATCGGGTACATCTTCAATTGGGACTATTTCGCCTGATACGGGGGCATATACATCTATGCCGCCAACTAGGTCGGTTTGCCCTGACATTAATCGTCTGATACGGCTTAAAAAACCCATTTATTGTCCCCTAGTACAATTTATATCTTATTGTTATTACTCTTGTCATCACCAGCATACTGAATAATATCGGCTAGTAACAGTGTGACACATAATCATTTAATTCATCTAATCTTTGTATTGATAATGCTTGTTGGCTCCATTTCTGATAAGTCGCCAGAGTGTGATTGCACAGTGAAGACTTAAGCTCCAGCAAGGAGGACGGGCTGACACTCAGTTCATCTAATCCCATGCCGACCAGAATGGCAGCCATATTGGGACTCGAGGCGAGTTCACCGCACAGAGAAATAGGGATTCTGGCTGGCTTAGCCGTGTTAATCGTCATCTTGATGAGTGTCAATATGGCCGGTGACAGTGAAGGGTAAGCCTTAGTTAGCGCCGGATTGGTTCGGTCTGCCGCCATGGTATATTGGGTGAGATCGTTAGTTCCTATGCTGATAAAGTCGAGTCTGGGCAGCATAGAAGACAAATTCAGTACCGCGGCGGGTGTCTCTATCACTATGCCATAACTGAGATCGCCATATCCTCGTTCCTCGTCTACCAGTTCTATCTTACACTCTTCTATGATGTCGAAAAGCTTGTCCAGCTCTTCCACTTGATTGATCATGGGAAACATTAATCTGATCTGACCATGGTTGGCGGCCCTGAGTACGGCCTTCAACTGAACTTTGAGCAGCTCAGGGTGAGCGAGTGAATATCTGGTACCACGAAAACCCAGTGCCGGGTTGTCTTCTGCTGGCAGGGACAGGCAGGGAAGCTCTTTATCGGCACCGATATCTAAGGTTCTTATGGTGAAAATTTTACCATCTAACAGCAGCAGCGCATCACAGTATAGCCTGTATTGCACTTCTTCCGTTGGCATCACACTGGCGTTCATCAACATAAACTCGGTGCGAAACAAGCCTATGCCATCGGCGCCAGCATCGGATAAATGACCTATCTCGCTTAAGCATCCCACATTGGCTAACAGGGCGACTCTGTGAGAGTCTTTGGTGACCATAGGCTGGTTTTTGTATTTGAGTAGCTGCGCTTTTCTTAACGTGTCATGTTTACCGAGTTGTGTAAGTCGCTGCAGAACATCTGAGTCAGGGTTTATGTGCAAATTGCCGGATAGGGCATCGAGAGCCACCGCTTGATCATCCTTGAGAGTCTCATTGCCTTTGATAAGGTCAAAATCACAACTGAGTAAGGCCGGGATCCCGGCGCTTCTGGCCAGAATGGCGGTATGGCTGGTGAGACCGCCGGTTTTCAGCACTATGCCATTAATTTTATCCAGGGGCAGTGTGGCAAACTCGGCAGGAGTGAGATCATAAGCGAATAATATCGTCGGCCCATGGAGGTTTTGCAGATCATGCTTGATGTTGCCGTTGATTGCCGATATCAAGCGACTGCCCAGACACGCTATGTCTTGAGCTCGATCTGCAAGATAAATGTCTTCCATGGCTCTTAGTTGATTCGCATGTTGAGTGAAGATACGCTCCACTGCGACACTGGCGGTAAATTGTTGCTCGGCAATTGATGCCTGTAATTGCGCGATAAGCTCATCATCTTCTAACAGTAAGATATCGGCCTCGATTAACTGATAATTCTCACCATCCTGACGTAAACTTTGTAAGCTGATCGCCAATGAGGTGACAAACTGTGCTATTGCAGTGGTGAGCTTGGCTTGCTCGGCTGGAATTTGCTCTAAGGCTAATACTCGGTAATCCAGTTCGGAGTTGTGTTGCTTAAGTATTCTGGATTGACCGAAGGCGATACCCGATGACACAACAATTCCCGAAATGGACATACTGTTTTCCTATGAACGAATGACTTGATGATGTGGCACATCTTTAACTGAGCGTGACTAAAAGCTCTGAGACTCGCTCA
>NZ_ABIC01000051.1 GCF_000172075.1 Shewanella benthica KT99
AGGCTCCTTTGCTCACGGTGTTGCACTGCTGACAACGCCCGTGAAATAACTGGTATTCAGTTATATCAAGTGCAGGTTTAGGTAATTCAAATACCTGATGACGATAGCTTGGAGTCGGGTTGGCAATGACCTCGCCACCACAATCAGAACAACATGAATCGGGTAAGCAAGCGACTTGCTCATCGGTTGCGCTGAGTTCCGCTAATGGTCTTTTATGCCCCGTATGTCCAGGTTGAGCGCCAACCTTATTTCCACTACGAGGCGTTTGAGCTTTTTTCGCTCAGCCTTATCCGCAGGGGAGTCAGAGGATGGTGATTTGGATGAGTTTCTAGAGCTCAATGCTAGGCGGTCTTCATATTCACGTAACTTTTCCCACAGTTCTTGAATGAGTAAGTTTGCTTTTTTTTCACCGAGTTCAGCAACCGTAGGCGGCTCTGTTGCGAATTGTTTTTTCTTTTTCATGAAGCTATTTTGACACGGCAAAGAGATCGTTCAATAGCGATATGACCAAACCTTATTGATCATCAATTGATCGTGTCAATAAGGGGCTGGTGAACGGTTACCCCAGGATTGTCAGATGAAGATCCCTTGACTAAGCTTAAGTCAGAGTTATTGAGGAGGGTTTGTTATGCCAACACCAAGAAAAGCGTTAGTCAGTTTAGAGGATACGCTATATTATCACTGCGTATCTCGTTGTGTTAGAAAGGCTTTTTTGTGTGGAATAGATCATTATACTGGTCAATCCTATGAGCATAGAAGGGTTTGGGTTGAAAGTCGACTACTGGAGCTGGCATCTGTGTTTGCCATTGATATCTGTGCTTACGTAGTGATGAGTAATCATTTACATCTAGTGTTACGTATTGATGTGGAGTTAGCTAAGCATTGGTCAGACGTAGAGGTGGTCACTCAATGGCAAAAACTGTTTAAAGGCGATAGCCTTAATCACGACTTTATTAAAGGTGAAGCACTTGAATTCTATCAACAAAACATTATAAATAAACGAGTAAAAGAGTACCGCTCAAGACTGATGAATATTTCCTGGTTTATGCGGGCACTCAATGAACCTATCGCTCGTAGAGCCAATGCCGAGGACAAGTGTAAAGGCCGTTTCTGGGAGGGACGATTCAAGTCCCAGGCTCTGCTTGATGACGCTGCGGTACTTGCCTGTATGGCCTATGTAGATTTGAACCCTATCCGCGCTAAAATGGCTGCTACACCGGAAACCTCAGACTTCACTAGTATTCAAAAACGTATCAAGGCTGCGATACAAGGTGAGCAGCCCAATACACTATTGCCCTTTGTCGGCAACGAGCATAAAGCAATGCCTAAAGGACTGATGTTCAATGCTAAAGATTATCTGCAACTTGTTGATGATACAGGGCGCATAGTCAGAGCCGACAAGCGAGGCTCTATGAGTCAAGAGTCGGCTAAGATATTAAATAGACTTAATATCCCGCAAGAAAACTGGATAAAATTGACCACAGAGTTTACCAAGATTTTCAAAGGGCCCGTGGGCAACACCCAAGAGTTAACAGCGTATTGTGAACATCTTGAGCGTAAGCGCCGACAAGGAGCTGCCAACTGTCATCGATGGCTAGATAGCGTTTAATTAAGACCCAAGATATCCAGTTAAAAGTTATCTTTTCAAGCATAAGCAAACCCTTGTTTGGGATTTTTAATGTTTGATTTTCAAGGAAACAGTCTAAATTTCACTCATAACAGAATATTTGAGTATTGTTTGGAGTCGCAAGTGGGTAGATTGATACAGCAATGAATTTATCAGGCAATCTGACTCTAGTAGGTACAGGCCATTTAACAGAGAATAATTTTGGATGTCTTGGTTATAGAGAAACATTATCATTGCGGATCAATCGGTAAGCCCCTTCTAGTTCAGCTTCATTGCCACGGCATGATAGCGCGATAGACTTACCGCTGCTACGAGCCATATTGGCTGCGGTACTGACTAACCTATCAGCACGGCGAATATCACCTAATTTAGCATGTTGAAAGTGAGATTTAGCCCATTCTTCTGCATTGAAAATTGACATTGTTAAAGACTTTAAGTTATTGAATTTTATGATCAGATCCTGGTGATTCTATAAAGTTCAATTTTCTCAATATTTGTGTAGAAGAGTCAGATACAAGACCCTGCACAGCACCCGCTGCAAGTGTCCTCGGTGTTAGATAACCATGAAGTTATGAGCTTCAATGGCATGTTCCAACAGCAAAGGTCAGTGGATTCCGGCTCAAAAGATCTGCCGGAATGACGAAAAGTAACGACCAAAATAAAATGAGCCAAGATAAAAATGTCATCAGCCTTCATTCGAAGGCTGCCCACTTTCAGGGTCTAAAGTGAATTAGAGTATGGCTCCACCTATTAATAATCTCAGGGTTACATAGGTCGTTAATCGATGGTCACCAAACCTTATAATATAATTCCACCTATCAAGAATCCCAAAGCTACAGAGGTAGATAATAGATAGTCACCAAACCTTATAATATAATTCCACCGATCAAGAAGCCTAAGGTTACAGAGGTCGTTAATCGATAGTCACCAAACCTTAAATATAATTCCACCGATCAAGAAGCCTAAGGTTACAGAGGTCGTTAATCGATAGTCACCAAACCTTAAATATAATTCCACCGATCAAGAAGCCTAAGGTTACAGAGGTCGTTAATCGATAGTCACCAAACCTTAAATATAATTCCACCGATCAAGAAGCCTAAGGTTACAGAGGTCGTAATGGTCACCAAACCTGCAATGAAGAACAAAGCATGGTTAAACACTAAACATAAAACCTATAATACGAGCCCACCGATCAAGAAGCCTAGGGCTACCGAGGTAGATATGGTCACCAAACCTGGAATGAAGAAAGGATGGTTAAACACTAAATTGCCGATGCGGGTTGAGCCGGTATCGTCCATCTCAACTGCTGCGAGTAGAGTAGGGTAAGTTGGCAGCACGAATAGGGCGCTGACGGCTGCAAATGAAGCGATGGCGGTCAGTGGTGCCACGCCTATGGCTAAGGCTGCTGGCATCAATGCCGTGGTGGTTGCCCCTTGTGAGTAGAGCAACATGGAGGCGAAGAATAGCGTTACCGCCAGCATCCAAGGGTATTGATTGAGTATTTCTGACGAGAAGGCTTTGATTTCGTCGATATGACCTGAGACAAATGTGTCGCCCAGCCAGGCTACGCCTAGCACACAGATACAGGCGCTCATGCCTGACTTGAAAGTAGCGGCATTGGCTATCTCAGAGGCATCTATCTTAGTGAAGGTGACTATGGCTGTCGCCGCTGCAAGCATAAACACCATGATGGCATCGTTACGGCCCAGTGTGGGGTTTTCTATGATATTAACCGCATCGGAAATCAGTGTGGCATAAACGATCACACCAACAATGGCAGTGACGAAGATCCCGGTGGCCAACTTGGCAGTAGGTAATATTTCTCTTTGAGTGGGTCCCTTAATCTTTATCAGGCCCTTGGCCAGCCTTTCCTGATAGATTTTGTCATCTTTTAGCTCACAGCCTAAGAAGTTTGCCACGAACGCACCCACCATGCAGGCGGTAAATGTGCTTGGAATACAGATGGCGAGTAAGGTTAAGTAACCCACACCTAAAGGCTCCAATAATCCGGAGAAGAACACCACAGCCGCTGAGATGGGTGATGCTGTGATCGCAATTTGTGAGGCGACAACTGAGATACTCAAGGGACGTGAAGGGCGAATGCCTTGCTCCTTGGCGACTTCGGCTATGACGGGCAAGGTAGAGAAAGCTGTGTGCCCTGTGCCTGCGAGCAAGGTCATAAAATACGTGACTATGGGCGCGTAGAAGGTGATGCGTTTGGGGTTTTTACGCAGAAAACGCTCAGATAAGTCGACCAGCCAATCTAGGCCCCCTGCCACTTGCATTGCCGCAATTGCCGTTATTACTGACATGATGATCAAGATGACATCGACGGGGATATGTCCGCTATCGACGCCCATAAACAGGGTCAGCACTAAGACGCCGGCGCCGCCGGCCAGTCCTATTCCTATTCCACCAATTCGCGCGCCAAGATAGATAAAAGCAAGCACGACAAAAATTTCTATAGCGATCATAAGTAACCTTAATTTGAAGAAAATTAGCGAAAAGCTGGATGTCGAAGATATGTTAGACAAGTTAAACAAGTTAGATGTTACTCCTGTTAATCCTTAAGTAGACGAGAGTAATTCACTATTTGTTTAAGCTGTGATGAGGTTCACGTGCTGTTTCGTCATAACTTGGTCTAGTGCACAGGTGAGATGCTGACAGGATAAGGCTATTGCTTGCTTTGATAACTTGAGGAGCTGTTATGTGAGTGAAATATGATGGTTTTGGCAAGATGATGTTTGTTAAAGCACGAGTCAGCCATGCTTGATTTTTTGACGAATCAGCTTTAAGACTGACAGCCCCCAAGCACGCTAGTGTTGAACCATCTCTGTAAAGATATTTGCACGCCGCTGATGTTTTAATCGCTATAAGAAGCCATGTCAGCAACCTAAATACAACTTAAGTGCAACCTATTTGAAGCAAAACTCCTTTATAGTATCCACTGGTTTTTTGGAAAAACCGGAGCAATTTGAACAAAATAGTCAAATGCTCGAAAAACAACTAGGTTAAATGGATAATATTAAGGGGTTAATATGTTTACCAAAGCAAGTTTACTTGCCTTGGCGATAGGTGGTATTTCCACGTTCGCTCAGGCAGCCGATCATCTGATTATTTCTGAATATGTCGAAGGCAGTAGTAACAACAAGGCCATCGAATTCTACAATCCCACCAATACTGATATCGATCTCAACTAATACCAAGTCGAATACTATTTTAACGGTAACACTACTGTGGGTTCGACCATAGTTCTGACTGGAACTTTAGCCGCGGGCCAGACTTATGTTCTGGCCGATAATGATGCCAATGCCGAAATCTTGGCTCTTGCCAATCAAGTGAGTAACTCGAGCTTTTTTAACGGCGATGATGCTATCGTCCTCAGAAAGTCGGGTGCAGTCGTCGATAGCCTGGGTCAGGTTGGCGTAGACCCTGGTAGTCAGTGGGGCAGCGGTGATTTGTCGACTCAAGACAACACACTGCGACGCGATCCCGCTCACCTCATCGGCGATAGCGTTATCGACGATGAGGTGACCTTAGATACCTGGCAGGGTTTTGCCAAGGATGATTTTTCAGATCTTGGACAGTTTAATGCTGAGCCCACGGATCCCACCGAACCTGTGACACTTGTGTGTAATGACCCATCCACGGCTATTCATGCAATTCAAGGCCAGACCGATACCAGTCCACTCAACGGTCAGCTTGTCGAAGTCGAAGCCATAGTCACCAGCAATCAGGAAGCGGGTCTTAAGGGCTTGTTTGTGCAGATGGCCGACAATGAAGTCGACGGCGATCCCTTGACCTCAGAAGGTGTGTTCGTCTATACGGGCAGCGCGACCGGGTATCTTGCCGGTGACCGTATTCGTATTCAGGCTAAGGTGAAGGAATATAATGGCTTGACTGAGTTGACCGATGTGGCTGCTCATATACTCTGTGATTCGGCTCAGGCAATGCCAACAGCCGCCATAGTGACCTTGCCAATCGATGAGACAAGTGATCTAGAAGCGTTCGAAGGGATGCGCGTCAGCTTCAGCCATAACTTAACAGTCAATGAAGTCTATAACTTAGGCCGTTATGGTGAGTTACTCTTGGGTAGCCAACGTCATTATATCGGTACTCAAGTTGCCGCCCTGGCAGCGATGCACTGGCGGTAACTGCTGCTAATGCCAAAGATGCCATAGTGTTAGACGATGGACTGACATCGCAAAACCCAGATCCTGTGCGTTATCCAGCTCCTGGGCTAAGTGCATCAAATACGGTGCGTGTCGGTGATATCATCACAGGACTCGATGCGGTAATGCATTATGGTTTTGGTCAGTATCGTCTGATGCCAATGGATACGGTTAATTTCGTCGCCGACAATGCCAGAACTTCGGCGCCAATGCTTGCCGAAGGCAGCAATCTAATCCTTGCCAGCTTCAATGTGCTTAACTATTTCAATGGTGATGGTGCCGGTGCGGGTTTCCCAACGCCACGCGGCGCGGATACCGCTGCTGAATTTACCCGTCAAAGAGACAAGATCATTGCCGCTATGGTCGCCATTAACGCCGATGTATTAGGTTTGATGGAGATAGAAAATGATGGCTTTGGCAGTGAGTCTGCCATTGCCGATCTCGTCTCCGGCCTTAACCAGGCAATAGGTGAGACTCGCTATGCCTATGTCAGCGCAGAGACCGCTGGTGGCATAGGGACTGATGCTATCACTGTGGGCATGATCTATCGCCTAGACAAGGTGAGCCTGGATGGTGCGGCTAAGGTGCTTTCAAGCGCCAATTCACCACTGGATGAAAACAATAACCCACTGTTTAATGACGGTAAGAATCGTCCCATGTTGACTCAAGGCTTCAGACACCTTGATAGTGACGAGGTGATTGTGGTTGCAGTGAATCACTTTAAATCTAAGAGCAGTGATTGCGATAGCTTAGGCGATCCCAATATGAACGATGGTCAAGGTAATTGTAATTTGACCCGCACCCGCGCCGCCGAGGCGGTAAGCCTCTGGCTAGCAGCTGAGTACGGTGAGGCCGATGTGCTAGTGATGGGTGATCTCAATGCCTATGCTGAGGAAAATCCATTAACGGCACTTAAAAATGCAGGATTTACCGAGTTGTTCGACCATCTTGATAAAGAGAATGCATACTCTTATGTCTATTCGGGAGAGTCGGGTCAGCTGGATCATGCCCTGGCTAATGCTAACTTGTTGGATAAAATTATCGATGTGACCGAGTGGCATATCAATACCGATGAGCCAAGATTACTCGACTACAACCAAGAGTTTAAGTCGGATGCACAGCTCACAGACTTGTACAATGCCGATGCATATCGCTCATCGGATCATGACCCTGTGGTTATCTCTGTGTTGCTTGGTGAAGATAATATTGCGCCAGTGGCCAGTTTCACTGTGTCTATTGATGGTGCCATGGTGACGTTTAATGATACCTCAGCAGATGAAGATGGTGAGATTGTGAGTTACTCATGGGAGTTAGGCGACGGCACTGTCGCTGAGTCTGCTATGGTCAGCCATGAATATGCACAAGATGGCGATTATCTGGTGACATTAACCGTTACCGATAATGACGGCTTAACCCATAACATCTCGCAAACTATCACCATAGATACACAAGCTGACAAGATTAAGCCTGTTGCCGTGATAAAGCATATAGACCTCTGGTTTTTCGACCTGTTTGTGTCAATGAGCTTCGATGAAGATGGGTATATCACTAAGCATAAGTGGAAGTTTAACGATGGCAGTCGTGCATCGGGTCCTCTGGCTATCAAGTTTGCCAGTCGTGCTAGCAAGGTTAAGTTAGTGGTTAAAGACAACGATGGCCTCAAGGGGAAAACAAGCCTCAAGTTTTGATGCTTATTCTTCAAGCTGAAATGCGATTAGACCGAGTTAACGTCGCTCAACGCTAAATAACAATAAAGCCCGCATTCGCGGGCTTTATTATGGCGTCATTGCTTAATCGATAGAAGGCATGGCTATTTTTGAAACCACTATTTCTTAATCCACTTGCCACTCTTAGTTTGAATATAGAGGCCTTTCTTGGTGGCCTTCATCGCTTTTTCAGCCGCCATTTTAGCGACCTCAGTAATTGAGATGCCATTTTTCTTGGCAATATTATCATAATGGGCCTTGCGTTTAGCATTGACCTGTTTAGCCAACGCGCTGGCATCCGGGCTAGTTTTTACTATGCCTAAGTAGCCATTCGTTTGCTCTCCTACCAGGCCTTGAGACTTAGCGTCATGTAGCGATATGGCAAATGCATTTAGGCTCAGCAATAGTCCTGCTGCGAGCACCAATAATTTGGTTTTCATTCTGTACTCCTTAAATTCTATAGCCGAGATTAAAACAGTTCATCGTTGGTCAGTAGCTCATCGAGCTCCTTATCGATCTTAATTATGATCTCATGTTCAATCTTAACATTAAGATTGATCACTATCGGCTTATCCGGTGGCTCAATCTTGATTGTGGGCGTACAGCCTGTGAGCGCTAGGAGAGCGATCATCGCGCTAATGGTCGTGGGAAAAATTGGCAGTTTCTTCACTGAGTGTTCCTTTTTATGTCGGTAGACGGGTCGATAATGTCGACCAATAAGGTTAAAGCATCGACTGTTCGATTTGAGTCTGCAACTTATCGCCAATCTGTAAGCTCTTTAACAGTTGCAGCATGTTTTCCTCTTGAGAGTAATTCAAGTGAATAGGGCGTTCAATTCCTTTCGCTTTTCCTTTTACATTCACTTTCAATAGTGCATCCCCATTGGGGGCCATATCGAAGGTACTGGAAAGTTCTGAATATTCGAGATGCTCCATGGTGGAGAAGGCGAAATCTAAGTAGGGCTGGGACAGGCGCATCTGCTCCACCGCCGGGTTGCCGCTGACCGATATGAGTCCGCCCGGCGCTCGAGCAGCCAGTCTGCCGCCGCTTATTGATATCTTGCCTTGGACTAGAACAACGGGCAAGACACCATCGAAGACCCCGTCGGCATAGAGTCCTACCTGAGGTTGGATAGCCAGCAGTTGTTCAAGCTCAAGCCCCTGGAGTACCAGGTACCCATGGGATTTATCGTGTAATCTTAAGTTAAACTCGGGTAACAGTAAGTGTCCACCGAGGAGATCTCCGCTGGCATTCATCTGAATATTTGCCGCACTTAAGCTCTCAGGCAAAGCTGATTTAGGGCGCTTGCCGACATCAGGACTCTGCGCTGTTCTCTCTGCTTTCGCTTGTTCTGTTACTTTTTCAGTAACGATTTTATCGTCAAGTGAGACGCTAAAATCTGCCTGAGCCTTGATATTAGTGATCAGTACGCCGGGATTAAACGCTGCTGCAGAGAACTGGATATCCGGGCAGGACAAGCTGCTGATTGTCGTCCCTAGAGGTTCATGGGATGATGACTGATTTAGCTGCTCTATTTGATAGTGGCAGTTGGCCTGAATATTAGCTTGTTCGAAGGGAAGCTCGTTAATGCTGCCGCTGAGAGAAGTGAGCTCAGGTGTAAACTCGATACTCATTTGAGTCGAATGATCATTTTTATTGAGTTCATATTCAGCCTGCAGCCTGGCATCACCTGTGATAAACAGGGATTTTGGCAGGGTATAGTTATTGCTCACCAGAGATAGAATAGTGCCAAGATCACTGTCTAGATTGAGCTTTCCTGTTAGTTGCAGCCGTGAACTATTAGCCTGAGTCGGTATTTGTGGCCGTAATCTATGTTCACTGACGAATTTCATGCCATCGAACTGCCAGTTTTCATGGGTATCTAATTTAACGCCATTCCAGTCTAAGGTTTGGGAAAGACTCGCCGTGTAGAGGCCTAACAGTTTCTCGGTACGTTTTCTGTTGTTCTTTATGTAATGATGAGTCAGCTCGGCGCCATTGAGCTCATAGTGAGCGATATTTTTCCATGGGTTTTCGGTTAACACCTGACTCATCGCCTCTGCAGTGAGATCGGCTATAGTCAATGAACTGGTTTTGTCTAAAGAGAGATACAGGCCTGACAGCTTAGCCAGATATTCGTTTTTCTCTGCCGATGGCACAGGTTTGAGGATAAGCTCATTATCTAGCTGCTCGAAGTTCAATGGAGGGACGCTTATTTGAATCGGCTGTTTGTCTTTTTCTGCTGAGTCAGTGATCCGCTTAATCACCAGAGGGTCAAGGCTGGTGAGACGCGTCATTGCCGTTGATACCGTGAGGCTGTCACCTGAGCTGGTGGACTGAATAAATTGAACGTCTTCGGACTCGAGGGTGAAAGCGGATAAGGTTAGTTTACTAGTGCTAGTGCTATTGGATTCTTGATGACTGCTGGCTAAGCTCTCATTAACAAGACTGTTAATTATTCGGAAGTGGCTCATTGCTAGAGTGCTGAATTTTAGGCTGTTAGCATCGAAGCTGAGCGCTTTAGTGACAGAGGCTACATCAGTCTGTATGCCATGCCTGTAGCGCGTTGGGCCTATAGAAAATGTCAGCCTGGGAATATCCAGGCTCACCTGACTCGCCTCACTCGAGGTCATCACCAGTTCATCATGGCTAACTAGCTTGAGATGTTTCAGCTCAAATTGAAACTTGGGGCTATCTGCAGATTTTCTCGCTGAGTCTCGTTTAATTGAGTGAGGTACTAGCTCCACACTGTCTATCTGTGCCTGTAGATTTGGATTTATACTGAGCCTAAATTGAGGCGACTCACTTGCAGTCGGTGTTTCAATAGTTATTTTTCCTGCCAGGGAGAGGGATGAAGCGCCGAGTCTGATATCGGCTATGGTCTTATTGTCGGCGAAAGTGCTTGGCTCGTCAGGCATGAGTGAGCTAAGCGCCAATGCTTGCTCACGGGACGCTGCAAACTGCCAATCGCTTGTTAACTCGAATGCCTGAGTCTGTGTGGGTATTTGCAGTGACAAATCAGTTGCAGATAATGAAGCATCTAGCATGGCATCACGGATCATCAGCTGTGCATGGCCCAGATGAATATTATTTGAGGCAAACGAATATTTTAAAGGCTGGGACAGGGTGAATATCAGCTTAATTGTTTGCTGTTCATCTATTCGCGCCTGGCGCTTATCGCCCCCCGCAGGTGTACTCGTGCTGGGCTCGAGTAGGGTCGCTACCAGAGGGATGATTCGTTTATCATGCCGTTCATTATAGAGAACGGCTAATAAGCTGTTTACCTGATGGCGACTCGGGCTAACCTCGAGGGTGAAAGGCTCTAGTGTTAAGGTCAGATCGGCAAGGTGGCCGGCGATGTCAAATTTAACCCGGTCTTGGGCTACAGGTTCCTCTGCCGCAGAGCTCAGTGAATGAGGCGCCAGGATGAGCTCATCAAACTGCATCAATGTCAGGCTTGAGTGTTTTAAGATATGGGATGACTCTAGTTGAGCCGATTTAAGATCCAGCGTGGCGTTGGATTCAAGAGTGCCACTAAATACCAGTCCAATTCGTTCACTCTCTTGTTTCAGGGCGAGCAGCGGGGCTAGGGCACTCGTATCGAGCGCTTGTGCTGCAAGCTCGGTCAGGAATGTGTATAGCTCATCGAAGACGAGTCGGCTCGATACTTGCCATTGTTTCTTGGTTAAATGGGCATCTAACTGAAAAATGGCATTGCCATGACGACTGATGGCCGTGCTTAGCTTGCCATCTTCATCTAAGGTTAAATGCTCCACGGTCAGGCTCAAGGCTGAAGCAGAGATGCCCGCCAGGCTTAGCGAAGTCGTGCCAATATTTATCTGAGGGAGTTTGTCGAGATCCAGTGCCAAGGTCGGACCTTGCTGGTCGACATTCTTGCCCTCATGAGTTAACACCCCTGGATTGAGTACGGCATGGATCTCTTTGATGGAGATTTTCTCTATCAAGCTCATGATTTTGTTGCTAGATAGCGGCTGAGTATAGAGGCTCAACAGGCTCATGTCTGTATCTAAGAATAAGTCTAAGTCAGTGATGCTGATTTCACTGTTATGAACCGTCAACTTGATACTAGGGAACTGCCAATGGTGTATCGAGGTGGGCCTGATGCTGAGTTTATTTATCTGAGTGTTATATTCAACAAGATATGCATTGGCAACACTCATAGCCAATCTCTCAAAGCTGTTGACCAAAATGACCACGAGAATGAGTAGACTGAAAATCAACGCTAGCATGAGCCGCTTTATACGGGAGAGACGACTTAACATTTAAGATGATCGGGCTAGAGTGGAGAAATGTTGTTTGAGTTTAGCATGGAGTGAAAACAACAAAGGGCCTATTGATGAACAATATGCCCTTTAATGCAGGTAATTAAAAAACGCTTACTTAAAACCCGTTACTAAAACGGGCTAATCTTTCCAGCCAATCTTAGTGGTTAGCATATGGGTCTCATCGGGTGCTAAGGTGAGCTTATCTTCCAGCACATTGGCCGCCTCGAGACAGACCATAGTCAGGTAGTCATCGCTGTTGAAACGAGACAAGCGCTGAGACTTATCAATCCAAGGGTTCCAGAGTACCGCTGAGTGGCTGTTTTCGCGGCTCACTTCAATAATGCCGTCTGGGGTGTGCAGCTCTTGAACATCGGCTAACTGGGTATATACCCGATCGGTTTCTTTGTCGAACAGCACTTCATCGCTATTTTGCTTGAATGGGCCTTCACCGAACTCTATGTATTTTGAACCTTTAAAGCCTGTGGCTTTAAGCTGATGAATATCTTTGACCGGGAAATAGCTATGCAGCGCCTGAGTCAGACTCACCGGATAACTGGCCAAATTAGTGTTCTTTAATGACACTGTCAGGGTGTCGGTTAAGGTAAACAGCATTTCGACGCGAGTATCATGGGGCCAGTAGAGCTTGTCTGCTTCACTTATCTTAAGGGTCAGCTTAAGTTCGACAGCCTGGTTTTTCATCTGCACGGATTCCAGTGCCCAGATGCTGGTGCGAGCGAACCCATGTTGCGGCCAGTCCGGGTTATCACTCATGCCAAACCAGGGCCAACACACAGGTATGCCGCCGCGAATGCCACTACCAGGCTGATAATCATCGGCGGATGAAACCCAAAGTAGCGGCGCTTTACCGACTGGCTGAAACAGGTCTATCTGTGCGCCTTGCAGGAAAATCCTCGCCTTACATAATGGCGTATCAACATCGACGTATTCTAAGCCATTGGGGTGCTTTTTCGTGGTAACTGAGCCCATTACTGCTTCCTCATTCCATCAATTCGTGCCGTACATTTAACAGAGCATATTTGTCTTTTTATGTGCAAGCAGCGGAATTTATTTCAACAACTGACAATGAGCTTACCCTGTTTTCCCGCCCTTCATAAGGGGTCGTTATGCTGAATTTATGGTAATCCTGTTCTAGCTAGGGAACAAACTTGAACTAATGCTGATTTTTTAAACTAAATTAAATTAAGTAAAGTGGTCGGATCTCTGTACTTGTAAAATGATTAAATTAAACGCATGATTGAAACTCGTGTATGAAAAGTTCATTCTAATGACACTAGAGAATCTACGTACAAGATACATAAGATAGAAGACCTGATAAATAACACCTGAGCTTTACCATTTAGCATAAAAATAAAGGGAACAGGAATGCCAATATATCAAGCGCCACTTCGTGACTATCCAGTTCGTACTTAACGAACTTCTCAATATATATCAACGCACTGAGCTTAAAGGCTTCGATGAAATCGACGCCGACTTAGCCGATGCAATCTTGCAAGGAGTGGCGGACTTTACCACCGAGGTCATGTTGCCCCTCAATGGCAGTGGCGATGTTGAAGGCTGTAAGTTGGTCGATGGCAAAGTTATCGCCCCCAAAGGATTTGCCGATGCATATAAGCAATATGTCGACAATGGTTGGGCGACACTGACCTGCGATCCTGAGTATGGAGGTCAGGGGCTTCCTGAATGTATCGGTGTGTTTGCTACCGAGATGAAAACGGCCACCAATATGGCGTTCGCCATGTATCCGGGTCTGACACATGGCGCTTATGCGGCAATTCATGCCCATGGTAGCGATGCACTGAAACAGAAATATTTAAAGAAATTGGTTTCCGGTGAATGGACCGGCACCATGAACCTTACCGAGTCCCATGCGGGAACCGATCTGGCACTATTGAGAACCAAGGCCGTTGAGGCGGGCGAGGGGCGGTTTGCTATCTCGGGTGAGAAGATTTTCATCTCGTCGGGAGATCATGACTTGGCGGAGAATATCATTCACCTGATGCTAGCCAGACTACCCGATGCACCGGAAGGTGTGAAGGGCATATCATTGTTTGCCGTGCCTAAGATTATGGTTAATGCCGATGGTAGCTTAGGCGAAGCAAACAGCTTATGTGCCGCGGCGCTCGAGCATAAGATGGGCATTCACGGTAACTCAACCTGTGTGATGAACTTCGATGCTGCTATAGGCGAGCTTATCGGTGAGCCACATCAGGGCCTGAAAGCCATGTTTACCATGATGAATCAAGCCAGACTCGGTGTGGGCGTTCAAGGTTTAGGGGTATCAGAAATTGCCTATCAAAATGCACTAGCTTATGCTAAGGACAGAATTCAGGGCCGAGGCTTAAGTGGTGTAAAAGATCCGTCACAAGCCGCCGATCCTATCTTGGTTCACGGCGATGTCAGACGTATGCTGATGGCGCAGAAATCCTTCAATGAGGGAGCCAGAGCCTTAATTGGGCAGCAAGCCTTGTGGCTCGATGAAGCCGAGCGTCACCCCGATGCCGATAAGGCAAAAGCGGCGAATAAGCTCGCGGCGCTATTTACCCCAATCGTCAAAGGATTTATCACCGCCCGTGGCTTCAATGCCATATATGCAGATCCTTGGCATCACCGTTCTGGCCTGGATGTGGACTCGCAGCGCAGTGACGGCGCTTGAGTCGGGTACGGAAGATAAGGCTTTCTATGAGCGTAAGCTTAAAACGGCTCAGTTTTATATGAGTTATTGGACGGTACAGACCCGCAGCCTGCGTAAGCAGGTTGAGTCCAGCAGTGAACTTATGACTCAGCTTGAAGAGGCCGATTTCGATCTCTAATCTGTCAGACTAGGCTTAAGCAAGAGGCTTGAGTCAGGTTTTTTAGTGTGAGTCTTAGCACTTGAGCCGCGATGGGAGCAACAAAAGCATAAATGCTGAGGTGTTTATGCTTTTTTTATGGGCGAAAATCTATTTTTGATAATTTATGACTCAAAGTGTCAGATTATCGGTAATTATGGTTAACAATGAAGTTTATGGTTAAGTATTTTCCCGGGTAAGGGCTATTCTATAGTTTCTATTTACTTAAGGGATCCGTTATGAAAGTCATCAATCTATTACCCATCATGGCCGCATTTATCGGCATATCCGCCTCGGCCATGGAGATATCGAGTCAAGATATCAAAGAAGGCCAGCTTATGGGCAAGACGTTTGAATATTCCGGCATGGGCTGTAATGGCGCTAATCTCTCTCCCCAGCTTTCCTGGACTAAAGTGCCGCCCGGTACTAAGAGCTTCGCTATCACAGCTTATGATCCTGATGCACCAACGGGAAGTGGCTGGTGGCACTGGACGGTCTTAAATATTCCCGTGTCCACACTCAGCTTGCCACAGGGCGCATCGGGTAAGGCATCTGTGGGATTGGAGACTCGCACAGATTTTGGTAAACCCGGCTTTGGCGGGGCTTGTCCGCCTAAGGGTGATGGCATGCACAGATATCAGTTCACCGTGTGGGCGTTGCCGAAAGCTAAGATAGATCTGCCTGCGGACATTTCGCCCGCGGTGGTGGGGTTCACCCTCAATAGTATGGTGATTGAGAAAGCGGTATTGACGGCCACTTATGTGCGCTAGTTGCGGTGTTTGTTGTTAACACTTGCATTTATATTCGAGGGTTGATGTGATGAAAAAAGTGATTCTGGTGAGTCATTATCAGGGCATAGCACCGCAGGCACTGCGTAATGTGCCTGTGCATAGCCCGAGTATTTTTGCGATCAAACAAGGCCGTAAAATTATGAGCTTGCATGAAGAGTCACTTCATATCGGTGGCGGTGACTGGTTGGTCGCGGCGGCGGGTAGTCAGCTCACTTTTATCAATGAGCCCCATCATCAGCAGTTTAGCTCGGTGCAGGTATCATTTTAGTGCTGTAAATACAGATGCTCGATTCTATATTTACAGCTGTTTACCCTGCCGATTTTAACCATTTACTGACTATTTTTTCGGTTAACTTATGCACCTTAGGGGCAAATAGGAAGGAGATGCTGGCGGCTGCAGGCCATGCCAGTATGAAGGCCTTGGCCCATAACCAGAGAAAGTTTGGCTGTAGTCCTAAGTTAATCCAGGTTATCCAAAGGGTCATCAGCAAGGAGAGTACAAATGACATTAATAGCGAAAATACAATGCGTTGTTTCATCATTTTTCTTCGTTAGTGACCATGGTTAAATTTTCGATATAAGTTACTTTAGTCAAGTTACGTGCAAGATAAGCTAGCGTATGCTCGGCTTCAAAGTGCGCGCTGAGTGCATCACTGCTTACCCAGTGTTCCCAAAGGGTAAAGCGAGACGGATTGTCTTGATGCTGCAGCACTTCAAATTTTATACAGCCAGCTTCCTTGACCGTTGACGCTGCCAATGTGTGCAGTGCCAGCCTGACTTCGTCTGTATCTAAGCCTGCCTCTGTAACCAGACCCGCATTTATCCATAATTGACCCATGTTGCCTCCAGATTGACTGCTAATGTTAGTTTGCTAACTTTTGATTTCTCAGTATTGGCGCTTATTTAGTGCGTCTATGTTTATTAAGAAAGTTAGACGAGCTTATATGATTTCGTTTATTATAAATATACGTAACAATTCAATTATAAATTCCATTTATGAAATCATGTTAGATGACATAGCGCTCTATATCCACATCGTTCAGTCGCGAGGGTTAGCTACCGCGGCGAAGCAGTTACGACTGCCCGCCGCTACTGTGACCCGTCGCCTGCAAAAACTCGAAACTTCTATTGGATGTAAGTTGATACATAGGTCCGCGCGTCAGTTTTCTCTGACGGCGGAAGGTGAGGTGTATTACCAGGCATTCTATGAGTTAGTACAGACATTTGAAGCCACACAACGTAGCCTCTCAGCAGACTTGCATCTGCTCAGTGGTAAGCTGAAAGTGCTGGCACCGACCAATATATCCACCGGGTTACTGCAGCCCATGTGGTCATCGTTTATCAAGTCCTATCCCGATATTCAGCTGGATCTCAGTTTGAATAATGCCAATCAAGATATTTTGGCTGCCCAAGCCGATATTGCCCTGAGGATCGGGCCGCAAAAAGATTCTCAGCTGTATCAGAAGGGATTGGGTTTCATTCCAACTGTTCTTGTCGCTTCCCATGACTATCTGAACAATCATGCGGCGCCAGCTCAATTGGACGAGCTTTCCAGGCATAGGATCATAGGGGTAAATAGTATTTCGGTGTGGACATTGACCCATAGAGTCAGCGGAAATGAGGTGGAGCTCACGCCTAGTATCAATACTTTTGTCAATGATATTAAGATGGCCAGTCAGTGGGCTTGTGATGGGATAGGTATTGCCTTGTTGCCTATCAGCGAAGTATACCAAGATTTACGTGATGGCAATTTAGTCCAGGTACTTATAGATTGGTCAGGTCCTAAGCGAGAGCTATACGCCGTCTGGCCTAGTGGCAGACTCTTGAGTGCCAAAGCTAAGTGTTTACGTGATTTTATGCAGGACTATATCGAGAAAGATGAGGTGTTGCAGACTCAGGGGATAAGCGATATATGCAATAGATAGAGTATGGCTCTATGTGCGGATACAGGAATTCTTGTTAAAACACTCGAGTAAATAGCCTGTGCCCACCTCGTTCAAACTCCAGCATTCCCGCTGCAGAGCGATTTTTATGTTGTAACCGGTGAGGCATATTAATACTGAGCTAAAAGGCCGCGTTATGATTTCACAAAATGCAGTAAACGGTTATTGGCCGGCATGGAATGGTCACCTACTAATCTAAGTCCTTGAGTTTCTGCAAGCTGAACTATCCATTCAATGTCTCGTATGGCGCTTCTCGGATCCTGCTGCGCTAGCCAGGTATCGAATCTGGCATTACTCTCACTGGTATAGTTACCGGCGTAATTGAAGGGGCCATAAATACACAGGTTACCTTGGGTACGCAGATGTTTACCTACGCCAATAAAGAAGGCTTCGACCATCTCCTTTGCCATGATATGCAAGGTGTTAGCGGTAAAAATACCATCAATTCCTGCTTGATGACTCGAAAGCGGCCAGGGCTGAGTCACGTCCAGTATCAAGGGGGGGCTTAAATTATCAGTAGCTCTATCGCCTTGTGAGCATGCCTGCTTAAGTTGTGCGTTAATGCCATCGATATAACCAGCCTGATCGCTGGTTTGCCAAGTCAGATGGGGCAGAGCTTGAGCGAAATACACAGCATGTTGTCCCGTTCCAGTGCCTATTTCTAATACCAGGTTTGATGATGAAAAGGCCTGGCTAATGGCCTCGAGTATCGGGGCCTTGTTATTTTCGCATGCTTGAGAGAAGGGCACTAAAGACATAAATATAAACCTTAATGGGTTAGATTATCTAGTTACAACTAATTTGAAATAAATGGAATATAAAAATATCTTACTTTACCTTTGATGAATACTGTACCTTGTAAAGGTGCTTTCAGATAGCGTTTTGTACACTCGTTTCGCCATTATGCATTTATATCAGCAAAAGGGTTAGAAGAATGAAGGAAGAGTAATAGCTATTTCTGAATATTTTGCAAGAGTCACCTGGATCAGACCAGAGTCTGAAAACTTTGTCGATAACCAATATAGCCGAGGGCAAGTTTGTCATCGATAACTACACTGGCAATGCGCCGTATCCATTAGTATGAATGAGTGAAAAGTTTCAATTTACGGCGCTAAACGGGTTTTTACTGTTATATTGTTAGTGATAGATAAATTATGTAGTGAGAGTTTTCGTTCCAGGAAGGGAGCGGGCAGACGTTATAAGTTTACCGTGTTACATCGGCTAAATTGGTGAATGTAATTCGGTAAAGTTTATGTCGTAATATACAGGGAAGTAACATGATTAAATATCGTTCTCTAGTAACCGTTCACCAGCCCCTTATTGACACGATCAATTGATGATCAATAAGGTTTGGTCATATCGCTATTGAACGATCTCTTTGCCGTGTCAAAATAGCTTCATGAAAAAGAAAAAACAATTCGCAACAGAGCCGCCTACGGTTGCTGAACTCGGTGAAAAAAAAGCAAACTTACTCATTCAAGAACTGTGGGAAAAGTTACGTGAATATGAAGACCGCCTAGCATTGAGCTCTAGAAACTCATCCAAATCACCATCCTCTGACTCCCCTGCGGATAAGGCCGAGCGAAAAAAGCTCAAACGCCTCGTAGTGGAAATAAGGTTGGCGCTCAACCTGGACATACGGGGCATAAAAGACCATTAGCAAAGCTTACAGAGACTGACGAGAGAATTGCTTGTTTGCCAGATAGTTGCTGCGCTGATTGTGGCGGTAAAGTTGTGGCTAACTCGTCGCCAAGTTATCGCCATCAGGTGTTTGAATTACCTAAACCTACACTTGATATCACCGAATACCAGTTATTTCACGGGCGTTGTCAGCAGTGCAACACAGTGAGTAAAGGAGCCTTGCCTGAAGAGGCTCCCGATGGTCAGATGGGGCCACGATTGCTCAGTTACGTGGCTGTGCTCAGTGGCTTGTATCACCTGAGCGTACGTAAAATTCAACGTTTACTGCAAGACCAATACGGGACTCATTTCTCTATCGGTCTGATTTCTGAAGCGCAAGGGCGAGTCAGTAGTATGCTGACGCCGACACACCAAGCTCTGCATCAACACATAAAAAAAGCGTCATTAGTGCATGTTGACGAGACGACGCACAATCGTAATGGTGAAGAGCATACCCGCTGGGTCTGGTTGTTATCGAGTGAGGATGCCGTATTCCAACAGGTGAAATATTTTCGTAATAAGGATGCAGCCAAATCGATATTAGGCGAGCATACCCAAGCGATTGTCGTGAGTGACCAATGTCCCAGCTACAACTGGATTGAGCCCGAACGGCATCAATTTTGCCTTGCCCATGTGCAGCGTAATTTACAACAAATGGCCGATTATTCAGGTAAGGGGCTTACCGCGAGTATCGGCAATCGACTGGTATTGCTATTCAAGTCCGTATTTCGCACTCAACATAGATATGAAGCCGGTGACGTTGACGAAATAATGTGGCGTCGGCGAATGCAACGACTAAGGCGCAATATTAAGCGCTGGCTTGAGTGCGGGGAAAATGTGCCCGCTTCACGCTACTCAGGCCGATGCCGGCATATTCTCAAATATGAGCAAGGTTTATGGGTTTTTCTCAATCACCCAGGGACACCTTTGACCAATAACGAAGCCGAGCGTTGTTTGCGTGGCAGCGTGATCATGCGCAAGATCTGCTATGGCACCAGTTCAGATAGGGGTGAGAAGTTTCGATCTCGGATCCTCTCAGTCGTTGAAACGTGCAAGAAGCGCAAGTTATCCCCGATAACAGTGATCAGCACTATCATTGCGGGCGTGGTGGGTAAATGCGACTACCCAGACGTATTTGGACTAACCTCAGCTTAGTCAATCCCCCTCTGGTGAATGCTTACGTTCTCTAAGCCAGAAAAGCCAGCATGTTATTTGGGCTCTCACCTTCGCGATTTTCATTTTCACTACTTTTGGGTCGCTACTGGCTACTGATTGTCGAATACTTTGATCCTGACTCCTATTTGTGGCAACAGTTAGATCAAGCCGTATTTGTAGATACTCATTTGGCTGCCGAAGGGGTGGTAGACCATTTCTTTAATGCCGTGTTATTCAGCGTGTTTGTGAGTGTTGTTACCTACCTTGTGCTCAAGAATATGAGTGTTAGAGTCTCACAAGGGAGTCTCCCCGAGGGGTTTTACACGCAAAACTCCTGGCTAGATATCGATGATAAATACTTAGCGCTAATACAAGCCGACGAGCTGGTATTTTTCGAGTTTGAACGTAGGATGGCTAAACGGTTACAAATCAAATATCAGCATGATGCGTCAGTTGATGAGCTCATCGCGTTAGCCAATCCACAAAAAGTGCGGCGAATCCCCTTCGATGAAATCTCTGAGTTGGTGAGTGATCACAATTCTGATATTTTCTATGTAAAGCATAAAGATAAGCGACATAGGGTGGTTTTCATTAACCAGACGGTTAAAGCCCATGCGTTGGAGTTGGTGCAACTGCTATTGCCTGAAGAGTTGGAATATCATAGGAATGAACGGACCCGATTCAAAGCAGCGTTTCCCTTGCTTGCCGTGTTTATTGGCCTTGCCTCATTAGCAATGGCTGTTGATATTATTGTCATTCGTTATATTGTCAGCTTACTGGTCTTATTCTTGATTATGCCAAAAATGTGCACCAATTACCTGGACCCTAAGATCACTGAAATCTGGCGGAGGAATGAGGTAGTAGACTGATAAAATATAGTTTTTATTCATGTCAAATTGAAAAGGCTCCCTTGGGAGCCTTTGATTTTAACAACAGCTTAAGTTTTACTTAGCGCTAGCGTCGGTTGTTAAGTCTATATTGTAGATGGCGAAACCAAATTCATCAGTTAAGTCAGTACGTTTGGTTAATGTACGTACTTGATACTGAGTAATAAACTCGTCAGCGAGCTCACTATCTTGGGTTTCGAAGCGAATATCCAACTTGGTGTTGGTGTTGATCGTAACGAAGTCCCAGTTGTTGTCTGCAGTTGGATCGACTTGACCATGTTCTGCAGTTTCATCTGTGATGTACTGAGCCAGTGCTTCACGGTTGCTATCGGGCAGCTCCATGATGACGTAATCTGAACCTGTACCCGCAAATTTACCACCGAATGCGCGGTAGTTGTTGGTCGCTATGATGAACTCTTTGGTAGCAAATTCATCGCCAGTGATTGATATTCCGTCCTCGGTATAAGCTAGACCGACGATACGGTTGGCATCGGCATCAAGCAGTTTACAATCACCATCAAACTTAGTCGGTTGAGTCACATCAATCTTGTAGGTGACGCCATCGATGACATCGAAGTTGTAGGTTCTGTGTGTGTCCCAATTGATTAAATACTGCGGCTCTGTAGAGGTCGCTGATATTTGGTTAAATTGGTTTGCACTGCACTCTAACCAATCTTTAACTTCCGCCCCGGTGACTTTTACTACCACCATGGTATTTGGATATAGATAAAGATCCGCTGCATTTTTGTAGGTCAAGTCGCCAGCTGGAACTTGCACATAGGAGTCTGCATCGGCGGTAGTGCTGTGACGTCCACCCGCTTTAAAAGGTGCTGCGGCAGATAATACCGGAATATCTTTTAACGCGTCAGTGAGGTTAGCTTTTACTTTGGCTATCTGAGCATCTGAGACAATCTGTACCGATGGATCATCTTGCACCAAGGTGAGGAAGCTGTACATGTCGGCGGACGCTTTACCTATCGGCTGGTTGACATAGTTAAGTGTACCTTGGTGTTCGATTGCAACGGCGTCTCGAATACCCATATCTGCACTGACTAATTCAGGTTCATCAGCATTTTTGTCATAGATAGGAGCGGCTTTTGCAGTGCGATCGATAATAACCCATGCACCGTCTTGCATCTCAAGTTTTAGATCGACAATACCTAAGTTATCACCCCAACGGCCAGGCATGACGGCAGCCACACCATTGATAGTCCCTTTCTCCAGATCGGCATTTTTCAGGCCTGCAAATGTTGCCGACGGAAATACTGAGTGGCTGTGACCAAAGGTTATCACATCGATACCTTCTACCAGAGATAGCGCGTAAGTGGCATTTTCGTCGTTGACATCGGTAGGATTTGAAGGGGTGCCCACGCCTGAGTGTGGAATAGCGACGATAACATCGGCGCCCTCTGCTTTCATTAGTGGAACGAATTTTTCAGCGGCTTCAATAATACCCATAACTGAAACTTTGCCGGATAGGTTCTGCTTATCCCAGAGTAATATCTGAGGAGGCACGAAGCCGATATAGCCAATTTTAACTATTTGCTGATCACCATTGCTGTCGATGACCGTTTTTTCTTCGATGATGTAAGGGGTGAATAAGTTATCACCCTTTTCTTTGCCTTCCCAGCAATCGGCTTCACATAAGACGTTAGCATTGATGTAAGGGAAGTTTGCGCCCGCAATGGCTTCGCTTAAGAAATCCAGACCATAGTTAAATTCATGGTTGCCTAAGTTACCCACAGAGTAGCCGAGTGTATTCATGGCCTTATATGCTGGGTGAGTGCCACCTATGGTGTTGTCGCGTTTAAAGTTATCGGCAATGTAGTCGCCCATTGGGCTGCCTTGCAATAAGTCACCGTTGTCGACTAATACGAAGTTACTCACTTCAGCACCGCGTTGTTTAATCAGGCTCGCCGTTCGTGCCAGGCCTATGCTTGGGTCATACTTGGTTTTGTAATAATCATAATCCATGATGTTGGTATGCAGATCACTGGTTTCAAGAATACGAAGATCCACTTGAATGGCCGCAACATCATTATCATTATTATCAGATCCACAAGCCACAAGGCCAAGTGTCGAAGCGATAACTACAGCTAAAACTTTTTTATTAAACATATCCATCATTCTCATTTATTGAAGACCCCGAGGCATGGCTCTTGTTGTTAGGTCATGTCTCATGTAACCAACGTGATATTTCTGGTGATATCACTGAGGGCGTGAGGTTATTATATGCCGAGAAAGTTTCAATAATGTGACGTGGAGTAGAGGTTTAACGCTTTATATGAGACTTGGGTATCGTTTGGTTTAAATTTAATCAGAGGTGTATCACTATCCTGATACGCATATTGTGCAGGTGTTGTAAAATTGTTGCCTTTATTCCCTGTGAGTTTAAAATGTTGGCGTGTGGAGCCTGAAAATAAAAGAGCCCTAAAAGGGCTCTTATTATTCTAATCTAAGCTTGGACAAACTTTATGTTTGTGACCCTGTGTTATTTTGCAAGTAGACCACGACTGCGAAGTAGTGGGTCGATGCCCGCTTCTTTGCCACGGAACTGCTTGTAAAGTAGCATAGGATCTTCACTGCCACCTTGAGACAAGATATTGTTTCTGAAGGCTTCAGCTGTTGTTTGGTCGAAGATACCGTTTTCTTTGAAGGCTTCGAATGCATCGGCACCTAAGATATCAGACCAAAGGTAGCTGTAGTAACCTGCAGAATATCCACCCGAGAAAATGTGCGCGAAGTAAGTACTGCGGTATCTAGGTGCGATCTCATTGATAAGACCCATCTTGTTGAGTGACTCAGCTTCAAATTTTGCCGCATCTTTCGGGGTGAAGTCGGTCACTGTGTGCCAATCAAGATCTAACTTAGTGGCCGCCATATATTCAACGGTGGCAAAGCCTTGGTTGAACTTGCTCGCAGCCTGTATTTTCTTCACTAACTCCTGTGGGATCACTTCACCCGTCTTGTAGTGTTTAGCGAACTGAGCCAATACTTCGGGCTGAGTCATCCAGTTTTCCATCACCTGTGATGGGAACTCGACGTAATCACGTGGTACTGAAGTGCCTGCTTGAGAGCGATACTGAACATCTGACAGCATGCCATGAAGGGCGTGACCAAACTCATGGAACAGAGTGCTGGCTTCATCAAATGTCAGTAGTGAGGGCTCACCTGCTGAAGGGCGAGGGTAGTTAAGTACATTGACTATGATAGGCTTAGAGTCGACACCATTCATCTTGTACTGCTGACGATAAGAGCTCATCCATGCAC
>NZ_ABIC01000050.1 GCF_000172075.1 Shewanella benthica KT99
TGCGCGGCTACTTCATCGCTGAGAAGCTAAGATCAAGGATTGAGCGAAGCTCAAATTGATATACTACGTGAAGCAGTTGCCGAATACACAGTAGAAGGTGATTTGCGTCGTGAAGTTTCTATGAACATCAAGCGTCTTATGGACCTTGGTTGTTACCGTGGAATACGTCACCGTCGTAGCCTGCCTCTTCGTGGGCAACGTACTAAGACCAATGCGCGTACGCGTAAAGGTCCACGTAAACCAATCAGAAAGTAACGGGGTAATCCAATATGGCTAAAAGTCCGTCACGTTCTCCGCGTAAGCGTGTACGTAAACAGGTTGCTGATGGTATGGCTCATATCCATGCTTCTTTCAACAACACAATTATTACCATTACTGATCGTCAAGGTAATACACTATCTTGGGCAACTTCAGGTGGTTCAGGTTTCCGTGGTTCACGTAAATCTACTCCTTTTGCTGCACAGGTTGCTGCTGAGCGTGCAGGTGTTGCTGCTCAGGATTACGGTGTTAAAAACCTTGAAGTTTTTGTAAAGGGTCCAGGTCCAGGACGCGAATCTGCGATTCGTGCACTGAATTCGGTTGGTTATAAGATAACTAACATTACCGATGTGACGCCTATCCCTCATAATGGTTGTCGTCCTCCTAAGAAACGTCGCGTTTAATTCGTCGTTTTTAAATAGGATAGTTGGAGAAAGAACATGGCAAGATACTTGGGTCCAAAGCTCAAGCTCAGCCGCAGAGAAGGTACAGACCTTTTCCTAAAAAGCGGCGTGAGAGCAATCGATTCGAAGTGTAAGCTTGATACTGCACCTGGACAACACGGCGCTCGTAAGACCCGACTGTCTGAGTATGGTGTACAGCTACGCGAGAAACAAAAAGTTCGTCGTATTTATGGTGTGCTAGAAAAGCAATTCCGTAACTACTACAAAGACGCTGCACGTCAAAAAGGTAACACAGGTGAGAACCTGCTTACTCTTTTAGAAACCCGTCTTGATAACGTTGTTTACCGTATGGGCTTTGGTGCTACACGCGCCGAATCTCGTCAGTTAGTTAGCCATAAGTCAATTATGGTTAACGGCAGCGTTGTTAACATTCCATCATTCAAAGTGTCTGCGAGTGATGTAATTTGCATTCGTGAGAAGTCTAAGAAGCAAGCGCGTATCGTGGCTGCTTTGGAAGTTGCTTCTCAACGCGAAAAGCCAACATGGGTTGAAGTTGATAACACTAAGATGGAAGGTGCTTTCAAGCGTCTACCAGAGCGTAGTGATTTATCTGCGGAAATTAACGAACAGCTTATCGTCGAACTTTACTCTAAGTAAAGTTAACACAAAAGAGAGGACACAATGCAGGGTTCTGTTACAGAATTTCTTAGACCGCGTCTCGTTAATATCGAGCAGGTTAATCCAACACGTGCCAAAGTTACACTTGAGCCGCTTGAACGTGGTTTCGGTCACACTTTAGGTAACGCGTTGCGTCGTATCCTATTGTCGTCTATGCCAGGCTGCGCGGTAACCGAAGTAGAGATTGATGGTGTGCTGCATGAATACAGTAGCAAGGAAGGCGTGCAAGAGGATATCCTTGAGATCCTGCTAAACCTTAAAGGTTTAGCGGTAGTGATCGAAGGGAAGGACGAAGCTATGCTTACGCTAAGTAAGTCAGGCGCAGGCCCTGTTACTGCAGCAGACATCACCCATGATGGTGATGTTACAATCATGAATCCTGAGCATATTATCTGTCATTTGACAGGTAACAATGAAATCAGCATGCGTATCCGTGTAGAACGTGGTCGTGGTTATGTACCGGCTTCTGCCCGTGCACAAACCGAAGACGATGATCGTCCTATTGGTCGCTTGTTGGTCGATGCTTCTTTTTCGCCTGTTGCTCGTATAGCCTACACTGTAGAAGCTGCACGTGTTGAACAGCGCACTGACTTAGATAAACTCGTTATCGATATGACCACAAACGGTACTCTCGATCCCGAGGAAGCTATCCGTCGTGCCGCAACCATCTTGGCTGAACAGCTTGATGCGTTTGTTGAACTACGTGATGTCACTGAGCCAGAGCAGAAAGAAGAGAAGCCGGAATTCGATCCGATTCTGTTGCGTCCTGTGGACGATTTAGAGCTAACTGTACGTTCAGCTAACTGTTTGAAAGCTGAGGCGATTCATTATATCGGAGATCTGGTACAGCGCACTGAAGTTGAGCTGCTTAAGACACCTAATTTAGGTAAGAAATCTCTTACTGAAATTAAGGATGTTTTGGCTTCTCGCGGACTGTCGTTGGGTATGCGTCTAGAAAACTGGCCACCAGCCAGCCTAGTCGACGACCTTTAAAGCAGATTTTGTACAGATAAGGTAATAAGGATTAGGTCATGCGCCATCGTAAGAGTGGTCGTCAACTAAATCGTAACAGCAGTCATCGTCAAGCTATGTTTCGTAACATGGCAAGCTCTTTAGTCCGTCACGAAGTGATCAAGACTACTGTAGCTAAAGCGAAAGAACTGCGTCGCGTAGTTGAACCTCTAATAACACTTGCTAAGAGTGATAGCGTTGCAAATCGCCGTTTGGCATTTGCTCGTACTCGCGACGCTGAAGTCGTTGGTAAGTTATTTAATGAATTGGGTCCACGCTACCAGGAACGTCCTGGTGGATATACCCGCATCCTTAAGTGCGGTCTACGTACTGGTGATAAAGCGCCTATGGCGTATATTGAACTAGTAGGTCGCCCTGAAGCTGCAGAAGCTGTTGAAGCTGACGACGCTGAGTAATTAAGGGTTTCATTGCAAAAAAGCCGGGCTTGCCCGGCTTTTTTTATGTCTAATATTTATAAGAGAGCACATATTTAATAGGATTGGTATTATACCATTCCGAGTAAGTATCTGATCATTCAGCGGGAGTTCAAAGCACTGTAGGCAAGGCGAATGTTTGAAGCTAATAGTTATTCTCGGCAACAAGCTCCTGCGTTGCTCTACCTCCTGCATCCATGCAGTCGTATATCGAGAACATTCAACGTAGCATAAAGGGCTTTGAAACCCGCACTGCGTGAGGCTCTCAGTATTTCCACTTCTGTGTTACATTGACTTAAAAGGGAATAACCATTTCCTCATCAATGTGCCTTGAATTGAAAAAACTGAGAGTCTCTGAACTGACCAGATACTTATATGGATTGGTATTACTATCATTTTGATAGCCTCTCGTATTCATGCTTCATGATCCCAAGAGTAAAACCTTTACAGACATCGCTCTCCTCCACATCTGCCTATATATTCTCAATTTAATATAAGCATAGAGTTTTTATCATATTGATATCTTTTTGTTACTCCACTTTACATCTAATTTCTCCTCAAAAAAAGCGCCTCCATTATCTGCTTCAAATTAAGCAGTTTATTTATTGCTCACTCCTACAAAGTGTTTACTCGATCACGTTTTAGCTATGTTTATGCCTAGTCCTCATATTTTGGTTTGATGGATGCAAGTCTGGCATAAGTCCATATTTTCAGTTGTTCATATTTCTAGTGATTAAGGCTAGCACTTTTTAACTGAGATATTGAGCCTGTCCCGAGGGTCTTGCTGTCTTAATAGTTGGCTAGCTTCAGCTTGATTAGACGCTTACTTTCATACTCTGTTAAGGAGATTTAATGTCTAGCTTTAATCATCTGGGGAAGCGCATTAACCGCGTCGATGGGTTAGGAAAGGTTACCGGCAAGGCTATTTATGGGGATGATATTCTCATCCCCGGTATGCTATATGGGGTATGTCGCTACGCCGATATACCCGCGGGTAAAGTTTTATCTATTGATACCCAAGTGGCAGAGCAGGTTCTTGGTGTGGTCAAGATTGCTCGATTCAATGATGTGCCTGGTAACCCTTATGCGGGTGTTATCATTCGTGATTACCCCCCTATCATAGATAATTTAGTTCGCTTCGAAGGTGATGTATTAGCCGTAATCGTTGCCGAAACCTATGAAGCTGCTTGTTTGGCTGCAGATAAAATTCAAATTGAATATGACGTATTTAAGCCCATTTGTTCAGTGGAAGATGCGTTAAAACCCGGCGCTAGACTTATTCAGCCCGGTAGTGATTCTAATATAGTAGCCAGTCATCACACCGAGAAAGGTGATGTCGATTTGGCTTTTGCGGCTTGTGCACAGCAGATTGAGCGTACTTTTAATATTGGTTTTCAAGAGCATGGTTATATCGAGCCGGAATCAATCACGGCCTATATTGATCCAAGTTCCAGCAATTTAGTGTTATCTGGTTCGATTCAAAATCCGCACAGGGTTCGCGGCTTTGTCGCCAGCTATCTCGCTCTTCCCGAGTCCGATGTCGATGTTCGTCGTTCTGTACTGGGGGGCTCATTCGGTGGGAAAGATGACACTATCGATCATCTGTCATGTCGTGCAGCCTTAATGGCACAGCTCACCGGAAGGCCGGTTAAATTTACCTACACCAGAGAGCAGTCAATCTGTGAAAGTAGTAAGCGTCACCCTTATAACATGACCTATAAAGTCGGCTTCGATGACAGTGGTCGTATTCAGGCGATGAAGATCGATATCTTAGTTGAGAGTGGTGCTTATGCCGCCTGTACGCCATTTGTGACTTGGCGATCTGTGGTGCAAGCGGCAGGCCCTTATGACATAGAAAATGTCAGGGTTGATATTAAAGGTGTCTACACCAACAACACTTACACTGCCGCTATGCGTGGTTTTGGCTCACCTCAAGTTGTTTATGCCAATGAATCTTTGATGGATGAAATTGCTGAAATTTGTCATATTTCGGCTATTAAGGTCAGGAAGATCAATGTCCTTAAGCAAGACAGCCTTAGCATCACGGGACAAAAGTTCGATAAGCATAAGGTTTCGGCAGTTGAGGTGTTAGAACGTGCAGTCGAAGAGTCTGATTATCAAGCAAAACTAGAAAAATACAGCCGGCTTAATGCGGGTACCGATCACGTTAAATATGGCATAGGTTTAGCTTTAAGTTACCGCGGTTGTTCAATGGGGGCTGAAGGGGTTGATACCTCGTCGGCGCTAGTCGTGCTTAATAGTGATGCTAGCGTCAATATCTCCACAGGTGTTTGTGAAAACGGTCAAGGCCTACAAACAACCATGACTATTATTGCTGCTGAGGTCTTTGGTATTGCCATTGGTGAGGTGAAGTTTACTGAGCCTCCGACATCGCTTATCTCTGATGGTGGTCCAACCGTTGCATCAAGAGCTACCGTTACCGGGGGGGCTGCGGTGAAAGACGGTGCTGAGACGCTAAAAGCGCGTATCTTCGAGGTGGTAGCCAGTGAGCTTAAAGTCGAGACCTTAGATCAAACTCTATGGCGCGATGGCATCATATCCAATCGTGATCTACCTGAGTTACAGATTAGCTTTAAAGAAGCGGTAAATAAGGCCAAGTGGGCGGGTATTAATTTAGCGGCCTATGGTTGGTTCGCTCAGCCTGAGATTAGCTGGGATGAAGAGAAAGGTACAGGTAGTCCTTACTTTACCTGGGTCTATGGCTGTCAGATCGCAGAGGTGAAAGTCGATACTAGCACAGGTAAACTTGAGCTTTTACATGTCACCGCCGTCCATGATGTTGGCCAGGTGATTAATAAGACTGGCTTTGAGGGGCAAGTTGCAGGTGGTATCGCACAGGGCTTTGGCCTTGGCGTGTTAGAAGACTACAACATTGAATTCGGTGAGCTTAAGACAAAAAATCTAGATAGTTATCTATTGCCTACCATTAAAGATATTCCGGCCATCAAAATCATCGCCATCGAAAATGGCGATGAAGCTTGTCCATTTGGTGCGAAGAGTATCGGAGAGCCTGCTTCAGAATTGGCTGCAGCTGCAATTAATAATGCAGCCTGCTTTGCACTTAAAAAGAGAATTCGTCAGTTACCGCTTACCCTTGAGCAACTGGTCCTTGGCTACAACTTAAAGAAACCCGCGAGACAGAGCGAGTTGCTTCAGGATGATGGTCATAAAAAGCACACCCATCGCTTAACTGATATGCATTTGGTTAACCCAAGTGATCTTACTGAAACGCTGCAGTTATTATCAGAGGGGGGGTATCGGCCTTTTGCTGGAGGTACCGATCTGCTGGTTCAGGGGCGCTTACACTATAGTGATGATAAATTCGTCAATATTCTCGGTATAGATGGTCTAAATGAGATAGTTGAGACGGAGAGCGAAGTTAGGATAGGCAGTGCAGTCTGTTTTAATCGTATTCTCGCTCATAGCTCTGTAATAGGTCATTTCCCCTTACTTTCCCAAGCTTGCCAAACTATTGGTTCCAATCAGATCCGTAACCGGGCCACCATTGGCGGAAATATTATTAATGCAGCCCCCTGCGCTGACTCAGTGCCACCTTTACTCGTCTATGAAGCGGAAGTTGAGCTTCAATCAGCGACTTCGAGCCGCCGGATCCCCTTAAGCCAGTTTATAACAGGTAGCTATCGTACAGACATTAAAGTGGGTGAGCTGCTTACGCAAGTATGTATCCCTAAGCAGAACTTAGGCAATGTCTCTCATAAATATTCACAACTTGGTCGCAGAAATGCGCTCAACATTAGTCGTCTCAGTATTTCATGTCTGATGGGCTTCGATAGCGAAGGTAAAGTTGATTTATGTCGAGTCGTCGATGGGTCTTTATTCAGCCACTCTCAGCGCCTTAGCGCTATTGAAGACTTGCTGATAGGCAGTCGGCTAACTTCTGAAGTCATAGGGAAGGCTGAAAATCAACTGTTAGATATGATCGATACCGCAATTGGTGGTCGTTGGTCTGCTAAGTATAAGCAACCCGTTTTCATCAATATGTTTAAAGATCTCATGAATGACATAGTCGTAGAAAATAGCCAGGAGCAACGTGATGCTTGCTAATAAAGATAATAAAACCGCCATCAAACTCATTGTAAATAGCATCTCTCACACTCTTGAGGTTGCGGGGAATACTCGCTTACTGGATCTGGTGAGAAATGAGTTACGCCAGACGGGAACCAAAGAGGGTTGCTCCGTGGGTGAATGTGGTGCCTGTACGGTGATTTTGGACGGTAAGCCAGTATGTTCATGCTTGGTGCTTGCTGCACAGTGCGATGGGAAAGAGGTGACTACCATCGAAGGGGTTGCCGACGATCCTTTAGCCCAGCAACTACAGCAGTCATTTATTGTGGAGGGAGGTGTGCAGTGCGGCTTCTGTACTCCAGGCGTCTTAATGAGTTCATGGGCCTTGCTTGGGGATAATCCCACCCCGAGCGACAGCGACATCTTAGATGCATTAGAGGGTAACTTATGCCGCTGCACTGGTTATCAACCGATACTCAACTCCATTAAAGCCGTTATTAAGGAGAATTTACAGTCATTAAATAGCGCTTAGTAAACAAATACTGCAGACCAAAATCTCTTTACACCAAGTAGGGTTAAGGACTCTATAGGTGTGTGGGAGCACATTAATAACGATTAAGGGTTTTATATGAAATTGCTATATAAGCTAGATGAAAAACCGCCTTATGGAATCACTTTTTTTCTCGCTCTTCAGCATATGCTAGCTTCTATTGGGGGGATTGTAACCGTTCCACTCATTGTCGGTGGATCGATAGGCTTACCTCCCAATGAAATTGTTGTTTTGATTAGCGCTTCTCTTCTTGTTTCAGGTTTAGTCACTATGGCTCAATGCTTCGGTATCGGGCCAGTAGGCATTAGGTTACCCGTAGTGATGGGGGCGAGTTTCGCGTTTTTAGGAACCTTAATAGGTATAGGCAAGACCGAAGGCATGGCAGGGATTATGGGGGCAGCCTTTGTCGGTTCGTTTGTGGTGGTCATCGCCAGCTTCTATATGGATTACGTCAAAAAGTTATTTCCTACTGTAGTGAGTGGTGTAGTGGTGACCTTAATAGGCTTAACCATACTGCCAGTAGCGATGAGCTGGATCGGTGATGCTCCAGCAGGCGACCCAAGTTTTGCCTCTTTACCCAAAGTGTTTTTAGCGTTCTTTTCATTAGCTGTGGTTATTTTTGTTTCCGTACGTTGCAAAGGTGCAATTGCTGCATCTTCCATTGTGATCGGCCTTGCTGCTGGTTATTTAATGGCACTCGCATTCGGTATGGTGGATCTACAGCCTCTGTCTGATACGAATTGGGTTGCTATGCCGGAGCCATTTAAATATGGTATGACCTTCTCAATACCGGCAATTATCACCATGAGCTTGGTATACCTGGTTGTTGTGGCAGAGGCGACAGGCGATTTTATGGCTCTAGGTAGCAACTGTCATACTGAGGTTACCGGCAAAGACCTTAAACGTGGCCTGCTCGGTGATGGTTTAGGCAGTACTTTTGCTTCTTTTATGACTGCGATGCCAGTGGCCAGCTTTAGCCAGAATGTGGGTATTGTAGGTATCAGTGGTGTAGCGAGTCGGTTTGTGGTGGGGATCTCTGGTGTGTTGTTGATCTTAGCTGGACTATTTCCTAAGTTCGCTGCTTTAGCTATAACAGTACCTAAACCAGTATTAGGCGGGGTTGGCTTCGTTATGTTTGGTATGATTACTTACGCAGGCATTCGTATGCTAGTACAAGCGACCGACTCTCGTCGTAATGCCTTGGTCATTTGCGTGGGGTTAGCATCGGGTATGGCGGTGACTTTGGAGCCTAATCTATTACAGCACTTCCCAGATGATCTTAAGATGTTATTCCACTCAGGTATTACCACAGGCACTATTTCAGCGGTGATACTTAATCTGATTTTACCAAGTTCGGAATCAGAAGAAGCGGATGAGGTGAAGGAGCAGCCAGAGGTTACGGCTAAGTTAAGGGGGGGGGAATAAGCTAAGTAAAATTGAGCCCTTTATATCAGATGTTTGGCCTAGTTCAGGTATCTGATTCAGTCTTTCCAAATGCTATTAGCCAAGCTAAAATTTCCTTATACCATTCTAAGTAAAAATATGATCTAATTGTGATCATCATCATCATCATCATATCTTCTTCATTTGTATTCATGGATAATTTTAAAAATACAGATTTCAATGCTCTTGCTCGTAGCCAGACATCCATTCAAAGTAAGCGTCCGGCGAGCTACGCCTTGCCGAGTTTGACGCGCCAGGGCAAGAGGCTGCTGAGGTCGCAGTTTGGGTGAGAGAGTTGTTCTAGGCACCGTTCGATATAATCGAACGGTGTTAAGCCGTTTGCTTTAGCGGTTTCTATGATGCTGTACAAAACGGCACTGGCCTCGGCACCTGAGCAATAGACCCACATGTAGGATTTCACCCGTTCATCGTTAATCACTTTGAGCGTGGTCTCATCGGCGTGCAGCACACCTTGCGTTAATAAATGTTGGTGCAGTAAATCATATAAGGGTTTAAACAAGGCGGCTGATTTCATCATCCAGTCTGACATCGTTTGGCGACTTAATTCGATACCATACTGTTTAAATAAAGTTTCTTGTCGATAAAGCGGTAAGGCGTACTGATATTTACTGGTGATGAGCTGGCTCAATAGGCTTGGCGTGGCAAAACCTTTTGGAATTGGACTAGCAGGCACGGGGGCTTGTTTGATGTTAGCTTGCGTCCCTTTAGTGTCGCAATGCTTGCAGCGGTATTTTAACCTAACATGCTCAATGACACTGATTTGTGCGGGAACAAACTTAAGTTTCTCGCTGCTATCTTGCTCCATCAAGGTCAACTGATGACCACAAGCACACTGTTTATCCGCTTCGCTAATATCATGGGTGATAATTTCACGAGGCAGGTCTTTAGGCAGAGGCTTACGCTTGGCACGTTTCTTAGGGGAAACAGACACATCATCTGCCGTTGATTCTTCTGGCTCATCAAGGGTGACTTCAGCTTCGTTAAATAACTCACCTTGATAATTATGGCTTTCACTGCTGGCCCCGAAGCGTTGCTGTTGCGCTAAGCGAAATGGCTCCAACAACCGCTGCACAGACTGTTTAAGCTCGGCGATTTCCGAATATTGTGACGCCACAAGTTGACTTGCCTCAAGCAATAATTGCTTAAGCAAATCAATATCATTGGGTAGGTTATCGGGTGCTAATTTCATGGGGTAATGATATCAAATGTCATCCAGAATAAGGCTAATGCAGTGATCTAATCATCGAAAACCGCATACGTAATAGCGATCAATCAACTGTAACTCAAGCCCTTAACTTGACGGTGTCCCAATACATCAAACCCTGTGTTATCCCAGTACAATATTTTTAATTTATCGCGGCTTTTATTGCAAAAAACAAACACACTGCCGTCGGTGGCCTCTAGCGACAGTTGTTGCTCAACGATGATGGCCAAGCCATTTATCGACTTACGAAAATCCACGGGCTCTCTATGCAGATAAATACTAGGAAGCTGCTGAAACATCAACATGCTTGCAGGCCTTTTATAATTTCAAGTAAGTAATTTACTGGCAACGAGCTTGGGAAGGTCCATACCCCTGTTTGATGCTGTAAACGTATCATCTGTTGCGCATCACAAAGTTGAGTTTGAGGCGTTACCGCTGTTGTCGGAGCCAGCGTTGCTTTAGCAAAAGGCATGACCGCTTTAATTTTATCTTTGTTGGCTTTACGGGCATAAAAGGTACTGATACTGAACTTATGCTGACGACAGAAAGCCGTGATAGTTAAGCCGCTGGCGGATCAATGAAATCTGTTGAAGTTGTACTTGCCCGGACGCTTACCATTCAAATGAAGATGCGCTTACTTGCACTCGCTCATTTTCAAGATGGAAAGTCTCGGACTCAAATTTCTCAATTTTTAAAAGTGAGTAGAACCAGTGTCAACAAGTGGGTACATGTCTATTTAACAGAAGGCCTAGCAGGCTTACAAGAGAAACCACGCACTGGTAGTACCCACATTTATTAGCACTAAACAACGAGCGCAACTGGCTGCCTACATAGAAAAAAGAGCAAGTAGCGCTCAAGGTGGTAGATTAACCGGGGCACATATTCATACCTATTTGGTTCAGTATGTCCAAGCAGAGGTATAGGCCAAGCAATAGTGGTTCCATGGACGAGTAAAGAAGCCATGATCCTGCACTTGAGACAGATCTCGGAAGTCACAGAAGCAGACAGACATGCAGTCGTTATTATGGATGGTGCTGGCTGCATACCGATGGCATTGCAGATGAATTCAATAATGTCAGCCTCATCAAATTACCCCCTTATTCACCTGAGCTTAATTCGATCGAACAAGTGTGGAGCTGGATGCGCCAGCACTGCCTTGCCAATCGAGTTTTCAAAAATTATGAAGACATTGTTGATAGTGTTTGTGAAGCCTGGAACACTTTCACCGAGAGTGCTGAAAGAGTGACAAAAATGTGTTCTAGGGATTGGGCGAATATGACCAGTTAATTTTCCAGATTGGCATTAGTTATCGCCTCATTATGCTGAGACTGTGTTCTACAGGCACAAAAAAGGCCTCAGATGAGGCCTTTTAAAGGTAACAAAGTTTAGTAACCGCTTTTTTGCTCTGTTTTGTAATCTAGCTTCTCATGGGTCTGCCCCATAGCTTCGGCTACTTCTGGCGGCATGTAGTTTTCATCATGTTTAGCCAGAACTTCAGTCGCTTGTAATTTACCACCCTCTATCAATATTCCCTGTGCGACTATGCCTTGGCCTTCACGGAAAAGATCCGGCAGTAGATCGTCATAAGTCACTATGATCTCACCGCCTAAGGAATCATGAATGGCAAATTCAACATGTAAGCTTTCAGGATCTCTTAACATAGAGCCTATAGTCACCATACCGCCGACACGTATGCGCTGGCCTATTTCAGGTAACACGCCGGTGTCTTTCTTACCTTGTACTATTTCTGTCGGAGTGTAGAAAAGATTTAAGTTAGAGTTCAATGCGTACAGTAATAGTGATGCTATTGCGGCTACACCACCAATTAAGGCTACTGCTAGAGCGAGTCTTTTTTTACGTCTTGTATTCACTATTTATTACTCCGGTTTTCTTTGAGGTGTTCTTCTCGCTGAATTTTCTTTGCTATTTCAGTCAACACTTTACGTTTCTGTCCCATGCTCTGTATGACAAGTATCCCTAAAGAACCAAATGTCACACCATAAGCTAGCCACACATAGAAGGCGTAGCCACCCATATGTAAAAAATCACTCAATGAATCAAATGGCATTACTTAACTCCTTGGGCTTTAGCTAGAGTACGAACCCAAGGTCGCATGCTGTTGCGTGCTAAAACCTCAGATCTGAAACGGATTAAGGTTATAGCGCCTATCATCAGGCCGAAACCTAAGATGTTTATCAGCAATGGATACAGCATCTCAGTAGGCATAGTCGATTGCCCTGTAATTCTAATCGTCGATGGTTGATGCAGTGAGCTCCACCATTCAACTGAGTATTTAATAATCGGGATGTTAATCACACCGACTATAGCTAAAATACCGGCGGCTCGTGCTGCTAATACCTTGTCTTCAAAAGAGGCGTAAAGTGCAATAACACCCAGATAAAGAAACAAGAGGACCAGTTCGGCTGTCAAACGTGCATCCCATACCCACCAAGTTCCCCACATAGGCTTACCCCAAGTGGCGCCAGTGAGCAAGGCGATAAAGGTGATCACGGCTCCTATTGGTGCAATGGCTGCCGCTGCCCAATCTGCCGATTTTATCTGCCATACCAGGCCGATAAATGCAGAGGTTGCCATGCCCATATAGGCGGCCATAGACATAGAGGCTGCCGGAACATGGATGAAGATGATTCGGTAACTATCACCTTGTTGATAATCAGTTGGTGCAAAAGCTAACCCCCACACTGACCCTATACCGATCAGGGCAATCGCTAACATAGCGAACCAAGGGAGGAGTTTTCCAGAAAGGTTATACGCTCGTTCTGGATCCGCGTAACTATGTAGCCATTTCCACATATCAGTTAGTACTCACTCTTAAAGATGCACCAATAGCAAAAGGTGCTAACGTTAATGAACCGACCAACATCGCGGCAATTATTGCGAGATGGCCATCATAAGGTAGATTGAACCCGGCAGCGTCTATGGCTGTCGTGGCAAAGATTAATACAGGTATATATAAAGGTAAGATGAGTAAGCTAAGCAGCACTCCTCCTTTATGCAGCCCTACGGTTAATGCGACACCAATAGCCCCGAGTAAACTCAATACTGGTGTCCCTAGGGCTAAGGTTGCCATTAGCGCGCCATAGCTATTACTGTCTAAATGAAGTAAAACCGCTAAAAGTGGCGCAACTAAAATCAGTGGTACTCCTGTTAATAGCCAATGAGCCAGCACTTTTGCCAGTACCATCAAGGGCAAAGGTTGCGGGCTGAGTAGCATCTGTTCAAGACTACCATCGACATAATCGGCCTTAAACAATCTCTCTAAGGACAGCATAGAGGCGAGTAAGGCCGCGACCCAGATGATTCCTGGGGCGATTCTGGATAATATTTGTGGTTCGGGTCCTATGGCTAATGGGAATAAGGTAACTATTAAGATAAAAAACAGCAGTGGATTGAAAATGTCGCCCTTATGACGAATAGCTATCTGTAGATCGCGTTTCAGTAGTGTATAAAATGCTTGTCTGAAGCTGATGCCTTTTTTCATTTTTTGACCTTATACAAAGCGATATTCGAGGCTGATCTTTCGCAGAATATCGTCACCGATAATTCCCATATCTTGATGTGTCGTCAAGATGATACATCCACCACGTTCGGCGTGCTCAAGGAACAGATGTTCAAGTTCTATAACGCCTTTTTTGTCGATAGCGGTAAAAGGTTCGTCTAACAACCAAATTTTACAACTGGTATGCCAGAGTCGAGCCAGAGCTGTGCGTCTATGCTGCCCGGCAGAAAGATGTCCTGCGAGTGCTTCTTCGAAGCCTGTTAGATTTACTTTGGCGAGAATATCTTGAGTATTGAAGTCATTATAACCACTAATGCTTAAATTGAAGTTAAGGTTTTCCTCTGCGGTTAACTCACTCTTAACTCCTGCGAGATGACCAATATAGAGTAGGTCTTCATTGTATTCGTCTCTAAAATGGTTTATCTCTTGATTCTTATAATGAACATCACCGGCATAGGGACGTGATAGACCTGCGAGTATCCTAAGAAGACTGGTTTTACCTGCGCCGTTAGGACCTTCAATTTGAACGATCTCGCCTTCACTAATATCGAAGCTAAGCTCATCAAATAAAATACGTTCCTGACGAATACAGGTCAACTCTTTGGCCGAAATTAAGGTCTTTGTCATCTGTTCTACCACTGAGTCCTCTATTATCAAGCCTTAAGTAATTACAAGGGATCCTAACACAATCACAATAAGGGGTTTAGTACTGCTTTATTCTATGTATCAGCAATTTGACGCGCTTCCAATAATTGAAACCTTTTAACATATTTTTTGAACTTTTTCTTTTCTCTATAAACAGTTATTAACCCTTGCTAATATAATATCTAATTTGTGCTGCCAATAGTGTTTATAGTGTGCAAGCTTTGATGAACATCACAAAAAGGTGAGATTTGTTGAAGTTTAATGTATTCTAGAGCTGCTATAAAAATAGTCTGCCTTACTCATTGATGAGAGTAATAAAGGGTAGCGTAGAGCTTTGTTAGAACTTGCATTAGGAACATCGAACATGAAAAAACTGTTAGCTATGACTGCGGTCGCTGCTTTGACTTTGTCTGCAAACTCATTTGCACAAGAAGGTAAAGCTGTATACGACAAGGCATGTCAAATATGCCACAGCATGGGTGTCGCTGGCGCTCCAAAAGCACACGATACTGCTGCTTGGGAGCCTCGTTTTGCTCAAGGTATCGATACATTAGTATCTACAGTGAAAACGGGTAAAGGTGCAATGCCACCGGGTGGAATGTGTACTGATTGTACTGATGAAGATTACAAGAACGCTATCGAGTTCATGTCTAAGTAAGCTTTATCTAGTTCGAGAGTTGAGCATGGAAAAAGGTAAGCGTCCGGCGAACTACGCCTTGCCGAGTTTGACGCGCCAGGGCAAGAGGCTGCTGAGGTCGCAGTTTGGGTGAGAGAGTTATTCTAGGCACCGTTCGATATAATCGAACGGTGTTAAGCCATTCGCTTTGGCGGTTTCTATTATGCTGTACAAAATGGCACTGGCCTCGGCACCGCGGTGATTGTGATTGAACAACCAGTTTTTACGCCCTATCACAAACGGTTTTACTGCGCGTTCGGCGCGATTATTGTCAATGTTGAGTCGACCATCTTCTAGGTAACGGCTGAGCTTTGGCCATTGATTGATAGTGTAATGGATGGCTCGACCCAAGGCACTTTGCTTCGACACTTGTTGCACCGATTTATCCAGCCATTGCTTCAATGTCGCCAGTTGGGCGCTTGAATGCGTACGCCTAAAATACAGCCGTTCTTTAACTTTGAATTTACGCCGCGCATGTGCCCAACAACCCACAAGTTTGTCATTGGCCCGTTGGTAAGCCGCATAGCCATCGACCTGTAAATAGCCATTAAACACGGTGTGCTCAGTGGCAAGAAAACCACTCACGCAAGTGCTCGCGCGGCTACCGTCTTGATAGTCGTACAGAACGATGCTGTTTACACCTTTATATCTAGGCTCGAGACTCGGCCTATCCGCACCTGAGCAATAGACCCACATGTAGGATTTCACCCGTTCATCGTTAATCACTTTGAGCGTGGTCTCATCGGCGTGCAGTACACCTTGCGTTAATAGGTGTTGGTGCAGTAAATCATATAAGGGTTTAAACAAGGCGGCTGATTTCATCATCCAGTCTGACATCGTTTGACGACTTAATTCGATACCATACTGTTTAAATAAAGTTTCTTGTCGATAAAGCGGTAAGGCGTACTGATATTTACTGGTGATGAGCTGGCTCAATAGGCTTGGCGTGGCAAAACCTTTTGGAATTGGACTAGCAGGCACGGGGGCTTGTTTGATGTTAGCTTGCGTCCCTTTAGTGTCGCAATGCTTGCAGCTGTATTTTAACCTAACATGCTCAATGACACTGATTTGTGCGGGAACAAACTTAAGTTTCTCGCTGCTATCTTGCTCCATCAAGGTCAACTGATGACCACAAGCACACTGTTTATCCGCTTCGCTAATATCATGGGTGATAATTTCACGAGGCAGGTCTTTAGGCAGAGGCTTACGCTTGGCACGTTTCTTAGGGGAAACAGACACATCATCTGCCGTTGATTCTTCTGGCTCATCAAGGGTGACTTCAGCTTCGTTAAATAACTCACCTTGATAATTATGGCTTTCACTGCTGGCCCCGAAGCGTTGCTGTTGCGCTAAGCGAAATGGCTCCAACAACCGCTGCACAGACTGTTTAAGCTCGGCGATTTCCGAATATTGTGACGCCACAAGTTGACTTGCCTCAAGCAATAATTGCTTAAGCAAATCAATATCATTGGGTAGGTTATCGGGTGCTAATTTCATGGGGTAATGATATCAAATGTCATCCAGAATAAGGCTAATGCAGTGATCTAATCATCGAAAACCGCATACGTAATAGCGATCAATCAACTGTAACTCAAGCCCTTAACTTGACGGTGTCCCAATACATCAAACCCTGTGTTATCCCAGTACAATATTTTTAATTTATCGCGGCTTTTATTGCAAAAAACAAACACACTGCCGTCGGTGGCCTCTAGCGACAGTTGTTGCTCAACGATGATGGCCAAGCCATTTATCGACTTACGAAAATCCACGGGCTCTCTATGCAGATAAATACTAGGAAGCTGCTGAAACATCAACATGCTTGCAGGCCTTTTATAATTTCAAGTAAGTAATTTGCTGGCAACGAGCTTGGGAAGGTCCATACCCCTGTTTGATGCTGTAAACGTATCATCTGTTGCGCATCACAAAGTTGAGTTTGAGGCGTTACCGCTGTTGTCGGAGCCAGCGTTACTTTAGCAAAAGGCATGACCGTTTTTATTTTTGCCTTGTTGGCTTTACGGGCATAAAAGGTACTGATACTGAACTTATGCTGACGACAGAAAGCCGTGATAGTTAAGCCGCTGGCGGGCTGCTGTTTTATCAAAGCAGCCCAATCTTGATGAGAACGTTTAGCCATATTAACTCCTGATAAATAGTCAGGAGTTAATATGGCGGATCAATGAAATCTGTTGAAGTTGTACTTGCCCGGACGCTTACTAAAAAAGCCGGCAATCAGTCGGTTTTTTTATGCCTGCCTTTCTAGAGTAATGAAAAATCAGCCAATAAAAAGGGTCTGCAATAGCAGGCCCTTTATCAATGTATGTCGCTATTTCACTTGCGTATCTATGACAAGCTGGACGGTATCACCAACTTTAACTGTGGCAAGTCGACCTTGAAGATCACCTGTCTGGGGTTTGACGCTGCCATGTTTAGAGAGGACTGCGATTATCTCGACATTCTTAGCGCCACTCAGCTTCACATCACCACCCATAGAAGTGCTGTCATCTAAAGTGATAGTAGTTGGTAGTGATTTAGCCGAGACCTTAACGGCCGCTAGGGGGACTTTTGGACCTTCAGTATTACGAGCGAAGATGAACAACATATCTGAACTAGACACTTGTTCGGCTAGCTCAGCAGATATAGATACTTCGATGTTAACGCTTTTAGCTGTAGCCTTTACACTTGCATGTGCTGCGTCATCAGGCATTTCACCCGTCTCGGCTTGAGTCCTCATCTTGGCACTATCGATAGCATTGATGATTGCACTTCGATCGACATCCTTTCTCTCGCTATCGAGTATGGTTTGCCAAGCATTTATCGCCACTTGATAGTGTGCGGTAAAGAAAGCGTCCATACCTTTAAGCAGCAGGGTCGAAGGATCTTCAGGGTCGAGTGCTAAAGATTGATCGATAATAGCCTGGATGGCGGGTGTCATCTGTTGATTCGCCCTGTAATACATGGCGGTTGCTTTTGGACCCAATAACTCGGCATGCGTACCAACGAGAACCATAGCTTGATCAAAGGTTGCTATAGCATCGTTATAACGACTCGCAGATATATATATATGGCCAAGACTAAAGAGAAGTTGACTATTTTCCGGCTCAGATTTAACTTGATCTTCCATCATCTGTAGACGCTGCTGCATTATTTGCTCGGCATCCATTCCTGCATGTGGACTTGATGGAGCAGGCTGATCTAATTTTGCGTAGGCTCCAAGTGTCGCATAGAAATACCCAGAGAGGCCTATAATAACCACAGACATCAAGGTAGGCCAAATCAAACCTTTTGGTTTAATTTTGTTGACCAGAGATTCATCTTCACCTTGCTTCATATCCTGAAGAAGACTTATCTCTAACTCTTTCTTAAGTACATTGAACTCTTGTTGATCAAGAAGCTCTTCTTCTAGTTCGTTCTCTAGAATGATGAGACGATTGTTAAACAGCTCAAGGTTAGTTTGTTTACGAACACCGGCTTCTTCCGTCTGCAACATCTTATGCTGACGAAAATGAGGAAACCAAATCAGCGCTAGGCTGACTAACACAAAAAGCGCAATAAAAATCCAGAGAGTGGTCATTATTTCTTTTTCACATTAGTTATAAAAAAGCGGATTAACCGCAGCTATAGATAGGATTATACGTAAAGATTATTCATTGACAGTAATATAAGGAGATGAGTCAGGTAAAAAGTGATAGTTGAGCACTGGTTCACAATTCGATTCTATTTTTTAAAAGAGGCTGAAACTTAAGTTTCACATAAGGGTCTGATCATAGAATCAGATGCATTTACATCTGTTACAGACTTGATGATTGGAGCAATAAATGCGACTAGTCACCCATATTTGTACGAAAGAAGCAGACAGATACAACAGCAAATACTAAAATGACTCGAATTTTAAACCCTAGGCAGCTAAATCATTACTTGCTTAAGGATGTTGAGTGATTGAATTGGGCGTAAGCTTAACAAATAATCTAAAGTACTGAGGAAAACTCATGATCCCAGAATTAGGACACCTATCGCTGATATTAGGTTTGGCTTTTGCCTTCCTTTTAGCTAGCGTTCCTTTAATTGGTGTTGCACGCAAAGACCAATATCTAGTGCGCTATGCTTGGCCACTAACTTACGGTATGTTCTTCTTTATCTTCCTATCCGTTATTGTATTAGGCTACAGCTTTGCGGTTGATGACTTCTCAGTTGCTTATATAGCGCATCACTCAAACTCTCAGTTACCTATCTTCTTTAAGATAGCAGCAGTATGGGGTGGACATGAAGGATCTTTACTCTTTTGGGTGTTTGCTCTTTCCGGCTGGACAGCGGCAGTTGCCTATTTTAGTAAAAGCTTAGAAGAAGTGTTTACCGCCAGGGTATTATCCGTTTTGGCCTTCATAGTGATCGGTTTTGGACTATTCATGGTCTTGACTTCCAATCCGTTCGAGCGCTTATTTCCGATACCTATGGAGGGTCGTGATCTAAACCCTATGTTGCAAGATGTGGGGCTGATTTTTCACCCTCCTATGCTATATCTTGGTTATGTCGGCTTCTCGGTGAGTTTTGCTTTCGCGATTTCAGCCTTAATGGGCGGTAGTCTTGATTCTGCATGGGCACGCTGGAGCCGACCATGGATTTTGGCAGCTTGGGTATTCCTAACCGGTGGTATCTCTCTCGGTTCTTGGTGGGCTTACTATGAATTAGGTTGGGGCGGTTGGTGGTTCTGGGATCCAGTCGAGAATGCTTCATTCATGCCTTGGCTAATCGGTACCGCACTGCTTCATTCGGTTATCGTGACCGAGAAACGTGCAGCTTTCCGTAACTGGACCGTATTACTTGCTATCACCGCATTCTCGCTCAGTCTGTTAGGTACTTTCATTGTTCGTTCTGGCGTGCTTACTTCGGTGCACTCTTTTGCCGCAGATCCTAGTCGAGGCATGTTTATTCTGATGTTATTGGGATTGGCTGTTGGTGGCTCATTGACACTCTTTGCTTTCAGAGCGAGTCAAATGAAGAGTCCGGCACGTTTCGATTTATGGTCTAGAGAAACTATGCTGCTTGTGTGTAATATTCTACTTACAGTGGCATGTGGTACCATACTACTCGGTACGCTCTATCCGCTACTCATAGATGCTTTGAATATGGGTAAGATTTCGGTTGGACCTCCATATTTTAATACCGTGTTCGTGCCAATCATCCTAGTGCTATTCGTATTTATGGGCATAGGTCCGAATATACGTTGGAAGAAAGCTAAGCCCGGCGCGATGAAAGCGAAAGTCTTGGTACCTGTAGTCGTTGCTACTACTGTTGGTGTTGCGGCGCCATTCCTGGCCGATGGTAAGTTCAATATCTGGGTCGTTTTAGGCATAGGTACGGCTACTTGGGTTGCACTCATGACGCTTAGAGCGGGATACGATCTGATTAAGTCGAAAGATGGCTCTCTTAGTTTGGCTCGATTGGGTCGTAGCCAACTGGGTATGGTCATTGCTCATTTAGGCATAGCAATATCGGTTGTGGGCGGCACTATTGTTTCAAACTACTCGATCGAAAAGAGCGTGCGCATGGGGCCTGGTATCACCCAAGAGCTGGCTGGTTACACTTTTCATTACATCGAAACTAAGAATGTTGTTGGGCCTAACTATACGGCTCTACAAGGGCAGATTGAAGTGTCTAAAGATGGTGAGTTCATCACCTTGCTCAAGCCGGATCGTCGCCAGTACACTGTGCGTACTATGAATATGACAGAAGCCGGTATTGACTGGGGACTCTTCCGTGATTTATATGTCACTATGGGTGATCCACTTAGTCGTACCGAGTTTGCTGTACGTATTAACTATAAGCCATTTGTTCGTTGGTTATGGTTCGGCAGTATCTTTATGATGGTAGGTGGCTTCTTTGCTGCATCGGATAAGCGTTACCGTACGAAGCAGACAACGCAAACATCTAAGCTTGACGCGGAAAAAGCGAAATTGGCTACGGCTTAACTTTGATTGAGGCAAGTATGAACAAGAGGCTGGTATTATTTATACCCTTGATATTATTTTTGGTGATGGGTGCGCTCCTCTATAAGGGGCTGTTTATGGATCCTAAAATCCTCGATTCAGCACTTGAAGGAAAGCCTGTACCGGCTTTCCAGCTTGAACAGCTAGAAGACTCAGGTGTCATCATTACCAATGAAAGCCTGAAAGGTAAGGTATCACTATTAAACGTTTGGGCGACATGGTGCCCATCGTGCAAATACGAACATCCTTATCTGATGCGTTTCGCCAGACAGAAAATCTTGCCTATTTATGGTATTAACTACCGTGATGAGCGGGCATTGGCGATTCGAGAATTGAATAGGCAAGGGGATCCCTATACTAAGAATATTTTCGATCATGATGGGCGTCTCGGTCTCGATCTTGGTGTTTATGGTGCGCCGGAAAGCTTCTTAGTGGATCATAACGGTATCATCAGGTTCAGATATGCAGGTCCCATTGATCAGCGTGTATGGAATGAGACATTGCTTCCAATGATTAAACAGCTGCAAGCCGTTGCAAAGCAGGAGGGGGCATCATGATGAAATCAGTATTCAAACTTATGGGGGCAATACTCCTGTCATTAACTGTGATATCAGTTTATGCAACGCCAGTTGATATCTATGAATTCAAGTCAGCAGAAAACCAGAAGCGAGCGTTGGAGCTGGCGCATTCACTTCGTTGCCCTCAGTGTCAGAATCAAAATCTAATCGATTCTAATTCACCGGTAGCTAAGGACCTTCGTCTTGAAGTCTACCAGATGGTTGATGCCGGGAAAGACTATGATGAAGTGATAGAGTTTATGACTAGTCGCTATGGTGATTTCGTTCTCTATAAGCCTAGAATGGAACCCAAAACATATATCTTATGGTTAGGTCCTATCGGTTTTTTAGTCATTGGCTTACTTATCGGTTTCTTCTTTGTACGTAAACAGCGTATCTCTCAAGTCGAAGATCAAGAGATCAGCGTCGAAGAGCAGAAAGAGTTAGACAGGCTGCTTAATCGAGATGAGCAATGAATAAGAGTCTGGCTAAGGTGCTAACAGTTACTCTGTTAGCACTCACTTCATTATCTATCAATACGGCTATGGCGTATCCTGGGATGCAGAAGAAGGACAATGGGACTGCTCAGTCGAGTATAGACCTTATCAATGTATTGCCTGAAACCTATCCAATCGATGTTGTGGCTTTCAGTGATGCCAATGGTAAGCCTGTAGACTTCAGTCAGTATCGAGGCAAGGTGATTATGGTAAACATGTGGGCAACTTGGTGCCCACCTTGTGTACGAGAGTTGCCAGCAATAAAGCGTCTAGCATCTAAATTTGATAAGGCTCAGTTTGAAATTTTACCAATTTCAATCGATCTTGATGGAAAAAAACAAGTAGAGCCTTTCTTAAAAGAACTTGGAATGGAAGATTTCACATCTTATTATGATGAAAAGCAGCAGTTAGGGCAGGTGTTCCCGCTCGATACTATTCCTGCTACATTTATCTTAAATAGAGAAGGTGAGCTAATTGCCTTTGTGCGCACCTTTGTGGACTGGGATGACGAGAAAGCGGTTGAATTGATCCAGAGCTTTATAGATAAACCTTTATAGACCAGCAAGTATAGAAATACATGCCTCTGCATATGAGTCAGTTTCAGTCTATTCTTATTGTATAAATCACGACTAGAAGTGATATTGACGATGAAAACGCCTGAAGCTAGTTTTTTGAATGGCAACGCCAGTTTGGTTCTGAAATTGATTGTTTAAACCACCTAAAGCACATCAGAGCTGGAATCAAGCAATAAGTGCAACACGCTTACCAGTAAAGACCTCGAGGGTGTTAGCCCGCCTAATATCTTTCTTGGCGTTAAATTTAGTTGCAATATCCTGTTCTCGATTTCCTCCTCCGTCAGCCTAGCCATGTCGAATTTCTTAGGCCAAAACCGCCGAATCCGACCGTTAGTATTTTCATTCGTTCCTCGCTGCCAACTCGCATAAGGTTTGGCAAAATAAACCTTCGCTCCCGTCGCTTCATGAACCTTCATATGGCCTGCAAACTCACCGCCATTATCCAAGGTTATTGTCAATGCAGTATGGACTTGCCCATGAACAGTATCGCCTTCCCAGTCACCTATTCGTTCTCTTGCTGCTACAATTTTCGGGCGTTCACTGATATCTACTCGGTCTGGGATCAAGCTGACACCCGCATTACGCTTCCTTTTTCCACCTTTCCAACGTGTTTTACCATAGCGAGGTAGCTGCTTATATAAAGTGCCACCTTGCTGCTTATTCTCTTCAATACGCCGATAAATGGTTGTATGACTCAAGCATTCACTTGGGGCGAATTCTATTGGCATGCGGTCACAGATCGCCCCAGGAGACCAGTTAAGCACCATGCATTTTCGAATAATCTCGTCAGTACTTGGCTGGCGTTTACAGGCTTTTTTCGACGTCATTTTACGCTTACAGCTTAACGTATGTGCCATTTTTGGGTCATAGTTTAGGCTGGTGATATTTCGCTTTAACTCACGGCATACGGTACTAAAATGTACCCCGACTTCCTCGGCGATCTGACGAAGTGTCATACCTGTTTTACGGGAGGCAGATATTTGGTATCGTAGTTCCTGAGTGAGCTGATGGTACTGTTTGTTCATGACCGACTCTGAATTTGTGTGTGAGAACTAAAATTCTGCCTTCAGCTCTCTCACTTTTCAACCTTAATCTGTTGCACTTATTGTATTACCTCAGCGGAAGACATTGAAAACTTTGGACATCTAAAGCTTGATTGGCTTCGTCAGTATCGTCCTTTTAAAGCAGGTATTCCTCGGCATGACACTATTGCCCGTGTTATCTACCGATTAAAAGCGGATGAAATAGAGAAAGCTTTTCAAGCTTGGATTTCTTCTCTCCTAGAAGGTACTGGTTGCGATGTCATTGCCATTGACGGCAAAACTGCACTTCATACTGTGAGCGCCTGGAGTTGTCAGCATCATCACGCTCGATGCTATGGGATGTCAAAAAGAGATAGCAAAGCTAATCGTTAAGCAAAAGGCTGATTATATTCTAGCGCTTAAAGGTCATCATTCTGGTCTACAGGGTGAATTAAAACAAGACGTTGTCAGCAAGTGCTGGTTAATAAAAGTTGGTTAAATAATAAATATCAGTGGGTTGGCTTAAAAAGCATTATCAAAGTGACATCAGACGTACATGAAAAAACGACAGGTAAAGAAACCACTGAAACACGTTGGTACATTAGCTCATTAGATTTAAATGCAGAGCAGGCGTTATCTTCTGTGCGAAATCACTGGCAAGTAGAAAGTATGCATTGGGTGTTAGAGATGACATTCAGAGAAGATGAATCACGGATCCGTAAAGGCCGAGGTCCGCTTGCTTTTAATGTGATGAGAAAAATAGCAATGACCTTGTTCAAGCAAGACCAGACAAAACGCGCGAGTATAGTGGCTAAAAAGAAGATGGCAGGGTTGGACAACCCTGTTAGAGTCAGGGATTAAAATGCGCTAGCCGTGGTACGAGTCGGCATTATCACTTCTTTTAAAAGGGACCTAAGGTCCCTTTTTTGTGTTTTAAATCCAGTAGTGACTGTTAAATCGCCGGGCTGAGTGCTATTAATCATCGTTTCGATTGATAAGTGCGCGGTCATTAAGTTAATCGAAATATTCTCCTAAATAGCCCTTGCGCTCACACCGAAACTCCCTATAATGCGCATCCACTGACACGGCAAACCAGTATTCTTAAACGAAGCTGAAACGCAGTCAGGGCAACAAGTAAGCTTGTTTTTTCTTCGTTTTAAACGA
>NZ_ABIC01000049.1 GCF_000172075.1 Shewanella benthica KT99
GATGACAGAACAACCGGTAGTCAACTTCAAGATCTCGTTATTGTAATTTTCTAAGCTATTAGGCACTACACCTTGGATAGGATCAAAACAGGAGCCATCATAAACGGCAAGAAACGAGATGCCCGCCTTGGAATCTCGGCGCGATCTTACCCAACCGCGAATGGTAATTTGCGAACCAATCGCAAATTCACCTTTAAATACAGAAGCGACAGATGTAATGCTCATTGTTGCTTAGTTCTCCAACGAAACGTTTATATATAAAATTTGGACGTTTATATTACCTTGCTGGCTGGTTTTCTCAAGTAGCAAAATCAGATAAAAGGCCTAATAGCGGGCAATTTTGATGATTAATCCTGCTTTTGGAGTTTAAGCCAAACTCAGATAGCGGTCTGTGTTTACTCACTGCTTGGTTGGCGGCCATAACTCATACTGTTATGATTAAATACAGGGCTAGATTAAATACATTTGTTAGAGGGGATTGTCATGAAGAAAATAAAAAATTTTCAGCGATTACTGGCATTTCTATCTATCACAGGCTGGTCTCTTGCAATATATGCTCTGCTGATTTTCGATAAGGCCAGGCCTGATCGCGCGATAGGGTATTATTTGAGCAAGGGAGCGTCGGTTCGTCTTGCTTGGGATCCCATACAGACAGTCCAGTTGGAATATATTATATGGGCGTGTGCGGCAATCAGTTTTGTCAGTTTGGCTTTTAATTACTATTTTTCTCATCACAGTAAGATGGGCTACTGGTTTAACATTCCTCTGCTGCTGTTAAGTTCTGTCGCTGCAGGCCTGTATATCACCTTTGTCATTTAACTAATCACTAGTTCCTAGAGTATCAGGTGTTGGCAGAGTTTATTTATCATGGCCGCAGTCGCACCCCAGATCAGGTGCTCTCGATAACGGATAAAGTACACCGGATGATGGATCCCATTGCGTTGATAAGTCTGCTTCTGACGATTCTCGGTCTGCAATAAATACGATAGGGGCACGGTGAACAGTTCATCGACTTCGCCCGGAGCCAGTTTTGGGGTGAAGGCTTGCTTTACCAGGCCTATAACCGGGGTTATTTCGAAACCGGTAAAGGTTTTCATCGCAGGATACTGGCCAATCACCTCTACATTACTCGGGTAAAGTGCAATCTCTTCCGCGGCTTCTCGCAAAGCGGTTTCTATGAGTGAAGCATCTCCCCGTTCAACTTTTCCCCCTGGGAAACTGATTTGTCCCGGATGAGATTTAAGATGAGTAGGGCGACGGGTGAGTAAGACATGCAATTCACCCTCTTCTTGTATTAAGGCTATGAGGACCGCAGCTTGACGCAGGGTATCTTTAATATCCGGATTAGACTCGTGAGGGGCTTGCAAGAGGTTATATCTGACTTTAAATTCAGTTAAAGGTATAGGCTTAATCTTTTTTTGCATATAACCTCTACTGATTTACACTTAGATATCAAATATTAACCCTGTAATACTGGCAGGATTTTACTAACTTTATCATAGGTTTCTTTATATTCACTCTCTGCAGTCGAGTCGACAACAATTCCGCCGCCAGCCCAGCAATAAATGATGCCATCTATCGCCACTAAGGTTCGTATGGTGATGCTGGTGTCCATCTGACCGTCTTGACTGATATAACCGATAGAACCACAATAAAGGCTTCTCCTCGAGGGTTCAAGTTCTTCTATGATCTCCATCGCCCGGATTTTTGGTGCACCTGTGATCGATCCGCCCGGAAAACTGGCTTTTAATAGGTCGGTGGCATCATATTTAGCGTCGAGTTGTGCTGTGACTGTGCTGACCAGATGATGCACAGCAGGAAAGCTTTCAATCTCAAACAGGTGAGGTACAGATACTGAGCCGGGTTTGGCGACCTTGCTCAGATCGTTACGCAGTAGATCGACTATCATCAAGTTCTCCGCCCTGTCTTTCGCTGAATGGCGTAGCTGTGTGGCCGATGCCTGATCTTGTGCCGCCGTGGAATACCTGGGACTGGTGCCTTTAATGGGCTTAGTCTGGATATCCTCCCCTCTGAGTTGAATAAACCGCTCGGGAGAAATAGACAATAACGCACCTTGTGATAAGCGAATGAAGGCGGAGAAGGGTGCCTTATTGGATTCTCTGAGTTTGAGATAGGCTTGCCATTCATTGCCCTGGTATTTAGCCGAGAACCTTTGGGTCAGGTTTATTTGATAGCAGTCGCCGCTTTGAATATATTCTTGAATGACATCAAATTTTGCTTCGTAGTCAGCCTTAGTCAGTTGTGGCTGCCAGTCACCGATAAGGGAGAATTTAGGCATCGACGGCTTGATTTTCAGCTTAGCTTGCAGCCAATCCAGACTGGTTTGCGCCGCTTCTTTGCTGCCGTAATGCACCAAACTCCAGACTTGCTCTCGATGATCGAATACCAATGCCCATAAATATAAGCCTATGTTCATCATTGGGAGGGGGATATCGTCGGCGGCAATTTCGGGGATTTTCTCAATCTTACGTCCCAGATCATAGCTGAAGCTGCCCATCGCGCCCCCGGAAAAGGGCAGCTCACTCGACTTCTGTACTGGGAAGTAGTGTGCTAACTCCTGCTTAACCAGATCGAATGGGTTTAACTGGCTAAGGCTAGAGCCTGTCAGACAATGAGCTTGATATCGGCTTATTTCGGTACTGTCTCCCTCGGTGACAAGTGTCGCAATCGGGTCAAGGCAGATGATGTCGAAGCGGCTATCACAGTGATCGTCACTGGCCGAATCGAGTAACATAGCCCAGGGGATATCTGCCAAAGATGAAAATAATTCTATCGTGGTATATTTCCAATCAAGACGCAGTGTTGATACACCCTGCGGCGCCGAAAAACTCATCGATTTACCTTATCTAAAATGTGATATTCCCCTAAAAGTCACGAAAGAGTATCATATCTCTCAGCTAGCATTAATAAAAACAGATATAGATGCCAAAAATGGCTGAAAAATGTCCCTAATAGCGTGTATAAGGAAGTGATTGTGAGTAAAGAAGTTGTCATCAAACAAGCGGATCTCATCGAGAGCATCGCAGATTCCCTACAATATATCTCTTACTATCATCCTAAGGATTTCGTCGATGCAATGACGCAAGCCTATGAACGTGAAGAGAGCGCTGCGGCAAAAGATGCTATCGCTCAAATCTTGATTAATTCACGCATGTCTGCCGAGGGCAAAGAGACCTCTGTGCCCAAGACACGGGTATTGTGACCTGTTTCGTCAAGGTTGGTATGGCAGTGAAGTGGGATAAAACAGACATGACCATTCAGCAGATGGTCGATGCGGGCGTAAGACAAGCCTATCTCAATCCAGACAATCCGCTGCGCGCATCTATCGTCTCAGATCCTGCCGGGGCACGTAAAAATACCAAAGATAACACGCCATCTGTGGTCCATATCGATATGATACTAGGCAATCACATCGAGGTTGCTATCGCAGCTAAAGGTGGCGGGTCTGAAAATAAATCTAAGATGGTCATGCTAAACCCATCCGATGATATAGCTGCCTGGGTTGAGAAAACCTTGCCAACCATGGGCGCTGGCTGGTGTCCACCGGGAATGCTGGGCATAGGTATTGGTGGTACCGCCGAAAAAGCGGCGGTTTTAGCGAAAGAATCCTTGATGGATCCGGTCGATATTCACGAGTTACAGCAAAGAGGCGCCGAGACGACCGAAGAAAAATTACGTCTCGATATCTTTGAGCGTGCCAATAACTTGGGCATAGGTGCCCAAGGACTCGGAGGTTTGACTACCGTCTTAGACGTGAAGATTAAATCAATGCCTACTCACGCGGCGTCTAAGCCTGTCGTCATGATCCCAAATTGCGCTGCGACGCGCCATGTGCATTTCCATCTTGATGGCACAGGACCAGCGGAATTTACGCCACCGTCTCTGGAAGACTGGCCAGTGATCACCCGAGAAGTGGGGGAAAACACCCACAGAGTCAATCTCGATACTGTCACACAAGCCGAGATCGAAAAGTGGAAGAGTGGTGATACCTTGTTGCTCAACGGTAAGATGTTGACGGGTCGCGATGCGGCTCATAAACGCATTCAGACGCTTATCGAATCTGGTGAAGGACTTCCCGAAGGCGTCGATTTTACCGGTAAGTTTATCTATTACGTCGGTCCGGTCGATCCTGTGGGCAGTGAAGTTGTCGGCCCAGCGGGCCCTACAACGGCGACACGCATGGATAAGTTTACCGATCTAATGCTCGAGAAAACTGGCCTGATGGGTATGATAGGCAAGGCCGAACGTGGCCCTGCCACCGTTGCATCAATCAAGAAACACAAGGCGGTGTATCTTATGGCCGTTGGCGGCGCGGCTTATCTGGTGTCTAAAGCCATTAAGAAGTCACGTGTGGTTGCCTTTGCCGACTTAGGCATGGAAGCTATCTATGAGTTCGATGTTAAAGATATGCCCGTCACTGTGGCGGTAGACTCCGAGGGCGTGAATGTGCATGAAACCGGTCCTGCACAATGGAAAGTGAGCCTGGAACCCGCGAAATAACACACTTATCTTTAAAGTAAAGTTTGGCTTAGGTGTCTTGCCTAAGCCAAATATTTTGGATATTGTGCGCATACTCAGCTCGATAGGTTAACAATTTTATGCCTGCAGGGATGCTTTCCAATCACACCGGCTAACTTAAGTCTTGGGTGAATGGTGGACAGCTTAACTCGCTAACCATCTGGCCTAGACGCCAATTGGTTAGACTGAAATCACAAAAGATGATAATAACAATGAAAAAAACTGCAATCATACTCGCACTGGCTGGTGCAGGAGTCGCTATGTCGGCTCAAGCATCATCACCCCAGCCTTTCAAGGTTCAAGACCTGGTTAAAATCAACAAGCTCTACTCGTCTGCTTTATCTAATGATGGCAATAACATCGTGTTTGGCATCAAAAAAACTGATACCAAAGGTAAAGCCAGCTCAGATATCTATATCCAAGATCTGACCCAAATGGGCTCGAAGCCGAAACAACTCACGTTTGCTGCCGGTACCGAACATAGTGCCGTTTTTTCGGCTGACGATCAGTCAGTCTACTTTTTGGCTTCACGTGATGGTTCGAGTCAACTGTATCAGTTACCTCTGACAGGCGGTGAAGCCCGACAAGTGTCAGATCTGCCACTGGATGTGGAAGGCTTTAAACTGTCTCAAGACGGCAAGCAAGTGGTGTTGAACATGCGTGTCTTCCCTGATTGCCAAGATCTGCAATGCTCTGAAGATAAATTCACCGCAGAAGCCGAGCGTAAATCCACCGGTCGTGAATATAAACAATTGATGATCCGTCATTGGGATACTTGGAGCGATCACTCCCGCAGTCATCTGTTTGTGGCACAATTAAACGGCGATAAGATCACCACTGCCGTGGATGTCACCGCTGGACTGGACACGGAAACGCCACCTAAACCTTTCTCCGGCATGGAAGAGGTGACCTTTACCCCAGACGGTAAGTATGTGGTTTATAGCGCCAAGGCGCCGAGTAACGATCAAGCCTGGATCACTAACTATGATCTTTGGCAGGTGCCGGTAACGGGCGGAGATGCGGTCAATTTAACTGAGTCTAACAAGGCGTGGGACGCACATCCGACATACTCAGCCGATGGCCGCTACTTAGCTTATTTGGCCATGACAAAGCCGGGATTCGAAGCCGACAGATATCGCATCATGTTGCGTGATATCGTGACGGGACAGGAGAAAGAAGTTGCGCCTCTATGGGACAGAAGTGCGAGTTCATTGACCTTCGGTAAAGATAATAGAACCTTATACGTCACGGCTCAAGATGTGGGCCAAGTGACCATTTTTGAAGTGAACACTCAATTTGGTGACGTAAAAACCTTATACAACGAGGGCAGCAACAGCATAGTCGGCGTGACGGCGGACAAGATTATCTTCAAGCACAAGAGTCTGGTACAGCCAGGTGATCTTCATTCTATCAATTTTGATGGTCAGGGTTTACAGCAACTGACCGATATCAACAGCGAAAAACTCGCCAAGATTAAATTCGGTGAATTTGAGCCGTTCAGTTTCAAGGGCTGGAATAATGAAGAGGTCCATGGTTACTGGATCAAGCCATCGAACTTCAAGGCTGGCACTCAGTATCCTATCGCGTTTCTGGTTCATGGCGGGCCACAGGGCTCATTCGGCAATTCATTCAGCAGTCGCTGGAATGCTCAACTCTGGGCCGGTGCGGGTTACGGCGTGGTGATGATCGATTTTCACGGCTCTACCGGCTATGGACAGGCATTCACTGACTCTATCTCTAAAGATTGGGGCGGTAAGCCATTAGAAGACCTGCAAAAAGGCCTAGCCGCCGTGACTAAGCAACAGAAATGGTTGGATTCTAGCCGTACCTGTGCACTCGGTGGGTCATACGGTGGCTATATGATGAACTGGATCCAAGGAAACTGGAGCGATGGCTTTAATTGTCTGGTTAACCATGCTGGTCTGTTCGATATGCGCTCCATGTATTATGTGACCGAAGAGCTCTGGTTCCCCGAATATGAGTTCGGTGGCACATATGATGAGAACAAGGACTTGTACGAGAAGTTCAATCCAGTCAATTACGTAGAGAACTGGAAGACACCTATGTTAATCATTCATGGTGAGCAAGATTTCCGAGTTCCTTATGGACAAAGTCTGGCTGCGTTTACCTTGATGCAGAGAAAAGGCATTCCATCTGAGTTGCTGATTTATCCGCAAGAGAATCATTGGATCCTCAACCCTGATAACCTGGAACAATGGTACGCCAATGTCTTGGGTTGGATGGACCGCTGGACTAAAAAGTAACCTGCATTATACCGCTTGGTATTAATAGAAGGTGAGAAGGTCAGATATGTATCTGGCCTTTTTGTCGATGATTTTTGTATAAACTGAATAATACCAATTCCATTAAATTTAGGCTCTGTTCAGAGCTTTCTCAGGGCTTTAAATTCAAGGCGCATTGTTGAAGAAATGGTTATTCCCTTTTAAGACAATGCAACGCAGAAGTGGAAGTCCTGAGACGCTCACGTAGTGCGGGTTTAAAAACCCTTTATTCTGCGTAAGCGGCTCTCGATATAGAATAACTATTAGCTTCAATCCCCTGTAAGCGTTCACCAGAAGGGAGTTGACTAAGCTGACACCAGGTCAAACACGTCTGGGTATTCTCTGTTCCCTACAACGGCTGTAACGATCTTACTTATCACTGTAATTGGTGATAACTGCCGTTTTTTGCATGTTTCAACCACTGACAGTAACCGGGAACGGAACTTCTCCCCTCGATCTGAACGGGTGCCATAGCAAATTTTACGCATGATCACGCTACCACGTATGCAACGCTCTGCTTCGTTATTGGTCAGAGGAGTGCCTGGGTGATTGAGAAATACCCATAAGCCTTGCTCATATTTGAGAATATGACGGCATCTGCCAGCATAGCGTGAAGCGGGCACATTTCCCCCGCACTCAAGCCAGCGCTTAATACTGCGCCTTAGTCGTTGCATTCGCCGACGCCACATTATTTCCTCAACTTCACCGGATTCATATCTATGCTGGATGCGAAATACGGACTTGAAAAGCAATACCAGTCGGTTACCAATATTCGCAGTGAGGCCTTTTCCTGAATAATCGGCCATTTGTTGTAAATTGCGTAGCACCTGGGCTAGGCAAACCTGATGACGCTCAGGGGCTATCCAGTTGTAGCTCGGACATTGGTCGCTTACTACGATAGCTTGAGTCTGTGCACCTAATACCGATTTGGCGGCATCCTTATTGCGAAAGTATTTCACCACCTGAAATACCGCGTCAGCATACTACTGACTCGCCCTTGAGCCTCAGAAATGAGGCCTGTAGAAAAATGAGTGCCATATTGGTCTTCAAGCAAACGTTGAATTTTTCGTACGCTCAGGTGATACAAGCCACTGAGCACAGCTACGTAGCTAAGCAGTCTTGGTCCCATCTGGCCATCAGAAGTATCCTTAGGTAAGGTGCCTTTGCTCACCGTGTTGCATTGCTTGCAACGTCCATGAAATAGCTGATATTCAGTGATATCAAGCTTAGGCTCAGGCAGCTCAAACACCTGATGACGATAACTGGGAGACTTATTGGCAGTCACCTCACCACCACAATCGGAGCAACAGGCATCCGGCAAACAAGCGATTTGCTCATCGTTTTCGCCGAGTTCCGCTAGTGGTCTTTTATACCCCGTATGTCCAGGTTGAGCGCCAACCTTATTTCCACTACGAGGCGTTTGAGCTTTTTTCGTTCGGCCTTATCCGCAGGGGAGTCAGAGGAGGGTGATTTAGATGAGTGACGAGAACTGAGCATCAACCTGTCTTCATACTCTCGTAGCGTTTGCCAAAGCTCACGGATAAACAGGTTGGCTTCGCTGATATTATCAATCGAAGGCGGCTCTTGCTCGAATTGTTTTTTCTTTTTCATGAAGCCATTTTCACATGGAAAAGAGATCGTTCAATAGCTATATGACCAAACCTTATCGATCATCAATTGATCGTGTCAATAAGGGGCTGGTGAACGGTTACAATCCCCTTACTTGCCTACAGCATTTTTAATTCCCGCTGAATACTCACTTATTTAATGGAACTGGTATAGAGTGTATATCGTTTTCAGCAATGCCCAAAGGAGTGAAGCATGCGGCTTATACAGCTATTAAAGAAAGAGTTAGCAAGAGAAGCCCGGGGCTGGGTAGATGAATCACTCATCACCCATGAGCAAGGCCAAGCTGATGCCTGTTAAGAGAACTCGTAAAAGCCCGGATTGGGTTCCGGGCTTTTATTGTTTTACCTATCTCGAATGTGGGATTCAGTTGGGGGATGAGTAAGGTATTAGCCGAACTGGTTCATGGTGTTGTCTTTACCCGACGCCTTCAGCGCCTGATCACCGGAGAAGTACTCCTTGTGAGCATCACCCATATCGGAGCCAGCCATGTTCTGGTGCTTAACACAGGCGATACCCTGGCGGATCTCTTTGCGCTGCACATTAGCCACATAACCTAGCATGCCTTGGTCACCGAAGTACTCTTTCGCCAAGTTGTCAGTAGACAAGGCGGTCGTGTGGTAAGTCGGTAGCGTGATCAGGTGATGGAAGATACCCGCTTCACGGGCTGAATCGGCCTGGAAGGTACGGATCTTTTCGTCAGCCTCAATGGCAAGCTCAGTCTCATCGTAATCTATGCTCATCAAATCGGCACGGTCATAAGCCGAGATATCTTTACCTTGCTGTTTCATCACATCGAAGATCTGCTGACGGAAGTTAAGCGTCCAGTTAAAGGATGGCGAGTTGTTGTACACCAGCTTAGCATTTGGCACGACTTCACGAATGGCATTGACCATGGCGCCGATCTGAGCCACATGAGGCTTCTCGGTCTCAATCCACAATAAGTCGGCACCGTTTTGAAGGCTGGTGATACAGTCGAGTATACAACGCTCTTCACCCGTACCGGCGCGGAATTTAAACAGGCCATTAGGTAGACGTGAAGGTTTAACCAGCTTATCGCCGCGCTTAAACACCAGATCGCCATTTTCCAAGTTGTCGCTAGTCACTTCTTCCACTTCGATGAAAGAGTTGTACTTGTCGCCTAAGTCACCCGGCTCTGAAGTCACCGCAATCTTCTGCGTCAGACCCGCTCCGAGAGAATCCGTACGTGCCACGATAACGCCATCATCGATACCCAGCTCCAAGAAGGCATAACGTACGGCATTGATCTTAGCCAAAAACTCCACATGAGGAACCGTTACCTTGCCGTCTTGGTGACCACATTGCTTCACATCGGAAACCTGGTTTTCAAGCTGAATACAACAGGCACCAGCTTCAATCATCTGCTTAGCCATCAGGTAAGTGGCTTCTTCGTTGCCAAAACCTGCATCGATATCGGCAATAATAGGCACAACGTGGGTCTCGAAATTATCTATCTTATCCTGCACCGCGGCTTTATCGGCGGCGTCAGCGTTATCGAGTTCACGGAACAGACCACCTAACTCACGAGCATCGGCTTGGCGAAGGAAAGTATAAAGCTCGGCAATCAGGCTAGCGACTGAGGTCTTCTCATGCATCGATTGGTCAGGCAGTGGACCGAACTCACTGCGAAGCGCGGCAACCATCCAACCCGAGAGGTAGAGGTAACATCGCTTAGTGGTCAGTAGATGCTTCTTAATCGCAATCATCTTCTGTTGACCGATGAAACCGTGCCAGCATCCTAGTGATTGTGTGTACTGAGAGCTATCAGCATCATAGTTAGCCATGTCTTCACGCATTATTTTAGCGGTATACTTAGCTATGTCTAAACCCGTCTTAAATCGGTTCTGAGTGCGCATACGAGCGACTGACTCTGGATTGATTGCATTCCAGGCACTGCCTTCATTCTCAATCAAGCTTGCTGCAGTATCAATATCGGTGCTGTAATTTGACATGGTAAGTTCCTTCCTACAAAAAATAATTATCAACGATTGCTTCCGTTCAAAATAATAGTAATATTGAGTTAAATTAGTCTAATTTATAGTAATTATCTTCGGTATTTGTTTTATGAATATATCTCGTATCGACCTGAATTTGTTGGTTTATTTTGATGTTTTGCTCAGAGAGTTGAATGTGACCCGCGCCGCAGATCAGCTGGGGATCAGCCAACCGGCCATGAGTAATGGGCTAAAAAGGTTAAGGGTGTTGTTCGATGATCCTCTGCTTATCAGAACCAGCAAGGGGATGACGCCGACAGAGAGGGCAAGTGAGCTCAAACCTGTGATCCGAGAGCTATTGATAGGCCTGGAGAAAGCCGTACAGCCCAAATCTGAGTTTAATGCATTAGAGAGTGAGCAGGTGTTTCGCATGATGGCGTCGGATTACGCCGAGTCTACCCTTATTCCCTTGTTGATCGCTCGCTTACGTAACGAAGCGCCGAAAGTCATTCTGGATATCATGACACCAAGCGATGTTAATTTTGCCGATGTGGAACAGGGTCGAGTGGATATGGCCATTAACCGCTTCGATGAAATCCCTCAATCTTTTCATCAAAAAGTGCTCTGGAAAGATACCTTCAGTTGCCTCATTAACCGCACTAATCCAGTACTGAAGAACTTTAACTTAGACAATTATCTTAAGTCTCATCATGTCTGGGTGAGTAAAACCGGCATGGGAGTCGGGGTTGGCATGGATCCCGATGATGTCCAACGTCTGGGGTGGGTAGATGAAGCGTTGGCAAAAATTGGTGCAAAACGCCGTATCACAGTGTTCACCCGCAGTTATCAAGCGGCCAGTTCATTGGCGGAGAGGCAAGATTTGATTGCCACAGTGCCCAGTAAGATGGCCAGATTAAAGCAAGATAACAGTCGGGTCAGTATAGTAGCACCGCCATTTGACATCCCCCCCATAGAGTTGACCATGGCCTGGAGTCCGTTATTGCAACATAATCCGGCTCACAGATGGATGAGAGAGCTCATCACTGAAACTGCCAAGATCATAGATAGATTTTAACCACGGGTAGCCAGATATTCTTGGTGGTATAACTTTGGTGAATGCCAACTATAACTACGATAAATTAGTGATATACATTAAGGCTGGATAAACTGAACGAAACCTCTACAAGATTCAGCTTCATGGCTAGGCTACAGCTTAGTATCAGTTTCATGTATAGCAATAGAGATAGACATTAGACAGTCAATGACAGCTATCGGAAGGGATAAATATGACATCACGTATTCAAGTTGGCAATTTACAGGTCGCTACCTCACTGCTTAAGTTAGTCAATGAACAGATTATTCCCGGAACCGATATTTCACCGGCAAGGTTTTGGAGCTCACTCGAATCTATCATTGATGATCTAACACCAAAGAACAGAGCCTTATTAGCCCGCCGCGATGAGTTACAAGTTCAGATAGACCAGTGGCATACAGAACATAAGCTCCATGATCCTCTGGCCTATAAAGCCTTCTTGCAAGAGATAGGCTACCTCGTCCCCGAAGGCGACGATTTCAGCATCACCACAGAAAATGTAGACGTTGAAATTGCCCTGCAAGCGGGTCCTCAGCTTGTCGTCCCGGTTAAAAACGCCCGTTTCGCCCTCAATGCGGCGAACGCGCGATGGGGCAGTTTATATGATGCCCTCTATGGTACTGATGCCATCAGTGAAGACGGTGGTGCCGAGATTGGCAGCGGTTTCAATCCCGTTCGTGGCCGTAAGGTGATAGCGTTTGCCAAGCAACACTTAGATCAACTGGCTCCTTTAGCGATAGGTAGCCATAGCGAAGCAAGCCATTATCAAATTGATCGAAACCAGCTGGTTGTCACCCTCAGGGATGGAACTGATACTGGGCTTAAGCAACCTGAAAAATGGGTGGGTTATCTTGGTAATCAGGTCGCCCCTCACGCTGTGTTGCTGAAGAATAACGGCCTGCATGTGGAGATTCAGATAGACAGGAATCACGCCATAGGTAAGACAGATCTGGCTGGAATGAAAGATCTGCTGGTAGAAGCCGCTGTGACCACCATTATGGATTGTGAGGACTCGGTGGCTGCCGTCGATGCCGAGGACAAGTGTGAGGTCTATCAAAACTGGTTAGGCTTGATGAAAGGCGATCTCACTGCCCGGTTAACCAAAGGTGGTAAGACCATCATCCGTGAGCTTAACCTAGATCGTCATTATCTGTGCCCACTGGGAAGGGAGTTTACTCTGCCTGGTCGAAGCCTGTTATTTATCCGTAATGTCGGTCACCTGATGACCAATGATGCCATTTTAGACAAGGCGGGTGATGAGGTTCCCGAGGGGATCTTAGATGGTATGGTATCCGTTCTGGCGGCAATGCATGATCTTAAGGGTAATAATAAGCAGCGCACCAATAGCCGCGCGGGTTCGATCAATATTGTTAAACCTAAGATGCACGGACCGGATGAGGTGGCGTTTACCTGTGAGCTGTTTACCCGCATCGAAGATGCACTGAGCCTGTCCAGAAATACCATCAAACTTGGGATCATGGATGAAGAGCGTAGGACGACGGTAAACTTAAAAGAATGCATTCGCGTGGCTAAGGAGAGAGTGGTGTTTATTAACACAGGATTTCTCGATAGAACCGGCGATGAGATCCATACCTCTATGCTAGCTGGCCCATTTGTGCCAAAAACACAGATGAAACAGCAAGCCTGGATCAAGGCCTATGAAGATTGGAATGTCGATGTCGGCCTGGCATGTGGTTTACCTGGTCGTGCTCAGATTGGCAAGGGGATGTGGGCCATGCCAGATGAGATGGCGTCCATGCTGGCGCAGAAGTCAGCCCATCCCAATGCAGGCGCTAACACCGCCTGGGTGCCATCTCCCAATGGCGCCATACTGCATTCGACTCATTATCACCAGATCCATGTTGCCGAGAAACAGCTGGAATTGTCTAACAGAACCCATGCCAAATTAGATGACATTCTGACCATCCCCTTGTTATCGGAACCCCTGACAGATGAACAGATCCAACGGGAACTCGACAACAATGCCCAGGGGATCTTGGGTTACGTGGTACGTTGGATAGATCATGGTGTCGGTTGCTCGAAAGTGCCCGATATTAATAACGTGGGCCTAATGGAAGACAGGGCAACCTTGAGAATATCATCACAATATATTGCCAATTGGCTGGAGCATAAGATCTGCACCCAAGAGCAAGTCATCGCTACCATGAAGAGGATGGCTGCTGTTGTCGATAAGCAAAATGTCGGTGATGCTCTTTATCAAAAGATGGCGCCAGATTTCAGTGGTATCGCTTTTAATGCGGCGCTTGAGCTGATATTCAAGGGAAAAGAGCAGCCTTCGGGTTACACTGAGCCCTTGCTGCATGCTTACCGGATTAAAAAGAAGGCCGAACCTGCTCAATAACATGATGCATGCGATATAAATCATTTATTTTTAACAATAAAAATCCAGTTAACACTATGGCGTTAACTGGATTTTTTTACCGCTAATTTTAGCTAATGTTTAGAGCCTGTGCTCATGGAACTGGTATTAGCTGTCGCTATAGGCGTTGCCATAGAAACTGTCGAGCAGTATTTGCTTCAGCTCTGCTATTAAGGGGTACCTAGGGTTTGCGCCTGTGCATTGGTCATCGAATGCATTTTCGGCTAACTCGTCCAGTTTAGCTAGGAAGTCGGCTTCGTTAACGCCTGCTTCTTGGATTGAAGCCGGAATGCCAATCGTCTTCTTGAGCTCATCGATTTTTTCAAGCAAAGCTTCAACTTTTTGTTCATCTGTATTACCAGTTAAGTTTAGATGGTCGGCAATCTTTGCATAACGGCAAAGTGCCTTAGGTCGGTCGTATTGGCTGAATGCCGCCTGTTTAGTTGGCATGTCAGTGGCATTGTAACGGATCACATTGCTGATGAGTAGGGCATTTGCCAGCCCATGGGCAAGATGGAATTCGGCGCCCAACTTATGGGCCATGGAGTGGCAGACTCCCAGGAAGGCATTGGCAAAAGCGATACCGGCTATGGTAGAGCCATTATGTACCTTCTCGCGTGCTACTGGCGCTGCGGCGCCGTGGTTATAGGCATCGGGAAGGTGCTTAAATAACAGGTCTAAAGCTTGAAGTGCCTGACCATCACTGTATTCGTTAGCCATTACACTGACATAGGCTTCCAGTGCATGGGTGATAGCATCGATTCCGCCAAAAGCTGTTAGGGACTTTGGCATATCCATGACTAAATTAGGATCGATTATGGCCATGTTCGGCGTCAACTGATAATCGGCGATGGGGTACTTCATCCCCGTGGCTTCATCTGTTACTACCGCGAATGGCGTGACTTCTGAACCTGTACCTGAGGTGGTCGGGATCGCGACCATCTGCGCCTTGACACCCAATTTAGGGAACTTGTAGATACGTTTGCGAATGTCCATAAATCGCAGGGCTAGATCGGCAAAATCGACATCTGGATGCTCGTACATGACCCAGATAATCTTAGCCGCATCCATGGGGGAGCCGCCACCCAATGCGATGATCACATCGGGTTGAAAGCTGTGTGCCATCTTGGCACCTTGTTTGACTATGGCTAAGGTGGGATCGGCTTCTACTTCATAAAATATCTCTGTTGTCAGTCCCTGAGCCTTGAGGATATTGACTGTTTCGTCACAATATCCATTATTAAACAGGTGCTTATCTGTCACTATCAGTGCGCGTTTCTTGTCACTCAGTTCCTCGAGTGCAATAGGTAAGCAACCACGGCGGAAATAGATAGATGAAGGAAGCTTGTGCCACAACATGTTTTCAGCCCTCTTGGCGACTATTTTTTTGTTAATAAGGTGACTCGGTCCCACGTTTTCTGAGATGGAGTTGCCGCCCCATGAGCCACAACCTAAGGTGAGTGAAGGCGCAAGTTTAAAGTTATACAAATCGCCGATGCCGCCGTGGGACGCTGGGGTGTTGATCAATATGCGCGCGGTCTTCATACGAAATCCGAAGGCCTTGACGCGATCTTCTTGGGTATCTTGATTGGTATAGAGGCCTGAGGTGTGTCCGATCCCGCCGAAGGTCACTAGAGCCTCAGCCTTATCCATGGCATCATCGAAGTCTTTGGCTCGGTACATACCCAGCAGAGGGGAGAGCTTTTCATGGGCAAAGGCTTCGGCATCACTGATATCAGTTGCCTCACCAATCAAGACCTTAGTCCAACGGGGGACATTTATGCCAGCCATGGAGGCGATATCTACGGCGCTCTGTCCGACTATGTCGGCATTGAGTGCGCCATTCTTGAGTATGACTCCTTGCATGGCCTCTGATTCATCGGCATTGAGAATATAGCCGCCGTGTGTAGCGAAGCGCTTTTTAACTGTGTCATAAATTTCATCGACGACGATCACCGCTTGCTCTGATGCACACACGACGCCGTTGTCGAAGGTTTTAGACATCAATATAGAGCTGACTGCACGCTTGATGTCGGCGGTTTCATCTATCACTATAGGGGTATTACCCGCACCGACTCCGATGGCGGGTTTGCCTGAAGAGTAAGCTGCTTTAACCATGCCGGGTCCACCGGTAGCCAAGATGAGATTTATCTTGTCATGGGTCATTAACCGATTCGATAATGCGACACTTGGCTCATCTATCCAACCGATAATATCTTTCGGGGCACCGGCTTTGACGGCAGCATCGAGTACGATTCGTGCCGCGGTTGTGGTTGACTTTTTAGCCCTGGGATGAGGTGAGAAGATGATGCCATTACGGGTCTTGAGGCTGATAAGCGCCTTGAAGATGGCGGTGGATGTTGGGTTGGTGGTGGGGACTATGCCACAGATGACACCGACAGGTTCGGCTATGGTTATGGTGCCAAAGGTAGGGTCTTCATCTATTATGCCGCAGGTCTTCGAATCCTTATACTTGTTATAGATGTATTCGGAGGCGAAGTGATTCTTGATCACCTTATCTTCAACTACTCCCATGCGGGTTTCCGCTACTGCCATCTTAGCCAGAGATATTCGTGCATCGGCAGCTGCCAGGGCCGCCGCTCTGAAGATGATATCGACTCGTTCCTGGCTGAAGTTAGCAAACTGGGCTTGTGCATCTGCAACTCGTTGCACAAGAAGATCGAGTTCTTGCTCATTGGTCACTGTCATTTTATATTTCCTTGAAAAAATTTAGTCAAAATCAGTTTTGGCTAAATCATCTCGATGATGAAAAATTACACCGAAACCCCCTTGATAACCGTGATCTTAGCCACAGTTTCCGGCCTTGTTGTAATTAAATTACATTGTTAACGACTTGTTTGATTGTTTGCTGAGCTGTGATTTTTTTAATCGGCATAAAAAATCTTATGTGAACTGGGATCTAATACCATTCCATATAAGTATTTGGTCAGTTCAGAGACTCTCAGTTTTTTCAATTCAAGGCGCATTGATGAGGAAATGGTTATACCCTTTTAAGTCAATGCAACACAGAAGTGGAAACACTGAGAGCCTCACGCAGTGCGGGTTTCAAAGCCCTTTATGCTAGAATGTTCTCGATATACGACTGCATGGTCTATTTTGTTCCATACAAAATAAGACATTTCCTCCTTCCATGGAGGTCAGATGCAGGAGGTAGAGCAACGCAGGAGCTTGTTGCCGAGAATAACTATTAGCTTCAAACATTCGCCTTGCCTACAGCGCTTTGAACTCCCGCTGAATGATCAGATACTTACTCGGAATGGTATTATAAAAAAACTCATTTCTGCCAGATGAAATCATAGGGTAAACTAGTTACCTCAGTACAAGGGCGATGACAAATTGGTTAACGCTTTAATCTGTATTTACACTCGAGGATATGTCGTTGGATTTTACATTTTACATTAAGTTTTTTTTAGGCTTGGTGGCCATCATCAACCCCGTGGGTCTTTTGCCTGTGTTTGTGAGCTTAACCAGTCACCAAAATGATATTGAACGCAATCATACAGGAAAGGTGGCTAACTTTGCTGTTGTGGTTATCTTGCTAGTGACCATATTTGCCGGTCAGCATATTCTAAACTTGTTCAGTATCTCGCTGTCGGCGTTTAGGATCGCCGGAGGTTCCTTGATTGCGATCATTGCCATGTCTATGTTGCAGGGGAAATTGGGTGAGGTTAAACGTAACAAGGAAGAGGACAGAGAAGCATCAGGCATGGAGTCTGTTGCCGTGGTGCCTCTGGCATTACCCTTGATGGCAGGCCCAGGTGCTATTAGCTCTGTGATTGTCACTGCGGCAGAAAATAACACCTTTATCAATCATGTCGGCATGTCTATTACCGTCATAGTATTTGGGTTAATTAGTTTTATGCTCTTTAGAGCGGCGCCGGTGATATATAAAGTGCTGGGGAAAACAGGTATTAATGTGATAACCCGATTGATGGGGCTCTTGATGTTATCTATTGCTATCGAAGTGATCGTGGCAGGGCTTAAAGGCCTGTTTCCTAACTTGTTGAATTAGCCTGACATTAACCTTGGTTGAGTTTATACCATTCCGAGTAAGTATCTGATCATTCCAGATACTTATATGGAATGGTATTCATTTACTGAGTGCAATGGACTGACCTTTAACCCATTGCAAATGATAGAGGGAAATTGAGAACCCGGATGCTAAAGTTCTCGATTAAATTCTATCATGGAGCCAGCATTCGGGCTAAACAGTTGTTGGTGTAGTCTGGCGGCAAACTCATCGGTCATGCCAGAGATATAATCTGCGATGATTCTGTGACTGTTTAATCCCTTGTCCTTGCTATTGCGCCATCTTTCTTGAGTATTGAGCGGTAATAACCGCTCAGGATCGGATTCGAAAGCCTCGAATAACTCCATGACAATCTGTTGACCCTTGTATTCGAGCATCTGTATTTCGGGTTTTCTGATCACATATTTAAACACAAATTGCTTCAATATCTCCAATGCTGCGGAAAAATTCTTGTCCAAGCCGGCATTATAGCGCAGTAAGTTATCTTCAAAATCGGTATTGAGTTTGATATCGATGGCGGTGACGAAACCATTGACTAAGGTGCCTATGGCATCTTTTCTCAGGTGATGCTTATTAGAAAACAGTTTGGTGCCAATCGAACCAAACTCATCTTGGATCCAATGGTCTTCACTGCCTGCAAGTTTGCTGCCTACATCGACTTGCCATTGTTCCTGGGTGACGATTCCCATGACAATCGCATCTTCGAGATCGTGCACCGCATAGGCGATATCATCGGCTAACTCCATGATAGAGCAGTCTAATGATTTATAGCACGTCCGTCTGTGTTGTTGACCATCGACCTGCTGATGTGAGAGAAACTTGTGTCTGTCATTCTCAGGCAGGGGAGACAACACCCAATCTAGAATCTCGATATCGTCGTCGAATATGCCTTTAACCGGAGGCCACTCAGAGGGTTTGAGCTGGCGAATATTGGCGACTGGCTGGCTGGATGAGTCTTGGTGAAGACTCGAGTATGCGCCTGGATACTTTAAGATCCCTAATAAGGTTCTGCGACACAGGTTCATGCCATAAAATTCGGTGTAAGGTTCCAGACCCGTGAGGATCCTGAATGTTTGACCATTACCCTCGAACCCGCCATGATCCCGCATCATATAATTGAGTGCGACTTCTCCGCCATGACCATAAGGGGGATGACCTATGTCATGGGCTAAGCACAAGGATTCGATTAAACTCATAGAATCAAACAAGTGGTCCAATTGAGGCTGCTTCTGTTTGAGTTGCGCACGTATGCCGGTGCCTATTTGAGACACTTCCAGAGAATGAGTCAGCCGGGTGCGATAGAAATCATTCATGCCGACCCCAAGGACTTGGGTCTTAGCTTGAAGCCGTCTAAAAGCCGCCGAATGTAAGATCCGTGCTCTATCTCTTTGATAGGGGCTGCGGTGATCATTTCTACGTTTCTTATCTTCTATTAGACGTCTGGCGTGCCATACTGACTCTGTCATCGGGATCCTTAACCTGAGTTAATCTTTGGAGTGATTAGCCTGAACCATTAGAGTAACTGGTTGATATCATCTAAATTTAATTTAAAACTCGGAACAAAACAATCGATAAAGTATTGCACCGCAGGATCGGGGTTATTACTCAGTGATTGCTCGAGCCGTTTTCTGGCGGTATTAAATTCACTATTACCGGCCCTATCTTCTTCTAAACATTTAAGGTAAGCACAAATAGTATCGGCTGATTTTACTAACACCTTATATTCAATATCGGCATGCTCACTAGTGAGTAAGCTGGCATATTCTTGTTTAAATTCTTCCGGTACCATCTCCAATAACCTATTTTCGGCAATGGCTTCAATTTTTTTGTATTCAGCTTCTATCTCTTTATTGAAGTACTTTACCGGGGTGGGAAGATCGCCGGTAATGATTTCACTGGCATCATGAAAAATGGCAACGGTCGCCGCTCTGTCAGGGGATAGGGATTGACCAAATTTGTGATTAGCTATGATGGCAAGGCTGTGTGCGACCATGGCCACCTGAAGAGAGTGTTCCTGTACATTTTCACTTCTAACATTGTACATCAATGGCCAGCGTTGAATTAATTTCATGCGAGCTAGGTGCGCGAATAAATGACTCATGGGTGATGTTACAGCTTATTACAATTACTACATGAGCTTACATTAGCACACGCAGACATTTATACCTGCTTTTACATTGTCGAGAGAAGAGATATTCGTTTACTGACGATAACCATCCATAAACTCAGCAAACTCGGTTAAGGCTTTTTCGAGATCTTCCTTATGTGGCAAAAATACGATACGTAAGTGATCCGGCTCCGGCCAGTTAAATGCAGTGCCATGAACCAGTAATATTTTCTTCTCTTGCAACAGATCTAGCACTAAACGCTCATCATCGCGAATATTGAACTTCTTGGCGTCTAGCTTAGGAAATGCATACATGGCTCCCTTGGGACATTTGACACTGATGCCGGGGATTTGATTGAGTAGTTCTACACAGGTATCTCGCTGCACTTTGAGACGGCCACCATCTACAAGCAGTTCCTTGATGCTCTGATAGCCCCCCAGTGCCGTCTGAATAGCATGCTGATTGGGCACATTGGAACAGAGGCGCATCGAAGCCAACATTTCTAAGCCTTCGATATAACTTTTAGCCGCTTTCAGATCACCCGATAGCATCATCCAGCCTACGCGAAATCCTGCCGCTCGGTATGATTTTGACAGACCATTGAAGGTGACGGTCAAGATATCATCAGATAGGCTCGCGGCAGGGATATGCATCGCCTCATCGTAGAGTATTTTGTCGTAGATTTCATCGGCAAACAGGATGAGGTCGTGTTGTCTACACAGCTCGACAGCCTCTAATAGTAAGGCTCTGGAATATACTGCACCGGTAGGATTATTGGGGTTAATCAATACTAGGGCACGGGTCCTTGGGTTGATCTTAGACTTAATATCTTGCAGATCGGGAAACCAGTCTGATTCTTCATCACAGCGGTAGTGCCGGGCGTTGCCACCAGAGATGTGAACGGCCGCAGTCCAAAGGGGGTAATCAGGAGAGGGGATCAATACCTCATCTCCTGAATTTAACAGGCCCTGCATGGCCATTACAATCAATTCAGATACGCCGTTACCAATATAGATATCTTCGATATCGACACCGAAGATCCCTTGCGATTGATAATGCTGCACAATCGCCTTTCTGGCAGAGAAAAGCCCTTTAGACTCACAATAGCCTTGGGTACTGGGCAGATTTAAAATAACATCGCGAACAATCTCTTCCGGGGCTTCAAAACCGAAAGGGGCGGGATCACCGATATTGAGTTTTAAAATTCTGTGACCTTCATCTTCGAGTCGCCTGGCTTCCTTGTGTACCGGGCCTCTGATGTCATAACAGACGGTATCTAGTTTGTTCGATTTGATTATTGGTCGCACTCTCTAACCTCTAAAATTCTCAACAACACGGCTTGGTGTTCCCTGAAAGCAAATAATGCATAAAGTCATTGGACAATAACGAATTAGTAGCGAGTTGAGAAGCTATTTCAGGTGGATATGTGGAAGTAGCCAGCAAAACTGGCTGAGTCGTTATAACCAAACCTTAATAACTAATCGAACCGATTTGGTTTAATACTCTGTTTGAGTTGGTGATAGTAGTGATTATAACTGTTTTGTTTGGCTTGAACGAAAATAGAGATAATGCGCACTTAATACCATGCCGAGTAAGTATCTGAACTGACCAGATACTTATATGGAATAGTATAAATCATAAATACGGCATATAAAAAGCCAGTGAGTGTGTCACTGGCCTTAAATAGTCGAGGCTTATTGTTACTGGCGCTCATGTATCCTGCGTATATGAGGACAGCGAGCGCCACAAGTCACGATGATACGCGCTTCTTGAACTCATGAGTACGAGTATCAATTTCGATCATATCGCCTGTCTTAACGAAGTCGGCAACGGTCAAGGTGAAATCAGTGCCAAGCAGGGTTGCTGGCTTCATTACCTTGCCAGAAGTGTCACCGCGAGCCGAAGGCTCTGTGTAACCCACTTCACGGGCAATTGTGGTCGGCAGCTCAACTGAGATGGCCTTACCTTCATAGAAAGTGACCTGACAAATGTCTTCCATACCATCGACAATATAGTTAAGTGCATCGCCTACATTTTCGGTTTCTACGTCGTATGGGTTAAACTCTTCATCCATGAATACATACATAGGGTCGGCGTAATAAGAATAGGTACAATTTAAACGCTCAAGGATGATGTCTTCTAATTTGTCTTCGGCTTTAAATGCGGTTTCAGTCGCTGAACCTGTCAGTAGATTTCTAAGTTTCATCTTCACAACAGCAGCTGAACGGCCAGAGTTGTGAGTTTCAGACTTGAGAATGACCATAGGGTCTTTGCCTACCATGATCACATTACCGACTCGCATTTCGTGAGCTGTTTTCATTTATTTAATTCCTAATATTCACAGACAATTTGTTTCAGCGCAGAATATTAGCCTTTTTTGATAAATTGCACTAGTCGAGTTGCCAAATCTGCGTGATTTAATGCCAGCATTGGCCATTTAACGGCGTGTTTATCCATAAAAGTGCGGCGCTCATGTAACTCTTGCCACATTTTTGCAGTGGTTTCTCCGTCTTCCTGGTTGAAGGCCAGGTTGAGATTTGACCAGGTTTGTCCTGTGTCTGCATCCAGAGAGCTAATATAGAGGTCGCTAAATGCAGATAATTTATCTAAATGTACATCGTCTTGCTGAGCATATATGTGCCAAATGAATGGCTTCGCGGCCCATTGGGCACGAATAAAAGAGTCTTCACCACGCACAATATTGAAGTCACAGCTCCAGAGTAAACGATCGTATGCATGTTGATCTGTCATGGGCAGTATATGTAAGGTCAGGGAATCTAACGTCAGTGAATCTCCTGGCATAAGGCCCAGCCCATCTGGGAACAGTGTCAGTAGGCTATTTAGGCTAGGCCCCATGGGGATGAGGGCATGCACCCGTTTGTTAGCTTGTCGCCACGATTGACAAAGGCTCAGCAGTGCAGAGCTCTCATAGCTAAAGACACTCACTAGGGTGTCTTCACTGCTTACACCTTCTATGTTTAAGTCTTTCAGTAGGCGAGCTCGATTAGCAGGATCGCCTTGCCACTTGTCTCTTTGTTCGAATAGACCGTGTTCGCAGAGCAAACCGCCACTGCTTGGCGTGAATCCAGGGAAGTAAAAGTGCTTACTGACCCCATTGGACTGCAGCGAGGGCAAGCCATGGCAGTTATCAATCCAGCCTTCGGCGCTGAGGTATTCCAGGTTGAGCCATCTTGGTGGTTTGTCGAGAGAGACTAACTGTTTGAGTACAGATGCGGGTAAGTTGCAGGCAAAGGCTTCGATAAGCACGTCGCCCGCTTGCCACTGTTCGGCTAAAGGCTGGCGCCAATGATATATCCTGACTGCCATGATTTCCTGTCGAGAGAGGGTGACATCTAGCCCCGGCAGTATATGGGCGAAACTGTTGAGATCGTCGACCCAGAGTCTGACTTCGATACCGAAATCATGCACTAGTTGTTTCGCTAAACGCCAAGTTACCCCGATATCGCCATAGTTATCTATAACGGTACAGAAGATGTCCCAGTGCCCGGATGAGGAGAGCGGCTTAGTCATGATGTACTCATTTATTTGGCTGATATAGGGTGGCTATGAGTAGTGTTCCAGACACAAGGTCAGTTTTTAATGACCTCCACGGATGGAGGAAATGTCGTATTAATGCCAGGAACATTAACGACCGTCCCTGTACTCTTTATAAAAATAGGGACATAAATGTTCCAGACATTAGAAAGCAGCGCTATTGCTAGTCGCCGCTTTTTTAAGAGCTGTGGATAATTAATCTGCCAATTCAGCCAGACACATCTCTTCGTAGATCTGCTTAACCCAAGCATCGACTCGCTCTTCGGTCAGTTCAGGTTGTCTGTCTTCATCGATACCCAGACCGACGAAGTGTTTCTCATCTTGCGTTAAACCTTTAGAAGCCTCGAAATCATAACCTTTGACCGGCCAGTGACCTATGACGATCCCACCACGGTCTTCTACTATCTCATTGACCATGCCCATGGCATCGAGGAAGTACTCGGCGTAATCTTCCTGATCGCCACAACCGAAGATGGCAATGAGTTTATCTTCGAAGTTGATCTGCTCTAAATCAGGGAAAAAATCATCCCAATCACACTGAGCTTCACCGTAATACCAGGTAGGAATACCGAACATGAGCAGATCATATTCTTCTATCTGCTCCTTGGTACTCTTGGCGATGTCTTTGACTTCGACCATTTTTTTACCCAGTTTTTTCTGGATCATCTTGGCGATGGCTTCAGTGTTACCTGTATCGCTACCGAAAAATAGACCTACAGTTGCCATTGTCTTTCCTTTATCTATTTCGTTGTATGTTGATCGTTAATAAGAGCAATCAGGCGTTAACTTGCTTTTGCAATATTAATTCGATTAATTGACTGCGGCTGATATTACTGGCCAAAGCCTGTTCATTCAAGGTGTCGTATAAATCTTGTGATACCTTTAACTCTATTCGTTTTAAACCGTTCGCTCTGTCGCGTTGGATCTGATTTCGTTTATTAATTTTAAGCTGCTGATCTCTAGGCAGTGGATTACTACGTGGACGACCACGGCGTTTTTCTGTGGCGAATAGATCGATTGTGGTTCTATCTGATGTTTCTTTTGCCATCGGTTCAGTCTTACCCTACACTTCCAAAAACACCTGAATCATGCCTTTTGCAACAAATCCGGCGCAGCCAAAAAATAGCACAGACCAAACAATGATACGGCCAAATTGGGGACATTACCTTGTTTCAGTACGTCATGAATAGCCATGCCGATAAAGAAAAAATCGCTGCAAAGAATACGTCTAAGCCTATTGCTTCATTTGTAGCATG
>NZ_ABIC01000048.1 GCF_000172075.1 Shewanella benthica KT99
AATTGAAAAACTGAGAGTCTCTGAACTGACCAGATACTCATATGGAATGGTATAACTACCCAACAGGAGCTTATTTAATGCGTATTTTTTTATTAATTGCGACCAACATGGCAATCTTACTCGTGGCCTCAATTGTGATGTCACTATTAGGTGTTAATACATCTACCATGGGCGGTTTACTTGTTTTTGCTGCTATTTTCGGTTTTGGCGGCGCTTTCCTCAGTTTAGCTATCTCTAAGTGGATGGCTAAAAAGACCATGGGCTGCGAAGTCATCACTACACCTCGTGATAGTACCGAGCGATGGCTTGTTGAGACTGTCGCTCGTCAGGCTGAGCAAGCTGGTATCAAGATGCCGGAAGTGGCTATCTATCAGTCTGAAGAGCTAAATGCTTTTGCGACGGGTCCAAGTAAAGATAAGGCCCTTGTTGCTGTGAGTAGTGGTCTGCTTTATGGCATGAGTCAAGATGAAATTGAAGGCGTGCTTGCCCACGAAGTGAGTCATGTGGCAAACGGCGACATGGTTACCCTGACCCTTATTCAGGGTGTGGTTAACACCTTCGTTATCTTCGCTGCCCGTGTGGTGGCTGGCATCATCAATAACTTCGTTTCAAGTAATGATGAAGAGGGTGAAGGCCTGGGCATGTTCGCCTACATGGGCGTGGTATTTGTCCTCGACATGTTATTCGGTATTCTTGCCTCTATGATCGTGGCCTATTTCTCGCGTATTCGTGAGTTCAAGGCAGACGAAGGCGCAGCTAAACTTGCGGGTAAGGAAAAGATGATTGCGGCTCTCGAGCGTCTGCGTCAAGGACCTGCAACAGGTGCCATGCCTGCACAGATGTCTGCACTAGGGATTAATGGTAAGAAGTCTATGTCTGAACTGATGATGAGCCATCCTCCACTAGAGAAGCGTATCGCAGCATTGCGTGCTAGCTAGTCACTAGTCAGAAATTGCTATAAACCCAACGGGAGCCTTGGCTCCCGTTTTCACAGTTAGCTAGATGTTAACTACGCTTATATCATCGGGATATGGGAAATGCAGTTCACGCACTAGACGCTTATTCAAGAATACAGCTAAATAAGAATGAATATTATTACCATGGTTTTATGAGGTTTTCTTGCATAGTTATTAAGTCTTTTTACTGAATTTGATTAAGCGCACAGTTTCAAACTTGCTTTGACGATATCCTAAATCCAATAAAAGTTGCGTATTTGCAGTTCCTTAGCTATTTTATGCAATGTCGTGCTAAGACTGTTGAGAGCAAGATGGGGTTAACTAATAAAACTCCACTATGCTGTCATTATAAGAGGATATGATTGTGAGCAATAAATTACTAAGTGCATTATTCGGTGCTGCTTTGGCAGCATTAGCTTTATCACCAGTTGCTACGGCTGAGCCACAAGAGCTTGCAGAAATGCATGTAGAAATGGATGGCTGTGAAGCCTGTCATGAAGATGGTGAGCCTTCTGCTGATGGTGCATTTGAGTTTGAACAGTGCCAAAGCTGTCACGGTACACTAGATGAGATGGATGCTGTACACCAACCACATGAAGGTAATCTAATGTGCGCCGATTGTCATGCACCACATGACATGAATGTAGGCGACAAGCCAACATGTGATAGCTGCCATGATGATGGCCGCACACCAGAGTCTATCTTGAAGTAGAGCTGTAATAAGCTTATTTGATGATAGACATTGATTAAATGGGAGCCTAGGCTCCCATTTTTACGTTTGGATATATAACTTCGTTATAACCACTGTGTCGTACTGGATAACGATAATCAGCTATTGTCGACTGGGTTAATATAGAATCCACTCTATAATCTGTGGTAAAATTTTTATCTGCATCTTCTTATTTCTTCCTAAAATGATAAAAACTGATGAATGATATAACGATAGTAACCCACGACGGTAATTTTCATGCCGATGATGTTTTCAGTATCGCAGCACTTAAGTGTGTTTTTCCGGCTTTTAATCTCGTACGGACACGTAATGCTGACATTATTACCAAAGCAGATGTTGTGCTTGATGTCGGTGGTGAATATGATCCGAGTTTAGGCCGTTTTGATCACCATCAACGTGGTGGGGCTGGTGAGCGAGAAGATGGTATCCCGTATTCATCTTTTGGCTTAATTTGGAAAAAGTATGGCTTAGAAATATGTCAGGGTAACCAGGAGTTAGCCACATCAGTCGATGCTGGTTTAGTATCGACCATTGATGCTATTGATTGTGGTCATGTTACCGGTGTTTCCACAGGTATTAGCCTTAGTCACACCATCTCCATGTTTAATCCAACTTGGCAAGAAGAGGGTGACTTTGATGCCAGTTTTAACGAAGCGGTAGACTTTGCATCACGGGTGTTAGCACGCTTTATTGCTTCAGCTAACGGTGGTATTAGCGCAAAAGCGATTGTGGCTAAAGCGATTGATGATGCTGAAGATCCAAGAGTGATTGTATTAGAAAAATATACACCTTGGAAAAGAACGGTTCATGCCTTATCTGAAGCGGCTTTATATGTTGTTTATCCATCTCAGTCAGGGCAGTGGAGAGTTCAAACCGTACCCGCAGAACTTGGCTCATTCGAAGATAGAAAGTCGCTACCAAAAGCGTGGGCAGGATTAAACGGTACAGCGCTTCAAGAAGTAACAGGCATAGATGATGCAATGTTTTGCCATAACGGTTTGTTTATCGCTGGGGCAGAATCGTTTGCAAGTACCATGAAGATGGCAAGCATTGCACTCGCTGAGTAGTAAATACGCTTGACTGTCTGCAGCTGCTACAGTAAGAAATATTTGAGGTTAGTCTTTATAAAATTAAGGGCTAACCTTTAAGATAAGTAGATAAGTAAATAAGTAAATAAGTAAATAAGTCACTAAATCAAGTTTATTCTATATTTAGAAAAGATAGTTATGAGTGAAATCATGGTTAATTGAAGGACTCTAATTGCCATTTTTTAAAGCTAGCTTGAAAGCTCTGAACTAATTTGAGCATAGGCTTTAAATCACAAGTCTTAACAAGTGACAGCAGCATTCTTGTATCTCTCTAGGGTTAATTTCCAACAAGGAATGATAGAAAATGACGCCTGTAGAACTCAACAACTCAGTTAGGTTAAATTCATTTGATGAAAAATTGCATGATATCGAAATGTATCTCAATGCGGTTTTTAATAATACTGGCAACCCCATATTTGTAAAAGATGATCAGTGCAGATTGTTGCTTGTTAATGATGCTTTTTGCAAAATTTTTGGAATGTCTAAAGAAGAGATCATTGGTAGAACACTTGCCGAGCAAGTACTACCTGACGAGCAAGATCACTTTTTATCCATCGATAGAAAAGTGTTAACTGAAGGTAAAGAGATTTTATGCGAAGAAACACTGACACCGATAGGTGAGCAAACAAGAACAATTCTGACAAGAAAGAATAGATTCGTAGACTCTAAAGGGAACTTCTTTCTGGTAGGAGTCATTCACGACATCACTGAACGTAAACAGTCTGAAGAAAAACTTAAACTCGCCGCCAGTGTATTTTCGCATTCCTGTGAAGAGATCTCTATCACCGATGAAAAAGCCACGATTATCGAGGTTAATGACGCCTTTACGCGTATAACGGGTTTTAGTCGTGAAGAGGTTATTGGTCAAAACCCACGAATTCTCCAATCGGGACGGCACTCTCCTGAATTCTACACTGCTATGTGGAAAACTTTATTGAAAGATGGTTACTGGTCTGGAGAAGTTTGGAACAGGCGTAAAAGTGGCGAAGTATATGCCGTCATGAAAACGATCAGTGCGGTATGTGATGAACGCGGAATCACGACTCATTATGTCTCCATCGGTAACGACATTACTGCGATGAAAGAACATCAAGAAGAGATAGAGCATATTGCCCATTATGACATACTGACTAATTTGCCGAATCGCTCATTACTCGCAGACAGATTATCACAAGCCATGCTGCAGTGCCGTCGTCACGAGTTGTCACTTTTTGCTCCATTATCAGCCTAAGGTTAATATGAAAACGGGTACTGTGGCCGGTGTAGAGGCACTTATTCGTTGGCAACACCCAACGCGAGGGCTATTACACCCTATCGATTTTTTACCCGCTATCGAAAATAATGCCATGAGTATAGAGTTAGGTGAATGGTAACCGTTCACCAGCCCCTTATTGACACGATCAATTGATGATCAATAAGGTTTGGTCATATCGCTATTGAACGATCTCTTTGCCGTGTCAAAATAGCTTCATGAAAAAGAAAAAACAATTCGCAACAGAGCCGCCTACGGTTGCTGAACTCGGTGAAAAAAAAGCAAACTTACTCATTCAAGAACTGTGGGAAAAGTTACGTGAATATGAAGACCGCCTAGCATTGAGCTCTAGAAACTCATCCAAATCACCATCCTCTGACTCCCCTGCGGATAAGGCTGAGCGAAAAAAGCTCAAACGCCTCGTAGTGGAAATAAGGTTGGCGCTCAACCTGGACATACGGGGCATAAAAGACCATTAGCGGAACTCAGCGCAACCGATGAGCAAGTCGCTTGCTTACCCGATTCATGTTGTTCTGATTGTGGTGGCGAGGTCATTGCCAACCCGACTCCAAGCTATCGTCATCAGGTATTTGAATTACCTAAACCTGCACTTGATATAACTGAATACCAGTTATTTCACGGGCGTTGTCAGCAGTGCAACACCGTGAGCAAAGGAGCCTTGCCTGAAGAGGCTCCCGATGGTCAGATGGGGCCACGATTGCTCAGTTACGTGGCTGTGCTCAGTGGCTTGTATCACCTGAGCGTACGTAAAATTCAACGTTTACTGCAAGACCAATACGGGACTCATTTCTCTATCGGTCTGATTTCTGAAGCGCAAGGGCGAGTCAGTAGTATGCTGACGCCGACACACCAAGCTCTGCATCAACACATAAAAAAAGCGTCATTAGTGCATGTTGACGAGACGACGCACAATCGTAATGGTGAAGAGCATACCCGCTGGGTCTGGTTGTTATCGAGTGAGGATGCCGTATTCCAACAGGTGAAATATTTTCGTAATAAGGATGCAGCCAAATCGATATTAGGCGAGCATACCCAAGCGATTGTCGTGAGTGACCAATGTCCCAGCTACAACTGGATTGAGCCCGAACGGCATCAATTTTGCCTTGCCCATGTGCAGCGTAATTTACAACAAATGGCCGATTATTCAGGTAAGGGGCTTACCGCGAGTATCGGCAATCGACTGGTATTGCTATTCAAGTCCGTATTTCGCACTCAACATAGATATGAAGCCGGTGACGTTGACGAAATAATGTGGCGTCGGCGAATGCAACGACTAAGGCGCAATATTAAGCGCTGGCTTGAGTGCGGGGAAAATGTGCCCGCTTCACGCTACTCAGGCCGATGCCGGCATATTCTCAAATATGAGCAAGGTTTATGGGTTTTTCTCAATCACCCAGGGACACCTTTGACCAATAACGAAGCCGAGCGTTGTTTGCGTGGCAGCGTGATCATGCGCAAGATCTGCTATGGCACCAGTTCAGATAGGGGTGAGAAGTTTCGATCTCGGATCCTCTCAGTCGTTGAAACGTGCAAGAAGCGCAAGTTATCCCCGATAACAGTGATCAGCACTATCATTGCGGGCGTGGTGGGTAAATGCGACTACCCAGACGTATTTGGACTAACCTCAGCTTAGTCAATCCCCCTCTGGTGAATGCTTACGGTGAATGGGTCATCGATACCGCACTGACACAAATCAGCCGATGGCAAGAGTTGGGGCTAAAGTTCCTCGTAAGGACTAGTGTCAATATTGCCGCAATACAATTACAGCAACCTGATTTTACGCAGAGACTAACGACACTGCTAGCGACCCACCCAGATGTTGAACCATGCTATTTAGAGCTAGAGGTGCTGGAAACAAGTGCCTTAGATGACGTACAACATGTTTCAAAGATCATGGAAGCTTGCATAGCGATGGGGGTCAATTTTGCTTTAGATGATTTTGGCACAGGCTATTCATCACTGACTTACCTGAGACGATTACCAGCAAAACTGATTAAAATTGACCAGAGTTTTGTGCGGGATATGTTGCATGATGCTGATGATTTGGCGATTGTCGAAGGCGTGATTGCTTTAGCTAAATCATTCAATCGAGAGGTGATCGCCGAAGGCGTGGAAACGATTGAGCACGGCACAGCACTATTAAAACTTGGGTGTGAATTAGCACAAGGTTATGGCATAGCTAAGCCCATGCCAGCAGGAGATATTCCTGAGTGGATAAGTGGCTGGCGGCCGGATATTAGTTGGCAAACTTGAACAAACTCTCGAGCTTTTTTTGATGGCAGTCGTAGCAGCAAATTTTGTCTTTGCTCTATAGCAAGCCTAATGGTGCCAATAAGCCGTAATCACTCCCCCTCTTTCCTCTACTCATCCTGCGTGTGATCCGTGAGCCCCATATTGGTGCAACTTCTTACTGCTTTTACCTACTGATTGCACTCTCTTTGCTCATTTTATCAAAAAATAACACCGCATATTTTTTTATTGTTAATTATCAATCGATTGAATGTTGGCGTGTTGGTTGCAATCTTATATTTATCGCGAACATAAGTGGATGATATGAGATGGAAAGTGCCGATATTATTGAATTGAAACATAGCCACAATGTAAACCTCGGGGATATCTCACCCTCGCACAGAGTGGCTATTGTTGGCGCGGGTTGCGGTGATGTTGAGCTATTGACGCTTAAAGCCGCGCGTCTAATCTCCTCTGCGGACGCTTTGATCTATGACAGCCTGGTCAGTGAAGATATTCTTGATCTGGCATCGAATGAGTGTGAGATGCACTTTGCCGGTAAGAGGTGTGGCATGCCCAGTGCCAAGCAAGATGATATCAACCGGTTGCTGCTGGCTTGTGCGAAGCGGGGACTCAAGGTCGTACGATTAAAAGGCGGCGATCCCAATGTATTTGGCCGTGGCTGTGAAGAGGCCATATTTCTGGCTAAGCAGGGTATCGCCAGTCAATTTGTTCCCGGTGTCACAGCCGCACTTGGCTGCGCCGCCAGTGCTGGGATCCCGCTGACTCACAGAGGAGTGGCAAGGTCTGTAACCTTAGTGACCGGCACCGTCATCGATGATTCTTGCCAGACTGGCGTAGGCTGGCAGGCTCTGCTAACTGCGCAGTCGACGCTAGTATTTTATATGGGTAAAGAGCAGGCGGCGCATATCGCACATGGCCTGTTAACGGCGGGGGCAAGTATCAAACTGCCTATGGTGTTTATCAGTAGCGGGGCTAGAGTCGAGCAGAAACTCAGTTTTGCAACCTTAGGGACTATGGCCGAAGTGGCCAACCAGCTCCAGGTGTCGGGTCCAACTTTGATGATTGTTGGTGAAGTGGTTTCTGTGGGGCAAGAGCTTGCGGAGCTAATCAATCAAGTCGAATACAGCAATACTGATGTCGTTGCTAGTGATAAAAGTATGAGTGAATCTGCTGAGGTTCTTCTGCCGATACAAGCATGAGTTTGATTGTGGTGAGAAAGGTTATCTTTCATTCATTCCTTTATGTCTTTGTTTTAAATTGAAATAATAAGAGGCTGTAGACTCTATGAAGAAAGCCTATCAGGGGTTAATAAAAACATTAGGGCGAGGCGCAAAAGGCTCCCGATCTTTGATGCTCAGTGAGGCGCATTTTCTTATCAAAGGTTTCTCTAACGGCATTGGCACTAAGGTGCAGCTCGCTGCGGCGTTAATGTTGATGCGGGTCAGGGGAGAAACCTGTGAGGAAGTTGCAGGTGCGGCCTTGGGGATAAAATCCAGCATCAGTGATAAATGGTCAAATCTCGATGTGAGCATCGACTGGCCCTGTTATGCAGGAAAACGTGAATTATTGCCCTGGCTATTACTCGCCGCAAAAGTACTTGCGAATCAAGGTGAACGGGTACTGTTGCACGGAGATCCTAGATCGCTCAGTCATAGAAAGCATATTGCGGCTCATGTTGAGCAACTTAATATTCCTAAGGCGAGTAATCCTGAAGAGGCTCAAGCTGCATTAGATTCAGTGGGGATTTGTTATGTCGATGCCGATAGTTTCTCGCCCTTGGTTGCGCAATTTCGCGAATTACATCAAGAACTAGGTTTAAGAAGTCTGTTCCAGATAGCCATTCGCTGCACTAATCCGGCCAATGCTCCTGTTAGCCTGCGTAGCTATTTTCATCCTGGTCTGGATAAGATGCATGCCAAGGTCGCTAAGCTAATGGCCCATGCGTGTTTACTCAAAGGTAGAGTCGGCATTTTTAAAGGAGTGCAGGGAGAGACTGAAATTAATCCCAGGATCTCCACCGAGTTGACCATAGCATCACGGGGTGACAGCCAGGTTATTCATCTTCCCACCCGGCTCGAAGGTTTTGTTGGCATGAACACCTTGTCATCAGAGCTTGCTCTTTCACCGCAGCAAGCTTGCCTGATATTGAATCAGATTTGGCAGCATAGTGAGGCTAGTGACACTCGCCGTGGGAGTCATTCAGAGTATTCGTCATCAGTATTAGTACCATCTAAGCTCGAACAAATTGCCGAGGCGAGCGTTATCAGTACACTGTCGGCAGTTTATCTACTGCAAGGTCAGTGTCAATCAGTGTCACAAGCTGAATCTTTAGCCGAGCAAGCCTGGAGAATGAGATGACTATTTATACCTGTTTTACAGATCAACCTGATGAGCTTCATATCCATGATACTCACTGGAAAGTTATTAGCTTAACTAAGTTACAGGATATAGAGCGAGTACCTCTTTGCAATGAACAAGATCTTCTCGTTTATGTTTGCTCAGAGATGATTGGCGTCGATCTTCAACTGTTGTTACGCCTGATGCTATTCTCTCCCATTCCGTTGGTGGTGAATGCTAAGTGTTGGCAGAAAGAGGATCTGACCAGATTACTCGAATGTGGCAGGGTGACATTTGTACCCGGTGAGTTTGAGCCCGCTAGACTAGAACAAGTCATAGAACTGGCAAAGCTGAGGTTCAGCCTGGCCAACGAGCAGCAACAGAAGATCCTCCAATTAGAATCATCATTAGAGGCGCAAAAGTTGCTGGCCAAGGTGAAGGCGAGACTGCAGCAAAACGGATTGAGTGAACCTCAAGCCCATAAACTCTTGCAAAAACAGGCGATGGACAGCGGCATCTCTGTTGAGCAGCTGGTTCAACAATTGCCATTGAGCTAAGCTTTCATTTATCTATCGTCACTCTTCGACTCTCATCATTTCAAAACCTCACTATTTTAAACCTATCCATTTCAAACTTAAGCATTTCAATTCCGCCCAAAATGGTGCAGAAGCGCCTTGGTTGTGCGCTCACTCATTTTACTTTTTACCAATCAGCTTGCCAATAGCAATATAATCAATAGCTTACGTTTGGTGCTTTATTGGCATAATCACTGCAATAAGTAATAAAGTAATAAGCTATAAGACAATAAGTAAAATAAAAATTCGGATCTAATCGGCAATGGCGCCATGTTCTCATTTGAGAGCATGGCGCCTTTTTGTTTTCTAGCAGATCTGCAGTTTCAAAAAGAGATGGGAGTGTGTTATGGGTTGTGCAAAAACAGATTTGGAGCGTAAGCCTAGGTTACTCGTCGTGGGTAACGGCATGGTTGGCCATCATTTTATAGAACAGCTTTGCGATCAAGGGCTCAATGAACACTTTCACATAGAGGTATTTGGCAGTGAGCAAGTCGCTGCCTATGACAGGGTGCAGCTGTCTAAATATTTCGAGACAGGCAGTGCCGATAGCTTAATGCTGGCAAATGTCGATACCTATGCCAAACAGGGAGTGACCTTACACCTTGGCAAAAAGGTGACCGGGCTCGATACCGAGAATAAGTGCCTGCATACCCAAGATGGTGATTTGTGGTTTTATGACAAACTCATGTTGGCTACGGGTTCTTACCCCTTCGTACCTCCTATCGAGGGCAAAGACAGGCCCCAGTGTATGGTGTATCGCACCATAGAAGATCTGGAGCAGATACAGCAAGCCGCCGATAAATCCACATCCGGAGTGGTGATAGGTGGTGGCTTATTGGGATTAGAGGCCGCCAATGCCTTATTGACCTTAGGGTTAGATACTCATGTTGTTGAGTTTGCATCTCAGCTGATGCCTGTACAGCTCAATGATAAGGCGGGTGACCTTCTGCGTGACAAGATTGAGCAGCTGGGGGTGTCGGTGCATACCAGCAAGGCGACCACGGCTATCGTCGCCGGTGAGTCGGCGCTGCATCGGATGAATTTTAATGACGATACCTATCTTGAAACAGACATGATTGTCTTCTCCGCCGGTATTCGCCCACAGGACAGTCTAGCCAGACAAAGCGGCATAGAAGTGGGCGAGCGTGGCGGCATAGTCATCAATGATTTCTGCTTAACATCAGCCGATGATGTTTACGCCATAGGTGAGTGTGCCCTCTGGCAGCAGAGAATATTCGGGCTCGTCGCCCCGGGTTATCAGATGGCGAGGGCGGCGGTATCTCATATTAACGCCGCTGCTAACAAGGCTGGCACACCTTCGAGCTTAGTGAAGTTCGAAGGCGCCGATATGAGCACTAAGCTTAAGTTGCTTGGGGTGGACGTTGCTTCAATCGGTGAGAGTCGTGGGTTTGACAAGGCCCAATTTGTCGAGCTTACCGATAATCAAGCCGGTACCTATAAGAAGCTCTGGTTAGATGAATCAGGCCGTTATCTCAAAGGCGCTGTTTTGGTGGGGGACGCCAGCGATTACAGCTTGCTGCTGAATCAATACTTGTCCGGTGATGAGCTGGAAGGGCCCGCTGTCGACTTACTGCAGCGCGAAGAGGGCGCCGGCTTCGAGATGAAAGATAACGCCATTATCTGTTCCTGTCATCAGGTGACTAAGGCTGACATAGTCGCGAGCGTTCAGGCCGGATCCCATAGTCTGACTGAGGTGAAAGCCTGCACTAAAGCGGCGTCAGGTTGTGGTGGTTGTAGCGCCTTGGTTCAGAGTGTGATCACTCAGACCATGGAAGAGCAAGGCTTAGAGACTGAGAAGGGGATCTGTTGTCATTTTGAATACGACAGACAGGAGCTGTTTCATCTTTGTCAGGTTGAGGAGATAGGAGATTTCACCAGCCTAATTAAGACTCATGGCAAGGGGGAAGCTGCCGCTGTGGGCCTAGGTTGTGATATCTGTAAACCTGTTGCCGCGTCAATATTTGCCACCTTAGAGAACGAATACGTACTCAACATTCAACATGCCAACCTACAAGACACCAATGATGCCTATCTGGGCAATCTTCAGAAAGATGGTTCTTACTCTGTGGTGCCTCGTATCGCCGGCGGCGAAATTACCCCAGACAAGTTAATCGCCCTGGGTGAGATTGCTAAGCGTCACGATCTTTACACCAAGATCACCGGTGGTCAACGCATCGATCTCTTTGGGGCTCAGCTTTCTGATCTGCCGATGATCTGGCAAGAGTTGATTGAACAGGGATTCGAGACGGGCCATGCCTACGGTAAGTCTTTAAGGACGGTTAAGTCCTGCGTCGGCAGCACCTGGTGCCGCTATGGCGTCCAAGATTCAATCAGTTTAGCCATAGACTTGGAGAATCGTTACAAGGGTCTACGCGCCCCACATAAGATCAAATTCGCGGTATCGGGTTGTACCAGAGAATGTGCCGAGGCTCAGAGTAAAGATATCGGTGTGATCGCCAGTGACAAAGGCTGGAACCTGTTCGTGGGTGGCAACGGTGGCATGCGACCTCGTCATGGGGATCTGTTTGCAATCGATCTATCGACAGCAGATTTAGTGACCTATATCGATCGTATCTTGATTTTCTACGCTAAGACTGCCGCCCGTTTACAGCGTACTTCGGTGTGGCTCGAATCCTTAGAGGGAGGACTGGATTACCTTAAGTCTGTGGTCATCGATGATTGTCTGGGAGTGGCCGCAGATCTGGAAGCTCAGATGGAAAAAGTCGTCTCGACTTATCAGTGTGAGTGGCGCACCAGTCTGGAAAACCCTGAGTTCCTATCTCGATTCAGTGAATTCGTTAACCCTGAAAAGAGGCCCAAATTGAATGTGGAACAATATCGCTATCGCCGCGGACAACGTTTCCCGGTGGGCTCAGTAGGCACGATTGCAGTGACTAACTTGCCCAGTGATACATCCAAAAACGTCGAGCTAGTTGAATTATCTAAGTAAGGCCATTGGCTTAAAGGAGTGACAAGTATGAATTGGGTCAATATTTGTGAACAAACAGCATTGCCTGACTTTGGTGGGGTAGCGGCTTGGTTTGAGGACAGGGCCATCGCCATTTTTAACTTAGGCGAGCGAGGGTTATTTGCTGTGGATAATATCGACCCGGCCACCGGCGTGAGTCTATTATCCCGCGGGCTTATCTGTGATCTCGAAGGGGATATTTTTGTCGCATCGCCTCTGCATAAACAACATTACAGTTTGCGTGATGGCTCTTGTATCGAAGATGAGTCGTTAAGTGTCGAGGTCTACCAGATCAAGTGCGAAGCCGGCAAGGTGCTGGTAAAACGTGCTGGTAATCATTCATTAGTATAAGGCGGTTATGATGAGTTCTGATAAATTTAATCTTTTCTCCTTCTCGGGGAAAATGAAAATAATGCACCTCAGCTGGATGGCCTTCTTCGTCAGTTTTATGGTCTGGTTTAATGCCGCGCCTCTGATGGGGGTGATTGCCCTAAGCCTGGGATTGACCAATGAGCAGATTAAAACACTGCTTATACTGAATGTGGCGTTAACGATTCCCGCGAGGATCATCATCGGCATGGTGACCGATAAATATGGCCCCAGACTGACCTATTCGGCGCTGCTAATCTTGTGTAGCTTTCCCTGTTTCATGTTCGCACTCGGGGAAACCTTCGAACAGTTAGCGCTGGCGCGCTTCCTACTCGGCTTTATCGGTGCCGGGTTTGTTATCGGTATTCGTATGGTGAGCGAATGGTTTCCGGCGAAAGAGTTGGGAACGGCCGAAGGGATCTATGGCGGTTGGGGCAATTTCGGCTCGGCTGCCGCGGCGTTTACCTTACCCGTTATCGCCATCGCTTTTGGTGGCGATAACGGCTGGCGCTATGCCATTGGGTTAACGGGCATGATGAGCTTTGTGTTCGCCTTTATCTACTACTTCAATGTTTCCGATACGCCCAAGGGTTCTACCTACTTTAAGCCCAAGAAGGCGGGCGCCCTTGAAGTGACAAGCAAGGGCGATTTAGCCCTGCTTATCCTGATGAAATTGCCCATGTATGCCACCTTGGCATTACTCGGCTGGAAGTTGTCACCAGAGGGCGTCGGCATGTTCACTCAGATAGAGGTCTATGGTATCTATGGCATCTTGGTTGCTGTGTTAATGCTCGACTTGTATCAAACCTATCAGGTGAACAAGCATATCTTCGATGGCCCTGTACCCGAGTTTGAGCGCTATCCCTTCAAGCAAGTTGCGGTATTGAATGTACTGTATTTCTCGACGTTTGGTTCAGAGCTCGCCGTGGTCTCTATGTTGCCGCTGTATTTTGCCGAAACCTTCGAGCTTGGGCTGACTCAGGCGGGCATGTTGGCGTCCACTTATGCTTTCATGAATCTGGTTTCGCGACCGGGAGGCGGCTGGATAAGTGACAGGTTCGGTCGTAAGCCGACCCTGATGATTTTGACTGCGGGCTTAGCTCTGGGTTACCTTGGTATGGCACAGATCACTTCGGATTGGGCGTTACCCTTGGCGGTGATCATGGTGATGACTTGTTCTTTCTTTGTCCAAGGGGGTGAAGGGGCGGTATTTGCCGCCGTTCCCTTGATTAAGCGACGATTAACCGGTCAGATTGCCGGTATGACAGGAGCCTATGGTAACGTTGGGGCAGTATTTTTCCTAACCGTCTACTCTATGGTGTCTACGCAAATCTTCTTCTATGTTATCGCTGCCAGTGCGGTGCTGGGTCTTGTGAGTCTGCTGTTTCTCACTGAGCCTAAGGGGCATATCGCCGAAGTGAATGAGGATGGTGAAGTGACCTTGATCAGTGTCAATTAACCAGGTAAAAGATATGTCAGCATCGGGCCTAGCGTCATTGAGTAAGAGTCTGGTTGAAGATGATTTAACCTCTAAATCTGAGCCTGTTTTACGTGAGGAGCCGACTTTAGGTGTAGAGCAGTCTGTCGATGGAGAGCTGCCTTTGAATGGCGAGCTTGAAATCGGGGCGGGTCAGTGCTCCGCTCAAGGGGCTAAATCCACCAATGAAGATGCCATCGGCATACGTATCCCCGATGGCTTGATGCTGACAACTAAAGGCGCCGTGTCGGTCATTTGTGATGGTGTCAGCGCCGCGGAAGCGGCAGAGAAAGCCAGCAGCATAAGCATCAGTAATTTTATCTCTGATTATTATTCGACGCCGGATACCTGGAGCGTCGAGAAATCCAGCTCTCAGGTACTCACCGCACTGAATCGTTGGCTCTATGGTTTGGGTCAGGACTATCGAGAGGCGCAGCGGGGCTATGTATGTACCTTTACCGCCCTTATTTTTAAATCTTGCAGTGCTTATCTGTTCCATGTCGGCGACTCCAGAGCCTATCGGTTCAGAGCCGGCAAGCTTGAGCGTCTGAGCCGAGACCATGTGACAGTGCTTGGTAAGAACAAGCGCTATCTGGCGAGGGCATTAGGTCTAGATGTGAAACTGGACGTGGATTACCGCAAACTCGAGTTAGTGCGAGGCGATCTCTATCTGCTGACAACAGACGGCATTCATGACGTTATCGGTGATCAAGACTTGGCGGTTAAATTGTCTGAGTTTATGTCTAAACTCAAATTTGAATCTAAAGCAGGCTCTAAATCAGAGTTTAAACCAGAGTCTAAACCTGAATCCAAAGCAGGCGCTAAACCGGAGTCTGAAGCAGGCTCTAAACTAAGGCTTAAACCAGAGTCAGATGCCGCAATCGATCACGATGAGTTTTGCAGACGATTGTGTGCTCAGGCAATCGATGCAGGCAGTCTGGATAATGTCAGCTGTCAGCTGTTATCCATAGACACATTACCTAAGTTAAATATCGACGATCTCTATCAGAAGCTGTCTAAGTTACCTTTTCCTCCGCCATTGTCTGAGGGGATGAAGCTAGACGGTTACCTGATAGAAGAAATTTTACACCAGAGTCAGCGCAGTCAGGTGTATCTGGCATCCGATGCCGATGGCAACAAGCGTTGCATCAAGACGCCATCGGTTAATTATCTCGATGACGCGGCCTATATCGAACGTTTTATGCTCGAGAGTTGGATAGGCCACAGGATAAACAGCCCGAACGTGGTGAAGTTATTAGACCGGGACCGGGCCAAAAGTGCGCTTTACTATGTCACTGAGCATCTCAACGGCATGTCATTGAGTACCTGGATCACGCGTAATCCTAAGGCTTCGGTGCAGGAGGTCTTGCCGCTGTTAAAACAGATAGAATCCGGGGTGAGGGCGTTTCATCGTAAGGAGACCATACACCAAGATCTTAAACCCGATAATATTCTACTGACCTATGAAGGCCAGATTAAGCTCATCGATTTTGGCTCCTGCTATATCAAGGGCATAGCCGAGATTGCCACGCCTCTTCAACGGGATAGTATCTTAGGCACCGCAGACTATTCCGCCCCCGAGAGTGTATTGGGTTACCGGGTTACCAACAAAGCCGACCTGTTTTCCATGGCGGTGATCACCTTCGAGATGCTGACCGGGCAGTTGCCCTTTAAAGGAAAGTTGTCACAATGTCGCACCAGACAAGATTACCTTAAGCTGGTTTATATTCCGAGTTATGAACTCAATCCACTCATTCCCTTGTGGATGGACCCAACACTGAAGAAAGCCTTAAGCTTCGACCCCGCTAGTCGTCAGGTCGATACCAGTGAGCTGTTATATGAACTTAATCAACCACTGGCGAATTGGGACAAACCGGAAGTCGGGCGCTCATTGTTAGAGAGGGATCCCGTGAGGTTCTGGCAAGGTGTCTCGGTATTTTTTGGCTTGAGTACCTTGCTATTACTGTTAAGTTAAAAAACACCCCCTATTATCACCAGGCATATTTTGATCTTCCTAGGGCACAATATGCCCTAGGAAGACATAATTCAGCAAGAAACTCTATTAAATTGGTCTTGGAATATGCCGAAATGCCAAAAAGCCAGAGGCTGTACCGAGCTAATTTTAGTTGGTTGAATCAGATGTAATTTAAATAAAACAGTTACTTAAAACACATTGAGTGTTTTTAAATCTGCTTGAAATTACTCCCCAACAATATCAAAATCGGTAACTGAGCCATTACGCTTTTACATCTAAAGTCGTAGTTATAAAGTCTATACCCCCCTCTGATTTCGATCCTTTTGGTTAAGTAGTGTTAATACTCGTGATGGATGTTGTCATTTAAATTATTCCGCATAATACTCAGCAATTAATCTCGATAACAACTTAATGCAGTCCGTTTTACAGCCTAATGGAATTAGGCTTCCTATATCATTATCGAGCTAATGATAGATTTTAGTAGGACATGTTTAGAGACATTTAGGCTCTAAACACACAACTCGGTATGACCTTGTGAGTTCGCTAATTGGTGATAACGCTTTGTCAGCCTTTAACTAAGCTATAGAAAAGGGAAAACAGGGAAATGAAACATTCTAAAATTGCGCTATTAGTTTCGGCGGCACTATTTGCATCATTTGGAGCAAATGCTGCGAGTACAGATAATACAGCTACAGTGAATCAAGCGGGTAATACAAACTTAGCTTCAGTTACACAAACTGACGAAAGTGTTGAAAATATGGTCGCTATCGATCAAGTTGGTAACGGTAACAAGGCTTATGCTACTCAGGCCAGAACTTCAGATACCACTGCGACAATTAGTCAAACAGGTAATGATAACCTGGCGATAGTAGATCAAATGGATGCAACCGAAACATCGACTGCGAGTGTCGATACTACGGGTGAAGGAAACAAAGCATATATCACTCAACAGCTTAATAATGCAGACTCTGCATCAGCATCCATTGTCCAGGTTGGTGATGGTAATACGGCGACAATAGATCAGAATGATGCCGATGGAGCTGTTTCAAGCATTACTCAAAACGGTAATGGTGATACCGCCGTAGTGGATAACTTCTGGTCAGATAATGCAACAGCGACAATTGAACAGAATTTAGGCACGGGCAATAGCGCGTATATCTCTCAGAATGACTCAGATTCAGCGTCTGCTAACTTAATGCAAACTGGCGCAGGAAACACAGGTGCAATTAATCAAAATACCGGCAATGGTATGCACGGAGCAGGTACTGACACAACAAGTGCATCGTTGATACAGTCTGGCGATGATAACAACAGTGTTGTCAGTCAAACAGCTATGTACAACAGTGCTGTAGTCCTGCAAAATGGCAATTTAAACACAGCTAACGTTACTCAGAGCGCTGAATCAAATGGTGCTGACGTAGCTCAAGATGGTGACTCTAATACTGCGACTGTAGCTCAAACCGCTATGGGTAATACTGCAGATGTTGATCAAGTCGGCAACGGCAACACTGCAGATGTCGATCAGAGTGGCCCAAGTAATGGTGTGACTATCGCGCAAACAAGTTCTGGCAGCTTTGCCCAAGTTGCTCAAACGGGTGAAAGTAACGGTGCTACAGTCACTCAAACTGGTGCGGACCATTCAGCCATAATCACACAGAATGATTTTTCAAATACAGCTGCAGTGACTCAGTCTGGTCTTGGTAATGGGCTAACACTTACTCAAAGTGGAAGTGATTTGGGTACTGGTAATACGGCTACTGTTAATCAAGATGGTGATAACGATACAGCTACATTGAGCCAAACTGGTAATTCAAACCAAGTCGTGATCGCTCAAAGTGCTAACAGCTATGATAATAGTATTTCAGTGATTCAATCTGGTGCTTCGAACTATGCTGGTGCCGCTACTGAATTAGGTGGTGGCAGTTCCATCACTATCACTCAGACTGGTACTAACAACAGTGTTAAGAATAATGACAATGCTAGTAATTATTATGGTTCAGATATAGGCGCGGGTACTTACGGTGCTAATAACATGCTAGTAATTAGCCAATCAGGTAATGATAACACTGCTTATGCTGATGCATCTCATGATAATTCATCTGTTGATATAGCTCAATCAGGCGAGTTTAACGATGCGACGGTTGAGTCATGGTTCGGTAGCGAAAATGACCTGTCTGTCAGCCAAACTGGCGATTATCATCTTGCTGATGTCTATGTTGTAGGTGGTTCAATGAACTCTGTAAGTGTGACTCAAACAGATTCCTACAATACAGCCAACGTGACAAGTTCTGGTTCTAATAACCTTGTTATGGTCACTCAGGGTACTATGTAATAAAAGGTAAGTTAAAGCTTATCTTAGCGTTTTGAAGGGGCTTCGGCCCCTTTTTTATGACTTAGGCTAAGTGCCGTTAATAGCCTAGATTGGCGTCACTAATCTTGTATGCTTCTTTATCCCCCTTTCATTGCTTTATTGTGTTTCACATTCTACGAACAAAAGTATCTTATTGCGCTTAATAGCCGTGTTCTTGATGCTTGACTTGCCATAAGTCACCATCCTCAAGAGTAATTCATCAATCCTGAATGTAACTTGCTTAAACAATCCGCAATAAAAATCAAACAAGTGTTCGGTTATGTACGTTACTACTTGTTCTTAATCATGAATGATCTTTTAAAGTGAAACTGCCTATCTTTTATGAGGTATTTACAAGCTACGAAATGCCTATTTATAACTAGTATAAAGGTATTAGTCCTCTAGTCAGAATAGCTTGTTTGAGCCATCTGGCTTCATACTTTTGGATGATGATGTTCCCCCCTGTTAACGACATACTAACGTCAATATTTTGACTGGCTGAAGCAGGACGCAAGATGTTGTCTACAAACATGGATAAAACGGGAAAGAGCTTGTTGAATCACTGGGGGAAACTCTTGGTGATCACCGGATTGTTTTTATCTCCTCTGGTCTACGCAGATGAAGATATCAGTAGCTTTGATGAACTCTCGGGTGCAAGAAATCTAGCTTTAGTCAACCAGATAGGCGATAGCCATTCTGCGAATATAAGCCAGCAGGGTATGAGTAATGAGCTATATCTGGCACAGACTGGTTATAACACTTCACTTATCGCCAGCCAACAAGGAGTCAGCAATGAAATTCTATTATTGCAATCAGGCTCTGATATCGAAGCGAGCATACAGCAAACGGGTTACGGCAATCTGGTTATAGCCAATCAACTTGGTACGGCTCTAGAGATAGATGTAACTCAAAATGGCTATGGTAATCAGGCCTATATATATCAAACAGGATACGAAAACTCAGTTTGGATTCAGCAAAATGGTTCCGGGCATGTAGTCAGTGTGGCTCAGTGGGGCAGTTCACAAACTGCTGTCATCACTCAGGGCCATACATCTAACTAGGGAAAGGAAGAAAAACTCAAATGAAGCAGACCAAAATCGCACTGGTAGTATCAGCAGCACTCTTAGCATCAACAAGCGTTTATGCCGCAGATAGCACTCATAATGTAGCGGAAGTCACTCAACTCGGCGGTGTGCAGAACACGGCGACAGTGACTCAAGCAGATGCGAGTTCATACAACAAAGTATTAGTGAACCAGGAAGGTTCAAATAATACTGCGACAGCAACTCAAGCGAGAACAACAGAAACAGAAGCTCGCATCAACCAGCAAGGTGATGGCAACACGGCAACTGTCGATCAGCAAGATGCGACATCTTCGGCGTTGGCGACTGTTGACTCTATCGGAAATGAAAATACTGCGACTATCATGCAGAAGCTTAATAATAAGCAGTCTGCATTAGCGTCAGTGGCTCAAAATGGCAATGACAATACAGCGAGCATTACCCAGAATAATGCCGATGGGGCAATCTCTGCAATTACTCAAAATGGTAATGGCGACACGGCTGAAATCAACAACCGTTGGTCTGACTTTGCTAACGCCATAATCGTGCAGAACACGGGTGCCGATAACGATGCATTCATTTCTCAAGACTCTTCAGATGCAGCTGTAGCCGAGTTAACTCAGACGGGCGCCGGTAACGATGGTGATATCCTGCAGAACACCGGTAATTTTGACCATGATGGTGGGACAGATTCTACCCGTGCCGATCTGATTCAGTCTGGTAATGAAAATACGGGTTATATAGAGCAGTTGGCACAGAAAAACAGTGCCAGTGTTAGCCAACTCGGCAACAATAACGATGCACGTGTAAGCCAGAGTGCAGCAAGAAACTTAGCGTCACTGGATCAAACAGGCAACTCAAACAAGGGTGTTATTACCCAAACGGCTAAGCGTAATGCCGCTATGGTTACGCAAACTGGTAACGGTAATGACGCTACAGTTACGCAATCAGCAAGACGCAATTCAGCCGATGTCACTCAGCTAGGTAACCTTAACATCGCCGAAGTGACACAATCAGCTAAAAGAAATGAAGCTATTGTTTATTCAAATGGTGAAGTAAACCAAGCATACGTTACTCAGTCTGCACGTGACAACTTGGCAGATATTAATCAAGACGGTTATTTGAACATTGCTAACGTTAATCAGACTGCGGCTGATAACTTAGCCGATGTCGACCAAACAGGTGATGAAAACACAGTCGACATCGATCAAACTGGAACCGAAAACTCAGTAACGGTTGATCAGAACAGCTTCGGAAGCTCGGCCACCGTACTGCAAACGGGTTCACTTAACGATGCAAGTATCACTCAAACTGGTGATGAACAGACGGTTAACGTAACTCAAAATGATCTCTCCAATATTGCGAATATCGACCAGAGCGGCGCGAGTAACTCATTAACCTTAACTCAAGGTGGAAGTCTTGAAGGTTCGGGTAACACGGCCACTATCAATCAAGCCGGTACTAATGATACAGCGCTTGTAGCACAGACTGGTAATTCAAACACAGTGCTTATCGACCAAACTGATTTTAGTTTCGGTAATAGCATCAGTGTGACTCAAACGGGTAGTGATAACTATGCCGGTGCTGCCACTCAAGGTGGTAACGCGAGTGAAATCATCATCGTTCAGTCAGGTACAGGTAACCGTGTTTCCAACAGCGCGACTGCGAGTAATTGGTATGGCGATGACTTAGGTGCGGGTACTTATGGTAATGACAACATTATCCATATCACTCAAAAGGGTACTGAAAACTTAGCTTATGCAGACGCTGCCGATAGTGGTTCGCAAATTGATATCGCTCAGACTGGCGAGTTTAACAGCGCGACTGTCGAGTCTTTCACTGGCGCTGGTAATGATATCGATGTGGTTCAATATGGTCAGCATCACGTTACTGATATCTATGTTGAAGGCGGTGCTGGAAACATTGTCAGCGTGAGTCAGTATGATGCATACAACACGGCGAATGTGACCAGTTACGGTTCTAATAACCAGGTGACTATCATGCAAGCTAGTGTGCCTGAGTAAGAGTGTAAAAGCCGAAAAGGATGCTAAGCACCCTTTTCGGCTATATAAATAAAATGAATAGATACATTTGTCACACTAGTGTGGCTTAATTGTTACACTGAAGACCTCAGGCACAGTAAATAATACGACATGGAGTCAGCTGTATGTTTAAAGTCATAAATTGGATTGTTGTTTCACGCTCTCAATTACTTGCCGATCTTCTGGATACACGTTGGCCTCAAGAGTTTTTGGTTAAGTTAGTCAAAGTGACGCCAGAGAAAGTTGAGACCGAGATCAAGAAGGGAGGTGTTTCACTTATCGTGATTGACTTAGCCACGGTTGACGTACAAAACGCTTATCAAATTCAGCGACATGTCGAGAAAGATTATTCCTCGAGAGTCGTATTCTTACACTATCCCAGACAGATCGATGCTCGTTTCCTTATCCATCCAACAGTGACTGCCGGTATTTTCTATTGTGATGCTTCATTAGAAGATGTTGGACAAGGCTTAGCCAATATTTTGCGCGGCAAGTCTGTTATCCCAGCTCAGTTAATCCATAACAGTGGCGATGACCAATCGAACCTGGAAGGAAGTGATAATCTTACCATTCGAGAAAGAGAAGTCCTGCAGGCACTGCTCAGCGGTAGCACTAATGTCAATATCGCGAGTCAGTTGTTTGTGAGTGAGAGCACCATTAAAACTCATCTCTATCGAGCATTTAGAAAAATAGGTGTTTCTAGTCGTGGTCAAGCGATAGCGTGGGCACAGACGCACCTTCACGAGGTCCATCTGTGAAGCGAGTGGTTTGCTTTTTACTTTTGTTCAATATGGCCTTTTTCATTTCGGCGAACGATTTACCTAAAGTAGAAATCAAATCGAAGCAAGCTCTTGAATCTCAAAATATCAGTGATGCAAAGCCAAAGCGAGAGGCTGATCTTGTTGATGGCTTGATTTTAAATAGAGCTATGACCCGGGTTGGCCATCGATTTTATCGCGAGTTTGTCTTGGCATACAGAGACATAGGTGGGATTTCATCGCATTCAGGCTTGAGTATTGTCGAGCGTGCAACGGCTCGTAGTGGCAGTAAAATCACTATTTTACACAATAGAAAACCAATATATATCACTGTGGTATCACCTGTGAGTCGTAATATCGATGATCAGGCTGCTGCTGCGGCTTCCAGGGTGAATCAAACTTTGAGACAAAATAAGAAACAGGCAAGTTGGGCACAATTTTTAGACCCAGATCTTGCTCCAGATGAATTTTAGACAGGGATCGCAAATGAAGAAGTTCAGATTACTGGGAAGTGGCATAGGATGTTGCCTGATAGGATTCTCCGTCAGCGCAACTCAATTAATCTATACGCCTGTAAATCCCAACTTCGGTGGCAGTTATCTAAATGGTTCTTACCTTTTAGCTAATGCTTCAGCACAGAATGACCACAAGACCAGTTCAGGCTATACACCGCCAACGGCGCTCGAAAGAATGGCCAACTCGTTAGAGTCTCGTTTGATGAGTCAGTTGTTTAACGATGCGGCTAATGGCGGCGAAGGTTATCTTAAAACAACGGATTTTGAGATTAATGTTGTCAATGAAGATGGCACCTTGCTAGTGCATATCACAGATTTAGTCACAGGTGAAACAACAGTGATTGAAGTCGGTGGACTCGTCAATACGGGCACGGGGGGCTAAATATGAAGAAGTTAATAATCAGTGCAGCCTTGTTGCTTTTGGCTGCTTGCTCGAGCACGAGTGAATTTGAAGGTATACAAGCATCGTCGAGCCTGATGCCTAAGAGTGATACCTACTATGATCTTATAGGTTTACCTCTTCCACAGGGGAGTATGGTTGCCGCAGTCTATGATTTTCGCGATCAAACGGGACAATATAAGGCCATACCATCGAGTAACTTTTCGACGGCAGTCCCTCAGAGTGGCACTGCATTCCTTGCTCAGGCGCTGAATGATTCAAGTTGGTTTATACCTGTTGAGCGTGAAGGACTACAGAACCTGCTGACCGAGAGAAAAATTGTCAGAGCGGGTCTTAAAGGCGAAGCGAATAAACTTCCTCAATTAAGCTCAGCACAGATTTTAATGGAAGGTGGTATTGTCGCCTATGACACTAACATTAAAACCGGTGGTGCAGGGGCGAGGTATCTGGGCATAGGTGTGAATACTAAGTTTAGGGTCGATACAGTAACAGTTAACTTGAGAGCCGTAGATATCCGCACCGGGCGCTTACTCAGTAGTGTAACCACGACTAAGTCAATACTGTCTAAAGAGGTTTCTGCCGGAGTATTCAAGTTTATCGATGCTCAAGACCTACTCGAATCTGAACTTGGTTATACCTCAAATGAGCCGGTGAGTCTCTGTGTGGCTCAAGCAATTGAGAGTGCCGTGGTGCATATGATAGCCGATGGGATCTGGAAACGCGCCTGGAACTTAGCGGACACTGAATCAGGCTTGCAAAATCCAGTGTTACAAAAGTATTGGCTAGAAGCCCACACAGAAGCAAGAGTGAGTGAGCGCATTAAGCAGGGATAGACTTTTGCTTTTGTTGTATCTGTTCTTGTCATAAAAGCGCCTACGGGCGCTTTTTTATTGGCTAACAACTGTTAAGTCGTTTGTGCAAAAGTATAAAGATTACTGCTTGTTAATGTCTATGAGAAAGGTGGTGTGGTTTACCTGATTAAAGCCTAAATAGAGATGTTAGAAGCTAATGCCTGCTACTCAATACCTCAATACCAGGCCCATTTTTACCGATTATTTAGCTTTCAATCTTTCAGCATGTAAGAAAGCAAATCCTTGTTTCAGGAATGAAAACTCTTCAACATCGGGTAAGCTCTCTACACTTGTTAACATTTGAGAGAAAGCGGAATCTATCATGAGGCGATCTGATAATTTCAAATAGTCGTAAACTACGGGTCTAGTGACGACGGTGAAATCAACGGATAGCTCTTTATATCTTTGCTCTTCGATGGCGGTAGTGTTTTCAACTAACTCTCGCATACACAATGCCGCTAACAATGAGTTTTTATCACTAAAAGATTGGTACTGAGCGGCTCTCGAGTAACCCGCTTTCTTATGTACATCGGACATGTTCAAGGCAATCATGCCTTTTTCTCTTATCAGCTCACCGGCAGCGTCGAGCAGAGCGGTCTCTTTATTTGTCAGCATTGAATATATACCCTTAAAATTTCCATTATTAAAAAGGGTTTAGCTCCTTATGTCAACTCCTTTGTATACACATGTGTGTAATTTGTTGTGGGTTTGGGTTTGTGTTTTTGGATGATTTTATAGTCGCTTGTTTTTACTCTTTACTCCCATATCCTCACAAGTTATAAATTTATGCGTATACTGTGGCAACCCTAATGAAAAGAGGACAGTTCGATGGCTGAAGAAACTATTTTTAGCAAAATCATTCGACGTGAAATTCCCGCAGATATCCTATATCAAGACGATTTAGTCACGGCATTCAGAGACATAAATGCCAGAGCGCCGACCCATATATTGATCATCCCCAATCATTTGATCCCGACGACAAACGATGTAAAAGCATCGGATGAGAAGGCGTTAGGTCGTATGGTCACGGTCGCCGCAAAATTGGCTGAAGAGGCCGGGATTGCCGAAGATGGCTATCGCATCATAATGAATTGTAATAAGCACGGTGGCCAAGAGGTGTTTCATATACATATGCACTTACTCGGTGGTTGCTCTTTAGGTCCAATGTTAAGCATTAACAGCCAGTAGAGAGCGAACAATGCAGGTCAATTCAGATTTTTTCCCATTGACTTTTTGATCGATTAATCTCTGGCTGCAAGCTACTGACTGAGACATGAATCAGCAGTGGTAATTTGGAGTGAATGAAATGAAAAAAATTGTTTTGGTGTTAGCATCGGCGCTTATTTTTACGGCGTGCGCTCAGCACACTGCGGGTGTGATGGCCAGCTCTACTGGTGAAGTCAGAATCGATAACAGCAGTTTCGCTCGTGACGTTGCAGTCGAGCAATTAAAGGCTCGTCAACAGGGGGATCTACTACAAGGCTCTGGGGTGATCATGAGTAAGGTCTCCACTGATTTACGACTGCAATACAAATTTACCTGGTATGACATCAATGGTTTTACCTTGGAAGATGAAGCCAGCTCATGGAAGTCATTGAAGTTACATGGCATGCAGCGTATGCAAGTCATGGCGGTTGCGCCCAATGCTAACGCCGTTCGCTATGAGCTATATGTGAGAAAAGCTTTTTCTAATTAATCTTTTGTTGAGTAAACGCGTATTTCGATGAAATAGGAAAAAGTCTTCTTGGCTGACGTTTTTTGTGATCCAAGTGTGGGTAAATTCATCATATAATGACATATATTTGTCAATGCCTTGTTTTATTCATGTATAATCCCGCCTGCCAAGGGGTGAGACTGTTATTTTAATATACCAGTTTCTGAGATGTCAGATGACAAACCCTTTGAACCTGATCCGGCTAATACCGGCGTAGGAATGGGCCAATAGGTTTGATGCTTTCGAGATGTCTGTTAAAGACATCTGTAGTCGACTATAACATCCTTTCTCGCTTCTCCAGTTGCCGGATCTCAAAAATTATAATTTGGGGTCCTATGTTTACACTTAAATCTTTATGTTTCGATTCTACCGTCTTGAAGAAATTTTCTCCGGTAGCGCTCGCGGTATCGACCGCACTAATCAGCCCACACGCTTTCGCTTCTGAACCAACAGAGACACCTGCTTATGAGATGGAAGTCATGGTGGTGACCTCTGATTTTCGTGGCTCGACACTGGATAAAATGCCGTCGAGTATTACGATTATCGATCAGCAGCAGATAGAAGACGAAGGCGCGCAGCACTTCGAAGATGTGCTTAACTCCATCGCGAACTTTAACTGGTCCGGCGGCAGTTCTCGTCCTAAATATTTCCAAATTCGTGGTGTCGGCGAGCAGGAGGAATACCAAGGCGCGCCGAACTCATCTGTTGT
>NZ_ABIC01000047.1 GCF_000172075.1 Shewanella benthica KT99
TTTAAATATCAACGCAGGCAAATTGGCTTGTGTCATATTTTAATGAGTCACCAGACTCCATCGAGAAAGAGACAAGATTATGATAAAGCTTCTGAACACTATCCATCGTCACCATCATATGCGGTAGCCTTCGGAAGCTCACTGCCGAAGGACTATTTCCTTCCGGCGGTTGATTCAAGAATATCAAGAACCCCTGGAAGGAATTCCGGGGGTTTTTCGTTTTAGAGTTTTTGTAATTAATCAGCTGATTTATAAAGATAAAAATCAGTTGAAAACAAAATTAAACAAGATATTAGAATCAAGTTAAAGGAAGTACATCATGTCAGAGTCAAACAGATTACGTATCGCCATTCAAAAGTCGGGTCGCCTGTCGGAAGAGTCGATGAAACTCCTTAGAAGCTGTGGGGTAAAATTTAACATCAACGAGCAACGTCTCATCGCCCACTCAGACAACTTGCCCATCGACCTGCTTCGCGTCCGTGATGATGATATCCCGGGTCTGGTCATGGACAGCGTGGTTGACCTAGGGATCATAGGTGAGAACGTGCTCGAAGAGGAGCAGATTGAGCGTGAAAGACTCGATAAACCTTCACGTTGTATCAAGCTTAGGGGGCTGGATTTTGGCACCTGTCGTCTATCCCTGGCCGTACCCAATGAGTTTAGCTATGAAAATGCCCAGTCTCTGGAAGGACTGCGTATCGCCACTTCTTACCCTAACCTGCTGCGCCGCTATATGAAGAAGAAAGGCATCACCTATACCGATTGTATGCTTAAGGGCTCGGTAGAGGTCGCGCCACGTGCAGGTCTTGCCGATGGCATCTGCGATCTGGTTTCAACCGGTGCCACACTCGAGGCGAACGGTCTTTATGAAACCGAAGTCATCTACCGCTCAAGTGCCTGCATCATTCAGTCTACACAGACTCAAACGCCGGAAAAACAAGCCTTGATTGACAAGATTTTATCGCGCATCAATGGTGTGGTTCGTGCTAAAGAGAGCAAGTATATCTTGCTACACGCGCCGACTGAGACCCTGGAGCAGATTGTTGCCCTACTCCCCGGCGCCGAAAATCCAACGATACTGCCCCTCCTTGATGATACCAATCGCGTCGCCGTCCACGCCGTCAGTACGGAAGACCTGTTCTGGGACACCATGGAAGAGCTAACCGAGCTTGGCGCAACCTCTATCTTGGTGATGCCAATCGAAAAGATGATGGGGTAACCAAGATATGCAGATCCTCAATTGGCCAAATTTAAGCGAAGCTGAGCGTAAGAGCGCCCTGAGCCGCTCCCCTCTCGTTGGAGATGAAAGCCTAGAGAAAACAGTCGCGGCGATCGTCAACAGGGTCCGAACCGCGAAAGATGCGGCGCTGTTATCTTACAGTCAGCAGTTTGATGATGTGAGCTTAACTGAGCTTAGATTATCGACAGATGACATAAGTGCTGCCTGCGCTCGTGTCAGTGGGGATATCAAGCTGGCCATCGCGCAAGCCATGGCCAATATCGAGTCCTTTCACCTGGCACAGAAATTTGAGCCTATCAGCATAGAGACTCAAGTCGGCATACGTTGTGAGCTAAGATCTGAAGCCATCGAGAAAGTGGGTCTGTATATTCCCGGCGGCACTGCGCCGCTAATATCCACCGTCATGATGCTGGCACTACCGGCAAGAATAGCCGGCTGTGAACAGCGGGTACTGGTCAGCCCACCGCCGATAGACGATGCCATAATTTATGCGGCAAAAGAGTGTGGCATCACCGAAATTTATCAGGTCGGCGGCGCCCAGGCCATAGCGGCATTAGCCTTTGGCACTGAATCTGTGCCAGCGGTAGATAAGATATTCGGCCCGGGTAATCGCTTTGTCACCGAAGCCAAGCGGCTGGTATCTCAAGACAGTCGCTGTGTGGTGAGTATCGATATGCCGGCAGGTCCGTCGGAAGTATTATTGATTGCCGACAAAGAGGCCAACCCTGAATTTATCGCCGCCGATCTCCTGTCTCAGGCGGAGCACGGCCCGGACTCTCAGGTCATGTTGGTGACCGACAGTGCCACTCTGGCCGATAAGGTGAATGCCGCGATCAAACGTCAACTCGACGTCCTGCCACGAATGAAGATAGCCCAGCTTGCCCTAGAGTCCAGCCGTACCCTGTTAGTTACAGACATGCAGCAAGCCACTCAGGTGTCTAATCTCTATGGACCCGAGCACCTGATCATCCAGACTGAGGCGCCCCGTGAACTGTTAACCTCGATTCGCGCTGCAGGCTCTGTGTTCCTCGGTGAATACACACCAGAGTCGGTTGGGGATTATGCCAGCGGCACCAATCATGTCCTGCCAACATACGGTTATAGCCGGGCGGTATCTAGCCTGTCTCTGGCTGATTTCTCGCGCCGCTTTACCGTGCAGGAGCTCAGCGCCGAAGGCTTACTGGGACTCGGCGAAACTGTGATGACCTTGGCAGCTGCCGAGCAACTCGATGCCCACAAAAATGCGGTAAAAATCAGATTAGACAGTTTAATCGCGGGGAATGCATCATGAGTGAGAATGAAACTGAGAGTCTAAGGACTGGCGAGCTCGCTCAACGTCTGGCACGCCCTGAGCTATTAAGCCTAGAGCCCTATCAATCGGCGAGACGTATCGGTGGTCAAGGGGATATCTGGATCAATGCCAACGAATCCCCTTTTAATAATGCCGCGCTAGCTGGCATCAACCGTTACCCTGAGTGTCAGCCACCCGAGCTCATCTCAGCCTATAGTGACTACAGCGGCGTGGCAAAAGAGTGCATCATCACAGGCCGCGGCGCCGATGAGGCCATAGAGCTACTCATCCGGACCTTCTGTACTCCCGGTAAAGATTCGATTGCCTGTTTCGGCCCGACTTATGGCATGTACGCCATCAGTGCCAAGACCTTTAATGTCGGCGTAAATGCGTTAAGCCTGAGCGCCGATTATCAATTGCCACAAGATATCGCCTCTCGAGTGGCCAATGCCAAACTGGTGTTTATCTGTAACCCCAACAACCCCACGGGTACGGTTATCGACAAAGCGTCGATTGAGGAAGTGATCACTCAGTTGCCCGATGCCCTGGTGGTTGTCGATGAAGCCTATATCGAGTTTTGCCCAGATTATAGCGTGGCAGACCTTATCGACAAATATGACAACTTAGTCGTGCTCAGAACCCTATCGAAAGCCTTCGCATTGGCTGGCGCGCGCTGTGGCTTCATGATGGCAAGCTCGAGTATCTGCAAGATGGTGATGCGCGTTATTGCCCCTTACCCAGTGCCATTACCTGTGTCTCTACTGGCAACCAGCGCGCTGAGTGAGCAGGGAATTAATACCATGACAGAGCAAGTCACTCGCCTTAAAGCCTGCGGCGCTCGTCTCAGTGATGCCTTACAGGGCTATGGTGCCAAGGTCCTCCCGGCAAATGGCAACTTCGTGTTAGCCCAATTTGATGATATCTCGGCGATTCAAGCGATACTGCTTAGCAATGGCATAGTCGCCAGAGCCTATAACGACCCACGCTTAGCAACTTGTATCCGTTTTAGCTTTAGCAACTCAGATGAGACCGACTTTCTAATCAAGCTGTTAGCCCCCGTGACAGCGTCCTTATGAAGGACGACAAGCTAAATAAAAACAAGCATTAAAACAATCAGATAGACCAGATTTTAATTTTAGGTGGAAAGAGCATGAAACAGAAAATATTATTTATCGACCGTGACGGCACCATCATCGAAGAGCCAGTGACAGACAAGCAGGTCGATAGCCTGGCAAAGCTGGTATTTGAGCCCAAGGTCATCCCAGCTCTTCTTAAACTCCAAGGCGCTGGTTACCGTTTAGTCATGGTGAGTAATCAAGATGGCCTGGGAACCCCTTCCTTTCCTAAAGATGACTTCGATGCCCCCCAAGATATGATGATGCAGATTTTTCAGAGTCAGGGCGTCAAGTTTGATGAAGTGCTTATCTGCCCACATTTTGATAATGAGAACTGCAGCTGTCGTAAGCCTAAACTTGGTCTGGTCAAAGACTATCTCACCTTAGGTAAAGTCGACTTCACACAATCTGCCGTCATCGGCGATCGTCACACAGATATGGGTCTGGCCGAGGCCATGGGGATTAAGGGCCTGTTGTACGACCGTGAAAACCTCAACTGGGATGCTATCGCAGAGCAACTATTGAACCGTGAACGAATAGCGACTGTGATTCGCACCACCAAGGAGACTGATATTCGCGTGACTATCGATCTCGACTCACAGACTAAAGGCAAGATAGACACAGGCATAGGCTTTCTCGATCACATGCTGGAGCAGATTGCTACCCACGGTAACTTCAAGATGGACGTCAAGGTCGATGGTGATCTGGAGATAGACGATCACCACAGCGTCGAAGACACGGCGCTGGCTATCGGCGATGCCTTAAGGCAAGCTCTGGGCGATAAGCGTGGCATTGCCCGTTTTGGTTTCAATATCCCCATGGACGAGGCTAGCGCCGAATGTCTGCTGGATCTGTCCGGACGCCCTTTCATTAAATTCAGCGGTGAGTTTGAGCGCGAGATGGTTGGCGGGATGGCCACCGAAATGGTGCCACACTTCTTCCGTTCATTTGCAGACGGATTACGTTGCACCTTGCACCTAAAAACCCAGGGCAACAACGATCACCACAAGGTAGAAAGCCTGTTTAAAGTCTTGGGCCGCACCCTTCGCCAGGCCGTTAAAGTCGAGGGAGATCTATTGCCCTCCAGCAAAGGTGTACTATGAGCCAACACGCGAATTCTACCGTGATCATAGACACGGGCTGCGCTAACTTAAGCTCGGTTCGTTATGCCTTCGAGCGCCTCAGCAAGGATGTGGTGGTGAGTGATGATCATCGAGTGATCAAGGGCGCCACCCGCGTGGTGCTCCCCGGCGTTGGCACGGCGGGGGCCGCCATGGCGTCCCTGAACAATAAGCAACTGGTCGCGCTAATCCAGAGCCTAGATCAACCTGTGCTCGGCATCTGCTTAGGCATGCAGATGATGACGGAGAAATCAACAGAGCGAGGCGAGCGAGACTCTAGTGACAGGACAGTTGCTGAAAAATCAGCTTGTGAGTGTTTAGGACTCATCCCGACTTCAATCACAGATTTAGATAGCCAGGGCTTGCCCCTGCCCCATATGGGCTGGAATCAGATAAGTCCTTCATCGCATCCTTTATTTAACGGTATACCCGAGGACAGTTACCTCTATTTCGTGCACAGCTATAAGGCGCCACTGAGCGAATTTACTATCGCAACTTGTGAATATGGTGAGAGATTCAGCGCCGCTATCGCCAAAGATAACTTTATGGGAGTGCAGTTCCACCCGGAGAAGAGTGCCGAAGTTGGCTCGCGGATCTTAAGTAATTTTTTAGCCATGAATACTCAAACATTTAACCAGCCACTTAACCAAACAAGCTGGCAACTCGATAGGGAGAGCAGAGCATGATCATTCCGGCAATCGATCTTATTGAAGGTGATGTGGTCCGTCTCTATCAGGGCGATTATAACCAGAAAACCACCTTCGACCTGTCGCCACTTTCTCAGCTCAAGTCTTATCAAGAGCAAGGGGCCAAATGGCTGCACATCGTCGACCTCACTGGCGCAAAAAACCCAGATGCACGTCAGACTCGACTCATCTCTGAGTTGGTCGCCGGGCTCGATGCCAACATTCAAGTGGGCGGCGGCATTCGCTCTGAGGCGCAAGTGGCGGAGCTGTTAGAAATAGGCGTGAAGCGTGTGGTTATCGGCTCCCTCGCCGTAAAAGAGACTGAGTTAGTACAGAGCTGGTTTAAAAAATATGGCCCCGACGCCATCTGTCTGGCACTGGACGTCAACATCGATGACAGCGGCGAGAAAATTGTCGCAATATCAGGCTGGCAGAGCGGCGGTGGCAAATCACTGGAATCTTTAGTCGACGCCTTTATGCCTTACGGGCTCAAGCATGCCCTGGTGACAGATATTAGCCGCGACGGCACCTTGCAAGGCGCTAATAACGAATTATATCGGGAGATAGCGGCTCGTTATCCAGAAATAAACTGGCAAGCTTCCGGCGGTATCGCCACCTTAGATGATGTGGCCGATGTACGAGATAGCGGCGCCGATGGCATCATCATAGGCAAGGCCCTCTTGATCGAGAACTTTACCGTCAAACAAGCGATAGAGTGTTGGCCTAATACCTTAGGAAGTCGCGGTTTAACAACAAACGGCTCAGGAATTAACACTCCAGGAGAGAAAGATGTTAGCTAAACGAATCGTCCCCTGCCTGGATGTAAAAGATGGCAAGGTCGTCAAAGGCGTTCAATTCAAGAATCATCAGATCGTCGGTGATATCGTGCCACTGGCGGCGCGTTATGCCGAAGAAGGCGCCGATGAACTGGTCTTTTATGATATCACCGCCAGTGCCCACAACAGGGTTATCGACAAGTCTTGGATCCGCCGCGTCGCGGAGCAGATAGATATTCCCTTCTGCGTCGCGGGCGGCATAAGCAGCATAGAACAGGCTCGCGAGAAACTGGCCTTTGGTGCGGATAAGATCTCAATCAACTCACCCGCCTTGACCGATCCTAGCTTGATTGAACGTTTGCAAGATGAGTTCGGCAGGCAATGTATCGTCATCGGCATAGACTCCTATTACGATGCCGCTAGCGACAGCTATAAAGTGAAACAGTTTACCGGAGATGCAGCCGCCACCAGAGACACCCAGTGGTTCACCCAAGATTGGGTGCAGGAAGTACAACAACGCGGTTGTGGCGAGATAGTCCTCAATGTGATGAACCAAGATGGTGTACGCCAAGGATATGACTTAAAGCAGCTCTCTATCGTACGTGAACTCTGTGATGTACCGCTTATCGCTTCAGGCGGCGCCGGTACCATGGCACATTTTAAGGATGTATTTGAGATAGCCAAGGTCGATGCCGCGCTGGCGGCCAGCGTATTTCATCAAGGCATCATAGATATTCAGGAACTTAAGCGCTATCTAAGATCTCAACATATAGCCATCAGATACTAGCTGGTTTTTAATCGACTCACTCATCTTGTCTTAGGCTGTTATTGGCATAGGTAAATAGAGTTAGACATAGATAGTCGCGAGTAGGAAAAAATAATGACACAAATAAACACCAATGAAGCATTGGTAAATCAACTGGATTGGGACAAACAAGCAGGCTTGATCCCGGCTGTGGTGCAGAACCATCTCTCAGGTAAGGTGCTGATGCTAGGTTACATGAACCGTGCGGCACTGGAGCAGACACTGGCCACCAAGCTAGTGACATTTTACAGTCGCTCTAAGCAACGTCTCTGGACTAAAGGGGAAGAGTCAGGCAACACCCTGGAATTAGTGGCTATCGACAAAGATTGTGATAATGACAGTTTGCTGGTACAGGTCATTCCTAACGGACCCACCTGTCATCTGGCGCGAGAGAGCTGCTGGCCCGATGGCAATGCCCACCCCTTTATCGATAATCTGACCAAGCTTATCGCCTCACGTAAGGGAGACGATCCTAAGTCCAGCTACACGGCTCATCTGTTCGAAAGTGGCACTAAGCGGATCGCCCAGAAAGTCGGCGAAGAGGGTCTGGAAACCGCCCTTGCCGCGGCCACTCACGACAAGCCAGAATTGATCGACGAAGCATCAGATCTCATGTATCACCTGCTTGTCTTGCTCGAAGATCAAGACTTGAGCATGAATGACATCACCAATAACCTGATGCAGCGACACACAGCCGCGACAAAAACGTAAATAAGTCATAGAAGAGCGCATTTGGCGCTCCTTTGATGAGCTGAAATTACCAGCTAATAGCAAAAACAGTCTGTTCTCTTTTTACCATAGTGTTGGCAAATGTAAGTTCTGTTACAATCCACACGATCATGTACACCTACTACAACCAATAACATAGACCACAATATAATATCCTATGAATCATTCAAACAAAGTTTTAGCCGTAAATGATGATCTGCCTATCCGCACAGATAAGCCAGTTCATTCAGGTAAGGTTCGCAGTGTCTATTGGCTTACGGCTGAGGATAGTGCCCGTCTAATCGAACAGAAAGGTTATCAGGTTCCTAAAGATACGCCACTGGCTCTCATGGTTATCAGCGATCGAATCTCAGCATTCGATTGTATCTGGCAGGCAGAAAATGGCTTAAACGGTGTACCTGGTAAAGGCGCTGCGCTCAATGCCATCTCTAGCCATTGGTTTAAACTTTTCAAAGAAAAAGGTTTAGCCGATAGCCATATCCTGGACGTCCCTCATCCATTGGTTTGGATCGTACAAAAAGCTCAGCCCGTGATGGTTGAAGCAATCGCCAGACAGTTTATTACTGGCTCTATGTGGCGCGCCTACACCAAAGGTGAGCGTGAGTTCTGTGGCATCACATTGCCAGAAGGCCTCAAGAAAGACCAAAAGCTACCTGAGCTGTTAATCACTCCCTCTACCAAAGGTGTGCTTACCGGCCTTGAAGGCGTACCAGAGGCCGATGATGTTAACGTTTCACGTGCCGATATCGAGCGTCATCTAGCAGGCTTTAACTTCCACGCTAAGTCGGATATCGACTTGTACGAGAAGCTATTGACAGAAGGCTTTGCCGTGATCAGTGACGCCCTTGCCGAGCAAGATCAGATCTTCATCGATACCAAGTTCGAGTTTGGCTATGTCAAAGACGCAGACGGTAAAGAGAAGCTTATCTATATGGATGAAGTGGGCACACCTGACAGCTCACGCATCTGGGATGGTCCGGCGCACCGCGAAGGTAGTATCGTAGAAAAGTCGAAAGAAGGCTTCAGACAGTGGCTGCTTAACCACTTCCCAGATCCGGACATTCTACTTAACAAGGAGCGTATGCCTGAGCGTTTCGCACTGGCACAAGCTAACAAATTACCGACCCAAGTGCTGATGGATATCTCCAACACTTACATAGATATCGCAGAGAAGATCATCGGCGAGAAGCTCATTATCAGCGAGGATCCTAAGCAAGAGATCATCAATATACTCCGCGATGAATATCAGTTGATTACAGACTAATCTTAGCTGACTAGTCTTGGCTGAAAAAGTTACAAGCATAGTGCTTGGCTCTGGTGCTGTTAAATAACGCAAGTAGAGTTGAAATATTCTAAAGCGAAACAATGATAAGCCGCAGCTTCATGCAAATGAAGCTGCGGCTTTTTTATGGCCAAAGAGATTCTGACTCCAAAGTTAGCTGGTCTTAGAATGAAGACGGATTACATTTTCTGATTTAGCTTCTGGCTTAGTTCATGTTGGCTTGTGTGTTTGAAAGTCGTACCTTTCATTGCAACCTAACGCTTCCCAGCGGGGGGTGTGCAAATGCTTCTGCGAGACGCTGCAAGTCCATCCATGGAAGCTCTGCCAAATCATCCCTGATTTGGAAGCTCGCAGACGCATCTACACTTGGTTATTTCCCTCTTCGATTTGAGCTTTGATGGTAAGTCTAAGCTTGAATTGGTAACACGTTTCTGCCCCTTTATGTGTTACAAGCCATAATGTTAGACGTCAACTAGCTTGGCCTATAGGCGCCAATTAAGTTGGCCGCTTTTGCCGTTTATTTTCATGGCTTCTTTTCTTCGATAACTCTCTCCTTCAAGTTGATAAATCTCTGCGTGATGCACCAGTCGATCAATCACGGCTACTGTCATCATATTGTCTCCAAATATACTGTCCCACTCACTAAACACCTGGTTCGTTGTGATCACTAGGCTGTTGCGCTCATAACGATGTGCAATGAGCTCAAATAGAACCTGACTTTCACTATCACTCTTTTTGACATAACCGATGTCGTCCAAAATGAGTAGCTCATATTTATCGGGTTTTTTAAGTGCATCTTCCAGACCTAAACCTTCTCGGGCTTTCTGCAAGTGCTGCACCATCGCCGTGCCTGTCGTGAATTTCACACGAACAGATTGCTCAATAAGCGCATAACCCAGCGCGGCTGCTATGTGGGTTTTACCTAGGCCGCTCGCACCGAATAATAAAATATTATGCCCTTGTCTCAACCAGCTCAACTCACTGGCCTTACGTTTAACTTGAACTGCGCTAATGCCCACCACCTCACTGAAACCGTATTGAGACAACTGTTTCCCTATCGGTAACTGGCTTTCTTTGAGTAAGCGTTTTAGGCATACTTCCTGTCGATGTGTGCCAGTAATGTCACACCAATGAGTCGTGATGGCACCGAATATGTCACACGCTTAATTGAAATCGTGCTGCTGGATGTCACTTTGACGTATTGCTCACTAAAGTCATGAGTTCGACGAGCGGGTAAGGAGGACAAGTAGGCGCACTCCTCTAGATAACGGGTATGACATTGACGGTTAATTTTTGCAACAATGACATTGATGAAGTCTCGGTATTGCTTTAAATCAGTGAAATCACGACTGTCGCGTAATAACAGTTGTTGCTCTATCTTACGCTTTAGATGGCCATTAGGGCCCTCAATTGCGCCATTTTCATGGGCGACACCTTTGTTGTTTCGAGTGGCTTTTACCCCGTAATGTGTGCATAACTTGGTGTAGCGTTCTGTCAGAACTTCAGCTTCGGTGTGGTTTTTAAATGCAGCGCTTAAGCTGTCTGTACGGTGGGTGAGTGGCACGCCACCACTCTGCCAAAAAGCATTTTGAAGCCCTGATGACAGTGACTCAAAACTTTCACCACCGAGTACAACCTCGACATAAGTCCAGCCACTGAACACCAAACGGTAATGATAAAGCTTGTGCTTAAATGTGTTGCCAGCGAGGGTTATATTTAGCTCGTTGGCCCAAGTGTAGTCAGAAATGCCCATTGCCCCGGCGTATGTTTCTGCCTGAAAATGACGTCTTGCTCAGGCCCGTGTATGACGCGCCATGTCTTAATTCGGCGTTGTAAAGTGCGTAGCTGTGAGCGCTCCAATTGCCCCGGTGCGATTTCCTCTAGTTTTTCGAATAATGTAATGGGCTGCAGTGAGGGTTCTTTTTCAAGCAACGGCACAACATGCTGCTCGAAAAGACCATTAAGAGGATCTTTTCTGGTCGCGTATTGACGTGGTAATTTGCTGGTGTTGTGTTGGCCAGCATCAATTCGTCTAGCTGAACGGGAAGAAAACCCCGCCTTTGCCGCAGCAGATGATTGAGTCTGTTTAGGTTTATTACGATAAGACATATATAGGTTAACCTGTAGTTGGTTTATGGGTTTTCCAGGCATATAAATCTCTCAAGAATTATGTATGCCTAAAGATGACCAAAACCGGACAAGCTAATTGTCGCGAACTGGCCAAGTTAATTGTCGCCTAATAACTACTCATAAACCAAAACCAATATACTTTACCTATTGTGGTGGGTTTTCTAAAAACAATAAAGTTTATATTAATGCCAAAACTGGTCAAATCCTGAATTGAGGGTTGCCTAATCGGGTAGCCGGAGGTATCTAGCCTCCAGCCCCCACACCACCCTGCATGCGGCTCCGCACAGGGCGGTTCCCAAAGATGTTTAAAATAAACTGGCCGATTAGCTCCAAATTATTCCAGTGCTGGTTACTGTATTATCAACGCCAACATTCCTCAATCCCGGTCGGGCATGGAACATTGAGTTGCACAGGCTCATCACTGATCTTCAAGTTCAGGCCTTCACCCTGTCCCAACCATTACGATGGGCATTTGGCTACTATGCCGTCTGCTGACTTCTGCTTAATCACATGCCGAGTTGCCCCGTCATGCGCTATCGGTTTCCATCTGGTTCGCTCTTTTCAGTCGATGAGGTTGAAAAGCCAAGGCACTTATAAACCAGAGCCTAACTGGTTAATGACCGATCGCGTGTTAAACAGATCTCCCCAGATAAGAACATGAACTTTCTTTGCACTGCTGCATCATTTACGGTGGCCATTAGATCACGTGGTTTCGTCGTCTTGTGCCAACTCACCTCTAGCCTACGCCTCATATGATATTTTTGTTCATCAGCTCGCAAATTTGCTAGCGGCTTCCTTCAGACCAACCCTCACGGATAAGCCCTTGCCATTCGCTAGTAGTTAACGTTTAATAACAATATGTTATTTAAACGGTGATCTTCCTACAGAGGACTTTCACCTCATTAGTTCATACCCATGCTGGGCGTACACAAGTCAATTTAAACGGAACTAAAATAGTTGGTTATAATGTGGAGTGAAGCAGAACCTAACCAACTGTTTTAGTCCGCTTAATATGGGCGTTATCGAATCCTATTTACCATAAAATCCGTTGTACTCCACGATAGAGAAGGAGCCTAACTAGGCTCCTTCTTACACTCAACTCATAGGATAAATAGGTCGGAGCGAATTAGGAATTTTGAATAATTTAAGATACTTTTTCTAATCAATGTCAGCTTAATTAGACCCAATGATGTAACTCGCTTATGTCCAAAAGTGAGTTCGTAGCCAGTAACACGAAAATCTAAGAAGCAACTTTTTCGAAACAAGAACAGGTGTAAACGCGGCTGTGATCTTCGATATCAGGGCGAGGTTTCATAGCGTGAAACTATCCGAGCGAGAGATAGGATGAATATGGCAAAGCCATCAAGAGAATTGTGGCTTGTAAAACATCAATAAAAAAGGTGAGTTTAAGCTATGGCTTAAATCTCACCTTTTCGATTTCACTGCAGCAGTCACTGCAGCTAACGATATTAAATCAATATAGAGGGGCTTCACCTTCTGGACGCGTCTTGAGCACCTTGAGAAACCACATGTACTGCTCAGGGTAAGCCAAGATCACCTGCTCTACTGCTTTATTCAGCGCTAAGGCTTCGTTCTCTTTGCCCTTCATCTCTTCGGGGGCGATGGCCGGCATCACGGTCAAATCATAACGGCGAGCTTTTTGATCGTAACCTATTTTAACCGGCATCACCTGAGCATTTCCCGCCTGAGCCAGGCGGCCCACTACGGGTAAGGTGGCTTTTACCGTGCCTAGGAAAGGGGCAAACACACTCTTCTCCGGGCCTAAGTCCTCATCTGGCAGATAAAAAAAGCTTTTATTATTCTTAAGCTCAGATAACAAGGCGCGAATACCCGCCTCTCGCATGTAGATGTTGGCGCCGAGTGAGCTGCGCATACGATTATTGAACCAGTTAAACAGGCCGTTTCTATGGGGCTTGGCCATGCTAGCCATGGGCACATCCTCCAGGTTGAGTCTCAATCCCGCATATTCAATCCCCCATACATGGGGCATGATAAAAATCACCGGTTGACCCACTGCTCTGGCCTGTTCTACATGCTCAAAACCGATGAGATTGACTCTACGTCTCAGGTTAGCTGTGGAGCGTACCATCAGTTCTGATTGCGCCAGCAATATCATCACGAAGTTTTCGATATTCTCTTTGATCAGAGACTCAATCTCTGCCGATGACTTTTCCGGGAAACAGGTGATGAGATTCGTTCTCGCCACCGAAATCGGCTTTTTAGCTATCTTAGTCACCAGTTTTGCCAGTTGCCGTGCGATAGGATCACGACACCTGGCAGGCATGAGTCCAAACAGGACTAAGATGGCGATACCAATCCAGGTAAAGAAATACTTGGGGTGCAATAATTCAAGTTTAAAACGACGATCGAAATACTTTGGCTTTCTCGACAAGATGCTGGCCTCGAGCTAGAAATAAAAAGAAACAGTGAAAAATAAACAGAAAAAGCCACTCACTTGAGTGGCCTTAACCTTAACCTAACTCAAGATTATCTGTTCGAGTTGGCTTCTTCTACGCGGCTTTTCAGCTTCTGTCCAGGACGAAAGGTGACGACGCGACGAGCTGATATAGGGATATCTTCACCTGTTTTCGGGTTTCTTCCCGGTCTTTGATTCTTATCTCTAAGGTCAAAGTTGCCGAAGCCAGATAACTTGACCTGCTCACCACTTTCGAGCGCTTGGCGAATTTCTTCGAAAAACGTCTCAACCATCTCCTTAGCTACTCGCTTATTAATTCCAAGCGTTTCAAAAAGATGCTCTGCCATTTCGGCTTTGGTAAGTGCCATACTTTTAATCCCTCAACAATGCGTTGAACTCGGACTTGAGAGCATAAACCACTGAATCAACCATCTCAGCGATCTCTTTTTCTTCAAGTGTACGAGTGTTGTCTTGTAATGTAAGTGCGATCGCTAGGCTCTTTTTGCCTGACTCAACGCCTTTACCTTGGTATACATCAAATAAGTTTATGCCAACCAACTGATTTTGGCCAACTTTTCTTATCATTTTTACAATATCACCAGCGGCAACATTGTCATCTACTACTATAGCGATATCACGACGATTGGCCGGAAACTTAGATACAGCTTGAGCTTGCGGTAAATTAGCATGTAATAAAGCGTCCAATTCGAGTTCGAAAATAATTGTTCTGCCATTGAGGCCGAATGGCTTTTCTAAGCTAGGATGGACTGTACCTATGATACCTATGACGCGATCATTTCTTAATATTTCAGCACATTGCCCCGGATGAAGCGCTGGATGACTTGCTGATCTAAAAGTAAATTCTTCATCGGAAACTGTCAAGCCGATAATCGCTTCAAGATCGCCCTTGAGGTCAAAAAAGTCTGCCGTGTTAGATTCCATTGACCAATGTTCGTCATTCTGATTACCAGAAATCACAGCACCAATCATGGGCTCTTGACGTACATTTGCTTCTGCAGATGTATCTGGCACAAAACGCAAGCCGGTTTCGAACAGACGAATGCGGTTTTGCTGGCGGCTCTGGTTGTAACCAACGGCACCTAGTAGGCCAGTAAACAACGACAGACGCATTGCCGACATCTCGATAGAGATAGGATTAGGCAAGACCATGGCTTCACAGCCAGGGTGCACCTTATCCTGAAGCTTAGGGTCGACAAAACTGTAGGTAATGGCTTCCTGGAATCCACGAGCCACCAACATGCTACGCACACGCTTTAAGCTGATATCAGACTCTTTATGATCAGGCATGCTCAACGAACCGACAGGTGCGATATTAGGTATGTTGTTGTAGCCATAGATTCGGGCGACTTCTTCGATCAAGTCTTCTTCGATGGCCATATCGAAACGATATGTGGCGGTAACCACATGCCATTGCTCGGCAGTAAATTCGACGGCAAAGCCAAGACGCTGAAGAATTTCGGTGACTTCATCGTCAGAGATATGATGACCTAAGATGCGATCTAACTTGCTGCGACGCAAGGTGATCGATACAGGCTTAGGCAGATGCTCGTCAGATTTAGCTTCGACAACCGGTCCAGCTTCACCACCACAGATGTCGAGAACCAGACGTGTGGCTCTATCCATCACCTTATGCTGCAGCTCAGGGTCAACGCCTCGCTCGAAACGATGGGATGAATCTGTGTGCAGTCCGAGACGACGTGTCTTGCCTAAGATAGCCAGAGGCGCGAAGAAGGCACATTCAAGCAAAATATCTTGAGTCTCGCTGTTCACACCTGAATATTCACCGCCAAAGATACCAGCAAGGGCCAGAGACTTCTCTTGGTCACTGATGACTAACATATCCGCAGGTACCGTGATCTCGTTACCATCAAGCAGTGTGAGCTTCTCATCGCCTGTTGCCATGCGAACCTGAATATCACCGTTTAGTTTGGCCAAGTCGAAGGCATGCATAGGCTGGCCAAATTCGATCAACACATAGTTGGTGATATCGACAATGGGATCGATGGAGCGAATGCCACTACGACGCAGTTTCTCTTGCATCCATAATGGCGATTGCACCTTAACGTTCACATTCTTAACCACACGGCCAAGATAACGAGCACAAGACTCGGGAGCCTGAAGGTCAATCTGAATCGAATCATCGATAGAAGGAACCACTTTTTCCCACGTCGGCTCAGTCACGGCTTGACGATTTAGCACGCCAACTTCACGAGCCAGACCCGCCATGCCGAGGCAATCGGCGCGATTCGCCGTAAGATCGACATCGATAATCGCATCATCAAGGCTCAAAAATTCACGGATATCTGCGCCTATTGGCGCGTCAGTTGGGAGCTCAAGGATACCATCGCTGTCGATATCTATGCCAAGCTCACCGTAGGAACACAGCATACCAAGTGAAGGTTCGCCGCGAAGCTTAGCCTGCTTGATTTTAAAATTACCCGGCAGCACGGCGCCGACCATAGCAACGGCGACTTTCAGGCCTAGACGACAGTTAGGTGCACCACAAACGATATCGATAAGCTCATCTTGACCGACATTAATTTTGGTTACACGTAATTTATCTGCATCCGGGTGCTGACCACATTCGACAACTTCGCCGACGATAACGCCAGAAAATTCACCGGCGACGCCTTCGATACCATCGACTTCGAGACCGGCCATGGTGATTTGATGTGACAATTCGTCACGGCTTATGCTTGGGTTAACCCACTCACGGAGCCAAGATTCACTAAATTTCATGCTGTACTGCTCCGTTATTTAAATTGCTTGAGGAAACGTAGGTCATTTTCGAAGAATGAACGTAGATCGTTAACGCCGTAACGCAACATAGACAGACGCTCAACTCCCATGCCGAAAGCAAAGCCGGAGTATTTTTCAGGGTCGATGCCAACACTGCGCAGGACATTGGGATGTACCATGCCGCAACCTAGCACTTCTAACCATTTACCGTTTTTGCCCATCACATCCACTTCGGCCGATGGCTCAGTGAATGGGAAGTATGAAGGGCGGAAACGCACTTCTAAGTCTTCCTCGAAGAAGTTACGCAAGAAGTCGTGCAATATGCCTTTTAGCTCGGCAAAGTTCACGTTCTCGGCGACCAACAAACCTTCCACCTGATGGAACATAGGCGTGTGAGTCTGATCATAATCGTTACGGTAGACGCGACCAGGAGAGATGATACGTAGAGGCGGCTTTTCATTCTCCATGGTGCGGATCTGCACACCAGAAGTTTGAGTGCGCAACATGACTTTAGGATTAAAGTAAAAAGTATCATGATCGGCACGAGCAGGATGATGCTCCGAGATGTTTAGTGCGTCGAAGTTATGGAAATCATCTTCAATTTCAGGCCCCTGCTTAACGCTAAAGCCAAGTTCACCAAAGAAGGTTTCGATACGTTCGATAGTACGCGTTACCGGGTGCAGTCCGCCGTTACCGATTGAACGACCGGGCAGGGTCACATCTATACTCTCAGCCGTAAGCTTAGCCGCTAACTCTGACGCTTTTAAGCCTTCGATACATTCAGATAATTTCTGTTGAACGGCCTGTTTGGCTTGGTTCACAGCTTGACCGAAAGCGGGTTTCTCAGCCGGGCTCAGTTTACCCATCATCTTCATCATGTCGGTTATTTTACCTTTCTTGCCTAGGTATTCGACACGAAGCTCATCGAGGGCTTTAAGATCACTCGCCCCATCGATGGCCAACAAGGCCTGTTCTACGATCTCTGTTAACTGTGACATCATCTCTTCCAGTGCATTTGACCTTTTCATTAAGGCCATTACTTTGTGTTACTGTCTATTTATCTTACGAAAATAGAAAAAGAGACAAATTTTACGTGAGCTCATCGATTTTGACTAGGGCTAATTTACGCTTTTTACCCATAAAACCTAGATATCGCCTTCATATCCCCAATATATATCCCTCGGCATCGGAAATTACATAGCCAATGTGTGAATAAGGCTCGAACTCCCCCCCCCCCCCCTTTACTAATGTAAAGTAGTTGTGGCAAAACACGCATTTAGCTAACAATACGCACAAACATTGAACGTTCAAACCCATGAATACTAAATACAGGTCAAGAAATTGGCCAAAGACCCGATATACATGTGTAATGACATTCAGCAACAGAGAAGTGCTATGAAACAAGTGAAATTTCGTTGGATAGACCAGTTTCTTATAAAAATGACCCTGAAAACTAAATTCGCCATCCTGGCCATTATTCCCATTCTCACCTTAATAGGGCTTTCCTTCATCCTCTATAGCCAATTTATGCTGCAGATAACCCAGAGCCAGCATGATGCGGCCCGGCAACAAACAAGAGCCATCGACGAGATAGTGACACTCAGCGCTCAATATATCCCTGAGGAGCAACAAGCCGAATATCTACACCAACTGACACGACTTCAGCTGGTTATCAATGAGCAGAATCTATCTCGGGATCAAGCTAAGGCGGCCAATCAAGGTGGTGGCATCGTCAGCGATAATTATCAGACTCAAGCCATAGGTTCTCTGGATCGAAACGGCGTTGCCGCTGTCGTGACAGTGAGTGATCTCAACAGCGTTATGGATGGATCTTGGGGCTATGTCATAGCCTGCTTTATGACACTCGTCTTAATCATCATTATTTCCAACTATTACATCGCCTCTTTCGTCGGTGGTGCCCTCTACACGAATGTGATGGCGCTTAAGAGAGCGGCAGATGGCGATCTGACCGGAAGACTCAACTTCTTCGAGGTAAAAGATGAGTTCAGTATATTAGCCATCAGCATAGATACCTTGGTCGAGCGTCAACATAATTTAGTGACTGAACTGAGTCAGGCCAGCATGCAGATCCGTCAAGTGGTGCAGTCATTTCGTCAAAATGCCCAGAAGGGTCAGTCTCTGGCCTCTAGTCAGAGACAGCATCTCGACTCACTGGCAACGGCCATGGAAGAGATGACGGCTGCGGTCAAAGAGGTGGCGCGTAATGCCGAGCAGTCATCTATTGAGACGCAAGAGGCCAATGCTCAGGTTGATGCGGGTTCAAAGGATATAGCCACCACAGTTAACGCCATCGAGATGCTATCAGATGAAATAGGTGAGGCCTCCACGGCAGTGAATACCCTAAATGAAAATGCGGCAAAAATTGACGCTGTGGTTACCACGATTAATTCGATTTCTGAACAGACTAACCTGCTGGCACTCAACGCCGCCATCGAAGCCGCTCGCGCCGGTGAGCAAGGTCGTGGATTTGCCGTTGTCGCCGATGAGGTCCGCACCCTAGCGGGACGAACTCAAGCGGCGACTGTCGAGATTAAATCGATGATCGAGGCACTGCAGACGGGATCACAAGACTTAACTCAAGTGATGAAGCGCACCGTAGACAAGGCAAACGAAGGTAAGAAGCACGTGCTCGATACCGGTGATGACTTAAAAGCCATTGCCGAACACAGTAGCCGTGTATATGAGATGAGTGTGCTCATCGCCACCTCCGCCGATGAGCAATCGGCAGTGGCAAACGAGATCGCGACAGACTTAATGGAGATCCGCAACCAATCCCATAACGTTGAACAATCTGCTAATGACTCGGTATCGGGTTGTGATGAACTGCATGCTACTGCGGAGCAGCTAGATCAACTGCTGGTAGGACTCAAAATTTAATTTTTCAAGAGTTATACCTGAGTAAGTAATTTAAATAACAAGCCCTATGCTTAAGCCACAGGGCTTGTTAATTTTTCCAATCCACCGAATCACTCAGGCTAAACTTCGACCTGATTTAAACCTGATGTTTTTCATCTATGGTAGAATACTATCTCAATGATGAGAGTAAAAAGGAAGTATGCCTAAATGGGAAATAATGGCCCCAATGACCCGCGCTCTTTCAACACACATTGGCTGAACAGCTTACCCTTTAAGTTTTCTATCATTCAGTTCTGTATCGTAGTCCTGATCATCGCGTCGAGTACCTGGCTTATTCTATCCATAGAGAAGAAGCACCATCAGGAGACCCAAGTGTCCTTGAGCCAAAATTTAGGCTTGACCATAGTCGCTCAACTGCAGCAAATCACATCAAAAATTGAAGCCCTCGCCGCCTCAATGGCCTCTATAGGCGTCACTTATGCACATTCTCCATCGCAACTACAAGAGATCATCCCCGCCCTCCTCAATACCGATGGACAAAAATCTCTGATAGCGGGGGGAGGAATATGGCCAGAGCCCGGTGCGTTCGATTCATCTAAACTGCGTAACAGTTACTTCTGGGCTCGTAATGAGCAAAATAAATTTGAGCTGGTCTACGGATATGATAATACCCATGGATCAGGCTATCATTCAGCACTCTGGTACAAACCGACGCGTTTTTATCCTGTCGGCACCACCTACTGGTCCGATGCCTATATCGATCCACATACCAATGAAACCATGATCACCGCTTCGGTCCCCATGTGGTTAGAGCACCAATTTATCGGAATATCGACGGTCGATCTGGCGCTTTCATCACTAAAATCATTTTTTAATAAGTTAGCGCTGCACCAAGGTTATCTGTTTGCACTCGATAGTAACAACAACCTCTTGGCTCATCCCTATGATTCAGAGGAGCAAGACTCAAGTAAACCCTCGCCTTACTTGAGTCTTCCCTTCGAGACATTCACCCAAGATCATCCTGCATACGCCTCAATCCTGGCTGAGATAGAGAAAATTGATGCGCAATTCCTAAAGCATGCGAGGTCGAGCAGCACCTATGATAAAACCCAATTCGATACTCTGTTAAATACCCTGGATGTATCTAAACGAGACAGGCTCTCGGCGCTTATCAATGCCAATGCTAGGGGAATATCGCCAAATTCTGAACGCATCACTAGCTTTGTCTTAGACCAAGACCCTCTGCTCAATGAGCCAGTATTAGTCTCAGTATTTCACATGCCCAGAACCTACTGGAAAATAATCTTAGTGACGCCACTGAGTGAAGTGGGTAATAAAGAGCATGCAATTGCGGCAAAAATAGGTATGCTTTTGCTGTTAACTCAATTGATTGCCCTTGTCGTGCTATTTATGTTCCAGCATAGATTATTTATCCAACCCATCTCCAAGATGGTTGAGTATCTGCAAGAGGGCAACATAGCGAAATTAGAGCTAACCGCCAATCAACGCAAAGATGAGATAGGCAAGCTAGCCAAGGCATTTACAAGAAGAAATCAACAACTTGAAATAGCTTATGCCAGTTTAGATGCCAGTAACCTGGCGCTGGAACAGCAACTAGCGATGCAAAAACACGCTCAAATTCAATTGAACAAACATAAAAACCAGCTCAATGACCTACTCAACTCATCACAAAATCTCATCTGTATTAAGAACACAGAAGGCTGTTATACCTTAGTGAATGATAAGTTCTGTGAGGTGTTAGGTCTTGAGCGGGACAAGGTGATCGGGGCTAAAGACAGGGATCTTTTTCCTGCCCACATCGCCGAGATCATTGCCAGTCATGACAAGATCATTGCCAACACTGAAACACCGCAAAGTTTTGAGCAACCCATCCCAACCAATCAAGGTGAAATCACCTACCTGATCACTAAATATCCCATTCAGGATAATGAAGGAAACATTGTTGCTTTGGGCGCCATGGCGTTCGATATCAGCCATATAAAAACGATTAACCAGGAGTTGACCAACCAGATTGAACAAGTCAATCAACACTTGGTTCACCGGGAGGTGCAGGTGCAACAGCTCAAGATGACGCTACGCCAGGTTGAGCTGTCGAGCATTAGCATAGAAAAACACCAGCAACAACTGCAACATATCGGGGTGCAGAACCATAAGTTAATGCCCCAACTAATTACCGACATCTTACGCGAACAACTCAAAGAGCATGAACTGCTCTTCACCAAGCTGAGTCTGGATAGCCCATTGCAACGGGGGGATGAGCTGTTGGAGCTTAAGCACCTTGTCACAGAACAAACCGATAAGCTTCGTCACCTGCTCTACCTTGTGGTGCCTCAGAGCGAAGCGATTAAGTCAGTGCACATCAACCAGTTTGTGGAACATCTGTTAGCCGTATTAGCCCCACAACTCGATGCATACAAGGTGAAGGTTAGCCTGGAATGTTCTGAGAAATTGACCTTACAAGTCTCGCCCTGGTCGCTGTTACTGCTGTTTTATAAACTGTTACAGAATACCTTATCCCATGGTTTCACCATGGACACAAAGCAAAATGAGATCACTATCTCAGTGCATAAAGACGGCCAACAGCTAGTGGTATGCATCAGGGATAATGGCCTAGGTATCGAACCTTCGCATCTGGAAGAGATAAACAAGCAGATTAAGGAACACACGAGTACAGGCACCCTGGCAGAGTTAGCCCTCTGGCTGAAAATTGAATTTGAAGGAGAGTTAAGTCTTAGCTCTAAACAGGCCAAATACACAGAAGTAAGATGTTTACTGACTATTGCTGATTAACGCTCTACGTCCACCAGGTAATGGCCCTGCAACCAGTTTCGTCCTATGAGTAACTTATAACTCATTTTACTTCTGTCCCTGAGGTTCACTTTCACCTTATATTCCTGATCAGGTTCTCCAACCGTGGGCTCCACCATATAGCGGTTCTCGCTGCCCTGAGCATTACGGATCAGCGATATCTCGACAATCATGGCCTGTACGCGATGAGAAACACCTTTCTCATTCTCTGTGGTAAAGCTGAGCATCTTGCCAATATTGGCGTCCATGTCATCGACACCATTGGCGACGTTAAAATCGACTGCATGAAGTGAGTTTTCTACTACGCCGGTATCGATTCGTGCGACATAAGTAAACTTAGTCTCGACCACAGACATCTCTGCCGTCGGACCTATGATGGTTTTATCTTGTGCTAACGCAGGTGTAGAGAGTAACAACATACATAAACCTATTTTTTCAGTATTATGTTTACCGACTCCAAAAATAAAAAAAAGAAATCAAACAGTAAAAAGGCCGACCCAAGAGCCGACCCGATACTTATATGGAATGGTATAAAGTGGTTTCCATTACCATGGCGAGAGATTAACTTTCGTTATCTGCAATCCATTGTTCAGCCAAATGGCTGCTGCTTTTATCGAACACCTTAACCGGACAGGGGATCATATAAGCCATCGCTTTCGCCATGCCAGTGATCCACTCGCTGTCGGTAATGATGACGACTCTGGAAAAATCAGTCAAATGAAAAAAACCTAACATGGCATCATCCCATAATGTTTCCACCTTGATGCCTTTAAAGCCTTCGTCAAACTCATACCAAAGCTTGATCGACGCATGATCTTTAAGTCTTGCTTCGATAGCAGGCAATAAACGCTTGTCATAGTCATCGCCGGTGACAACACCAGAGGCCTTTATCGCCACGGTATCGTGATTAAACCCATCCAAGATTTCTAGCATGTTGCACTCCTTGCAAGCCTTTTAAAAGCGAACTATCAGTCAATAAAATAAAAAACGAACAAACTCAATAGGCACAAAATACACCAATAATGAATCAGGTGCTTGCCTAAGTCTGCACCCGTTTTAAAGCACCTGAAGTGCCGGGAAAATTGCACACCTAGCCAAACAAGTATAAACGGAACAAACGGAAGTGGCACCACTAATGAGAAAAAACCCCATCCAAGGTCGAACGCATTCACGCTAAAATTGTGAATTGCCCACCAAAATAGCAAGAATGGAAATGTAAAATACCGTAACCAAATATAAAATCCAGCTAGAGTAAAGTGTCGATAAAGGAGTGTCCCGAATCAATAACGCGACTCATATTGCGTACATTGACGATTTAAATTGGCTAATGTTTACTGCGATGCGTCCACAAGTTTAGCGATTTCTTGATCGAACAGGTTTTTAATCAAACCAGAGAATTCAGTGATAAACAAGGTCTGCTCGGGTGTGGCATTTCTTTTGCCTACACTGGCTAAGATCTCTTCGAGATCATAGATCTATCGCATCAATTTCACGGATCATGGTATTTCTTTGTGCAAAAGTCAGAGAAGGATTTTGACCACACAACATGATGATCTGCGCCGATAACAGCTCTTCGAATAGTTCCATCACGGTATCTCCCGCCACAGAAACCACCTCTTTCCCCTCAAACAGACCTAAATGCTCTGTGAGGTACTGAATGAGATGCATATATCCATCTTTATCTGTAACCATCTTAAACCTTATTCACCTTTTCAATTAGAGCATGCTAGATGCCATGCTCACCGCCCAGTCTATCGAAATTTTAAACTGTTTTCATCCTAGGTAAGTTAATTTGTTACATCAAGCATTTAACGGGTTAAATTCAATACAAATGACACCGGAACAGCCTGACTTATCGAGGTCAAGCCCGCGATTGCTGTTAATTTCTCAATGCCTGGCGTCAAAGCAAAATTCGCCGCGTTGACTATAATGGGTTGCATACTCACCACTAAGAGCCGATTTTCTGACAATTTAGCAATAGTGACTCTAATAGGCAGTGTCTGTTTCTTACCGTGCATCGATAATTCGGCAGACAACTCCATGACACTCGTGCCGCCAACAGCAATATCGGCAAGCTTAGACAAGTCGATATTTGAGCTCAACACTAACCTCGGATACACACCCACCTCAAAAAGCAGTTCCTTCATCCGGGTATCACGGATCTCAATATTGGTCCATACACTCGCCAAGTCTATAGTCAACGCAAATTTGCCACTGTCATCCAACTGACCGGAGAAAGAGTTAAAATGATGCACCTCTGCCACGTTGATTTTCTTTGTTGAAATAAAATTCACATTAGAATTTTTACTGTCAACAGTCCAAGGTGTCGCCGATGCGGCCCCGCCAATTGAACATAACAAGATCCCTATCAATAACTTATTCATACTTGCTCCCTCTATTCATTGTCATAATCGAAATATGATTCGTTAGTAATACCATGCCATATAAGTATCTGGTCAGTTCAGAGACTCTCAGTTTTTTCAATTCAAGGCGCATTGATGAGGAAATGGTTATTCCCTTTTAAGTCAATGCAACACAAAAGTGGAAACACTGAGAGCCTCACGCAGTGCGGCTGATGTTTAAAGCAAAGGGCAAAGCCCTTTATGCTACGTTGAATGTTCTCGATATACGACTGCATGGTCTATTTTGTTCCATACAAAATAAGACATTTCCCTGACCCATAGGGATATGGGAAATGTATGGAACGCTTAAGACCATGGAGGTCAGATGCAGGAGGTACGAGCCCATGGACGGGTGAAGGTAGAATAATGCAGGAGCAAATATAGACCTTGCCTACAGTGCTTTGAACTCCCGCTGAATGATCAGATACTTACTCGGAATGGTATAGACAGTATATAAATGAATTTACATAAGTAAATGCTGATAAAGCAAGTAAAAAAATGACAGTGTCATCGCCACTGTCATTTTTTACGTAAGCATATGTGTGAATCTTTAAGGTGCGAGCCTACAGATATCCCAGCCAGCCGCTTCTTTGGTATAGAGAAAACGGTCATGAAGACGTTTCTCTCCTCCCTGCCAAAACTCAATACTAGTTGGCTTAACGATATAGCCGCCCCAAAACTTAGGTAAGGGCACCTCACCTTTGCGAAATTTTGCTTTCATCTCAGCGTACTTGCTCTCTAGCGCCTGTCTTGCAGAGATCTTACTCGACTGCTTAGAGACCCAGGCAGCGATCTGGCTCTCTTTGGGACGAGTGATAAAGTATTTCATTACCTCAGCTGTCGACAACGCCTCGGCCTCGCCTGTGATGGCCACCTGTCGCTCTAGTGAATGCCAGGGAAACAAGATGCTAACTTTTGAGTTAACGGCGATATGCTGTGACTTCCTGCTGGCTAAATTGGTAAAAAATACGAAGCCACCGGTATCGAAACGTTTAAGCAGCACGATTCTTTGAAATGGCTGTCCATCGGCATCGACAGTGGCCAGCACCATGGCGGTAGGATCACTCAGCAAGTCACTGTCCCTTGCCTGCTCCATCCATTTAGAGAACAAGACCATAGGATCACTTGGAAGATCTTCTTCATTGAGTCCACCCAAGGTATATTCACGCCTGATATCACTCAGTTTCGACATTTTTACTTTCCCTACACCAGTCATTAATCGCTATTTTTTATGGGTGTTTCTTTTTTTATCTGCCCACAAATGCAACATCTCGAGCCCCAGAGTCGCCCCCGCCAGAGCGGTGATTTCGGCCGAATCATAGGCTGGGGCCACTTCAACTACATCCATACCGACCAAGTTCATACCGCGCAAGCCGCGTAAAATTTTCATGGCTTTATCACTGGTTAACCCGCCACACACGGGAGTACCTGTGCCCGGCGCGAATGCAGGGTCTAAACAATCGATATCGAATGTCACATACAAGGGCATGTCACCAACACGCGCCTTAATCTGTGCCACGATATCGTCGGCTTGCATATCATTGGCAGTCGCGGCATCGATCACTTGAAACTCATGTGATTCGCGATCATATTCGGTTCTGATCCCTACCTGAATCGAATGCGCGGTTGAAATGAGCCCCTCTTTCGGTGCATGGTAAAACATGGTGCCATGATCATACTTACTGCCTTGGCTGTAAGTGTCAGTGTGTGCATCGAAATGAAGCAGTGCCATCTTACCGTGCTTTTTAAAGTGTGCTCTGAGCAGAGGTAGAGTGACAAAGTGATCGCCACCAAAGCTCAACAAGCCCTTGCCGGCATCGAGAATGGCCGTGGCAAAGTCTTCGACTCTGCGGGTGAAATCTGCCGAATCGCCACAGTCATAGACAAGGTCACCGGCATCAACGATCTTAAGATGATCCTTAAGTTTGAAATCCCAGGGCCAACGGGTCTCTTCCCAGGCTAAATGAATCGAGGCCTGCCGAATAGCGCCTGGTCCCATACGACCACCAGAACGTCCTGTCGTGGCCATATCGAAAGGCAAACCTAAGATCACCACATCGGCATCCGATGCAATGGGATTAAAATTCAGGGGTTGTCTTAGATAACCAAAGGCATTGGAATACAATGAGTAGTCAGGTTTATCTATCATGGTGGTCATACACTCTCCAACGGGTCTAAATATTTATATAATTTGGGTGAAAAGCAATTCATCTTGTTGATCAACATGCTTAAAATAAACATCATAGCCAGCATCTGTGGTAATAGAACAGGTGTTGATGCTGGTATTATCTCGCGATTTAGCGACGAGCAAGGGTCGGTCGACACAGATCAAGTCCCAGCGCTCGGGCTGTAATTTTAATAAAAAGTGCTCGAGTACTTCAGCCGGTAAATCCTTTTCTGTCAAATTGGTCTCAAAACTGCAATAGGAGCTCTGTTCCTGTGGGGTAATGTGCAGGGTGAAATATCTATCTCCTTTAATGCCATTGAGAGAATATCCACATGGGCTAAACAGGTGGTCATCAAATTCGAAATCAATAAACAGGGAGCTCAGCTGCAGGGCATCACGGATCCCCTCTGCAGTCTGCTGGGGGAACGAAAATACTCCG